>CALHVX010000029.1 GCA_938036875.1 uncultured Pseudomonadales bacterium
ATGGGGATGGTTAGCGCGCAACAAAGCGCCAGTATTATCGTGAGCCATCTGTTGGGGATATTTGCGCCCATGCGGGCGCAGGAAGAAGCGCAGCTTGATCCACAGCGTTTCTTGGACCGCCAAGCACGCCGAGGATATCGCATGGGTGCACAACCAGTGCTGGCACCCTAAAGCCTGATGGGTTAATCAGGCTGTTCGAAGTGACGAACGTTGATGACGCTTTCGATAGCACACAACGCATCTCGCAGATCGGTGTCTGGCCTATCCACAATATCAATGAGGTTGTAGGCCAAGTCGTCGCGAGACTTGTTCAACATATCCACCACGTTGATACCGCGCTCTGCCAGCACCGACGTGATCTCACCCAAAGCACCCGCCACGTTGCGGTTGGTAATGGCCAAGCGGTGTCCGCTGTTGATCGCTAGCTGCACGGCTGGGAAGTTGACGGAGTTGCGGATATTGCCAATCTCCAAGAAGTCGCGCAGTTGCTGGGCGGCCATCACGGCGCAATTGATCTCAGCCTCTTCGGTGCTTGCCCCTAAGTGTGGAGTACAGCGCACGTTTGGCGTATTCGCCAACTCAGGAACCGGAAAATCTGCAACGTAGCCACCAATGTGGCCGCTTTCTAGCGCATCTCTTAGCGCCACCGAATCTACGATGGGTTGACGAGCAAAGTTGAGCAACACCGAACCGGGCTTGAAGCCGCGCAAGGCTTCCGCGTTAACCAAACCCTCGGTTTGTGGCAACAGCGGTACATGCAAGGTGACATAATCAGCACGACTGAATAGCGCTTGGAGATTTTCCATGCGCTGCACCTCGCTTGGTAGACGCCAAGCGGCATCTACCGAGATCGCAGGATCGTACCCTAGAACTTCCATTCCCAGATCTAGTGCCGCGCGCGCCACCAATGAGCCAATGGCACCTAAGCCCACAACGCCCAACGACTTACCCGCCAACTCCCGACCTTTGAATTGCTTTTTCTGCGCCTCAACCAAACGGTTTAGCTCTGCTTCGTCGTGACTATCACCCAGGGAGGCAACGTAGTTGATGCCGCCCACCAAGTCCCGAGCCGAAAGCAGCAATGCGGCCAGCACCAGTTCTTTTACCGAGTTGGCGTTTGCGCCGGGGGTGTTAAACACCACCACACCGTGCTTGGAGCACTCGTCCACCGGCACGTTGTTTACGCCTGCACCAGCGCGCGCCACCGCTTTTAAGTTGCTGGTGATGTCTTCGGGCTGGAGTTTGTGGCTGCGCAGCAATATCGCATGGGGATCAGCAATCTCGCTGCTCAACTCGTAGTTAGCCAGCGGAAACTTCTCTAACCCCTGCGCAGCAATCGCGTTGATGGTGCGAATTTTATACTTAGACATAAATTGACCTTCTTATTTCGGTGCCCAGGGAGAGATGCGCAAAGGAGGTGCGCAGATACGACCCAAAAACAGGCCGCGCATACTAACAGGGCTTGCCGCCCGCTACACCTAACAGCTGCAAAATTTGTGGCAAGGCATCCCCTGGGGCAAAGGCTGCCAGCGCCGCTTGCCAGACCTGGCGCTCATCCACCAAACGCTGCAGCGCTGCAACCAACGCTTGTGTGGTTAGCGCCTCTTCTGCCAGCACCAAGGAAAACCCTTGATCCGCAGCGTATTGCGCATTTTCCACCTGATCACCGCGGCTCACCGCGGCCGGCAAAGGGACCAGCAGGTTCGGTTTGCCCAAAGCGGCCAGCTCAACCAAGCTATTCGCACCGGCACGGGAGAGCACCAGATCCGCCGCAGCCAGCACATCACCCCAAGGCTCATTTAGGTATTCAAATTGCCGGTAGCCCGGAAACGCAACGTCTAGATCGCACTTGCCCGATCCACACAGGTGCACCACGTAAAACCGCTCTAGCAACCTGGGCAATGCCGCCCTAACGGCAGTATTCAAGGCCTCCGCCCCCAGGCTGCCGCCGGTGACCAGCAGCAGCGGGCGGTCGGCGGGCAAATCGAGAAAAGCCAGACCCCGAGCTTTATCACCGTTTAACAAGGCTTGGCGCAAGGGTGTGCCCGTCTGCACCAAAGCGCCCCGTAACCCGGGGGCAGATACGTTCGGGAAATTGGTACACAGGGTGTGCAAGCAACGCAGTGCAAGACGATTTGCCAAGCCCGGGCTTTGATCGGATTCGTGGGCAACAACCGGGATCTTGCGTAACCAAGCGGCCCACACCACAGGCAGGCTGACGTAGCCGCCTTTAGAGAACAGCACCTCGGGACGCTCGCTTTTTGGCCCACCCAACAGCGCGTAAGCTTGCCAGATTGCTTGAAGCACTCGGCCCACATCGCGCAGGTTCTCAAACGAGAAGTAGCGGCGTAGTTTGCCGGTAGCCACCCCGTGGTACTGAACACCCCGCTTGGTTATCCGCTCACCCAACAAACCCGATTCTAAACCGCTACGGCTACCTAGATAGGTCACCTTAATCTTTGCCTCAAGCAACGCATCGATAATGGGCAAATTAGGCACCACATGCCCAGCGGTTCCACCACCGGTAAACGCAACATGTCGTAACTTGAGTTCTAGGGATGCCACTAGAATTGCAGCACATCTTTAAGCAGCGGTACCGTAATGCGGCGCTGTTGACGCAACGCCACATCGCAGACAAGACGCAGTTGATCTAACAAAGAGCTTAGGTTGCGATCACCCCGGCTTAACCAGAAATCTAACACGTTGTCAGCAACGATAAGCCCTCGCTCTTTGGCGCGGTCTTGTAGTAAACGTTTCTTGCTGACATCACCCAGCGGCTGAACTTGGTAACAACTCAGTGCACGCAAACGCGACGCTAGGTCCGGCAGTTGCATACGCATAGCGCTTGGCGCTTGTTGGCTGGTGACCAACAGCTTGCCCCCATGGTTCACCTGCGCTTGATAAACACCCTGCAACGCGCGCTCACGGTCCAGATCATCAAGCCAGCTATCTAGATCGTCTAGCGCCAATAAATCTAAAGGCTCTTGAGAGGTCAACACGCCCTGTGGGTCGGTATCCTCGAGCAGATCGGTTAGGGGTAAGTAGCCAACTCGACCCGCGTGCAGTTGGCAGGTGGCATGCAACAAATGGGTTTTTCCTACCGCCCCGGCACCCCACAGCCACAACCCAACAAACCCAGGTGCACGCGCCAAGGTTGATAGTTGTTGCACCGCCTCAGCGCTTGAACCCGGCTCGAAGCTAGCAAAACTGTATTCGCGCCGCAGCGGAAAACGTAAGGATAATTGCTCTGGCATCAGGCTAACCGCGGGAGTTGTGCCAGGCGCGACGACCCCAGGTCACCACATAATCTGTACCCGACACCAACCCAAGCACCGCCAGCAAATAGAAACAGTGCGGGTTGAGCAGTTGGCCCGCGATGGTGCTAGTTGCGCCAAAATCGCAGAGCTCCAACATCGCTAGCAATACGGTGACAATCTGCATCGCGGTGTTGGCTTTGCTGACAAAAGTGGGTGACAGATCATAGGGCCCATACAGCAAGCGGTAGATCACCGCGCCAGACATAATGACAAAGTCTCGACCTAGCACAATCAAGGCCACCACTAACGGGATGTGACCTTGCCAAGTGAACACCACAAACATCACCGCGACCAACAGCTTGTCCGCCACCGGGTCAAGGGCTGCGCCTAGTCGTGACTGCCAGTGGAAACGTCGGGCTAACCAGCCGTCCAATGCATCAGAAGAACCGGCAATGGCCATGAGTATCAATGCGGACGTGTAATCCCGTTGCCACAACAGCCAAGCGGTTGGCAACACCAGCACAATACGGATGACCGTAATGGCATTGGGTAACCAACTCCAGGTCATGAGCGAGGCGAGCCCAACCAGCGCATAGTGAGTGAAGGAGCAACCGAAACTTGGCCGCCCGCTAGCGGATCTTGAGCATCTAGCGGAGCACGGGGGTTTTGCGCTTGGCGCGGCGCAATACGGCTATCCACCGAATCTTCGGGTACCAGCCGGCCATCAACCGCCAGCAACTGCAAAAATTTATCTTGGCTGGCCTGTGTTTGCAGCGCTAACGTGAGCTTGCCACCCGCCAGCGCGGTTACCGAGGTATCATCAACAAACGCCAAAGAACCTAAATATTGCAACAACTGAGCGTACTGACGCGGGTTGCTGACACCCGCCACTAACACTTTGATCTCACCAGCGGTCCCAACCACCGCAAATCGCGCGGCGAGCATGTCGGCCAGTTTATCGGCCAGCTGAGCGCCAACCTGCGCCGCATCAGCACCACGGGCGGTCAGTATTCGAGTTCGATTTGCCAGCTTCATCAACCAACGTCCAGCGAGATTACCCGGTGTACCGGTTATTTTTCCCGCTGCAATAAGCTCGGCTTGGTAACGCAGGGAATAGGCGCTCAGCCCGGCGAAATCGGACTGCTCGATGGCCCGAGTTGACACATCAATGGCGCCGGATTCGTCAGCCATCGGCAAGACTACAGGGACACCCCGCTGCCGTGAGCGCGCAAGCAACGCCCGGGCAAACTCTGGATATTGAGCGTCAATAACGCTGCCACCCTGATCCAAGCTCCAAAGCATGACCCGAGGTCGATTGGCCCACCACAATGGCAGCTCTAGGGATTTACTCAACTCGTTTACGGCCGGAGCAGAAAAATCTACCCGCAGCACGGGGCTACCGTCGATGTCGCTGCGCTGGTATCGAAACTGATCGTAATAGCGATCTGGTTGACTCACCGCCAGTCGGAGCCGAGTGGAATCGGGCAAACCCGCCTGACCGGACACCCGCTGCAAGACCTCGGTGAGGGCAAGTCCCGCAGCCGCTTGGCGGTCCGCCACGCTCTGGGATGCCACGGGTACCTCCACTTGATACAACCACTGCACCTCTTCTGCTTGGGCGGTTGTTGTCGCCAGACCAGCCAATCCACCCAAAAGCAGCACCCTTAGCACTCCTTCTAGCGCTCCTTTTAGTGCTCCCTTTACCACGACAGAGGCCATCACCCGTGAATGCAATTTTCTTACCAAATAAACCATGCTGACCCTATCTCTCTTTGCCGTCAGTGATACCCAGCTTAAGCGCGAGAGTGTACCGGATTTGGTCAAACTTTTACCCCACCACCGGCACCTGCCGCTAGCCGTAGAGCCTGCCTTCAATGCTACACTGCGCGCCCTACGCAGCAGCAGAAGCCGGCGTCATGGCCAAATCGCAAGACCCCAACAGCAAACCACCAGCCCAAACGACCTATCGTGATGCCGGGGTAGATATCAATGCCGGCAACGCGCTGGTAGAACGTATCAAGTCCGCCTGCAAGGCAACTCATCGCCCAGAGCTTTTGTCCGCTCTCGGTGGCTTTGCCGCATTGGCTGAACTACCCAGCGGCTACGACAAACCCGTGTTGGTGACCGGCACCGACGGGGTTGGCACCAAACTCAAGCTTGCCATCGACCACAATCGCCACGATGAGATCGGCCAAGATTTGGTGGCCATGTGCGTAAACGACGTGCTGGTCTGCGGCGCTGAGCCTTTTCTCTTTCTCGACTACTTTGCGACCGCGCATCTAGATGTGGATATTGCGGAGCGCGTCATCAAAGGCATTGCCAAGGGTTGTGAGCTCGCCGGCGCGGCGTTGGTTGGCGGTGAAACCGCCGAGATGCCCGGCTTGTACTCTGCGGGCGACTACGACCTGGCGGGGTTCTGTGTTGGCGTCGTAGAGAAGGCAAAGATTATCGACGGTCAAGCCATTGCACCGGGAGATACGTTGATTGCGCTGCCCAGCAGCGGCCCACATTCCAACGGGTTTTCCCTGATTCGGCATATCCTCGATGCACAGGGCTCCGACCTCACTGACACCATGCTCGACAGCTTAATGGCGCCTACCCGTATTTATGTGCAGGGCGTTCGTGCAGCCATCGCCGCGGCAGACATCCATGGCATGGTGCACATAACCGGCGGCGGCTTCCAAGAGAACATTCCCCGCATGTTCCCTAACGACAACCTAGGCGCACAGATCGACGTCACTGCTTGGGCTTTTCCAGATATCTTTGCCTATTTGCAACAAGCGGGCAACGTGGCGCATGAAGAGATGCTACGCACCTTTAACTGCGGTGTTGGATTTTTGCTTTGCGTTGCGCCCGGGGACGTCGTCAGCGTCACCGCTGCCTTAGAAAGCAACGGCGAAAAGCCTTTTGTCATCGGCTCGGTGGTTGAACGCGGTGCTGCTGAAGCGGTGGTCTTTGTCTAGAGCAAGACGCTCTACTAAGGCTTAGGCAGGGTCACACCACGCTGACCCTGGTATTTACCGCCGCGATCTTTGTAGGTGGTTTCGCAACGCTCATCGGATTGGAAAAACAACATCTGCGCAACGCCTTCGTTGGCGTAGACCTTTGCGGGCAACGTGGTGGTGTTCGAAAATTCTAAGGTCACATGGCCTTCCCATTCCGGCTCCAGCGGCGTCACATTCACAATGATGCCGCACCGAGCGTAGGTCGACTTACCCAAGCACACGGTTAGCACATCTTCTGGAATACGGAAGTACTCCACGGTGCTCGCCAACGCAAACGAGTTGGGAGGAATAATGCACACGTCGGCCTCCACATCCACAAAGCTACGTTCATCAAAGGCTTTCGGGTCTACCGTAGCTGAGTAAATATTCGTGAACACTTTGAACTGCGGTGCACAACGCACATCGTAGCCGTAGCTTGAGGTGCCGTAAGAAATGACTTTCTCGCCGGCTGCCGTGCGAACCTGCTCGGGCTCAAAAGGTTCGATCATGCCTTTCTCGGCTTGGGCCCGAATCCATCGATCAGATTTTATCGTCATAACTTCTGTGGTTCTCGTTTAGTTCTCGCAAAGAAAAGTAACAATGACGGCGCAGTTTAGTCATCCGTCAGCGAAATGGTTGGCCCGGCGCCAGCGCCAGACATAGACTGTCGCCATAGCTCAGCCGCCAAATGTCGCGCGGCCTCAAGGTAGGTCTGCGCAATGGGACTATCCGGCTGATCGATCAACAAGGGTCGACCCGCATCCGATAGCTCGCGTATCTCTAGCGCCAACGGCAGTTGCCCTAGCAGCTTGGTATCAAACTGGGTTGCTACACGAGCACCGCCACCGTCGCCAAACGGATGCGACACATGACCACAGTTGCTGCAGTGATGCACGCTCATGTTTTCTACGATGCCCAAACAAGGTACATCCACCTTTCGAAACATCTCGATGCCTTTTTGGGCATCAAGCAACGCCACATCCTGCGGGGTGGTCACAATCACCGCACCGCTCACGGGCACCTGCTGGGACAAGGTTAACTGGATATCACCGGTACCCGGTGGCATATCAACAATGAGGTAATCCAGATCTTCCCACAAGGTTTGCTTAAGCATCTGCTGCAACGCACCTGACGCCATGGGGCCACGCCAGACCATGGGGGTCTTGTCTGTGACCAAGTAACTCATGGACATGGTCTTCAGACCATGAGCCTTAACCGGCACAAAGAACTTTTCGTCTTGAACCTCGGGGCGCTTAGTTGCGGGGATACCTAGCAACATGCCTTGGCTTGGACCGTAGATATCGGCATCGAGCAAACCCACTTTGGCCCCTTCATGCGCTAAGGCCAGCGCTAGGTTCACGGCTGTGGTGGACTTACCCACCCCGCCCTTGCCAGAGGCTACCGCCACAATGTGTTTGACCTGGCCGAAGCCACGGCCTGCAGGGGGGCTAAATTTCAGATCCAAATCCAGCGCATCCGTTTGCAGATGGGCACGCAGGTCTTGTGCCAGCTTTGGCGTTAGGCTTGCTGCAGGATAGCCTAGCGTGACGGCCACCTGTGGGCCGGAGGACATCACTTTGACCCCCAGTTCCGACCAAGGCTGCCCAATATAGGGGTCGATAAAGCTTTCTACTTTCATGGGTGCAACCATTTACGAGGACTTAAGCGCCGGGATTATAGAGTGCGGCCGCCGTTAGGGCGACTAGCCATGCGAACCTGCGTATAATTCGGCCACAAAATCCACCGAACACGCCACCATGTCACGCCGTCGAATTCTTGTTACCAGCGCTCTACCCAACGCCAATGGCGCCATTCACCTCGGTCACCTGCTCGAGCACGTGCAAACCGATATCTGGGCCCGCTTCCAACGCATGCGGGGGCACGAGTGCATCTATGTCTGTGCTGATGACACCCATGGCACAGCTACCATGCTCAAGGCTGAGCAAGAAAAAACCACCCCCGAGGCGCTGATCGAGGCGATCCGGGTGGACCACGCGCGTGATTTTGCCGGGTTCGGGATCAGCCACGACAACTACTACAGCACGCACAGCGATGAAAACCGGCACTACAGCGAGCTCATATTCAATCGCTTGCAGGCTGCCGGCTATATCTTCACCCGTCAGGTGGACCAACTGTTTGACCCGGAGCGCAAGCTGTTCTTGGCTGACCGCTATGTCAAAGGCAACTGCCCGAAGTGTAAGACACCGGATCAATACGGGGATAACTGCGAAAGCTGTGGCGCCACTTACGATGCCATGGAGCTCACCTCGCCTCGCTCCTTGATCTCGGGTGCCACACCGGTAGTACGCGCTTCAGATCATTACTTCTTCGATTTGCCTCAGTTTGAAGCGCCGCTACGCGCTTGGCTGGCGGCCGGTGGCGCACAGCCTGAGGTTGCCAACAAGCTCGCCGAATGGCTCGATGGCGGACTTCGTGCTTGGGACATCTCCCGGGATGCACCCTACTTCGGCTTCCAAATCCCCGGCACCACCGACAAGTACTTCTATGTGTGGATGGACGCCCCTATCGGGTACATGGCCAGCTTCGCCAACTACATATCAACCCAAGCCAATGGGTTAGACTTTGACGATTTTTGGTCGGCGGACAGCACCTGTGAAGTGCACCATTTCATTGGTAAAGACATCGTTAACTTTCACGCGTTGTTCTGGCCAGCGGTATTGGAAGGTGCGCAGTTCCGCAAACCGACCCGGGTTCACACCCACGGTTTCATCACCGTGGATGGCACCAAGATGTCCAAGTCACGTGGCACCTTTATCAATGCCAGCACCTATCTTGAACACCTAGATCCCGAGTATTTGCGTTACTACTTTGCCACCAAGCTCAACGGCACGGTGGACGACATCGACATCAGCCTGGATGACTTTGTTGCGCGGGTAAACTCAGACCTGGTTGGCAAGGTGGTCAACATTGCCTCGCGCTGCGCCGGCTTCATCAACAAGCAATTCGACGGCAAGCTCACCGACAAACTGATCGAAGACGATCTTTGGCAACAAGCCAGTGCAGCCAGCGACGAGCTAGCCCAACACTTCGAAGCCGGTGATGTCGCTAGAGCGATTAGACGCATCATGGAGCTTGCGGACCAAGCCAACCAGTACATTGCGCACAAAGAACCTTGGGCGCGGATCAAGGATCCAGCGCTGCGCGACGAAGTGCATGGCGTTTGTAGCTTGGGGATCAACCTGTTTCGGTTGCTGGTCATTTACTTAAAGCCGGTGGTGCCTAGCTTAGCAACCGATAGCGAGCAGTTTTTGAATGTTGATTCGCTCGCCTGGGAAGATGCGCAGCAGCCGCTGCTTGGGCATCAGGTCAACAAATTTAAGCCGCTGTTCCAACGTATGGATCGCAAGGTCTTAGACAAGCTCATTGAAGCGTCTGCCGAGGAAGCTGGCAGCGTTGCCGAGCCAGCCGCTGCAGGCGCGACGGATAGCAAGAACAGCAAAAGCAAACAAGCAACGCAAGACGATGGCTACATCCACATCGACGACTTCAATAAAGTGCAACTCAAAGTGGCCAAGATTGTGGCCGCGAGCAATGTTGAAGGGGCGGATAAATTGCTTCAGCTGACCCTAGATGTTGGCGGCGAAACCCGACAAGTGTTTTCCGGCATTAAGGCCGCCTACCAAGCCGAAGACTTGGTTGGCCGCTTAACGGTGGTGGTCGCCAACTTAGCACCACGCAAAATGAAGTTCGGTGTTAGCGAAGGTATGGTCTTAGCCGCTGGCCCAGGTGGCGACGAGCTGTTTCTGCTGAGCCCAGACTCTGGGGCTCAAGCCGGCATGGACGTCCGCTAGCACCACTATGGCGGCAGAACCCAACAGCTTGCTGTTGCTCTTGAGCGCGCTGTTGGTGAACAATTTTGTGCTCGCACAATTTTTAGGCTTGTGCCCCTTCATGGGGGTGACCGCCCGGCGAGACACCGCTACCGCCATGGCCTTTGCGACCACCTTTGTCTTGACCTTAAGCGCCGGCCTCAGCTACCTGCTGTATCACGGGCTGTTGGTACCCTTCGGCCTAGGCTATCTCAACATCATTGTATTTATTGTGGCCATTGCCGGTGTGGTGCAATTCACTGAACTCTATCTACGTCACGCAAGCCCCCTGCTCCACCAAGTGCTTGGCATTTACCTGCCGCTGATTACCACCAACTGTGCGGTGCTGGCGGTTGCACTGCTTGCGGTGCAGCAGGAGCTGAGCTTATGGCAAACCTTGGTCTTTGCTGCAGGCGCAGCCTTAGGTTTTGTGTTGGTGATGATCATGTTTGCTGCGCTACGCGAACGCCTTAGCGCACAAGTACCGCGCGCCTTTCAAGGTGCACCCATTGCACTGATCAGCGCCGGCATCATGGCGCTGGGCTTCATGGGATTTGCAGGGATAGATACCTAGTGGTCAGCACTACGCTAAGCGCCACCATTGGCCTGCTAACCCTCTTGGTCTTCAGCTTCGCTGTGCTCTTAGCTTGGGCCAACAAACGTTGGCCAATCCAATCATCAACCTTGATCGAAGCGCTAAACGATGCGCTGCCACAAACCCAATGTGCACAGTGTGGCTATCCAGGTTGCCGACCTTATGCGCAAGCGTTAGCGGACGGCCAAGCCAGTATTGACCTTTGCCCACCCGGGGGCGCTCAGACACAACAAGCCTTGGCACGCTTGATGGGTGTTGAGCCCACAACGCCGCTAACCGATGCACCGGTGCTGCTGGCACAAATAGATGAAGCCGCCTGTATCGGCTGCGCTTTGTGTCTCCCCGCCTGCCCGGTGGATGCCATACTCGGCGCCAAAGACTATTTGCACACCGTGCTGACCCAAGAATGCACCGGCTGCGAGCTTTGTGTTGCACCTTGCCCCGTGGATTGCATTGTTATGCTAGAGGTGACGGCTTGAGCACACTAGATTTTTTGCAACCTGATCCAACAACCCTGTTTGAGCAGGTAGCGCAAGCGGGCATCCAAGGTATGGGTGGCGGCGGCTTTAGCACCGCTCGCAAGCTGCGGCTGGCCTGGCAAGCCAAGGCAACCCGAGTGATTGCCAACGCCGTGGAGTGTGAACCTGGAATCAACGTAGATGCTGCGCTGCTGGCCGAGCACAGCCCGGAAGTAGTGCAAGGGTTAAACATCGTGATGACAGCCATAGGCGCCACCCAAGGCGTGTTGGCCTTCGCTGCAGACTTTCCTAAATCCACGATTAAAATGCTCTGCCAGCAGTTTGAAAACCAGGCAGACCGAGAACCGGATGCAGACAGCTTCGCGGCAAATCAACCCAGCCTTAGCTGTACACCCATAACACGCACAGCGGGTGCAGGAGCCGAACGCCACTTGTGCCAACAGCTGTTTGGTCTGTCGCTTGAACCCACCCAATATCCTATCGACCGTGGCGTGCTCTGCCTAAACGTTGGAACTTTGTTTGCGATCCAACAAGCTATTGTTCTCGGCAAGCCCTTGCGGCAACGGCTGGTTACAGTGAACGGCGACACCAACTGGGTTTCTCTAGGTACACCCTTTGCGGATTTGCTAACGCTTGAGGAGCAGCCGGGTGCAAAAACCACCCGGCGCTACCGCGAAGGCGGTCACTACACGGGCAAGCTTAGCCCGCCAAAGGCCGTGGTTACCGCTGCCACCAATGCGGTCTGGCTGGTTGAGCCAGCAACACAAACGCCATGCACCTATTGCAGCCGGTGTTCGGACGCATGTCCTGAAGCTTTGGCTCCACAAACCTTGCACCGTTTGTGCACGCAGCCTCAAGTCGGCGCTCCAAGCACCCAGGCATCGCCTCAATCCCTATCCGAATCAGCACTAGAAGCGAACGGGTTGTCACGCTGCACTGAGTGTGGGCTATGCAACAATCTGTGCCCCAGCAATATTGATCTGCTGGGCAGCTTCCAACAGGCCAAAGCCCAAGCTCGGGAGCAAGCGCTAGCCGATGCACGTGCACACCGTGCCAAACAACGGCACGAACGTCATGTATCGCGCACCCAAGCTCGCGCGCAAATCGCTCTGCAACGCCGCGAAAGTCGGCGCGAATCACGCCGCTTAAAACAACGGGGGCCTGATGCCTGGCGCTAACCCAACGGATTTAGCAACGGCAACTTTGCCGCCGAAAGCACGCTCTGCACATTTGTTGTGGTGGGTGAACCTAGCGTTGCTACCGGGCATTGCGGTGATGGTCTTCACGTTGGGCACCGCCTATCTTTGGCAACTGGCTATCGCCGGGGCGCTGGCGGTGAGCATCGAATCGGCGTGCCTATTGGCGCGAGGCCAGTCCGTACGCTTGGCGTTGGACGGATCCGCAGTGGTGACCGCCTTGCTTATTGGTATCTCGCTACCACCGGGTGTCTCCCTTTGGGTGTTGAGCTTAGCGGTACTCGGTGGCGTTGGCTTGGCCAAACAGCTGTTTGGCGGTTTGGGGCACAACCTTTTCAACCCCGCGATGGTGGGATACGCGTTGGTGTTGGTTTCTTTTCCGGCTGAACTGGCTGTTTGGCCTGCAGACGCGATTACTGGCGCCACCCCCTTGGACATCATCAGCCATCGACAAAGCCAAACCTTTACTGAAGCGGTGAGTAGCGAGCAGTTCGGCAACTGGGGCGGACTGCCTTGGCAATGGATCAACCTAGCGTTCTTGGCGGGTGGCTGCGTGTTGCTGGTGTTGCGCTTGGCGCGCTGGCGGGTGGTGGCCGGGGTGCTGCTTGCCCTGGGAGCAGCCGCCGCATTAACTTACGACGCTGGAAGCTCGCTGAGCAACGGTTCACCGCTCTATCACTGGTTCACCGGCGCCACGATGTTGACCGCTTTTTTTGTCGCCACCGATCCGGTCACCCATCCGCAATCCACGCGTGGCCAATGGCTCTTTGGCGCCTTGGTTGGTCTGCTTATCTTTGTGATTCGCGCCTACGGAAGTTACCCCGACGGCGCTGCCTTTGCCGTGCTGTTAGCCAACGCGGCAGCGCCGAGCCTGGATCACTGGACCCTGACCAAAACAAAAGATGAACCTGAGGCTGAGGATAAGCATGAAGACGTGGCTTAGCCTGTTGGGCATCTGTGTATTGCTTGGCGGGTTGCTTAGCAGCACCTACGTGCTCACCAAACCTAAGATTCAAGCGAACCGCACCGCTGCACAACGAGCCGCGCTCACCAACCTGGTTGCACCACAAACCTTGCCTATCGATCTCAAGTGGCAGCAAGGCTACTTACCCATCTGTGAGCAGCTAACCCTAGAGTCTGTTGTGGCCAACGGCTACGGAGGTCCAATGACCTTGCTGATGACCTTTCAACGCGATGCTTGCGCCTCAAACCAACCACAAGATCAAAGCCAAAGCCAATGCAGCAGCCCCAGCCTACTTAAGTTGGTGGTGAGCGAGCACGCCGAGACGCCCGGCATCGGTGATTTCTTTGAAACCACGCACCCCAATTGGCTAGAGCAACAACCCTCTGTGGATAGCGTCAGCGGCGCCACCATTACCGCCAACGCGCTGCGCAATGCGGTGGCCGCTGCATTGAACGTTGGCACCGCCATTCCTTTTGCCACCAATCCATGCGACTACCCATGAGCAGGCCAACCATGACCAGCATCAACTTGCGCCAGCAAGCCATGAGCGGCATCACCCGAGCCAATCCAGCTTGGGTCAAATTGTTGGGGCTGTGCCCGTTGCTTGCCGTATCCAACTCGCTGGCCAACGCACTGGGGTTAGCCCTAGCCTCTACCTTGGTGCTGGTTGGCTCTAACGTGACCGTTGCTGCGCTACGCACCTTCATCCCCGGTTTTGCACGGCTACCCCTCTTTATGTTGATCATTGCCAGCTTTACCACTTGCGCCGTGTTGCTCTTAGAAGCTTACGCCTTCGGGTTGTACGCAAAAATTGCCCTGTTTGTCCAAATCATTGTAACCAACTGCATGATCTTGGCACGGGTTGAACAGTTTGCTAGCCAGCAGGCCATACATTGGGCATTGCTAGACGCCTTGGCCACCGCATTGGGATTCGCCTTAGCCCTAATCGGGCTGGGCCTAGTTCGCGAGCTGTTAGCAACCGGCAGCATAGGTGGCGGGTTAGCAAGTTTGTTCGGTCCCGTGGCCGCATCTTGGCACCTCCAATTGCTCCCCCACGGCGCCCAATTCCCTATCGCAGCGCTGCCACCCGGCGCTTTTATCGTGGCGGGTTTGCTGCTGGGCATAGGTACTGCGGTGCAACAGCGCTTGAGCACAAAGCACAATCCCAAAGGATCCGTTGATGAACCCGGCTAAACGCGAAGAAATTTTTGCCCGCTTGCAGGCGGCAGACCCCAATCCCACAACCGAGCTGGAATTCAACTCACCCTTTGAGCTGCTCATTGCGGTGTTGCTGTCGGCTCAGGCCACGGACATCAGCGTTAACAAAGCAACCAAGACCTTGTTTGCCGCCGCCAATACGCCTGGGGCCATGGCCAAGTTAGGTGTTGCTGGTGTTAAAAAGCACATCAAGAGCATCGGCTTGTTCAACACCAAAGCGGTTAACACCATCAAGACCTGCAAACTGTTAGTGAGCGAACATCAAGGGGAAGTGCCTAGGGATCGCGAGGCTCTCGAGGCGTTGCCGGGGGTGGGTCGAAAAACGGCCAACGTGGTTCTGAACACGGCTTTCGGTGAAGCCACCATGGCGGTTGATACCCACATATTTCGAGTATCTAACCGAACACGCATTGCACCGGGTAAAAATGTTCGTGAGGTCGAGGACAAGTTGATGCGCTTCGTTCCAAAACACTACTTAGTGAACGCTCACCACTGGTTAATTCTGCATGGCCGGTATGTCTGTATTGCGCGCAAGCCCCGCTGCGGTTCTTGCGGCATTGCGGATTTGTGCGAATTTAAAGACAAAACGCCGATCGAGTAGCAGACCGATCCCCCGGCTAGGCTTATAGGTCAACCAGCTCAACATCGGATACCGGCGCCCCAAAAAAGGTGCGTCCCACCCGAGCAAACCGCTCAACCCCATCGGTTGCTAGGAATCGAATGGTTGGCTTGGGCTTAGGTGTTGCGCCTAAGTCCGCACTAGACTGTTGGCTTTGCTCAAGATGTTCAGCCACAACCCCAGCGGTGGTTGATGCAGAATCCACCACCGCCACATCTTGCGGCAACAACCGCTCTAAGGCGCGGCGGAAGACCGGAAAGTGCGTGCAACCCAACAACAAGGTTTGTGGGCTTTGGTCAGCGCTCAAGTAACCGGCAAGATAGTCTTGAAGGATTAACGCCACCACCGGGTCATCGACCCGCCCTTCTTCAGCCAGAGCAACCAACAGCGGGCAAGCTCTTGAGTAAACGGGCAGCCGAGCATTTCTGGCTTGGATCGCCCTGGCATAGGCCCCACCACGCACGGTGCTTTCTGTTGCCAAGACCAGCACCCCACGCCTGCCTAGTGAGCGAGCGTTGCCTGGCTTGCAGGCTGCGCTCGCCGCAGCGGCACCCGGTTGCACCACACCAATTACCGGGGTGGGCGCAAAAGCTGCCCGCAACTCATCCAACGCCACAGCAGAAGCGGTGTTGCAAGCAATCACAATCAACTTAACTTGCGCGTTGTGTAGGTGTTGGGCTGCCTGGATGGCATAGCGGCTAACGGTAGCGGCGCTTTTGCTGCCGTAAGGTAAGCGTGCGGTGTCGCCTAAATAAACAAACGACTCATCTGGAAGTCGTTCTGCCAATGCGGCAAGGACGGTAAGACCGCCCATGCCCGAATCGAATACCCCAATGGGTTGCACTTATAGCCTCCGCTCAACGAGATCCCTTGAGCCAGGAAACCACACGTTCCAACCTAGGTCTAGGTGAGAGTAGCTTAGCACCCTGTTTGCTTGCCGGTTCTTTCGCTGGCAAGGCAGGTTGCTCAACCGCCGGCGAGGCCATACTGCCACCACGTAGCTCGCGAATTTTTTTCTCGATGATCAGATCTTCTTTGCGCTGTTTCTTACCCGCAAGGACCAGGTCCACACCACAGCGAGCGCAGTGGCTGCTATCCAGCTGCAAGTGTCCACACCGGGGACACTCCAGGTGCGCAGCCGTGATATCACGCAGGGTATAGTCGCTTGTGTTGTTGTCTTCTTTGTACTCGGCAACCTTAGGCGTAAAGTCTTTAACACGGCACAAAGCCCCAAGAGACGATAGCTTCTCTTGCAGCTCCAACGCCGCCGCTTGCTCCAATTGGCTACGCAGCACAACGGTACGGCCACTAAACAGCTGCCGAGCCTTACGTTCATCGATGCCTAGTTCACGGGCTAAATTGTCACGTACAGCATCCGCATTAGCGTCGCTGGCGACCTCGCCACTGAACAATACTTGGTAGTTGCCCATCTGCTCTCCACGGGTGGGAATCGCTGTTGATACTCACCGCAAGCTGTATGGTACGCGCGACCTCAATGATGGGTTGTGATCTAGTTAGCAGAGTGGCGCCAGCAGCCTTGTGCACTAGGTCACAATTGGGCCTAGAGCACCAAGGCTAGCAATTTAGTTGGCCGCAAGGCCTGGCGCTGCACGCGCGAGGCGAACCGTAGTACGGCGATTTTGCTGCTTACCCTGAACGGTGCTATTGCTCGCGATTGGGTATCGATGTGCGTGGTAGCGCGTCACCAGTTTGACCTTGGGTACACCCAGCGCCTGGAGCTGGGCAGCCACCGCTTGCGCCCGTCGCTTGGACAGCCCTTGGTTATAACGCTCGGCGCCGCTGTTGTCCGTATGACCATCAATGTAGACCTTGTTCACGCTAGGGTCCGCTTGCACCAGCTTAGCAATCGCTTGCAGCCGAGGGATGGCAGCAGCACTTAGCTGATCTTTATCAACCTCAAACAAAACCCGTGACCGATCCAGCGCAGCAAAGCTAGCTAAACTGGCGGTCGTGCGCTGAAAACAAGCCATAAAACGGCGATAGGCGGCTCGAAAATTGATGGCGCTAATCTGCACCTGAACCGTAGAGCCACCATCATAAAACCCTGGGTTGTGGAGCACCTGGTGGAAACCTGCATACAGGTCCATCAACATGCGGGTCGCTTGTGCATCAGCAGCACTAACCCCAGTGCCGGTTACATGGTGTAAGTCATGCATGGGCTCATTTAGGGGGTACAGAGGATGCCAAGCAGGTGCCACACGGCTTAGCTGCACCGGCCCTGCTGCCAGCAGATCGCGCACGCCAACCAACTCAAAGGCGACCTCTCCGGACAAGGTAGTCACGAAGCGTGCGGTGCCATAAGCCACGGGAGATCGTTCCAATCGGCAGGTGCCATCTACCTCATCAAACCGCCACTGCCCATTCAAGGATTCACCAAAGCGTGCTCGGGTCAGCGGATCGTCCATAGAGGCTAGCAGCCTATGGCTCGCCGGCTTCTCAGCGTGCGCCGGGTTGCAAAGGCAACTCAGCAGTCCCGCACTCAGGATGCAGAGCACGGACAATCCGTATTGTTGAAAAAACTTCATATGCCAAGTCTATCGGCGCGCTGGGCCAAATCTTTACGCCAAACGGCGCATCCTCGGCGGTAATCCCGGCAGCGCCCTGAACGGACAGGCAAATACCTCGGCACACCGAATCAAAGTCTAAGCCCGTCGGCCAAAAACAAACAACGACGTCACACGGGTTTGGATTAGGCGACATTTTTTTGGCTAAAAGCGTTAATAGTTCCACGAATAACCAGCTTCACATGAATTCAAAGCACAAAGCCATGCTAGAGTTTACCCATGGATATGAGTGCACGTTTTCGCGGCTTTTTGCCCGTTGTTATCGATATTGAAACCGGTGGTTTTAACGCCCGCCGCCACGCGGTGCTGGAAATTGCCGCTGTCTTCGTAGAGTTCAATGGGGATCGCCTGCGCCCTTGCGGCAGCTGGGAACACGCGGTTAAGCCCTACCCAGGCAGCCAAATAGAAGAAGCTTCGCTTAAAGTGACGGGGATTAACTTAGATGACCCGAACCGCAACCCGATGAGCGAAAACGAAGCGTTGCTGAGCTTGTTCAAAGAGGTCCGCGCCGAGGTAAAACGTCAAGGTTGCCATCGCGCCATCATGGTGGCTCACAACGCTATGTTTGATCAGCAATTTTTGCAGCAGACCATCGAGCGCACTAACCACAAGCGAAGTCCATTCCATCCCTTTAGCTTTATCGATACCGCATCCATCTCGGCCATCGCCTACGGACATACGGTGCTGGCAGAGGCTTGCCGTCGTGCGCAAATTGAGTTCGATGGGGAGCAGGCGCACAGCGCCCTTTACGATGCTCAGCGAACGGCAGAGCTATTCTGCTCGGTGGTGAACGGCTTCCCGTTCGACGAACGCCTACTCACCCCAAGCAACAACGGCGATCAAGACTAGCAGCAGCGCAGCTCACCAAACGCCGCTTCGACTTACGCCTCGGCGTCACCTTCCGCTGCTTGAGCGCGGGCGGATGCTTCTTTGATCAGCGGTTTCAACTCACCCGCTTCAAACATCTCCGTGATGATGTCGCAGCCACCAACCAATTCGCCTTCCACAAACAACTGAGGAAAGGTCGGCCAGTTCGAGTAACCGGGCAAAGTAGCGCGGATGTCAGGGTTGCTAAGAATGTCCACATAAGCAAAACGCTCACCACATTCCACCAAGCAATTGATGGTTTGCGCTGAAAATCCACATTGCGGCGCTTGGGGTGAACCCTTCATGTACAAAATGATGGGGTTGGACTCAATCTGGTCCTTGATGTTGTCTACTACTGCGTCGGTCATGCTGTCACCTTGGTTTCTTGCGCCGTTGTTAAATGGAATGATCGGTTGGCTATACTTTGCAATGCATGCGTGGGAATGCATACGTGATTGACACCAGTATACTACAAGCTGTCTGCGCATCACGAACCACACTATGACCGCATCACCTCAATCTGATCTAAGCATAGAACCGGGGCATTTTGACCGGATAATCGACCGCACCGGCACCAGCGCGACCAAAGTTCAGAAATACGCGGGCCAAGATGTCCTACCGTTTTGGATTGCGGATATGGATTTCGAGACACCCGAATTCATCCACCAAGCCATAGCCAAACGGCTAGAGCATCCCATTTTAGGCTACACGGATGTACCCAAGGCGCTTTACGCGCAAGCCTGCGATTGGCTGTTCAAAGCCCATGGCTGGCGGGTGCCCACGGAATGGTTGGTCTGGCTTCCTGGGGTTGTGCCCGGGCTGAACCTAGCAACTCGCGCCACCGTAGATACTGGCAGCCTGGTCCTACCGACCCCGGTGTATTACCCGTTCCGAGAGGTCGCTCATAACCAAGGGGTGCCCAGTACCGAGCTACCCCTGGTGCGGCACAACAATCGGTGGATCATGGACCTCGATGCTATGGCCGAGCGGCTGCCCGCCGATGCCCAGACCTTGCTGTTGTGCAACCCACAAAACCCGACCGGTCGTGCTTACACAGTCCCAGAGCTGCAGGCGCTGATCCGGTTCTGTCAGAGTCACAACCTGACCCTGTGTAGCGATGAGATTCACTCCCAGCTGCTATTGGATGAAACCGCAACACACACCCCCATCGCCAGCCTAGATTCAGATTTTGCCCAGCAAACCATAAGCCTGTACGCCCCAACCAAAACCTACAATATGCCAGGGCTAAGCAGCGCCTTTGCGGTGATCCCTAATGCAGACCTCAGGCAGCGCTTTCGAGATGCACGTGCTGGCATGGTCTCAAGCCCCAGCGTGCTGGCTTACGCAGCAGCCAGCGCGGCCTTCACCTATGAGGGCAATTGGCGCCACGAGTTGTTGCGCTACCTAAGGTCGAATCACCAACAACTGCAAAACCTCATTGCCGCTGAACTGCCCGGCCGCGCCACACCCGTGGAGGCCACCTACCTAGCCTGGATGGATCTCACCGAGTTTGGCATTGAAGATATTCACGGCTATTTTCTAGAACAGGGGCTAGGCTTATCGGATGGTGCAGCCTTCGGCTTACCTGGGTTTGCCCGGTTTAATTTTGCCTGCCCTGCACCGGTACTAGAAAGAGGCCTAGAACGGTTGCAAACCGCACTACGACGGCTAGCAAAAGACCATTGAAGTTGACCTAGGTTCTGGTAGGCTTTCTTGTTTGATAGGCAGCTCGGGCTGCCTTTTGCGTTTCTGGAAGTTTCCAAATCCAGCCAGGATAGCAACCGGCATTTCGCCTAGATTGACGACAAAGGATCGGCCCTGATGAGCCATTTAATGCAAACCTATAAACGCATGCCCGTGGCTTTTGCCCGTGGCGAGGGTGCCTATCTTGAGGACACTAACGGCAAGCGCTATTTCGATGCCTTGACCGGCATTGCGGTTTGCGGGCTGGGCCATGCCCACCCACGGCTTGCAGCAACCATTGCAGCTCAGGCCGGCAACCTGCTCCACACCTCCAATTTGTACGAGATACCTGAGCAAGAACGCTTGGCCAGCCGCTTATGTGAGCGGTCAGGGATGGAGCGCGTATTTTTCGCCAACTCTGGCGCGGAAGCCAACGAAGCGGCCATCAAGATTGCCCGTATCACGGGCAATCAACGTGGCATCAAACGCCCCACCATCATCGTACTCGACGACAGTTTTCACGGTCGCACTATGGCCACGCTAACGGCCACCGGTAACCGCAAAGTGCACGCGGGTTTTGAACCGCTGCTCACCGGTTTTGTGCGCGCACCGTTTAACAACGTTGAAGCCATCAAGCTGATCGCGGCGAACAACCCTGACGTGGTTGCCATCATGGCGGAGCCGGTACTCGGCGAAGGTGGCATTGTGATACCGAACCCAGGTTACCTTGCCGAGCTACGTCAGATTTGTGACGACAACAATTGGTTTTTGATGTTGGATGAGGTCCAAACGGGCAACGCACGCACTGGTCGCTACTTTGCCTATCAACACGAAGACATACTGCCCGACGTGGTCACCACCGCTAAAGGTCTAGGCAACGGTCTACCTATTGGTGCTTGCTTGGCGCGCGGTGCCGCCGCTACGGCCCTGCAACCGGGCAACCACGGTTCAACCTACGGCGGCAATCCGCTAGTTTGCGCTGTGGCCAATGCCGTGCTCGACGAAATCGACGAAAACCAGCTAGAGCAGCGCGCTGCCGAGTTGGGTGAGCGTATCCAAACCGGTTTGCGTGAAGCACTACGCGGCAACAACGCTGTGCTTGAAGTGCGCGGTAAAGGGTTGATGCTAGCAGTTGAGCTACGTGAGCCCTGCGGGCACCTAGTGGGGCAAGCGCTGGAAGCCGGCCTGCTGATCAACGTGACCCAAGACAGCATCGTGCGCCTACTGCCACCACTGATTTTAACCAACGAAGAAGCCGACGACTTGGTGGCGCGCGTCGCCGCTCTCATTCACGGCTAAGTTGACCCACCTGCGATGTCAAAACCCATGCAAACAAAACAGACAAAAACACAGACAAAACGTGACTTTGTCACCCTACTCGACTGCTCACCAGAAGAGTTGAACCACATCATCACGCGCTCACGCGACTGGCGCACCGCATTCAAGAACGAGCGCAACCCAAGCCTGCCCAACGCGCAAGAACGCTACGAGCCGCTGCGCGGTCGAACTGCAGGCCTGGTGCTTGAAGCCAACTCAACGCGCACCCGAGTAGGCTTCGAAGCAGGCATGCAGCAAATGGGTGGGCATGCTGTCATCTTAAAATCCGGTGATACCCAATTGGGCCGCGGTGAGCCGGTACGCGATATGGCGCGAGTCCTTTCTGAAATGCTGGACATCATTATCATCCGCACCTTAAGCCACGACATTGTGGAAGAGCTTGCCGAGTGGGCCAGCGTACCGGTGGTAAACGCGATGACCGATCGTTTTCACCCCTGCCAATTGTTGGCGGATGTGCAAACCTTTGAAGAGATGCGCGGACCCATTAACGGCAAAACCGTCGCCTTTATTGGGGATGGCTACAACATGTGCCACTCCTACATAAATGCGGCCAAGCAATGGGGCTTCAACCTACGTATTGCTTGCCCAGAAGGCTTCGAGCCGGACCAAGAAGTGTTAGCTAGCGCGAGCAACTTCGTCCAAGTTTGTGAGAACGCGGCAACCGCGGTAGACGGAGTTGACCTAGTGGTGACCGACGTTTGGTCGTCTATGGGTCATGAAGCGGAGCAAGCTCAGCGCAATGCCAAATTTAAAGACTACCAAGTCAACGAGCAATTGCTTGAAGCGGCCAAACCGGACAGCTTGTTTATGCACTGCCTGCCAGCCCATCGGGGCGAAGAAATTAGTGAAACCTTGCTCGAAGATCCTCGCTCAGTGGTCTGGCATGAAGCAGGAAATCGCTTACATAGCCAAAAAGCACTGGTGGAATTTTTGCTGTTAGGCCATACCAAGGTCTGAAGTAGAAGGCTCTAGCAACGCTAGAGCTTGACCTAGGTCGCTAACTAAAGTCGTAGCTCAGACAAGGGTTGCGGGCGATCAATGCCGTAGCCTTGAACGTAGTCCACTCCTATCTCACGCAGCTTTTCTAGCACCGCGTCGTTTTCGACAAATTCGGCGATGGTCTTCTTACCCATGTAGTGCCCAATCTCATTGATCGAACGCACCACCGCATAGTCACCAGGGTTGTCCACTATGTCGCGAACAAACACGCCGTCAATCTTGACGTAATCCACGGGCAGGTTGCGTAGGTAGGAATACGACGACAAACCGGTACCGAAGTCATCCAGTGAGAACTTACAACCAATGATCTTCATACGATTCATGAAATCGATGGCGTTGTCTAAGTTCGCTATCGCTGCGGTTTCTGTTATCTCAAAACAGATTTTGCCGGTTGGCGCTTGGGTTCGAGCAAACTGCTCTAACACAAAGTCTGGGAAGGTTTCATCGTTCACCGAGTGTCCGGAGACGTTGATGGAGAAGCCAGCACACTTATCAAGCTCTGCTCGGTGCGAGGCAACCCAATCCATAACACGCGAGATCACCCAACGATCAACGGTACCCATACGGTTGTAGGTTTCAGCGGCTTGAATGAACTCGCTCGGTGGCATCATGTCACCCAACTCATCTTGCATGGTTAGCAAAATTTCGAAGTGATCGTTCATGCCGATGGCGTTGCTATTGCTGTTGGTATCCACCGGCGCAATACGCTGGCAATTCAACACCAAACGCTCATCATCCAACGCTTTGTCTAGCTGGGTTACCCACTCCATGATGCCGTGTCGCTGCATCATGCGAGAATCGCCAAGCTCGTACTCTTGCATGCGGTTGCGCCCTGCATCTTTGGCTGAGTAACAAGCCTCATCTGCATGGCGCATTGCAACGTCAACGCTTTCGGTTGACGCATCAACAAAGACCAGACCAATACTGGCAGACAGCGTATAGAAACGCTCTTCCCATTCAAACCGTTCTTCGCGTATTGCACCCAAGACCAGCTCGCTAGTATCGCGTGCAGCTTGGGTTTGCACATCGCGCAGCAACACACCGAACTCGTCCCCACCTAGCCGCGCAATATCACAGTCAAGATCGGTTAACTTACGGGTTAACGCATCACCAATTTGCTTCAGCAACTCATCACCGGCGGTATGCCCACTAGTGTTGTTAATAATTTTAAATTGATCCAAATCCAGATACAGCAGCGCATGCTGCATGTCACCATGCCGTGCACTGGCAATGGCGCTTTCAACACCGCGCTCAAACTCTTTGCGGTTAATCAGCTGGGTTAGGTCATCGTGGCTGGCTTGATAGGCAAGCTGCGAGTGCATGTTTTCCAACATGCGCTGGCTAGCTCGCTCCATCAGCGGTAGATCGTAGTCATCAAGCAGCGTGATCTGACCTTGGTGCAAACCATCACCCAACTCTTTGAGCGACAGCTCGCGAGTCTTGATCCCTTTGCGGTTGACCAAAACAAAGTTGCTCGACTCATCGCCAACGTAGGCCACAGTAAGAATCAATGGTCGCCCTTGGGAATCGCTGGTTGCCAGCCACTCCCCGACTTGGATTCGTCGAGCTCGCTCTACGGCTTTGGCCCAACTCTCGCGAACATTCGCATCATCGGTTTGCAACTCCGGATTGGAATCCGGCAGCAATCCATCTAAGCCTAAAGCAGTAGCCGTAGTGCCTTCAGGAATCTGGGAAAAAGTCACCGGGCTCTTGTGACCAGCAGTATCGCCAACTAAGGCAGACGACAGCTTCATGATCAATGGCGTGCGTTTGCTTGGGTCAAACGAGATGCCGTTCAACCCGGATACAACGCCTTTGAGCAGCTTGTCCGGATCTTCATAGGCTTCATCACCAGGCTCAACTTTACCGCTGAGCTGGTCAATCACTTTATCTACCGTTGCTAGGTTGTCACGCCACTCGTTGCTGTCTTGGCCACGTCGCAAATGCGTGTGCACCAACAAGTTGCGCCAGCCAGGATTCAGCAGTTGCAGCGCCAACTCCGGTACTTCTTTACCTTCCAGGCGTTCGCTGATCTCGTCTACTACCGCGCGTCGAGCGCGCGCTAGCTTCTGTTGTCCTTCGCTGGCACGAACCGTGCGTTCAACGTTACCGCGATAAGCGCGGGTTTGACGGTCAACCAGTGGATTGAGTTCATCCACCACTTCATCAAATACTTCTGGGTTGGAATCGAACTCGGTAACAACCCGCTCTAACAGCTCATCAACTTTGCGGCCAACCTCACGATCGATCCCGTCTTTACTGTCGCGCGCGTTACCCAACCTGGCCAGTTGGTTCAACATTCTGACCGCGCTGTGGGGCTCGTTCGGGTCGTGCTCTAAAAATTCTCGATCTCGCGTTGCTAACTTGTGCAAGGTTAGCTCCAGACGCTGAATCCATTGGCGGATCCCGTCTGTGATGAGCTGGTCATCGCGAAGCGAACCAACTAGCCCACCCATGACATCTAGGGTGTCGAAATCTTCTTCTGAAAATGACTTATCGCCATGCTGCTTGTGCAACACCTCCATCAGTCGAGGCTTTAGCCCGCCGCCTGATATAGGTTGATCACCCACCTCGTTTTCGATCACTGCCATCGCCTGCAGGATCTCGGCCTCATCAAACAACTCATGCTCTGGCGTATCTTGGGTTGCCAGCATCGGGTCGCGCTTGCCGGTGACGGCTTCGCGGGTAACGCGATTCACATTCAAGATATTGCGCGCGGTGGATACCGCTTGCGGGGTACCACCCACTTCATCAAAAGGGTTATAGCCGGGTTTATTGGTATGTATGCCATCCGCAGCCAGCGCCGCTTCGCGAACGGCCGTGTCCATCTCTTGGTAGACCTGAGGTTCAACCCGCACGCCACTGGTAGAGCGCCGAATCTGACCTTGCACCAAGGCTTCGCGCAAATCTTCTAACGACGGGAAGGCACCCGACTCTTCTAGCAATTGGTTTAACGCAGCGTAGATGTTGCCCAGCACCGGCATCATGGCTAACTCAAAACTTTCAAACAGCTCGCGGCGCACCTGACGACGCAAACTTAAAGGTTTAACCGACTCTTCAAACGCCCAGCAAATGGAGGATGGTCCAACCGGAACAACGTCTTTATGCCCCCAAGGCTTAGCAATCAGGCCAAGCTGGGCGCGCACATCAAGCAGTGCATCGTTGTAGCGATTTTCTGCTTTGGAGATGATCTCTGCCATAGCCAACCACTCTTCGAACTCGTCGTTATCAACCAATTCAAGTTTTGTGGTGTTGCCTGACTCCCGGCGCCGTCGACGCTCCAACATGTCATCAAGATCTGACACGTTTTCGATTTGCGACAACACCGCTTCGGTGAATTTCTCGCGCAGCGTGGCTTCTTCTTTCTCGATGACATCGAGACCTTCGAAGTACATCATCTGCATAGCGTTGGTGCCCGCATCTCGGGCTTTGGTCAACAGTTCGTTTTGTACATTGGCAAACATCTGGTTGCAGATGCGTTGCAAGGCACGCTGGCACACCCGGTAAACCCGGTGTCGCAACTCGGCCGCTTGCTCCTCGGTTAGCCGGCGATCGCGCAGGAATTTTTCTGGCAAGGTATCCGTTTGCTTAGCCGCGCCTTTCTTTTTTCCTGACGCCTTGCTGCCCGGGCCTTTTTTCGCTTTGGCTGAGGGCTTGGCTGCACCGTTAGCTTTGGCCCCAGCCGGAGCCGCTTCTACACCACCGGCACCACCGGCTGACGTTGTCACGGGCGTTGTGTTGTCCGGCAGCGGGGATTCTTCTAGGTAGTGCCCCTCGTCTTCCTCGTGCTCCTCTTCCTCTTCGTCGAGCACGGCCATCCCGGAGGCGGCCGAAAACTTCATCAGCGCTTGCTGTGCTTCGTCGGGCAAACCCGTTTGAAAACGCACACCAATGCCACCACCTCCGTCCAGCAAACGCGCAACAATCGCTTGCGTGCGAAAGTGCTGTTGTCCTTCGGGGGTAGCAACAGAAAAATGCAGGGCTAACAAGTCCGCGGGCTTAACCATCTCGCTAAGGCGCTGGTTGCCGTTGGCGGCAGTAAGCAACATACCTTCCGGACAGAAATCCCGGATATTACACAGCCAAGAGCGCCCTTCCGGTGGGTGCACCAAAGCTGATATCGATATAGGTTGCCGTGAATGGCGGCGACGTTCCAAAGGTAACTATTCCGTCCTGGAAGTTTGGCAAAACATTACCTGAAAGCGGTCTACGGGTCACCTCGGTGAGCGTAGTCACTTCGCAAATTCAGCAGTTTGGTCCGATCATCGTAGTCGAGATCTTGGCGCGCTCGGTTAGAGCGTGATCTTTGTCACGTTCGCGCACGAGTTACCGCTGCTTGCCAACCGGTTAACAGCGCCTCGCGCCGGTCTGCCGCCATGCTCGCCGGCCAAGCCTGCTCCTGAACCCAAAGGGAAGCTACCTGCTCGATGGACTCAAGCGACCCGCTACCCAAGGCCGCCAACATGGCCGCACCTAGCGCGGTTGTCTCGGTTACCTGGGGACGCTGTACCTCACGGTCAATGATGTCCGCCAGAAACTGGCAAAACCATTGGTTAACCACCATGCCGCCATCCACACGTAACGCAGAGACCTGGGCGCCGTCGTCGTGCATGGCGCGCAGCAAATCATCGGTTTGATACACAATGCTGGCCAGGGTTGCGGTCACCAACTCTTTAGCGGTGGTAGCCAAGGTCATTCCACAAACCAAGCCGCGCGCATGCGGGTCCCAGTAAGGGGCACCCAAACCCGTAAATGCTGGTACCAGATATACCCCTTGAGTATCACCATCAATGCTCTGGGCGATCTGCTCCGTATCTGCTGCGGAGCTCACCAACCCCATCGCGTCTCGCAACCACTTAACCGCCACTCCAGCGGCAAATACACTGCCTTCCAAAGCGTAGCTGGGTTGACCTTGCAACCGATAGGCAACCGTTGTTAGCAATTGGTTGGAAGAGTTCAAACGGGTGGCGCCAGTGTGGGTCATGGCAAAACAACCGGTGCCGTAAGTACATTTCGTCATACCCGGCTGCACGCAAGCTTGACCAACCAAAGCCGCTTGCTGATCACCGGCGACGCCATTGATCGGAATCGGCTCGCCAAACCATTGGGCATCCGCCACACCAAAATGGTCTGCGCTATCCAGCACCTCAGGCAACATGGTCGCCGGCACCTGAAACTGCGCCAACAACTCTGGGCTCCAACATTGCTGATCGATATCAAACAGCATGGTTCGGGATGCATTAGTGGCGTCGGTTACATGACGCGCACCGCCGGTGAGCCGCCAGATCAAATAGCTGTCGACGGTACCAAAGCAAAGCTCGCCAGCGGTCGCCCGTGCTTGGTTATTCCCTTGTTGCAGTAGCCACTCGAGCTTGGTTGCAGAAAAATAGGGGTCAACCAGCAAACCGGTCAGCTCGGTGATCCGAGCGGCAGCGGCGGTTTCGCGTAGCGCTGCACAACGATCGGCCCCTCGCCGGTCTTGCCAGACAATGGCCGGATACACACAAGCGTTGCTCGCCCGCTCCCAAACCAAGGTGGTTTCACGCTGGTTGGTGATCCCGATCGAGGTAATCTCGGCGGCCGTGATACCGGCGGCAGCTATGGCATCTCGACCTGCGGCTAGGGTGGTTTGCCAGATCACTTCTGGGTCTTGCTCAACCCAGCCATCTCGAGGCAACTGGCTATCAAACTCGTGCTGGCCACGGGCCAGCTCTTGGCCCTTATTGTCGAACAATATTGCCCGACTGCTGGAAGTGCCCTGATCTAGCGCCATAAATATTGTCATTGTTTTTTCTGTTCCCATTCATCGTTGGCTATTCCCAGGGCCTTAAATTGCCACATCAGCCTCCTCAAGGGGGCAAAAAAGTTATCCACAGACAATTCACAGGCTAATCACAAGATACAGGCGGGTTTTCCACGCTCTCACCTATTGCAATGCGAGGGAGCGAGCATTATCTTGTGTGCCCGTTTGGTGAAACCCTATATATAGGGTTAAGCAGTCGCCAAGGGCACTAGATGTGTCATTTGCCTATCAAAAAGAGAAAGACAATTGATAGATGATAAATGGGGCATTTTTAGTCAAATTACTAGGCAGAGAGGCTCGAAATGATCCCAATTGCCGACGTTGACGCACCGGATTTTGATCGGTCGGACAGCAGACCATTAGCAAAACGACCGAAAGAGACAAGCAAGAAAGAAACAAGAAACAAGAAACAAGAGACAAGAGACAAATAGAAAAATAGACAGACCAAAAAGAGAGAGCGCAGCAGTCACTAAGCGCCAAAGTACGACACCGTTAAACGGCTAAACGGTTAAACCAGTCCGTAGGCACTGTTAACCAGGGGGGGAGCAGCGGCTACAACTCAGACCAGGATAGGACCGCCTAGTAGAGGTGAGGCTTGGTCAGAAACAGGTTTACTGCAACTTAGGCGAACCACCTAAAGCGCAAAAAGATACGCAGGACTAAATCCCAGGCAGGACGCCACCAGTGCAGGTTCAATCAAGGCACTTGTTCGCTTAATGCGGGTTTTAGGAACGAGAACAGACAAGCAAGAACAGACAAGCAAGAACGGACAAAAAAGGGCGGCCGAGAGGCCAAACCAACAACATCACTATTAATCAGCTTTACAGAGCCACCATTGAGCGCTACCACCGATTTAGGTTGGACCCCGCCTCCTGAGCAATGGAACTCTGATAAGCGCATCAGGAGAATGGATCACCAATGCAACTTGAAACCAGTGCAACGACTGCCGCGACAGACAACCTAGCTGGCGAGCCCGCAACACAAGGCTCTTCACCCCAGGCTGCCCAACTGTCCCCCGCCATCGTTGCTACCGCACCTGGCCAATTGAAGGTTATTAAGCGTAACGGCACCGTCGTGCCGTACACCGACGACAAAATTGTTGTGGTACTAACCAGAGCTTTTCTAGCCGTTGAAGGGGGCACCGCTGCTGCCTCACCACGCATACGCGAGCTCGTAAGCGCGCTTAGCGATCAAGTCACCAACACTTTTAAGCGCCGCTTACCCTCTGGCGGCACGCTGCACATCGAAGATATCCAAGACCAAGTTGAATTGGTGCTCATGCGTTCCGGCGAGCACAAAGTTGCCCGCTCCTACGTTTTATACCGCGATGAACGCTCACGCGCCCGCGCTGACCATGCGCCCCAGCCGGTGGTTAGCACCAGCACAAGCTACCAAGTGGTACACACTGACGGCAGCAAAGCACCGCTGGACGAAGTGCGCCTACGCACCTTAGTGCTAGAAGCCTGCGCTAACCTAGATGACGTTGACCCACAGCGCATTCTGGATGAAGCCATGGGTAACATGTACGACGGTATCGGCATTAAAGATGTCTCAACCTCTTTGCTGATCACCGCGCGTACGCTGATCGAAGAAGAGCCCAACTACTCTTACGTAACCGCACGCCTGCTGATGGATGAGCTCCGCAGCGAAGCGCTGGAGTTTTTGGACGTTCGCAGTGACACCGGCACTTACCAAGCGATCCAGTCGCAAATGTCTGGGGTGTACAGCAAAGCGCTAGCCGCCTTTATTCAGCGCGGCATTGAGCTAGAGCTGCTGTCACCGGAACTGCAAAATTACGACCTAGAAATGCTCGGCAACGCCATCAATGCCGATCAAGATCTACAGTTCTCGTACTTAGGATTGCAGACCTTGTACGACCGCTACTTCATCCACAGCAATGAAGTTCGCATCGAGCTGCCACAAGTCTTTTTCATGCGGGTTGCAATGGGTTTGGCTGCTAAGGAAGACAACCCGAACGAGCGCGCCATCGAGTTCTACAACTTGCTCTCATCTTTTGACTACATGAGCTCAACGCCAACCCTGTTTAATGCGGGCACACTAAGGCCACAGCTGTCGTCTTGCTTCCTGACCACCCTGCCTGACCAGCTAGAAGGCATTTACAACGGCATTCGCGACAACGCGATGCTGTCCAAGTGGGCGGGCGGCTTAGGCAACGACTGGACCCCCGTGCGCGCATTGGGTTCCTACATCAAAGGCACCAACGGTAAGTCCCAAGGTGTTGTGCCATTCCTGAAGGTGGTGAACGACACCGCCGTTGCCGTGAATCAAGGCGGCAAACGCAAAGGAGCGGTCTGTGCCTATTTGGAAAGCTGGCACCTAGACATCGAAGAGTTTCTCGAGCTGCGCAAAAACACCGGTGATGATCGCCGTCGCACCCACGACATGAACACGGCTAACTGGATTCCAGACTTGTTCATGAAGCGTGTCACCAACGACGAGCACTGGACCTTGTTGTCGCCAAGCGACGCACCCGATCTCCACGATCTTTACGGCAAAGCGTTTGAGACTCGCTACAACGAATACGAAGCCATGACCGAAAGCGGCGAGCTGAAGCTATTCAAACGCGTTAAAGCACAAGAGCTATGGCGCAAGATGCTAAGCATGTTGTTCGAAACAGGTCACCCCTGGGTCACCTTCAAAGACAGCTGCAACGTACGCTCGCCACAGCAACACGTCGGCGTTGTGCACTCGTCTAATCTTTGCACCGAGATCACACTGAACACCTCGGAAGAAGAGATCGCCGTATGCAACTTAGGTTCAATCAACTTGGCGCAGCACATTACCGATGGCAAGCTTAACGCCAAGAAGTTGAAGAAGACCGTACGCACCGCTGTGCGCATGCTCGACAACGTGATCGACATCAACTACTACTCGGTACCTCAAGCCAAGACGTCCAACTCCCGCCATCGACCGGTTGGTTTGGGCATCATGGGCTTCCAAGATGCGCTGTACCAGCTTCGCCTGCCCTACGCCAGCGATGCGGCCGTGACTTTTGCAGATCGCTCGATGGAAGTGATCAGCTACTTCGCTATTGATGCCTCTAGCAAGCTAGCCAAAGAACGCGGCTCTTACGCCAGCTTCCCTGGCTCGCTGTGGAGCCGCGGCATCTTGCCCATCGACTCCCTCAAGCGCCTGCAAGCGGAGCGTGGCGAGGAGTACTTAGATGCAAACTTTGACACCACCTTAGATTGGGACAAGCTACGCAACAAAGTGCAGCAGCACGGCATGCGTAACTCCAACGTCATGGCCATTGCGCCAACGGCAACCATTGCCAACATTACTGGCGTAACCCAGTCCATTGAGCCCACCTACCAAAACCTGTTCGTGAAATCGAACTTGTCTGGTGAGTTCACCGTGGTAAACCCCTACTTGGTACAAGAGCTCAAGGCCGCGGGCTTGTGGGATAAGGTCATGGTCAATGACCTAAAGTACTACGACGGTAGCCTATCGGCCATCGAGCGTATTCCAGCAGAACTTAAAGAACTCTATGCCACCGCGTTTGAGGTAGAACCACGATGGTTGGTTGACGCAGCGAGCCGGCGCCAGAAATGGATCGACCAAGCGCAGTCGTTGAACCTATACATGGCTGGTGCATCGGGTAAGAAGTTGGACATTACCTATCGCATGGCTTGGTTACGCGGTCTCAAGACGACTTATTATCTCCGTGCTTTGGGTGCAACTCACACCGAGAAGTCGACCCTAGACCGCAGCACGCTAAACGCGGTGGACTCAGGCTCCGACGCCACACCAACAGCACCGGCAACAGAAAGTGTGAGCGGTGGTGTTGACGACTTTAACTTAGAAAACGCCGCACCGGTGCCTATGGCCTGTTCCATAGATGAGCCCGATTGCGAAGCGTGCCAGTAGGAGAGCTGCGATGTTAAGTTGGGAAGATTACAAAGAAGATGCGGCCTCTCCTGGTTCAGCAAATACAGGGCCTGCCAAGCGTCAAGCAGCGCCAGCTAGCGCTAGCTCGCTGGGTAGCTCGCTCGACCTGATTGGTGACATGGATGACCTTGATGATGATGAGCTAGAAGATGAGATGGACGGCGGCCTAATTCAGGTTGCAGAGAACACCCCCACCCTGACAACACAGGTCACGCCTGAGCCAACAGTTGCCGCACCGGTTGCCGTAGCGGCGGTCAGCGCGCCAACACCGGTAGCAGCTGTAACCCAGCCGGAAACACGCGAACGCGTCACCGTTGACCAGAAAGCCATGATCAACTGCCGCGCGGATCTCAACCAGCTGGTGCCCTTTAAGTATGAGTGGGCATGGCAAAAATATCTGGATGGCTGCGCAAACCATTGGATGCCCCAAGAAGTCAACATGACGGCCGACATCGCTCTGTGGAAATCAGACAATGGCCTAACGGAAGATGAGCGAGTGGTTATTAAGCGTAGCTTGGGGTTCTTCTCCACGGCGGACTCGCTGGTTGCCAACAACCTAGTACTTGCGTTGTACCGACTCATCACCAACCCGGAATGTCGTCAGTACATCTTGCGCCAAGCGTTTGAAGAAGCCATTCATACCCATGCCTATCAATACTGCATTGAATCGCTGGGCATGGACGAAGGCGAAATCTTTAACATGTACCACGAGGTACCGGTGGTTGCCAAGAAAGCTAGCTGGGCTTTGGAGTACACCACGGGCATTAGCAATCCTGAGTTCACCACTGGCACCCCGGAGACGGACCGCGAGTTGCTGAAAAACTTGATTGCCTATTACTGCGTGTTGGAAGGCGTGTTCTTCTATTGTGGCTTCACCCAAATCTTGTCTATGGGCCGACGCAACAAGATGTCGGGGACCTCTGAGCAGTTCCAGTACATCTTGCGCGATGAGTCGATGCACGTGAACTTCGGCATTGATGTGATCAACCAGATCAAGCTAGAAAACCCGCACTTGTGGGATGCGGACATGCAGGCACTAGCCCGCAAGATGATCTTGGAAGGCACCGAGCTTGAGATTGAATACGCTAAGGACACCATGCCTCGCGGTATCTTGGGCATGAACGCCAACATGATGGCCGAGTACCTGCAGTTCATCGCGAACCGCAGGCTGGCCCAAATTGGCCTGACCGAAGCCTTTGCCGGCGCCAAGAACCCCTTCCCTTGGATGTCAGAAATGATGGACCTCAAGAAAGAAAAGAACTTCTTCGAGACCCGCGTGACTGAATATCAAACGGGTGGCGCCCTCTCTTGGGATTAAGAGTTTGAGATTAACGCTTGAACATAGAGCAACAAGATTGAACAACTAGGAAGATCCACATGAATGCAGCGAGTACAACGCTAACCACTACGGCGTTGTTACTCGCCGCGCTTATTAGCTTTGCCCCCCTTGCCCTAAGTAACAACACGGCCACCGAACCAACCAGCGCCGCCCCAAACCTTACGACCACCTACCAAGTTGCCGGCTTAGAGCAATCGGCCTCTATTCGAGTGGATACTTGGGGTGTACCCCACATACAAGCGCAAACCCACTACGACGCGTTTTTTGCACAAGGTTTCAACGCCGCACGCGACCGCCTATGGCAAATCGATCTTTGGCGGCGCCGAGGTTTGGGTCAACTAGCCGCCGTGTTTGGGCCCGATTATGTCGCTCAAGATGAAGCGACCCGCCTATTTTTGTATCGCGGTGACATGTATCGGGAGTGGTTGGCTTACGGCTCAGATGCCAAACGTATCGCCACGGCGTTTACCGCGGGCATCAATGCCTATATAGATCAGATTAAACAACAGCCAAGCTTGCTGCCCCCGGAATTTAAACTGCTCAATTACCAACCCGCACGCTGGTCCGCAGAAGACGTGGTGCGAATTCGCAGCAACGGCTTGTGGCGCAATGTCACCACCGAAGTGCGCCGTGCTCAAATTGCCTGCCAACTGGGCCTAGAAATTGCCGCCACCTGGAAAGTGCTGGAACCCCAATGGACAGCACAACCACCCCCAGGGTTAGACCCCTGCATCATTCCGAAAAACGTCCTAGCCAAATACTCGCTGGCTAAAGCACCGGTTACTTTCAATAAGGGTGGACCAACGCTGGCTTTACAGGACCAACCAGACGTTGCGCGGGGTTTGGGTAGCAACAACTGGGTGGTTGCGCCATCGCGCACTGCCACCGGCCGACCGATATTGGCGGATGATCCACATCGCGGTCATGCGGTGCCATCGTTACGCTACATCGCCCATCTGCAAGCGCCAGGGCTGAATGTGATCGGCGCGGGTGAGCCCGCACTACCCGGCATCTCTATTGGTCACAACGAAAAGATTGCCTTTGGCCTAACCATCTTCCCGATCGACCAAGAAGATCTTTATGTTTACCAACGCACCCGCAAAGGTTATCGCTACCAAAAAGGCAGCGAGCCCATTCGAGCAGTCACAGAGCAAATTGAGGTGGCAGGCGAAGCAACACGTTCCGTCACCTTAGAGTTCACCCGCCACGGACCCATTGTCTACAAAACCAAACGTCACTTGTTTGCCGTGCGCGCCGCGTGGCTAACCGAAGGCATGTCGCCCTACTTTGGCAGCGTGGAGTACATGCGCGCGCAAAACTGGCGTAGTTTTATCGCCGCCCTAAACCGTTGGGGTGCGCCAGCAGAAAACCAAGTCTATGCCGACACCCAAGGCAACATCGGTTACAAGCCAGCAGGGTTATTTCCAAAACGCGATAACTGGGACGGCCTGCTGCCGGTGCCCGGTGATGGGCGCTACGAGTGGGACGGCTTCTTTGACATGGACGTACTGCCTAGCGAGTTCAATCCGGAGCGTGGCTTTACCGGCACCGCTAACAGCATGAACCTACCACCGGACTACCCTATAAACGACAAGCGTATCGGCTTCGAATGGTCTGCCCCTTGGCGTTACCAAAGCCTGTGGCGAACACTAGCTGCGCAGCCCCAGCACAGCATGCAAGACTCAGCGGACCTACAGCGCAGTTACGAGAGTGTGTTGGCCGAGAAACTGACTCGCCAGCTACCCCAAAGCGCACCAGCAGGAACCAACGATCCCCAGGTACAAAAAGCGTTGAGCCTGCTGCACGGTTGGGACTTTGTGTTGGACCGAGATTCCGCAGCCGCAGCGCTATACAATTTGTGGTATCACCGCCACTTGCAGCCCCAGATGGCAAAAGCGCTCGCACCGAGCGCGCCTGAATTGATTGAACCCTTGGACTCTTTGAGCCTGCTGAGGCTAGTACCGGAGCACCAGGCGCTTGCGCTCGCCGCGCTAAGCGATGCTTGGAACGAAGCACAGCAGCTGCTTGGCGAAGAAGCATCCCGGTGGCGCTGGGGTGCGTTGCACCGCACCGGCTTTACGCATCCGTTGCAACACTTAGCCACGGCTGAAAACCAAAAGCACATGCTGTTGCCAAAGCTAGAACGGGGTGGCAGCGGCAACACAACCAATAACACCACCTTTGACCAAGACTTCAATGTTCGAGCCGGCGCCAGCTTTCGGATGGTATTGGATGTGGGCAATTGGGACGCCGCACGAATGACTAATGCACCGGGGCAGTCGGGCGACTGGCGCTCACCCCATTACCAAGATTTGCTCAAGCCTTGGGCTGACGAGGAATCACACCCCTTGCTGTACAGCAATAGCGCTATTGAGAAACACACCAAGCAACGCTTTGAGTTGGTGCCCGCAGAATCAACCAACTCGAAATAAGCTAGACGTGCACCTGGAGCAACCTTATGGACAACAACCGGCAAGACAGCACCCCTTCCACCAAAGGTCCAGGTGATGAACACACCGCGCTGTTGGTCATTGATGTACAGGTTGGGCTGATCACCGGTGCTCATGCTGAGCAAGACGTTTTGGCCGCCATTAACCGCTGTATCCAAGGCGTGCGGCAACAGCAAGGCAAAGTGTTTTTTATTCAGCATTGCCACTCAAGCTATGAGCCGATGATGCGTGGTGCGCAAGGTTGGCAGCTTCATCCGCAACTAGATAAGGCAACACAGGACGTGGTGCTAGAGAAAACCGCATCTGATGCTTTCTACAACACCGCTCTGCGTGCGCAGCTTCAACGTGCGGGGGTGGAACACCTCATCGTCTGTGGCCTGCAAACCGAGTACTGCGTGGATACCACCTGCCGGGCCGCCATCAGCTTGGGCTACCAAACCAGCCTGCTCAGCGATGGACATACCACGGGGGAAGCACAGCTCAGCGCCGCTCAAATCATCGAGCATCACAACATTGTGTTGAGCCAGTTAGCGCACCCGAACGGCAGCGCCCGGTTAGTGGCGAGCAGCGCTTGGGGCTAGCTTGCTTGCAAGTGCTCTTTGAGCACGTCCACAAAAGCCAAGGGTTGATCTAAGAACAGATGATGCTGGGCATCCGCAAGCTCGCTCACCATCACATCCTGCGGGATAAGATCTGACATATAAGCCACGGATTTTGCGGAGTACAGATCGCTATCCGCACCGTAGATAATGCTGGTTGGCACCTTAAGCTGCTCAAAATCCGCCGGGGATGCCTCTGCACCCGTTAGCGACGTGTACATATCGTCATCAAACTTCCAAGCCCAACCACCACCATCAACGGGCAACAACGAGTTACGCGCGATGTACTGCACCACATATTCGTTTGCACATGTCTGGGGTGGGTAGAGGCGAAAACGGCCGAGTGCTGCCTCTTTGCTGGGGTAGACTTTAGCTCGGCCACCCAAGGATGGTCGCTCTTGCTCTGGCTCATCTGGATGGCGAATGCCCGTATCCAGCAATATTAAGCGACCGAATCGATCCGGGTTGGCGTTTGCCGCACGTAAGGCCATACGGCCGCCGAAGCTATGGGCGGCAACCACCACATCGTTATCGAATCCTACCGCATCGCAAACCGCGATAATCTCTTGCGCAAAAACATCTGCGCTGTACTCGTATCGATAGTCCGAATCGCCCATGCCGGTTAGATCCAGCGCGGTGATTTGATAATCCGGGAGCAGCTGTGGGGCAATGAAATCCCACCAATGGGAGTGTGCGTGCATGCCGTGCACCAACAGCAACCCCGGCTTGCCGGCATCACCCCAGGTGCGGTACACCACATCACACTCGTCGACTTCAACGCGACCTTCGACGCTGGGAGTTTCAACCGCTTCAAAGAACCATTCAGGGATGGTATTGGCAGTGTCACCTTTGTCCCAGCGAGCCACGACTACAAAGCTCCGAAGCGCTTTAGGTGGAAGTCGGTGTTGCCAAACATCGTGTCGATGGTGGTTAGGCGCTTGAAGTAGTGACCAACATTTAGCTCTTCGGTCATGCCCATGCCGCCGTGCAGCTGCACCGCATTTTGGCCAACAAAACGACCGGATTTACCTACTTGAACCTTAAAGGCTGAGACGGCTTTCTGAGCGGCGCTGTTATAACCCTCATCAAGACGCATCGCGGCCATCAGCATCAGCGACTTAGACTGCTCATGCTCCATAAACATATCCACCATACGATGCTGGAGCACCTGGAACTTGCCAATAGGCTGGCCGAACTGCTCTCGGGTTTTGCAGTACTCAACCGTCGCCTTGTACAACACCTCCATGCAACCAACCGCTTCACTACCCACGGCCAAAGTGCCTTGGTCGATGACTTGCTGTAGCGGTGCAAGACCGGCGTCTAACTCGCCGAGCAATGCGTCGGCTTCTAAGCTGACGTTTTCAAAGCTAATCTCGGATGCGCGCAACCCATCAACCGTAGGGTAGTCGCGACGGGTCACACCGCTTGCGTTGGCAGGGACGATAAACAGCGAGACACCTTTGTCGTCCATCTGGTCACCACTGGTACGTGCAGACACAACCAACACATCTGCACTAGGACCGTTAATCACAACAGACTTCTGACCGCTTAAGCTGTACCCAGCGCCGCTCTTGCTAGCGGTGGTGGTCAGGTTTGCTAAGTTAAAGCGACCTTGAGGCTCGGCATAAGCGAGCGCACCTTGCACCGAACCGTCAATAATACCCGGCAGATACTGCTGTTTTTGCGCTGCAGAACCCGCATTCGCAATAGCGCCGCCCGTCAAGATAACGGTTGCTAAGAAAGGCTCTACCACCAAGCCTTTGCCTAGCTGCTCTTGCATCAGCATGGTTTCAACCGCTGTGCCACCGAAGCCACCATCGGCTTCGGAGAATGGCATGGCTAGCCAACCCAACTCAGCAAAGGTTTTCCAGTTGTCGACGCTAAACCCAGGCTCCTCGCTAATGAGCTTCTGCCGTGCATCAAACGCGTAGTCGTTTTGCACAAAGCGTTCCATGCTGTCTTGCAGCAGCGTTTGTTCGTCTGTTAAAGAAAAATCCATGCCATCACCTTCTTAATCTAAGTTTTAAAGCCAAATTCTAAAGCTAAGTTCTAGAGCTAAGTTCTAGAGCTAAGTAAAATCAAATTCGTTCAGCGCCCCTTGGTCACAGGTTGCTTCACGGGTCACTTAATCAGCGGGTCATACAACGCAGGCGTTACCGGGCCTTCGTTATGCTGTAATCGTTCATCAAATACTGGCAGCGCAAAATACCCCAGCGTATCCGCCTCGAGCTGAGCGATACGCCAACCGAGACGTTCCGCGCTTTGGCCAACCGCATGAAGCAACTCCGCGCCTGGCAGCAGTGGTTCATCCGTTGCCTGCGCCTGAGCCGCTCTGGCCTCCATCACTTGTAGGGCAACCAAGCTAACTTGGCTCTCGTGCAAACCTTCAAGCTCCGATTCTAAGCTGCTATCGGCAGCCAGCACCCGCTGCAACCGCTCCAATCGCCAGCCCAACTCTACGCTCGGCACCAGCAAACCTGCCTCAGTCGCGCCCAAGCCCCCTAGCGGGGAGTCTGGATTTTGCCAAGCTAGCTGTATCGGCCGGAGCAAAGCTTCCACCTCAGCCAGCGTGAGCCCGCTTAAAATTGGCGGCCACCGCTGTTCAACCGCTAATTCTACTTCAGTAAAGGCCTTAGGTGAGAGGTCGGGGTTCAATTTTTCTGCCGTGTGAGGCGATAAATGCGGCTCTGACAGCAAAAGCGCACCCGGGTGAACGCCTAATGCCCAGCATCCCAACGCCTCAGCGTCAGCGCTAGCCTCATTTTCGGGCTCTAAACCATCCTCTGGCGCCAGGCGATACGGCTGCAGCACCCAGTGGGCCTGCTCATTCAACATGGCTCCAGCCTGGGCCTGTAAGACCCAATCCGGATGCCGCAAATCCACGCCAACCCGCCAACGCTCGCTTTGAGACTCTGCCAGGGGCTGGGTCTGTTGTTCTACCGGGCTGGCTTCGCCAGCGATGCCCGCCAGCCAACGGTGACCTTGGGTCTGGGCGGCCGCATTCTGCTGAGGTAACCAGCGGAATATCCAGCTGGCCAGCAGATGGGTTGTCGCCCCCGGGGGCAACAGAGCTTGGGCCCGCAATAACTCCCGCTGCCAGACATATGTTTGTAACGGGCTCCAATCCAGACCACCAAAAACCCCAGGCCAATGGGGCACGTACCACCGCCGGTCCCGCAACGCTTGGAACCAAGCCGGAGCTGCCGCTAAGCCGAGCGCAACCAGGCTGCGGTTTTGATCTACAAAGGCCTGGACTTCAGCGGCCAGGGCAGCCGCAGCGGGATCGTCAGCGCGACGCATGCAAGCCCCCGCCGCCAAATCTGCCCGAATCCGATGTCAACAACATAACGCTCTATTTTTCCTATACGCGGGCCCTGTGCACTGAGCTGGCTAACAAGGCAATCGCCAGTGGGTTCAAACCCAATAATACCAATACCAACCCAACATCAGAGCGGCATGGAAAAACATCAGCAATACGGGCACCATGCTCGCTACAGAGCAACGCACGCGAGCGAGCAAAGCCATGGCCTACACTACCATCAACTATGAGTTGGACAACGGCGTCCTAACCATCACTTTGGACCGTCCCGAGAAGCTCAACGCCTTCACTCGAGACATGTTGCACGAGATGTGCGATGCGCTGGATCGTGCCGATGCCGACGACAATGTGCGCGCCATTATTGTCACCGGCGCAGGACGCGCCTTTTGCGCCGGGGCCGATCTGTCTGCCGGAGCCGAGACCTTTGATGCCAATGGACGTGAAGATCGTGAGAGCGGATTGCATCCCGATGGCGGCGGGATCTTGACCCTACGTATATACGAATGCAAAAAGCCAATCATTGCGGCGATCAACGGTCCAGCCGTTGGCGTTGGGGTCACCATGACCCTACCCATGGATATACGCATCGCTAGTGACAACGCTAAGTTCGGCTTTGTGTTTGCTCGCCGGGGCATTGTGCCCGAAGCTTGCTCTAGCTATTTCTTGCCTAGGGTTGTCGGTATCAGCAAAGCGTTAGAATGGTGCTATAGCGGCAAGGTGTTTCCAGCGCAAGAAGCACTGGATGGTGGCTTGCTCCGCAGCTTGCACGACAAAGCTGAACTTATGCCAACCGCACGCCATATTGCCCAAGAGATTGCGGACAACACCTCCCCCGTCTCGGTCACCCTGATTCGGCAGATGATGTGGAAGAACCTAGGCGCCGACCATCCTATGGAAGCACATAAGTTGGATTCCCGCGGCATCTATCATCTGGGCAAATCTCCAGACGCTAAAGAAGGGGTCACTTCCTTTTTAGAGAAACGACCCCCACAGTTTCCTAGCAAAGTCAGTTCCGACCTCCCTGAGTTTTATCCTTGGTGGTCAAAGCGCGATTTTTCCTAGTCAACAGCAACAATAGAAAAGGATCACCTACGATGAGCGAAATACCTATACCGCAAAAAGCGCCATACCCTGTTGAAGTCGAGGCCGGCAAAAAATATTTTTGGTGCGCGTGCGGACGCAGCAACAAGCAACCATTTTGCGATGGCAGCCACGAAGGCACCGATATTACGCCGGCCATGCACACCGCTGAAGAAAGCAAGACCTTATATTTCTGTGGTTGCAAACGCACCCAAGCTGTACCTCTGTGCGACGGCAGCCACAGCAAGCTCTAGCGCAATCCAACTTCACGTAAGCAGCAACTGGTAGTTATACATGGTGTTCAGCTGGTTCAAAAAGCGCGGCGGGCAAAACCCGTCCGGCAACGCAGATCGTAAAGCAGAAAGCAAAGCGGAGCCTAAAGGCAACACCGCAAAGCCAACAGAACCGCTCGCCAAAGCCTCTGCTAGCAATCCGTTGGCACTGGCAGCAGCCCCGGTGCTGCAAGCCCAAGATGCCAAGCTAGCCCAACAGGCGCTAGCACAACTCACTGATCCGCAAGTCATCACTTACGTGGCGTTGCAAAAAGCGAACCTACGCGACCTTGCTCTGGAACTCCCGCAGATGCGCACCGAAGCGGCTCTCCACGTCATGGAGAAGCAAAGTCGCGAGCGCAACAAAGGTATCAATCGGTTCGCGCGCAACAGCCTAGAAAAAATCAAAACCCAACGTCGTGAGGCGAGCGAGCTGTGGGCGCGCGGCGCAGAGTTGAACCAGGCACTTGGCAAGCACAACAACGAAACCCAAGCGCAAAGCCTTACCTATGCTCAACGCGAAGCTGTAGTTCTACAGCTGCAAACCGAGTACAGCGACAATGCCGCGCAGTACCAGCAAATGGTTACCGAACTCGCAGCATGTGACATCACGCTAGAACCTTTTCCCGCTATGGTTGTGGTTGAACTGCAACCACCGGAACCGGAACTGACGCCAACAACGGTTGATGCACCAGCGCCTGTTGATCTGGCTGCAAACCCAATGCCCACCGCAGCACAAATCGCGCAAGTTGAGCAGCTAGCAAAGGCCATCAACGAGCTACGCCAGCCGCTTGTAAAGGACGGTCAAGCTGCCGCCGCTAGCGCCGCCGTTTTTGCCGATTTGATGACCCAATTACCCGGCTTGCAGCAAAGTTGGCAGGCACTGAGTCCAGAGCTGGATGGCTTAGAGCTAGGTACTGATCTTGCGGCCACCACCGCATCGGTGAACGCTGCGCTGCGCGAGCTGGAACAGCTAACCACCGCTTGTGTTGCCTTAGATGAGCTGGCCCAACAGCAATCCAGTGCAGCCTTGCCAACTAGACCGGACATACAGCTGAACCAACCCAGCGATGAAACGCTCAGCCTATTTACTAGCTACCAAGAATCCATTGCTGATGCAGCAAAAACCAGCAAGTTGCAGCTGCGTAAATTGCGTTGGCCAGACTGGGCCCAAACCAACGCAGCAATTTCAGCACCTTTTGCTCAGCGTGATGCTATCCAATCTGAGCAACGTTGGATCGATGAACAGAAACAAACCCTCAACCACCAGCTGGACAAGGTGCTAGACGGCCTAACGGAATCGCTAGATGCTGGCCAGGCAGCCCAAAGTAAAGCCCAAATGGGCCAGGTGCGGCGTCTAAAGCAAGCCTTGGGCAAACTCAATCCTGACCAAAATGCGCGCTTCAACGCGTTGAATGCAAAACTTACCGAGCTGGTGGATTGGCAAACCTTTGCAACCGGTCCAAAACGCCAAGCGTTGGTCGATGCAATGACGCTGATTGCCGACACCCCTCTAGACCCAGAAGCACAAGCCACCCGGGTTAAACAGCTACGTTCACAATGGAACGAGTTAGGCAGTGTCTCGAAGGCGGCAGACCGACGGTTGGCCGATCGCTTCAACGCCCAAGCGCAAACGGCTTTTGATCACTGCCGTGAACATTTTGCACAGTTAGCGGAGCAACGGGCAGCCAACACCGCACAACGCGAGCAAATTTGCGCCCAGCTCAGCGACTATATCAACACCACAGAGCTAGATAACGGTGATGTGAAAGCGGCGGAGCAAATTCTGCGCACCGCGCGGGAGGCTTGGCGCCAGTGCTACCCCGTGGAGCGCAAAACGTCCAAGCCGCTGGAGAAAACCTTTGAAGGTTTGCAAGAACAACTGCATGAAAAGATCAAAGCCGTTTGGACCGCCAACGAAACAGCCAAGCAGGGGTTGCTAGAAACCGCTCAAACGTTAGCTGCCGCAACCGATAGCGATCTAGGTGATCGCATCAACCAAGCCAAAGGTCTGCAAAAACAATGGCAGCAAATCGGCCCCATGCCACGCGGCGGTGAGCGCAAACTGTGGCTGGCGTTCCGCGAAGCCTGCGATGCCTTGTTCAATGAACGCGATGGCGCAAAGCAAGAGCAACAGGCGGCCGATCAAGCCGCTATTACTGCCTTAACCGCACAAGTGGACGCCTTTGCCAAACAGGTAGAAGAAACCTCCGCTAGCGATGCCAGCGCCGAACAGCTTCGAGCCGCACGCACAACGTTCAACGATGCCCAAGGCAACCTACCCGGCGGTGCCTATAACCAAATCAAACGCCGTTTTGATGGTCTGTGCAAAGACTACGAAGGCCTACTCCAAGTCCAACAACGTCAAGCGCTACACCAGCGCATCGAAGATTTGGCAACTTGGGATACCGCCACCACCAACGCAGGTAGCGATGCCGCCCTGCCAGATAACGCGGATGCAAAACTGTTGCAAGGGCTGGACCCAGCGCCGGCTGAGGCGCCAACCATCGAGTCCTTACAGCGCCTAGTGTTGGTCGCCGAGATACTGGCAGAGGTGCCATCACCACCGGCCGATGAAGCACTGCGCCTACAAGTGCAAGTAGAACGTTTGCAGCAGTCGATGGGTCAACAAAGCGCGGTTGCTAGCAACCCAGGGGATGCTCAATGGGTTGAGCTGGCGCTACAGTGGTGCGCACAACGTCCCAAGCCTCAAGACGAAGTGGTTAGCACACTACAGCAGCGCTACTTTGGGGCGCTACGTAGCGCCTTGTCTAAGGTTTGAGACTAACCAAGCACTAAAGTGGGAAGCGCAACTCAATGTGCGCGCCACCTAAAGTGCTTTCGCTGATCTCCATCTCACCGCGGTATAGGGCGAGCAACTCCGCCACCACCGACAACCCAATACCCTGCCCCGGTTGCACTTGGTCAGCTCGGGTACCTCTAGCCAACACCTGCTCACGCATGCTGGCATCTATGCCAGGTCCATCGTCCTCAACAACAATACGCACCCACTCATCCACCTGCGCGCGGATGCGTATCTTGCTACCCGTGTACTTGAATCCGTTCTCGAGCAAATTGCCAAAGATCTCCAGCAAATCACGTTCATCACCGCGCACGCTTACGCTTTCGTTTACCTCCAAAGCCACCTCAATACCACGATCCATGTAGGCCGTGTTAAGCGCACGCAACAACCGCTCTAGCAGTGTGTGGACAACTACCGGCTTACCGATGATGACCGGGCCGGAGACCGAAGCACGGCTGAGCTGGTAGCTAACGCTGCTTTCCATGCGTTCTAGCTGATCACTGAGCAACTCTAACTTGCTAGCATCAGCCGCACTTGTCTTTGAGATGCCACGCAAACCGTTATGCAACACTGCTAACGGTGTTTTCAACGAGTGGGCTAAGTCTTCAAGGGCCTTACGGTAGCGACTGCGGTTGCGTTTTTCGTGCTCAACAAACCGATCTAAGTTGCTCGCTAACCCTTGCAGCTCATGAGGATAAGCTTCGGACAAACGTTCTCGATCTCCACGTTCCAACGCTGCCACCTCTTCGGTCATGGTGCGCAAGGGCCGTAACCCCCAACGCACCGCCAAAATTTGAGCCAACACAAACAAACCAAGGACACCCAGCAACCCCAAATAAAGGTTACGCCGAAAGCTGGCAATGCTGGAGTCGTAGCTGATGCGATCCACCAACACGTTAAACACTAGCTCCCGGTCAACACTGCCCTCCCAAATGACGGCGTAGCTCAAGTAGTAAGCGTCCAGGTTGTTCAACGTAGCTTCACCAAAGCGAAACTGCCCGGGTAGCAACTGGTAAATTTCAGGTGGCAAATCGAAGTCCTCACCTAGGTGCGAGGGAGAGCGCCAGAAGGATTCGCCTTGAGTGGACAGCACGGTGGCATACAATCCGGATTGGGGTTGACCTAAACGCGGCTCAGGCAGCTCCGAGGTGAAATCTAGATGACCTTCGTGGTCGCTTGCGGTGCCCATGAGCGAAAATATCATGAGCCGCAATTGCTCTTCGGCGCCCGCGCTGACACTGGCTTGAAAGGAGCGGTCTAAAACCAGGCTTGCCAAGGTAAGACATATCCCGAGCACAACGGTAGTGACTAGCAGTAAACGAGTCTGAATTCCCGAGCGCATGGGGGTTAGCTGCGCACGTTAACGGCGAAGCCCAAAGGGCATCAGCAGCGCACTAGCTGGGCGTTTCGCGCAGCAAACGATAGCCCTGGCCACGCACGGTTCTAATCGGATTGATCGGTGTTAGCTTCTTGCGCAACCGACCCACAAACACCTCGATAACGTTGCTGTCTCGGTCAAAATCTTGTTCGTACAAATGATCGGTCAGCTCGGTTTTGGATACCACTCGATCTGGGTTCAAGATCAAATACTCCAACACTTTGTATTCATAGGCGGTGAGTTCAATCAGCACATCACTCACGCGGACCTCTTTTTTAGCGGTATCAACGCTGAGCTCACCTTGTCGCAACACCGGTGCTGCATAACCCGCAGCACGCCGTACTAAGGCATTGATCCGCGCTAGCAACTCTTCCGCCTGAAAAGGTTTGGTCAGGTAGTCATCGGCACCCGCTTCCAAGCCAAGCACTTTGTCTTCCCAATGGCTGCGCGCGGTCAGGACCAGCACCGGAAACTTGCGCTCTTCAGCACGCAAAGTGCTAATCAGCTCCATGCCGTCCATCTTGGGTAAACCCAGATCAACAATGGCTACGTCGTAGGCGTATTCGCGGCCAAAATACAGACCTTCTTCGCCATCCGCCGCAACATCCACGGCAAAACCTTGAGCTTTTAGGTCCGCATCTAGCTGCTCACGCAGCGCCTGTTCATCTTCTACAACTAGTACTCGCACCATAACTCCAAAATCTGTGGCTAACGCTTTTGCAGGCGTCCATCTGCATGGACAAAAAAGGTGGTGACCCGTTCGCCATCAAGCAGGGTACGCACATTCACCCCGGGGCTACCTTGGCGTTTGCCTGCCGATGCCGCTAGTACCCGCCCACCCGTTTCGCGCCGCACAATGCGGATCGCACGCTCTACCGAAACATTGCCGGTAGCCACCGGCGCAAGCTGATTTGGCACCAGCTCGTTAGGCGTCAAGTGTTGCTCCCACAAAGCCTCTTGGGCCTGGGCAACCGGGCTCACCAAACTTGCCACCGAGGTGACAAGCAAGAAGGCCAGTAGCCTCAAGCTTCGCTGCATTTTTGGAGTGTGGGTAATCAACATATCTGTGTATTGTACTGAACTTTAGCCGGCTGGCGTGACATTAACCCGCACACGCAACGTGGGACCGGGGTCTCGATTCATGCGTGTGGTATGGGTTTGGCCAGCATAGGCGTAGGTAACTCGGTAACCGGCAGCTCGCTCTTCTTCTCGAATCTCACGCTCGGTATGGCACACCTGCTCATTGCGATAGCGCCTCTCACCCTCAGGAGCCCGCCGATTGCGGGCGATATCTGCGCCTATACTGCCGCCCAACAGGGCACCTACCGCGGTGCCAACCTGGCGATTGCGCTTGTGGTGGCCCACCGCGTTACCAATGGCCCCACCAATCACGGCCCCCAAAATGGGCGCGGTCGCCCCACCACGGCGGCGCTGAGCCTGGTAAGATACCTGCTCTTCTCGACATACCTCGGTGGGCACCGAATAGCTCACCCGCTCATACAACGGCTCCACATGAACCACTTTGGCCTCATCAAAAACACCGGCTGCATGCGCCGTTGGCACCAGCAAACATACCGCTCCTAAAGTGCTAAAAAGTACGCCCGCCAACACACCGGATCCAGATCTGGACGAGGCCGATTCGCCCCCGCTGAAGGCGCGAGGTGTTTTGCTCAAACTACTCATGTGGAGCAACTCCGAAGATTTCCAAGATGGCCCCCAGGTTAAGCCCGGGGGCCTGAACACTGTCTGAATCGGTGATACCGCTTAGGGAACCAACCAACAATGGGCAGTCTAATCTTGCTCAGCTTTGGCAAAAGTGAACACAAGATGAACGAATCCAACTTAACCCCGACCTCAGCACAGCCAAGCGTCATCAATCGATTGCACCATTGGTTCACCAACAGCGTCCAGCATTTGGATGGGGTGGCCTCACTGTTGCTGCGCCTGATCCTTGGGCCGGTGCTAATCGCGGCAGGATGGGAAAAGATCACCGGGGACAACTGGTTTGCCTTCCAGCAGGAGGCCTTCCCCTTTCCCTTTAACGTGATGCCGGTAGAAATCTCCTGGTTTCTTGCCTCTTGGACCGAGTTTCTTGGCGGCATCGCTCTACTCTTCGGCTTTGCCACGCGCTGGGTTGCCATCCCCTTGGCAGTGACCATGTTTGTTGCCGGCTATGCCGTCCACCTGGACAACGGCTGGGCAGCGATTGCCCCATCTAATCCACCGGCGCATTGCATCCAGGGCACTTCAGCTCACGCTGAGGCCAACATTGCTCAGCGTTACATTCAGTGCACCAACGTCAACGAGCGAACCGTGGAGGCCTCAATCAGGCTCGCCAAAGCCAAAAGTTTGCTGCGTAAGCACGGCAACTTCAAATACCTCAATGGCAATGGCTCGCTGGTTAAACTCAACAACGGCATCGAATTCGCCGCCAGCTATTTTGCCATGCTCATGGCGCTGCTCATTATCGGTGGCGGCCGGTATTTCAGCCTAGATTACTACCTCAACCTACTGTGGAATCGGCGTCGTTATTCGTCTAATAACTAGCTTGCTACGGGAGTTCTACAGGACCTCATAGCTATCGATAGCTTTCGTAACATTTTTACTAAGAAATTAAGGGGTAGACGTGACTTTAGGCGCAAACCAAGAGCAGCAGGGGCAACATCATAGACAAGGTCGTACCCTGCTTCGCTACGCATTAGGCGCAACCTTAATTTTGGGTCTGAGCGCCTGCAGCAATACCCCATCGGGTTCCGCTGCGGATGTCTCCTTAGTGGCAGCTACAGCACCTGGCGTTGTCAATATCAGCAAAAGCCCCAATGACCCAAGAGCCTACCGTTACCTCACCTTAAGCAACGGCCTACGCACCTTGTTGGTCTCAGATCCCAAAACCGATAAGGCTGCGGCTTCGCTGGTGGCGCTACGTGGCAGTTTCCACGAACCCAAAGAATACCTAGGTTTGGCTCACTTTTTAGAGCATATGCTCTTTATTGGCACCAAAAAATATCCTGAGGTTAACGCCTATCAGACCTACATCAATGCGCATGGCGGCAGCTCCAATGCCTATACCGCGCTGGATCACACCAACTACTTCTTCGACATTCAGCCAGAGTACTTTCGCGGTGCCATGGATCGCTTCGCCCAGTTCTTTATCGCACCCTTGCTGGATCCAGCTTATGTCGACCGAGAAAAGAACGCGGTTCACTCCGAGTACCAACTGCAAACCAAGAACGATGGGTGGCGTGGTTATCTAACGCAAAAGCTAGCGCTTAACCCAGAGCATCCTGGGTCAAGATTCACCATCGGCTCGCTGGATACCTTGGGCGAAGGCGTCTACCCCGCGCTGGAGAAGTTCTTTCAAGAAAACTACTCCGCTGACCAAATGATTTTGGTGGCCTTCGGCAACGAAGACCTAGACGAAATGGAAAGCTGGATCACCCCAATCTTTGATCAAATAGAAAACCGTCAGTTGGGCGACCCAGCACCCTTGCCCCAGGCGTTTACCAAAGGCTCGCTACCCAACACCATCAAGCTGCAAGCGCTGAAGGACAAAACTCGAGTTGACTTCACCTTTCCGGTACCCAACACCACTAAGTACTACCGTGAGAAACCCTTGCTCTACATCACCAATCTACTGGGGCACGAAGGTAGCAATAGCTTGCATAAAAAGCTTAAAGACAATGGCTGGATAGAATCACTCAGCGCCAGCAGTGATGAACTCGACAACAACAACACCATGATGGTGGTCAGCATTGGGTTAACCGAGGCCGGTGAGCGCAACATTCCAAAAATAACCGATGCGCTTTTTGACTACATCGATTTGCTGCGGAGCAAACCACCGGCCCAATGGCTCTACAACGAACAGGCAGAAGTGCTCAAGCTAGCCTTCCAATTTCAAGAGCAAGGGTCGGCTACCGGTTTTGTCTACCGCACCGGTCCGCAGCTAGCTCACTATCCACCGCAAGATATTTTGCGTGCGCCTTACCGCATGGACAAATTTGATGCGACGCTAATCAAACGCTATTTAGGCTACCTAACCCCAGAAAACTTGCTCCGCGAGATTTCTGGGCCCGGTTTTGAGGGTAACAAGGTTGAGCCATGGTTTGGCGTTTCTTACACCATGACACCCGGCCCCGTCGGGCGCGAAGACGCCGGGATCACCGGCCTAGACTTACCCGCCCCCAACCCATTCTTGCCAGAAAACACCGACGTGCTAGAGAACGATAACCAAGGCCCCGCCAAGCAAATTGCAAAGCCCGGCTTGGAGCTTTGGCACGATCTAGACACCGAGTTTCGAATCCCTCGAGCAAACTTGTTGCTGTCGCTTGGTATCAAGGATGGCCTAAGCACCCCCCAAGACATTGTTATGGCGCAGCTTTATCAAGCCTTGGCAAACGATGCGCTGAACGACTACACCTACCCTGCCTTTTTAGCGGGGTTGGGTTACAGCTTGGACACCAGCGCCCGTGGCTTTGAGATTCGCTTGCAAGGCTACAACAACAAGCAAGCAGATTTGCTCGAACGCATCCTGCAAACCTTCACCAACCTAACCTTAGATCCACAGCAGTTTGAGGTACGCCGCGCGCAGCTACAGAACAATTGGCGTAGCGCTCGCACTGAGCAACCCTACCGCCAAACCTCTAACGCCATTAACCACCTCTTGGTCGATAGCGCCTGGTCACCAGCATTGCTAGCCGACACCATCGACACCGTGACCATCAAAGACCTGGCTCGCTGGCAACAGCAACGCATGCAGAGCTTTGCCGTACAGGGCCTAGCCCACGGCAACCTCAACGCCAAAAACGTTGCTCAGGTGGCTGACATCCTGAGCCAAGAGTTGAATCTAGAGAACTTTGAACTGTTCCGCTCCGAGGTGGCAGAAACCCACAGCGCTACTCGCTTACCGGTCTCTATCGATCATCAAGATGCGTCCATGGTCATGTACCTACAAGACTCAGACGACAACCTAGCAACCAACGCCCAAAGTGCGCTAGCGGTACATCTAATGCGCCAGCCTTACTTCACCTCGCTACGCACCGAGCAGCAGTTGGGTTATGTTGTTGGTGTGGGTCACAAAGCGCTAAGGAATCGCGGTGGCATCAGCTTTGTTGTCCAGTCCCCGGTTGCCAATCCGCAGCAATTGCAACAAGCGACCTACGACTTTGTTGACAGCTATGCCAAAGAGCTAAGCGCCATGTCCGAGGCAGACTACCTTGAGTACCGCGACGGGCTAATCTCTGAGCTAACGGAATACGATAAAAACCTTGCTCAGCGCTCCTCTCGATATTGGAGCAACTTACGCTTGGACTACACCACCTTCGACCGCAACCGACAACGCTCTGAGGCGATCAAGCAAATTTCACATGCCCAGTCCATTGCCTTCGTCAACGCGCTGCAAGAACGCTTACCCAAAGAGCGGCTCATCGCCTACAGCTTGGGTAAGTTCAAAGAGGCGCCCGCCGAAGGTGAGTCGGTAGAGGATGTTCCAACCTACAAAAAGCGTTTGCTACAAAGCGGACGTTAGGGCAAACCTACAACTAGATGAGCTAGCGCCACAGGTTGTGGCGCTCAAGTTTAGATTGGCTAAGGTTGCAAGTCGCGCCGATAAGGCGGCAAGGAATCCAACAACGCCCGCCCATAGCGCTTGGTTACAATGCGTCGATCAAGCAAAGTGATCCGCCCAAAATCCCCTTCATGGCGAATCAGCCGACCACAGGCTTGAACCAATTTTACCGCCGCATCGGGTACTGAGATCTCCATAAAGGGATTACGCCCTTGGGCTTCTGCCCATTCAGCAAGCGCCTGGTCTAATGGGTCATCTGGTACCGAAAATGGCAGCTTCACAATCACCACATGACGACAATAGTCATCGGGTAAATCCACACCCTCGGCAAAACTCGCCAACCCCACTAGATAGCTGGTGCCACCGCTGTCGATGATCTCGCGATGCGCATCCAACAACGCCTGTTTGGACTGCTCGCCTTGAATTTGCATCTGTGCCACCAACGACTGGGGCAACAAGTTAGTCACCTCACGCATCTGGCGCCAGCTGGTAAACAACACCAACCCACTACGCTCTTGCTCCAACAGCCCCGGCAACATCCCAGCAACCTCATCTGTATGTGCCTGTGCGTCACGAGGGTCTGAGTCCATGGACGGGACGGTGAGCGTAGCAATGTTTGGGAAATCGAATGGACTAGGAATACGCACGCCGGCACTTTGGCCCGCCACTTCGTCTAAGCCAGAGCGCTCATAGAAACGGCTAAAGTTACCCAATGCGGTTAAGGTTGCCGAGGTGCAAACCGCAGCATAACCCACATCCCAAAGTGTACTTTGCAAAATTGTCCCTGGGTCGATGGGGGCACTGACCAGCTCAACGTCGGTATCAAAACGTTCTGAATCGTGGCGATTCGCCCAGCGCGCAAAACGCGCGGTGGAATCGTTGGCCTGGGCATAATCGGTCAGCAAGTCTTGGGTAGCCGCCGCCCGACCTTGCAGTTGCCCCACCGCGGGCAGCCAATCTTCTGCCTCAAAAGCGTTGTCCCAATTCAGCTCGCCCTCCACCGCTTTTTGCAACAGTTCTCGCATGCTTTCTAGCGCCATACTGATTTGCGCAATATGGGGCAGTGCCGCTTGAGAAGCTTCGGCTAGATCTTCTGGCACTTTGCCTAAAGGAAAGCGATGGGTGGCTAAAGTGTCGTCTCTAGGCACGTAGTCAATGAGGGTTGCTGCATCGGATAAGGTTTGCAGACGCTCTGCTAAGGCCGTTGCATCCACGGATATGGTGGTAGCCAAAGCGACCAGCGATGCGGGGCGTGCAAACCGTTGCACCAACGAACCCACAACGGAAGTAGCCGTATCCGTCCAAGCGCCCGTCGCTTTTAAACGCATGTTGCTCGAGAAATGCTGTTGGGTTTTCTCCGGCAGGTGGTGAGCTTCGTCAAAGATGTAGATACACTCTTCCGGCTCTGGCAGCACAGCACCACCACCCAAGCTCAAATCCGCCAGCACTAAATCGTGATTTGCAATAATCACATCGGTGCCTTCTAGACGCGCACGCGCGCGGAAGAACGGGCACTGCCGGAAGAAACCACAGCGTTTGTTGGTACAACCGCGATGGTCCGTGGTTACACCCCGCCATGCATCGGGGTCCACGGCGTCTTCTAAGGTATCCAGCTCGCCGTTCCAGCTGCCGTCGCCAAACCGAGTTAGCATGGTTTGATACAAGCTGCCGTGATCCCCATCGTCCCAATCAAACAACGGGACCTCTTGCTTGTCTGCATAGCGCAAGCGCTCATCCAAACGCTTTAAACACACATAGCGACCGCGCCCTTTGGCCAGCTCAAAGTTGAATTGAAGCTCGCTATGGGACTTTAGGTCCGGCAGGTCTCGAAAGGTGACTTGCTCTTGCAAGGCAACGGTGGCGGTGCTCAGGACAATGGTTTTGCCCAGGGCTTTGGCGATAGGAATGCTGGCAATGCAATAGGCGGCGGTTTTGCCCGTACCCGTGCCCGCTTCAACCACAGCCACACGAGGGGCATCACCCGCTAGGGTACGGGCAATGTGCGCAATCATCTCACGCTGACCACGACGGGGCTTAAACTGGCGCGACGCTAACCAAGCACGATAGCCATCTTGGATTTCGTCTTTTATTTCAACGCTTAGCACCCTACGCGCACCTTAGTCTCTCCAGATCCTGCAGGGATTGCAGGGGGTAGCAGCATAACGGCGCGCTTGGCTCGGAACCAGCGTTGACCCGGATTTTGACCTAAGCTTTTGGCCATAGGCGATGGCAGTAGAACGAACGCTAGGCTGTTAGCGCCAGAATCGGGACGGCGGTTTGGGGCACTTGGCTTGCTGCGCACTGTATCTGGCAGCCCGAGCCGCTACTTTGGCTGCGTAGCCGGGCGAGTGTGCACTGCGTTTGTGAGCCCCGCGTTTATAGCCACCGCGGCCATGGTAATAAGCTAGATACAGATTTTGGGCATCGTTTGCAGCCAGCCCTAACTCGCGGCGGCTTAAGTGGTTGTACCAACCGATGAAATCCACTGCATCCGCAAAATCGTTGCGATTGCGAAACCAACCACCCCGCAACCTAAGGTAGTCTTCCCAGGTCTCGTTGGTTGCCTGAGCATAGCCATAAGCGGTGGAGGGACGCCGCCAAGGCACAATCCACAACACCTTGCCTCGGGGTGGCTTGGCATTAGCTCGGTATGAGGACTCGCGATGGACAAACGCCATGATGACCGGAACTGGAGTGCCCCACTTTTTTTGCGACGCCCAAGCGGCCCGATACCAAGCGGGGTTTTCAGCAAATATTCGGCACAGCTCATCTGGTGCTTTCGGCGGCGGCGTACTGCAACTGATCAGTAACAGGCTACTCAGCAACAAGCCAACCACAACGTCAGACCGGCTTGCGCGCCTTGCATCAGGTCGGCTTGATGCAAGCGGAAACACTATAGCTCTAGCACTTTGCTGGGATCATCCAGCACAGCGAGCAAGGTTGCTTCATCTAACACGGTTACCTCTAAGGCTTCTGCCTTCGCCAGCTTGCTGCCAGCACCCGGCCCAGCCACAACGTAAGTGGTTTTCTTAGAGACAGAGCCCGCCACTTTTGCACCTAAAGCCTGCAACGCTTGCTTTGCGTCACCGCGCGCCATGACCTCTAGCGTTCCGGTGAGAACCCAGGTTTGCCCAGCTAAGGGTCCGGCCGCCTCAGGTTCCGCAGCGTTGACGATAGGCACGTCCGGCCATTGCAACCCTGCGTCAACCAACCGTTGCAACAACGCTTGGTTTTTTGGCTCACCGATAAAAGCGAACACATGTGCCGCCACTATAGGCCCCACATCAGGCACCGCCTCTAACGCCTCAAGGTCAGCCGCTAGCAACCCGGCTAAGGACCCAAACGCGGAGGCTAAGTTCTGCGCTGTGGCTTCCCCGACTTCTCGCACCCCTAACGCATAGATAAAGCGCGCTAGGGTTGTATTTTTGCTCTGCTCAAGGGCTGCCACAAGATTGGTTGCAGACTTTTCTCCCATGCGCTCGAGCCCAGCCAGCTGCTCAACGGTCAACGCAAAGAGATCGCTGGCATCCGCAACTAGCTCAGCCTCCACCAGCTGCTCAACCAATTTATCACCCAGCCCCTCAATGTCTAAGGCCAACCGAGAAGCAAAATGTTTTAACCCCTCTTTACGCTGGGCTGGACAGGCTTGAGCCGGTGCGCTGCAGCGCGCCACCGCTTCATCTTCCGTGCGCACAATTTTGCTGCCACAACTGGGGCAGCCATCCGGCAGCTTAACTTTTCTTGTGCCCGGTGCGCGCTTATCGCTAATCACTCGCGCCACTTGGGGAATAACGTCCCCAGCTCGTCGTACGATGACCCGGTCACCTTTACGGACATCCAAGCGTTCCACTTCGTCCATGTTGTGCAAGGTGGCGTTGCTAACCGTGACCCCACCAACAAACACGGGCTGCAAACGCGCCACCGGGGTGACGGCACCGGTGCGTCCAACCTGAAACTCAACCGCCTCAATGTAGGTGGTCGCTTCTTCAGCAGGATATTTAAAGGCGATCGCCCAACGTGGCGTGCGTGTACGCACGCCTAAGGTATGTTGCTGCTCAAGGGAATCGACCTTAATGACTACACCATCAATCTCGTACCCCAAGTCTGCTCGCTGGTGTTGCAATTGCTCGATGTAGGCAAAACAAGCCTGCGCATTGGTCACCCGTTGCAATGCGGGGTTGGTGCGCAAACCCCAAGCGGCAAACTGCTCCATGACTTCAGCCTGAGAGCTCGGTTCCCAATCTTGGGCCCAACCCAAGCTGTAACAGAACATGGTGAGAGGACGTGTTGCCGTGAGCTTAGAATCCAATTGGCGCAAACTACCAGCAGCCCCATTGCGCGGGTTGACCATGGGTTTATCACCCGCCGCCTCGGCAGCCTGGTTAAACCGACGAAAGTCGGCCAACGGCAGGTAGATTTCGCCACGCACTTCAAGCTCGCTAGGAATGTTTGACCCTTGCAACCTTAGCGGTACAGACCGAATAGTCTTCACGTTAGCGGTAATGTCTTCGCCAGTACTACCATCGCCACGGGTGGCCGCCTGCACCAGCACCCCGTCGCGATACAACAAAGCAACGGCAACGCCGTCAATTTTTGGCTCACAGGTCAGCGCAACTTCCGGCACTTCTAAACGCTTAGCCAAACCCTGCGCCCAATCGAGCAATTCCTGCTCCTGGGTGCATTTACCTAAGGAGAGCATCGCCCGCTTGTGGGTAACCGAAGCAAACTGATCTAGCGGTGCTGCACCAACTCGTTGACTCGGAGAATCTTCGGTGACCCACTCTGGGTGCGCCGCCTCAATCTCGAGCAACTCATCAAACAGCAAATCGTATTGTGCATCGCTAACTTGCGGTGCATCCAACACGTGATAACTATGGTTATATTGTTCGAGCTGCGAACGCAGCTCGGATAGACGTGCGGCTGTGGTCATGCTGCGCTCCGCAAAGCGTTAGGCTCGACGTGATAGCCGCTTACGCGCATGGTCGCTGATACGCTGGCGTAGGTGCGCAACCGTTTGCCCCGTTAGCACGCTCATGCCTTCGTCTTTAACCTCACCACCCAACTCAGCGGCCAAGGTGCGAACTACATGCACCATGTCATCTAAGGTTGCTAAGGGATCTTCAGGCCCCGGCAGCTGCAAAAAGAAGCTCAAGCCGCGACTGCTGAAGTTTTCTAGGTCAGCCAAGTCAAAGACACCGGGCTCCACCGCATTAGCAACACTGTAGTTACGCGCCTTGGTCATGGGGTCCACCCGATGAAAAATATTCATCGCGCCAAACTTCAAACCCTGGGCTCGTAACATATCAACCAACGCTGGCCCCGTATACTCAGTTCCGGGAGGCGCCAAAAGGTGCAATACAATAAGCTCATCAACGGGCGCCGCATCTCGTGCCGCTTGCGCCGCCTCGCGCTCGGCAAGCTCTGCTGCCTCTTTGGCTGCGGCCTCTTGGGCAGCAACTTTAGCTGCCGCCGCAGCCGCCGTTTGCAACGCCTCTTCTCGAGCGGCTTCTTTAGCCGCCACCTTAGCGGCCTCTCGCGCCGCTTGAAATGCCTGCGCTTTGGCTTTGGCTTTCTCTGCTACTTTGCCGCGAACGGTATCTCGGGCAACAGACTCACGGGCGCTCAAACGACGCTGGGGTCCTTCGAACACCGAAGTTGCTTGGCGCTGAGCCCGCAGTTGCTGCTTCGCCTTCGCGGCATCTGCTGCACTATTCGGTGTTGCCAGCACTTCGGGCAACGGATCGTTAGCCGAAGGTTGGAGCGGTTCACCGACAATGGGGGAATTAGGCAAGATCACTTCCGCAACTCGGGCTGCCGCGGGCTCTACGCTAGGTGTTGTCGTCGGTGTTACAGGTGCCGGGGGTTCTGTTGGTGCGGGTTCAACCGCGCCTTCAGTGCGGGCACTAAACAGGTCTGGCTCTTTGGGCTGTGGATCCCGGGCACGCTCATAACGTTGGCGAGCAGGCACATCCGTTCCAAGCAGCTCACGGTCTGCGGCAGCGCGAGGAGACTGACCCGGCTCAAGCAATACAGGTACACCCGCATACTCATCATCGGGTGCAGACACATCCGCTAGCGCTGAAGCAAGCAAATCACCTTGCTGGGGAGGCACTCGACGCCCGCCACCGTTAGGCAGCTCACCACGAAACCGGTTTAAATCGTCGTTGCTGTCACTACCAGCCAACAAGTCGGGCACGATATCTAGGCGTAACGGCTCAGCGCGATTACGCCAAGCTATCCAGAAACCATGAGCAACCACAGCAGCAATAAGCATGCCGCCAGCAATCAATATAAAATCTTTAATATCCACGAAGTTTCCTCCTGGGTGGAACATCAGTGGAGCAACGCTTGCACAACAAACATTAACCTTGAGGGTTAACCTTTGTTGTGGACCCCGTTGATCCGGTTCTCACACTAAAGCTCTGCAAGCATCCACGCCTATCGTTCAATAGAAAGTGTGACCTTACATGGCAGCCATGGCTGCAGCTTCCTCCACGTCTACGGACACCAGTCGCGATACCCCAGGCTCTTGCATGGTGACACCCATTAAATGGTCTGCCATTTCCATCGTGAGCTTGTTGTGGGTAATCACAACAAATTGCACATCCGCGGACATTTCCCGAATTAAATCTGCAAAACGCATGACGTTGCTGTCATCTAACGGCGCGTCAACCTCATCCAGCATACAAACTGGACTGGGGTTTAGGTGGAATATGGCAAAAACCAAAGCCACCGCCGTCATTGCCTTCTCACCGCCCGAAAGCAGATGAATGCTGGCATTACGTTTCCCCGGTGGTTGCGCCATAAGCGTTACCCCGGTATCTAGCAGATCCTCCCCTGTGAGTTCCAAGTAGGCGTGTCCACCGCCGAACACTTTAGGGAAAAGTTCTCCCAAACGGGTGTTCACCGTTTCAAACGTGTCTTTAAAGCGGGACCGTGTTTCGCGATCAATCTTACGTATCGCGGTTAACAAGGTATCCAACGCCTCCTCCAGATCTTCGTTTTGCTGATCTAGATAGACCTTACGTTCTGACTGCGTGGTGTACTCTTCAATAGCAGCCAAATTGATCGGACCTAAGCGCGTGATGCGTCGGTCCATCTTTGCCAACTGCTCTTCCCAGTCAAGGGCAGTTGCCTCTTGTGGCAGCTCTGCACGCACGACATCGGCATCTAAGCCCGTGCTTGCGATCTGCTCTTTAATATTTTCTTCGTTCACCACCAAACTTTGGCGTTCTAAACGGGCGCCTTCTAGCGCGGTGCGAACGTCGTTGACGCGTCGCTCTGCACCGCTACGCTCACCATCTAGTTTACGGATGCTTGCTTCTGCCTCTTCCATCGAGGTCCGCACCGAGGTGAGCTGCTGCTCGACCTCTAACCGTGAACTTAGCTTTTGCTCAAGATCATTCTGCAATTCAGGCAGCGGCATTTGACTAGCCGCAATACCCTTCTCAATATTTTCTAGTTGCTCAGCCAAGCTTTCTTGCTGGTCCTGCAAACGCTTACGAGCCGTTTGGCTGGCACTGAGTCGCGAGGTTAAATTTTGCTGCTCAACGTTCAGCTGATGGTATTCATCACGACTGGTCCGCGCTTGCTCGCGCAACCCACTCACCGACTGCTCCGCTTGCTCACGCTGGCTGGACAGCACTTCGCGCTGAGCGCTCAACAACTCACGCTGCTGCTCCGCGGCGCCAAGGGCTTCGCGTGCCTGTTCAAGCTCTAGGGTTTCGGTTTCGATCTGGCCATCAAGGTCGGCTTTTTCAAGCGCCACGCGCGCAGCCCGAGCTTCGGCTTCTTCTTGCTGCACTCGGCGCACCCCGTGGGCCGCCTTTAACTCACCTAACTCAGCGGTGACCCGAGTAACCAGCGACTGCAATGTCTCGCGACGTTGCTCTTCACCCTCAACCGCATCACGGGCTTCGATCACGTGACGCTCAAGTTCAGCCAACTGGCTTTCTGATTCGTCTAGCTCAACGGCCAACACATCGATCTGTTTGCCACGCTCAATAATGCCGGTCGCATCTTGCTCGCCAGCGATGCGGCGAATCCAGGTAGCACCGATCCACAAACCGCTACGCGTGACAATACTTTGGCCCGCTTGCAACTCGCTGCGCACGCCAAGTGCTACGGCTGCGGATTCCGCTGCAAACACATCGTGCAATAACTGGGTGATACGAATGCCCGATTCACGTACCAAGCTGGCTAAGGTTGGTAGCGATCCCGGGGTGGCAACGTTCGCCACAAAACCACTGGTTTCATCGGCGCCGTTTTCGACCAAGGTAACGCTGCCACTGGATAGGCTCTGCAACGCATCGCTATAGTGCGCCGCATCGTTAACACGCAGGCCTTGCAGGTAGGGGCCTAAAACCACCTCTACCGCTTGCTCCCAGCCTGGCACTACCGCCAAACCTTCTCCCACACGCCCAGCGGAATCTAGATGTTGATCTTCCATCCAGGCTTGAGCCGCTGAATCATCGCCGCGACCTAGAGCGGCCTGTTGTACGGCCTGCAAACTTGCCAATTCGTGGCGCAAGTTCTGGACAACGTTGCGTGCCTCTTCACGAGCCTGTTCGCGTCGCAACACTTCTTCTCGCGCTGCAGCCAGCGCCTTCATGCTGGTGTCGATATCGCTCTCAGCGGTACGCGACTCGTGCTCTTTTTGCTGCATCTCCGACGCTAACGAGTCCATCTGCCCAAGCGGCAAGATGGGCATGGTGTCCGCGTCGCTTTCAAGCTGGGCATAGCGCCCACGCAGGCGCTGCAACAATTGGCCAAGGTGCTCTATCCGAGAGGCTTGGACCTGAGCATTGCGATCGGTTTCGCCCGCTTCAGTGTTGAAGCTTTCCCAGCGTGCTTGCAGACTTTGATGCTCTTGCTCTAAATCTCGCAACCGCTGGGTATTTTCGGCATCCGCCGCCGCGGCTTCTTCCAGCGCCGGCGCTATGGCTTCCTGCGCAGCCGTGAGCTCAACAATTTGCTCATCGTCTAGTTTGATCTGACGTGCTGACTCCGCATTTCGCGCTTGTGCCGTTTGCAGGTCAATCTCGAGCTGGCGAACCCGCTCGGTGTTAAATTGGATCGCTTCTTCTGCCCGAGCAATGTCTGCACCCAACGCGTAGTACTGGCCTTGCACCTTGTTGAACTCGTCCGAGCGCTCGGTGTAACTCTGCCGCGCTGCTTCGATTTGGGTATCAATGGTGCGCTGCTCAGCCTGGGCGCGTTCTAACCCCACCTCTTGCTCAGCCACCAAGGTTTGCATCTCGCCCAGCTTTTCGCTCAGCTCTTTGTGGCGGATGCTGTAGAGCTGGGCGGTGAGCGTTGTCTCTTCCGCTTTGAGCGTTTGGTACTTCTCCGCGGCGTTGGCTTGCCGCTGCAGACGTTCGAGCTGTTTGCCAAGCTCTTCACGTATATCGTTGATACGCTCCAAATTTTCGCGCGTATGCTTAATTCGATTTTCGGTTTCGCGACGGCGCTCTTTGTACTTGGAGATGCCGGCGGCTTCTTCGAGATGACCACGTAGCTCTTCCGGCTTGGCTTCAACCAATTGGCTGATCATGCCCTGCTCGATAATGGAGTAGCTGCGAGGACCAAAGCCGGTCCCTAAAAAGACGTCCAAGATATCTCGACGACGACACTTGCTGCCGTTTAAGAAATAGGTGGATACCGCCTCGCGGTTTACTTGTCGGCGAATGGCCAACTCAGCGTAAGCGGCGTACTCACCACCAACCCGACCATCGCTGTTATCAAACAGCAGCTCAATGCTGGCCTGACTGGTTGGCTTGCGGGAATTTGAACCGTTGAAAATGACATCCGTGATGCTCTCACCACGCAAGTTCTTGGCAGAGCTTTCCCCCATCACCCAACGCACAGCGTCGATGATGTTGGACTTGCCGCAACCGTTTGGTCCCACAACCGCACAGCGATTGCCCGGGAAGATAACGGTCGTTGGGTCAACGAACGACTTAAAACCGGCGAGCTTGATTTGCTTTAGACGCACTAGCGGATGCGCCCACTGGAGATCAGGGTAGCAACAGGCATAGCAATAGGAGCGCTAACAAAAATGCCAGCGAGCGGTGCTTGGAAAAACATAGTGTCGTTATGAAATCGCATCAAACTGTTGAGGCGAAACTACCGTCGCAGGAAAACCACAGTCTAATGCAAATATTGCAGTCACGTCACATAGAAAACGTGATTTTTTTGCCTATCTTCTGCCAATCTTCGCCTCAACAGGCTTTGGCCGGGGCTACCGCGCGCTAACTCCGATATACGCAGGCTAACCTACGCCAAATCTAACCCTTGTGGGTTGCGTCTCAGCGAGCAAGATCTGTGTTGACTTGCTTGTTACCCGCCGGGATCTAACGCCGACAGCCCCTTCTCTAGGCCGCTTTAGGACAAACGGCCGCCAACTGGAGTTCACGTGCGGTGTAGGCCGCCGCCAACTCTTCAACGCGACTCCCATCCCTAGCAACCATGGCATCAAACAATGCCCGGTGATAACGCAACAGATCCCGCCCATCATAGTCTGGATGCTGCGCGGCGAGATAACCCAAGCGCAACCGGACAGGGACCAACGAGCGCATCACCACACCCAAAAAGTAGTCGGGCACATTGGCTAGACAAGCATCAAGAAAATCGCCCAAGGCCGAAAGCTGTGCGTCCAGCGCAGGCCCAGCCAGCGCTGACTCCATCTTCATCAAAGCCCCTTCCAAAGGGACAAAGTCTGCATTGGAACGCGCCGCTAAAGACTTAAACAACCTTAGTTGAAGTGGACCATAAACTTCTGAAAACTCGATAATTTTCTCTTTATCAAACTGGCTAACCACCGCACCGCGGCGAGGCAAAATATCGACTAGGTGCCGGCCTTCCAAGACCAACAGAGCCTCGCGCACCGAGCCTCTAGAGACGCTCAAAGACTTGGCCAAACTCATTTCTTGTATACGACTTCCGGCGGGTCTCACGGCGGTGATGATCTCGCCAGCCAAGTGATCGGCCACTTGCTCAGTAATACTTTGGGCAGGTTTAAATTGCATAACAAGCTCCATATAAAACGCCCTGGGCGTTCAGGACAAAACAGTCACTGTAGGAAAGTTGGACCAGCGCTAGCCTCCAAGGTTCCTGATTTGCGAAGAATTACTTACGCGGTTGCCCTGCTTGCCCGCAGCCTTTGCCCTATAGCAGCAGAGCTTAGTGAGGGGAAATTAGTGCGGGGAAACAGGTGCCGCCGTGGGGGGCGACAAGGTAGCTATCAAGGGTTCGGAGCTTGGCTTGGCACCATTTACGGACCCATCTGCGGACCCATCTAACGTCAGGGGCTCGGACTGCCATTGCCAATCTTCAGGCCGCGCTTGAACCCCGCCGGAGCGACTCAAGCGGACGAGGACTTCAAATTCACCCGCATTCGACAATGGGTTTGCTGGATTCATGCTCACCGCATCGTCCAAACGCACCGCGCCCGGGTAGTCAGGTCCAGGCCGCCTGACCACAGCAAAAGGCATACCACCCCCAACCGGCCGCGCGATCACAAACAGGGTGGCTTGGGCTGGTGCAGCCGCTAAGCCCTCGATGCGGATATCCACCCCGGGGCCTTGCGTACCCAAGCGTTCACGAGCCTGCTCCAAACCGACCTGCAAGGTAGCCCGCTGAGCTGGACTCAACCGACCCGACAAGGCTCTATTCAACACGCTCACCGCTTGCTTGTAGTCACCAAGCCGGAAGGCATCCATCGCCAATATCTCTAGGATAAACGGGTGGTTAGGCGCCTTCTCTAATACTCTTTTGACAATTTTTTGAGAGCCCTCATCAAGCTTGCCGCGCGCGGCTAAGTAGCGTGCTTGCAGCCAGTACAAATCCAAATTCACATCCGCAGCCTGACCTTGGGCCAGTGCCACCCCGTGTGCTTGGGCAAAGGCTTGAGCTGCCGGCTCGAAGCGTTGAGCCCGCAAATGTACATGCCCTAGTAAGTACCAACTCTGCTGGTCATCCGGCTTGGCCGCCACCCGTTGCTCTAAGGTTCGCTGCCAAGCGGTCAGCTGGGTTGGCTCAACATCCTGTTGCCGCAATATGCCGCTGGTTGCCCCCAATGCATCCGCTTGCGGCTCGCCAATGCCGAGGTAAAGTCCGGCAACCCCCACAGAAAACAGCAAGGCAAAACTCAGCTGCCAACCTCGGCCGAATGAAGTGACGGCAGGCTCAGGCGCTGCCACCGAGGCCGATGGCGCACCTTGATCCTCGAGCAACGCTAAGCCCAGCTCGCTGACCGCTTCTGCATGCGCAGATTCGTTCAGCAAGCCCAAAGCCAACTCCGCGTCTAACTCTTGCAATCGTTGTTGATACAGGGCTCGACCCGTCGCCTCTCGGCTGGGCTGAGATAGGGATGTTCGGCTGGGCTGCCGAAACGCCACCAAGACGAACCCCAAACCCAACAGGCCAACCAACAACAATGGCAACAAAATAGACATCTCCGTTAGGAAGCCGGTGGCTCTTGCTTAGGTGACTGATCACGGGCGTCGGTCGTCGCTAGCACCTTAGCCAGCTGCGCCTCATCCAAGGTCTGGACCTGAGCCCGCTTGGCACGACCAACGGTTCGCCACACCACAAAGAGCGCAATCAGTAAGAACACCAAAGGCCCAAGCCATAGAACATAGGTCGACGGTTTGAAGGGAGGGTTGTACAAGACAAAGTCGCCATAGCGAGCCTGCAGGTAATCACGCACTTGCTGATCGCTATTGCCTTCGCGCAGCAAGCGCGCCACCGCACGTCGCAGATCCACCGCAATCGGTGAATCGGACCCCTTCAAATTGGTGTTTAGACATTTGGGGCAACGAAACTCTGCAATCAAGGCCTGATAGCGGCTGGACATCTCGGCATCAGCGAACTGCTCAGCTTGCACAGGGCTTGCGCCATTCAGAGCACCGCTCAACATCAGGCTCAATAATCCCACCAGCCACGGCCCTAGCAAGCCTTTCACGGGCTAACCCCAGCACTCATGGCTTCTAGTTGCAGCAAGCGCGGCTGCAGCTCATCGCGCCAAATACGCGGATTCACATCACCCACCCGCTTGTAGACGATGGTGCCTTGCGCATCTAGCAAGAAGGTTTCTGGCGCACCATAAACCCCGAGCTCCACACCAATGGCTCCATCCACGTCAAACAGGTTCAGTGCATAGGGGTCACCATACTGGGCAAGCCAAGCTTTCGCCTTTAGTGCGTCGTCTTTGTAGTTGAGGCCGACAATGCGAATACCATATTCGCGGTTGATCCGAACCAACTCCGCATGCTCCGCTAAACAGGTTGGACACCAGGTGGCCCAAACGTTGACCAAAACCGGCTCACCCAGCAGTACCTCGCGACCAACGAGCGCCGCATTGGTGGCGCCATCGGGCCCAACATCCGCCAGGCGCGGCGCAGAGAATTCAGGAAACGGTTTGTTCAACAGCGCTGAAGGCAGCTCGTGAGGATCGTTGAGCTTAAAGCCCGCGTAGCCAAAACCTATGATGACCAAGAACAAACCTAAAGGAACAAACAAACTCGCGCGACTCATGCTTGGCCCGACCTGCCAACCACCAAGGTTTCACCCGGCGCTGTATCCTCGGCCACAGCAACCACCCGACGCCTGCGGTAACGCGCATCGGTCACCGCCAGCACGCCGCCCGCAGCCATAAGCAACGCGCCAAGCCAAAGCCAACGAACAAAAGGCTTAACCTGAATGCGCAGCGCCCAAGCGCCGCCGTCCAACGGCTCACCCAAAGAGACAAACACATCACGCAACAAACCCGCATCGATGGATGCTTCGGTCATGATGTTGCCACCGGCCATGTAACGCCGCTTTTCAGGCAACAACGTAAAGGCGTCATCCGATGCGCCAGCTCCCTGTACCACCTCACCGGTAGGCGCAGGTTGGACCAACACCCGGCCGCGCTGGGCGATGTAGTTTGGCCCCCGCTCTTCGGTGACGCCAACAAACTGGAATTGGTAACCGGACACAACAAGCTTCTCGCCGGGCTGCATCGGCAGGTCGCGTTCCACCGTTAGCTGGGAGGCCATGCCAACCCCAATCAAAGTGACCGCAAACCCCATATGCGCCACCAACATACCGAGATAACCACCGGGCGGCACGCCGCGCGTGTTGCGCAGACGCCGAGCTAAATCCACCAGGTGGCTTAAGATTATCCACAGCCCTAAGGCCACGGTGAGCACAACGCGTACATCCACCGCGCCTAACCACATCAGGGGCAAGAGCACACCCAAACCAACGCTGATGGCACCTATCCAGAGCACACGATTCGCGAGCAGAGAAAACGACGTGCGCTTCCAACGCAGCATGGGTGCAAAACCTAAGGCCACCGCAAGCAAGCCCATCAGGGGAACAAAACCAAAGTTAAAGTACGGCACACCTACCGAAATTTTGTCGCCACCGGTTACCGCCTCATAAGCTAACGGGAACAAGGTGCCCACCAACACCAATCCAACAGCGCAAACCAACAGCACGTTGTTGAGCAGAACAAAGGCTTCGCGACTCAACCAGGCGTAAGTAGCCGCCGAGGTAATCACCGAGGCGCGCAACGCGTAGAGAATCAAGGAGCCACCCACCACTAGCGCTAAAAAGGCCAAGATAAACAAGCCACGTTCCGGATCGACCGCAAAGGCGTGAACCGAGGTGAGGACACCCGATCGAACAATGAAGGCTCCCAATAAACTTAGCGTGAAGGTGCTTAGGGCCAGCAACACTGTCCAGCTTTTAAAGGTGCCGCGTTTCTCGGTCACGGCCAACGAGTGCACCAAGGCCGTGCCCATTAGCCATGGCATAAAGGAGGCATTTTCAACCGGATCCCAAAACCACCAACCGCCCCAGCCTAGCTCGTAGTAAGCCCACCAACTGCCAAGCGCTATACCTACCGTTAGAAAGGCCCAGGCGGTGTTGGTCCAAGGTCGTGACCAGCGCGCCCAAGCCGTATCAAGCCGGCCACTGAGCAACGCCGCCACAGCAAAAGCAAAGGCAACGGAAAAACCCACATAACCGATGTACAACATAGGCGGGTGGATGATCAAACCAATATCCTGCAACAGCGGGTTTAGATCCGAGCCTTGAGTTGGCGTCAGCGGCAATAGACGTTCAAACGGGTTGCTGGTAAAAATTAAAAAGCTTAAGAAGCCGACGTTTAACAGCCCCATCACACCAAGCACCCGGGCCCGGTAGGACAACGATAGGTGGGCACCCGTCAATGCAACCGCTAAGGTCCAAACCGTGGTGACCAAGATCCAGAGCAAAAAGGAGCCTTCGTGAGCCCCCCACACCGCGCTGACCTTAAAGTACCAAGGCAGGAGTGTGTTTGAGTTACGCGCAACATAAGCAACAGAAAAATCATCCGTGGCGAACGCATGGACCAGCACCCCAAAGGCCAAGGCGCAAAACACAAACTGCCCCACAACTAAACTGCCACAGGCATTCATCAGGCGGGGTTGTTGCAACCCGGCGCCCGCCAACCCAGCCACCGCCAACAGGCAAGCCAACAGCAAGCCAACAATAGTGCAAAGCAGCCCTAACTCAACAATCATGCACCACCACCGGAGTTGAGCGGTGCAGCTTCATCCAGCCCGGGCAAACTTGGTGCCGCGGGTTTGGGCGCTTGGGTCTCCATCTCTGCTAGCTCTGGTGGCATGTAGTTCTCATCGTGTTTTGCTAGCACCTCTTGCGCCACCAACGTGCGGCTAGCATCTAACTTACCCTGGACCAAGATGCCCTGCCCCTCTCGAAACAGATCGGGCAAAATACCAGCATAAAGCACCCGAAACTCGGAGCCAGCGTGATCGGTCACCACAAACTCCACCTCTAGATTCTGACCTCTGACCACACTTCCGTCTTTGACCATGCCGCCAGCACGAATCAATCGATCCACTGGCGCCTCGCCATTCACCACCTTGTCCGGTGGGTAAAATAGGTTCAGGTTTTCATTCAGGGCAAGCAGCACCAGGCCGACGGTGATACCAACGCCTGCCAACAAAAACAGCACTAAAAATAGGCGTGATTTACGTTTTGGGTGCATTGCCACGATCTTTGCTCATCCTCTTGTATTCAATCTTGGGTAGCTAAACCCAAGCACTCATTTTTGACGTTGCTGCCTTGCTTATTTGGCCTGAGGCTCAGCACTAAGCCGCTGGGCACGCGCGCGCGCCTGGCGAACAAAGGCTCGCCTAGCAGAACGGACCCGCCAAACCAACAACCCAATAACCAAAAAACTCAAACCGTAGCTTAACCAAACGTAGAGTCCGTGACCGCCCATGGCAAAAAATTCCTGCATGCTTGTCACTTGCGCTATACCGCCTGGGGTTGTTGAGGTAACGGTTGCTGCAACTGTTGCTGCACCCACTGGGTCTTTTCTTCACGCCGCAGAATTTCCAACCGCAAAGACGCCAACAGCACGTAAGCATACAAACAATAGAAACCTATGATGTTCACAAACAATGGCAAGTACATCTCGCTCGGCATGGTTGGGCCGGTTAGCAAGTTGGAGCTCGGCTGATGCAGGGTCAGCCACCAGTCCACCGAGTACTTGATGATGGGGATGTTCACCAACCCAACAATGGCCAGCACCGCACAAGCACGCCCAGCAGCATCCGCTCTGGGGATGGCTTCACGCAAGGCATAAAGCCCAAAGAATAGGAACAGTTGGACCAGCATAGACACAATGCGGGCGTCCCAAACCCACCAAGTCCCCCAGGTTGGCTTACCCCAAATAGCGCCGGTCACCAAGGCTAAAGCGGTCATCCAAAGCCCAAACGGGACGGCGCAAGCCAACACCATATCGGCCAGCTTCATGCGCCACACCAACAAGATGACCCCGGCAACCCCTAAGGTCATGTAGACGGACTGTGCCAAAATGGCCGTTGGCACATGGATGTACATAATTCGGTAGCTATTGCCCTGCTGGTAGTCTTCCGGCGCAATGGCTAATGCCCAAACACAACCAACCGCTAGCAGCAGCGCAGCTGCTACACCAAACCCCGTTGTCCAAGGTCCGCTCAGCTCATAAAACCAGCGTGGTGATCCCAATTTATGCCACAGAGTTTTGAGGCTCATCGTCTCTCTCGTTCTCGCTATACCGTTGCTGGATCTAGTGCGAATCCGTCCGCAGGGGGCACCAAGCCCAATTGAAACTCAACCTTCAATTCAAAGTTCATTTCACACTACTGCTCTACGCTGATGCGCAACGCCGCTAAGGTAGCCAGCGGAGCCAAGGTTAGCGCGAGCATAGTGATACTGGCCAACCAATATATCTGAGCACTGGTCGAGAAACCGGCCATATTTTCCAAGACCGCACTAGCGCCAAAGATCAGTACCGGCAAGTAGAGTGGCAGTACCAAGACCGCTAGCAAGACCCCACCGCGCCCCAACCCTACTGTCAGCGCTGCCCCCACTGAGCCCAGAAGGCTTAACGCGGGTGTGCCCAACAACAAGGTAATAAACAAAAAACCTGCCTGGTCTGGGCTTAAAAAAAGCGCCAGCCCCGCCAAAGGTGCAACCAGACACAACCACAACCCTGCCTGCAACCAGTGCGCCAATATCTTGCCTAAGACCGCCAAAAAGCCCGGCCTCGCTAGCAGCACCAATTGCTCTAGCGAGCCATCCTCAAAATCTCGCCGATAGAGGTTTTCCAATGACAGCAAATTCGCCAACAGCACTAACACCCAGATGACAACCGGGGCGAACTCCGCCAGCACCTCGCGCTCACCACGTAGCCCTACCGCAAACAGCATGACACCCAAAGCAAAGAACATGAGCGGGTTAACCACATCTGCCGGCGAGCGCACCAAAATGCGCAACTCTCTGCCTAGCTGCGATCTCAGTAGACGTTTCGACAAGCCCTGAGAACCTTGGTTCAAGTTAAGGCTTAAGTTCCGCTCCGATTGCCCGCTCATCTGGACTCACCTAGGGTCAAGGTTCGCTTGCCAGCTAAGCCCAACGCCTGGTGGGTTGCACAGAGCACCGCTCCGCCATTGTCGAGGTGTTCCTGCAACAAGCGATCGACCAACTGCTGCCCATTGGTATCCAGCGCAGTATAAGGCTCATCCAGCAACCACAAGCCCGTTGGCACTAACAACAGCCTCGCCAGCGCCACCCGACGTTGCTGCCCGGCCGAAAGCTGCGCCACGGTAACCGGTGCATAGCCGGTCAATCCAACGCGCTCCAACAACGCCTCAATCTGCATCGGTTGCAGCTCAACCCCACTTAGCGCGCCGTACCAAAGCAAGTTTTCTTGGGCTGATAGCAAGGCGTTAAGCGCCAGCCGATGCCCAAAGTAAACACTGTTAGGACAGTGAATAGCGCCATCAAATTCAGGGTACAAGCCGGCGATACAGCGTAACAAGGTGGATTTACCGGAACCGTTAGAACCCAACAACTCGCAAGCCTCCCCACTTTGCAGCGCAAGCTCCAAATCCGTAAATAGCACTCGGCCATCGCGCTCACAGCGCAAATTTTGGCAATGCAGCAAAGCGCTTTGCGCGCCGTTGTCGGGTTGGGTTTCGGCAGAGGTCAAAGGCAATCCCACCAAATAAAAGCGCAGTCTGGTTCTAGACGGCTAAAACAACCGATGTGGTTCAGACCGAGACCACACGGTAACAAGGTTCATACTGCTCGCTGGCCAACTTCATGCGACCTTGCGCCACAAAACTGCGTAGCAGCTCGTCCAACGCTGCACTTAGCTCGCCTTCGCAATGCAAGGTGAAGGGGCCGTCTCGCTCGATCAACCGAATCCCGTCTTCTTTGACGTTACCGGCCACAATCGCAGAAAAGGCTTGGCGCAATTGTACCGCAAGATCATGCACTTCTAAGTGGCGACTTAACCTGAGGTTGGCCACACTTTCGTGGGTTGCGTGGAAGGGTTGCTGATGCGCCTCTGGAATTGTAAGCAGCCAGTTAAAGTAAAAGGCATCGCCATCGCGTCGACGTTGACGCTTAACTTTACGCAAAGCGGTACCTATATATCGGCCAACGGCAGCAGCGTCATCGATAATAATTTCGTACTTCGCTTGGGCTTCGGGTCCTAGGGTACTGCCCAAGAACGCATCCAGCTGCTCAAAGTAGGCGGCGCTACTTTTTGGCCCGGTGAATACTAGCGGCAATTGCTGGCGCTCGTTCGCCGGATCTAACAACACACCCAGCAGGTACAGTATTTCTTCAGCCGTGCCCGCACCACCGGGAAAAACCACAATGCCATGACCCAACCGCACAAAAGCTTCAAGCCGCTTTTCGATGTCGGGCAGAATCACTAGATGATTCACCATGGGGTTAGGCGGCTCAGCAGCAATGATGCCAGGCTCAGTTAAGCCGATGTAACGGGCACCGGTAACTCGCTGCTTCGCGTGACCGACCGCTGCTCCCTTCATCGGGCCTTTCATTGCGCCTGGACCACAACCCGTGCAGATATCCAACCCACGTAAACCCAGATGGTAACCAACCAGCTTGGTGTAATCGTACTCATGACGCGCAATGGAGTGTCCGCCCCAGCACACAACCAAATTAGGCGTTAGATCCGGGTTCAGCAAACGCGCTTGCTTCAAGATATGAAACACTGCATCGGTTATTCCATCGCTATCGGTTAGGTCAAAGCGCTGCCCGCTAGCGACCTCGGTACCGATGTAAACAATATCGCGTAGCACCGAGAATAAGTGCTGCCGAATGCCTTCAACCATACGCGCGTCCACAAAGGCGCTGGCCGGTGCATTGCGAATATTGAGCTTCAAACCGCGGGTTCGACCGACGATTTCAATCGCAAAGCTCTTGTAGGTTTCAAAGATCTCCGCTGCGTCGTCTGATTCGCTGCCCGTATTGAGGACAGCTAAGGCACAGTTACGAAACAGCTGATACAAGGCTTCGGGCTTGTCCGAATCGGTCAGCGCCTCGACTTCGCGTTGGGACAACAACTCCAAGGTGCCACGTGGGCCGATTTGCACATCACGAAGTGCGGGAGTTGCTGTCGGTGCTTTGCTCATAGCTGTTGTCGAAACCCTAAGTAAAATTGTCTTGGCATGCCTGGAAAGTAGCGATAGCTACCAAACGCAAAGTCTGCCCTGTTTGCATACTCTTCATCGAGCAGGTTAACCACGCGCACAAAAATTTCGCTGCGCTTTGCTAGCTGCCAACCACCACGCCAATTCACCAGCCAGTGCCCATCGTATTCGGCTGTGTTTGAAGCGTTCACAAAATGTTTGCCCACGTGGATCAACTCGAACTCTGATTCACCACGCTCACCGACCGGTCGACGCCAATGCGCGCTACCTAACCAGCGCGGTGCGGTATCCACCATATTGCCGCGTTCAATAAGCTCACCACCCCCTAAGGGGCTATTGTAGTCGTAACGATGCCTCGCGTAGGTTGCGGCGATGTCAAACTTGTTGCCCGCCCATTGTAACTGGGCGCCGGCTTCAATACCCACAGATTCCGTTCGGCCGTTGTCTACGTTAAACCCATCCGAATCCCGAAAAATTAAGTTTTTTGAGCGTTGTCGAAAGGCCGCAACTTGCCAGTTCGGCATACGCACCCCAAGCTCCAGCGAGGTCAACCGTTCGCTATCGATATCGGCTAATGTTTGGCCATCTTGCAAGCGATACAGCTCGGTTGCTTGGGGCGCTCGAAAACCGGTGCCTACAGACAGGTAGGCGTGTCCTGCACCTAGCGTGCGCTCAACACCAAGACGACCGGCAAGATCGGTAAAGGTATCCTTGCTGTCCGCTGGACGGGTATAGCGACAACCACCAAAGCCACAGACGGTGCCGTCATCTCGGGTGTTACCAACCAACGTCAAATTGTCGTAGTCATAACGCAAGCGTTCAACTCGCGCGCTATGGACCACACGCCAGCTGTCCGAAGCTTCCCAATCTAGATCGTAATAACCGGCAACCATCGTGCTGTCGATATCGTAGTCGTAGTGCAAACCAGAAGGTCGAGTAGCCACCAAGAAAGCGGAGCCGGAGATGGTCGGACCCGATTGAAACTCTCGTAACGAACCCTGCATCAATTCAGCCTGACCGCCAAAACGCATGGAGAGCCGTTCGCCCTCAACCTCGTAGCTGACTAAGGCGCCAGCACTGCTCTGCTCGTTTGTTTCCAAGGGTTGCCCTGGCAAAAAGTGCTGCAAAAATGCCATTTGCGAGCGTCGCGCGTAAGGCGTGATGGTCCAAGCACCGCGTTGCCAATGGCTCGCTAACCGCAATGCCCATGCATCTCTATAGGCCTCAGGGTTTGGGTTGCTGTCTTGAAGATCGCTATCTTCGTAGGCTTCAAAACCCCGGACAAAACCGCCGGTTTCTTGGTTTAGCAAAGACGCGCTGAAAGTATTGGTCACCTCCCAGCCAGCCCACTGTGCTTGGTGCACAACGCTGAGCTTTTGCTGTCCATAGCCGGTGTCGTCACGGTAACCATTCGAATGTGTGCTTTGCAGGTTGATCCCTAAACGCTGATCACCGATGTCCGTTGCGACCCGCAAGTCACCGCGAACATAGTCGTACGGACCACCTTCTATACTGATGCTGGAGTTAGGCGCAATGCCGCTCACCACGTTGATCGCGCCACGCAGCGCATTGCCGCCTAGCACAGCACTAGCTGGACCACGCCACACCTCGATCGCCGCCGCTTGCTCGGTGTTGACCTCAAACAGATTGTTGACGTTGCAGAACCCGGACGGTCGGATCGGCACTGAGTTCTCGGCGAATAGGAAAGCGCCACAAGCACCGGAGCCGGTCAGCACCGCCGAGCGAATCGCCGTGAGCTGCTCCTGACCCGAGCCTCTAGACACCCAAACGCCAGGCACCCGTACCAAGGCTTCGTTGGCATGGGTTGCACCGGTTCGGGCAAGCGTGGTGCCAGGCAGTAACTGATAGCTGCCTAAGCTATCTAGACGCGGCCCTAGGGTGCGGTTTGCCGCCACCACCACTTCTTCTATAAGTGCATCGTTTGCTGCTACCGCTCGTTCTACAGCCCAACTTGGGCTAAGCGGCGCCAACAGGCCAAGCACCGCCAAACCGACGGAAATAGGCCAGATACTGACACCTTTGGAAACAATCCTAGTACTTGCAGTGGAACGACTTAACATGTGTGTGCCGGTGGATTAAAACGGCGCAGACCATAGCTTAGATACCGATCAGCGGCAACAAAGAGGCCTTGCGCGAGCTGCGCAAACCCAGTGTTCGTGGGGCCTAGCGCCTATGATCGGCTTGCGCACCGGCAAAAGTATTGGTTGCAACCGGGGTTGGATGCTGTGCGACGCCAACAAAGCCAAGGAAGCGGCGCATCAGGTCTTGATCCAAGCGCAACCGCACCTTTAAGTACCAGCCTTGGGAGGTATATTCGGCGGCACTAAAGTCTTCATCGCTAAAGCCGACAACGTTGTAACCCAGGCTGGTCCAAGTTCGATCAAACAGCGCCAAACCTACAGACACACCCGCTGAATACTGTTGGGTTTTGCTGCCAAAAGAGCGCAGAACTGACGCTTGCGCACCCACATCCCAGCGCTTGCCAAAGTCATGCCGATATTCAAGGCCAAGCAAACCGGTAAAGGAATCGTATTCGGCACCATCAAAATTGCTCATCACGTACTTCAAGCCCGCTTTGATGCTGAGTTGGTCACGGTCATTGGGACGATAGTTGGCATTGAAGTTATCCACCCACTTACGGGTTCGGGTATCAAAACCTGCCGCACCCCCACCAGAAAGCAAGGTTTCTTGGCGCAAGTCCAAGCGGTTGAGAAACAACCAATCTTTGTCTATTGGCCGCCAAGCCAAACCAAGACGTGCATCGACCGTATCGCGCGAATCGCCGTTTGTTAGCTCTTCATTGAGTACCGCAGCGCTTGCACTAACGATCTTGCCATCCGCCAGCTGACGGTTCGCCCCAAGCAACAGGTTCCACTTGTCTGATAGGTCACCTGCATGAAATTCTAAACGCGACATCAAGTCCCAGCTATCTCGTCGATAGGTTGCCCCCATAAAGGCTGCCGTGAAATCTTGGTCAAAGGAACCGGATGCTGTGGGGTTGGTTGGTCGGAACGACAGCTGGCTGGGATCATCCGCTGCCTCTGACCGCTTTAGGGTTTGCACGCGATCCATACCAAAATCCAGCAACCAGCGCTCGTTCAACCGCCATTGTTGCAGCAGACCCGTTGTCGCAAACAAACGCTCACCATTTTCTGTGGTTTGGCGTGCCACATTGCTGACAAAATCTGCCCCAGACCAAGGTCGAGCCTTGAAACCCACTCGAGTGTCTTGGGTATCACGCTCATCCGACCAAGAAAACTCTTGCTCACCAATCAAAGCGAGGCGGTTGTTTAGATCGTACTGGGCGCCCAACACTGCGCGCGACGGGTAGTCCGTATTTTCAGCGTTACCAAAGCTGACCTCGGTGTCGGCACGTAAGGTCAAACGATTTTCCAGCAAGCGGCGTGACACGCCCGCGGTTACTTGGGTGGCATCACGCTCGTTCGAGCGAGCATTCGACCCCGCAGCTGCCGGTTCTACTGTCTCTTCTTGCACCGCACGAAGCCCTAATGCGTAGCGCGTTGGTCCTGCTGCATATTGGGCCTCTACCCCAACCACTTGACGCTCGGTGTCTTGATCCAAATCTTCTTGCGCAAAAGCTTCGGCGCGAACACTCAACTTGGCATTCACTTGATATTCACCTTCGATACCATAAGTGCGAGCACCCACCCCGATAGCCGCCTGCTGACCCAATCCGAAATTGGATTCCTGATGACGCAAGTAGGCACGACCCGCAACGCGCTCGCCCTGGTGCAGCAATTCAAGGCGATAAGCCTCACCACTGGCATCGGATCCGCCGGCCCCTTGCTTTGAATCCGTGCTCGCCAGCTCCGCTTCAACGCGCGTACCCGGCCGGAACTCCCAACGGGCATCGATCCCCATGAGCTCACCACCGGCATTGCGATTGTCGTCTTTAACGTAGGTGATCGCCACTTCACTGTCTTGGTCATCCAAGCGATAGGCAACGCGTGCACCGGCCACTAACTCCTCGTTGCCCGAGGCCTCTTCTACTTCATACTGCGCTTCAATATAGATTGGGTTGAACTGCTCATCTTGGCTAAAGACTGGCTGCTTGAAAAGCAAAGTTCCGCGCTGGTAATCAATGCTGTAGTCCCGATAACGGACCAAGGTCGTGCTGCTCTCGATTTCTTGCGGGCGGAAGCGATTGCGTACAACAATGGCGATGCGCTCGCTGTTAATAAGCAGCGAGCCGGTGCTCAAGCGATAGATGCCCGAGGTACCATCACCTCTTAGCTCATCACGAACCAAACGTTGCGACGTTTCCGCTGCAAAACCCTGCAGCTGCCAACGGCGACCGTGGTGACCAACCTGAAGCCCGGTAACCGTTCGTGCATAACGGGTGTACTCCGTTCGGTCAAAGCCGGTATCAAAGTCGCCAAACAAACCGGCAAACTGACGACGCTCTAGCTTGAGGTACAGCTTACGCTGGCTCTGCGCATCGTAACGTTGCTCGGTACCGTCACCGTACAAGGTATAGAACCGGTTCGGGTCAATCTGCTGACGAATCTGTCCCTGCACCTCTTTGTCTGTGTCATAAGCGGCCGTTAGCAACCACTCCCCTTTGACCATACCTTTGGCATAGAACGCGATTCGACCATCGGTTAACGCGTTATCCGCCAAGTCAGCATTGGGTAGAAGGACATCGTCTGCATCACTGCTATTGCTAGAGAAGGTGCCTTCGGCCAAACCCACCAGTATCCAATCGCGCTGGCCAGGCACAATACGTGCGCGCAACGAGTCACGACGATGCTCATCAAACTCAAAGCGCAGTGTGAGCTCACCGGTTTCGCTGGTCGGCTCTAGTTGAATATAGGCAATACCGTTGTTGCGTACCCGATAACGCTGCACCCCAGCTTGCCCGGCATTTTCGAGCAAACCCAGCAACCGTGCTTCGTTCAGCGCCGCGAAGTTGCCTTCCAGCGCGTACTCGCCGGTCAGACCCGGCCGTGCTGGACGCCCAGTTCGGTCGAACAAGCGCACAGCAACCATGGGCGGCGTAATACCGTCTGCCACCAGATATGACAGCTCAGGTAGAAACTCTGCGCGTACCGGCGCACTACCAAAAGTCACCTCGCGGGAAAGTGCGGGCACAGATTCAGGTGTCGAGCTGCGATCCACTGGTGCAGCACCGCTTGCCGCTGAGGCATCCGATGGTAAAGAGGCGGTCAGCGTAGAGGTCGCTTCGGAGATACTAACGTTGCGCCAATGAGATACCGCAAGCGAACGCTCCGCATCAACTACTGTGCCCTCATAGCTAATGGGGTTGACCAATACGCCATCCACAACCAAGGCTGGGCGCTGCCCCTGGGGATGTACAACAGCCACTGCAATGGACGGCATACGCGGGTTGTGATCTGTTGGCGGCCAAGCCATCGCAAATTTGGCCGGCTGTTGTCGCAACCAGGCCAGATCAAACTCAGGGGCTGGCTGACCCACAATTTCTGGCAGCACATAGGCGGGTGCAGCCTCTTTGGGTTGCGCACCACTAACCTCCATATAGGCGTAGCCGGTGTCGGTGTGAATACCATCGCTGCCCGGCTCAAAGGCACCGCTGCGCGCCCCTAAGGTTTGCTCTACGGTGCCGTCGACAGAGGTGTCGGCTGCTTTGTTGGCTGATCGAGAGGTCCGTTGCTCGGCGCTACTGCTGCGCCCGCTGCTTGCTAACGGAGCAACGCTAGTCCGCGGCTTTGGTCCTTTGGCCACGCCAAGCTTTGCAATGGTGACATCAACTAATGAGTCCGGCCAATCCACGCGCAACCGACTGGTCAGCAGAGGCGTTCGCTGCTTCTCGCCTAGTACTTTGAGTGCTGTTAGCGCCTTAACTTCTAGGGCACCCGTTGTATCTATTACCCCCACATCGAAACTAACCTGATAAGCCAATTCTGAGACCTGCTCACCTTTGGCTTGTGGCTTTAACAAAACATCCGAGTCTGGAAGCAAAAAGGTTAAAGCGCCAATTGCAGCACCGCTTGGGTCCGCAACGACTTGACCATTTAGCTTAGCGCTGCCCGGAACATAACGCATCCCAGCGTCCAGCATAAAGGTGGTCTTGGCATCCGTGATGCCCTTAGCGTTACCTACCAGCTCATAGCGATAGGTAATGTAGCCAGCGTCAGCTCGTGCACGCAGCCGAGATTGAAGTTGCAGCGCATCGGGTGTGCGTTTGGCCACGTAAAAGTTCTCGCGCCAAATGGTGCCAGCCTGAACATCAACAAAACTCGCGTATGCTGTGCCCGTGCGTCGTGAATCTTCCTCGCAAGAAAGCAGCTCGTACTCTTGGGGCAGGCTGCTAGCATCCAACTGCAAAACGTGGCTGCCGGGCATGATGCCTTCGAAGTGAAACTTACCTTCTTTGTCGGTAATAACGTAGGTGCCATCTTCCAGCCAAACCCGAGCGTTCGCTAAACCTTTTGTCGCTTTAGGTTCATCGTCTTCGTCGACACATGCACCATCCAGCACGCGCCCCATTATGATGGCTTTGCTTTGTTGCAGGTCATCATGAATTTGTACATCTGCTACGGCGGTGTTTACATCGCCTAAGCCCGTACCAAGCAAGCTTGCGGTGTTACGCGCGTTACCAAGTGGCGTTGCTGGGCTGACCTCGGTTACATAACGCAACTCGTGGGATTCACCTGGCGCCAAAGCCGCTAGTGCAATCTCCAGTTGCGCACCGTCAGCGGCTACTGTGAGCACATCCGTTTCTTGCGTCACCGGCGCATCATTTAGGCGCAGCGATCCAGCTTGATAGCGGAAACCGTAGGGTAATGCATCACGCAGTGCTAGCACCCCTGTGGGACCGGCTGTTGGCGCGTTATCAACGGTAATCAGGTATTGGACAAAATCACCAACCGCTGCACTTTCCGTGCTCGCAAGCTTGGTCACCACCAGCGCGCCGCTAGTTGGGTCGAGCGGTACATCAAAACCAATCGCATCAAACCCGTTAACCACAAAGCTGGCGCCACGCGAGCCGGCTTCTAGTACATAAGGACCGGTTAGCAAAGCATTTAGCTCAGCATCAGACAGGGTTGAGGGGAACGCATAAGCATCGGTGCCAGCAACCTCTAAGCGGTATTCACCCGGTGCAATCACTGGGAACAAAAAGCTGCCCGGCGCAAAACTATAAGAAACCCCATTGGAATCTGTCGCTGAAGCCCCTGACACTAGGGTTGCGGGAAACGCCGTGACACCGTCGCTGGCGAACACCGAACCCGTTGCCGGCAATCCCGTGCTCTGGTCAATGAGGGTAACGCTGATCCCATCAACGGGCGCTCCGTTAATGCTAGAAAACAGGGTGAAACCCGGATCTAACAATGCCAGCGCGCTCGAGCTATCCGACGGTTGCGCCGGATCGACATAATCAACCCGCACTTGGGTACCCGCTGGAACCTGAAGACGGCAATCGTTGGGGCTCGCATTGGCTTCGGTAGAGGTGTTTAGGTAGCCAACAAAAATTCCGGTGCTGGCGCCCGTTTCTGTCAGCTCTAAACGCTCAAGCTCGGTAGAACCACCCGCAACCGCCACCGGCGTCACATCAACAACCAGGGTATCCGGGGCAAAGGGGTCCAAATCTTGATCTAGATCCGTAACCCGCAGCAGCATTACCTCGCCGCGGCGGAAGCGAGAAGCGGCACGAAGCTGCACAGTCAACGGCGTGTTTAAGGTGCCTTGACTCAAGCTTTGCGCAGCAGGGCTTGGCGTAAAGTTTTGGCCATCAAAGCAGGCGGTAGAATTTAGCGTTTCAGCACTAGAATTTGGATCGCCAGGCGCCAACAACAACCACTCAACCTCACCGGGTGATGGTGTAACCGGCTGCAGGTCTAAAGGTACATCAACACGAACGGCTGGACCTACTGGTACCGCAAACGGGTTACCTCGCGAGCCCGGTCCTAGCGCGTAAGGTCCACCAGGTAATACCTGTAAGGTGGCGTCTACGACGGCGCTTGGGAAGGTAAATCGATTCGGTGGCGTGATCACCAACCGATAGTTGCCTGGCGCAACAAAAGGAAAACGATAAGCGCCAGCAGCAAAATCGTAAACATTGCCGCCGGCATCAACAGTACTGCCACCGCTGATTAAGGTACTGGGATATGGCTGAACCCCATCATCACCAAACACCGCAGCAGGCTCACCGGTATCTGCATTCAGCAACTGCACGGTAGCACCATCAATCAAGCGTCCACTGGCGCTATCAAACAGCACACCCAGCGGATCAACCAAGGCTTCAGCCGAGGCGACGTTAGCCGCATTGGCTGCGTTCACATAACGCACCTCCAGCTGCTCATTGACACCAACGTCGAGCTCACAGCTGTTGATGCTAATGGGGTTACGACGGAGCGGTAAATACCCCACAAAACTGCCGGTGTTCACACCAGTTTCTAATAGCTCTAGCGTTTCAAGGTCTCCGCTGGGCGTTGAAACCTCAACTTGCACTCGATCTACCGCAAGCAGGTCCAAGTTGGCCGCGGCATCTACCACTCGCAAGAAAGCACTCTCACCAGCGACATAAAGATCTGCTGGCGCCAAGCTGGTAGTACCTGGAACGGGGACCGAAACACCAAAAGGACTGGTGGGTTGCGCCACAGAGCTGGTCCCACTAGGGACTACGCACTGCGCTTGACCCACATCAACCGGTTCAGCCGCCGGTAGCGTTGGTGCGTGCTGCAAAAATTCAACGCTTACTGTATCTCCAGTACCGCCGGTGGGCGGGACGGTGGTAACGGTAAGGCTTTCGGTATGGGTCAGGCCACCCGCATCCGTGGTGGTCACTTGCACAACAGCACTTTCGCCATCTGCAAAAATGACACCCGGCGCCAGCCGGAGCTCGTTGCCGACCGCTACAAACCTAGGATCGCTAACACTGTAAGTATGCGTATCCGGGTTGTCCGGATCGATGGACGTCATCAAAGCAATTGAGGCGCCAGCTGTGCTATGTGGCACGGTGGTATTGGTGAACTCAATGTCTGTTGGTGTTTCATTGACGTTATTAATCGTCAATACATAATTCAAGGTTGAGGTGGCACCGTTGTTATCGGTCACCTCTATGGGCAAAGTTACCTGGGTCTCTTCTTCAAAGTTAAAGCTAGTACCAGCAACCAAGGTTAAGTCGCTGCCCACCACAATAAAGCGCGGGTCTGCACTCGCTGCTAACGCAAAAGTATGGGTATCCGCCGGGTCAGAATCGACCGCAAGCAAGGTACCAATGAGGGTTGAACTACTATTTTCATCCACCGAACCTGGGTTCAAACTGATGCCAGAGGGGGCACTGTTACCAGACCCCGCATCTGTTACTACAGTGGTGCTAGCATCGATTGAGAAATCGGTGCTGCCTACGCTATAGCTTGCATTAGCGGTGTTCACAATAGGTGTGTTGGCAGGAATCGCGTGCACCGTCGGTGCTACGCCTAAAAGCGCAACAACGAACAGAGCAAGCAGTAAACTGCTTTGTTGCATAAACCGTTGCAACGCACAACCCAACAATGCAGGCGCTAGAAACGAAACTACCGGGCAGCGCTTACGCACTGCCCGGTTGGGTCCTACTGTTCGTCTTACTAACTGCATCATTCGCTTAACTGGTATCCGGCCCTAATCCAGGGTTACGAAGTACACAATGTAAGCGAGCGCTCCCGCAGCACAGTCTCCTAGATCACCACCAACACCCGTTATAGGTGCGCCGGTGTAGGCAGGCACTGTGGTCGGAGTGCTGCATTCTAAGTGCGAAACAACATCCAAGTCGGTAACCGAACTTAGATTAAAGTTTGGCGTTTGACCACCCACTGCGAAGGTAACGCCATTCGGAATAACAATGGCTGTAGCAGGGTTCGCTTGGTCACCCGCTGTCACTTCCGTTGGCAAGACATCGTTTAGCGTTACCGCATTCGCCGCAAGCGTTGCAGACTCGTTCGCTACACCAATCACGTACATGATGACCGCACCAGGAATCGCCTTTGGTTCTGCATCAACCGTTACTCGGTCCGTGTTAAACCGATTACCGGTGATGGGGTCATACAAGACCACCGCATTCTTGGCGAGAGATAGAGCAACACGGGTAGTAAAACCCGATGCATCAGAGCTTTGCCCATCCGCAGCACCATCAACCACACCTAGACCGCTAGCAGCACTGAAAAAGTCAAATTGCTCGTCGTCAGCGTTAGCGGCAGGAGCGCCAGCATCAGCCCAAACGGTTTCAACCGTTGTTAAGCCGTTCGCCACCTCGGTTGGCGTAGCGCCAGAACCCGGAGCGATATTGCCGCTGTCATCCAAACTCGATGGAGTGAAAGGTGCACCACCAGCATCGGCCACGCCAGCAACCAAGGTGTAAGATCGATACACATCGTTTGCTTCAGCGCCATCAACCGAGATAGCGACCAACACGTTTGCGGTGCCATCAATGGGAAGATTACCCAATGAGTAGACGCCGTTAGGACCAGCGGTTAGCACCGTATCGACACCTTGGGTGTATACACCGTCAGAAACCGGTGATCCGGTATTGCCACCATCATCGATAGCAACAACAACCGCCCCTGGCGTACTGGCGAAAGCGCTACCTGGAGCAGAAAAACCGGTGACCGCATTACCGTCCTGGTCAATCAAACCAAGTACAACGTTGGTTGCATCGTTACTACTGTTGGTTACAGTAAAGTTCAGAGCAGGCAACGCTGCACCAGCGGTGGTCACGTCTTGTGACGGCACCACGGGCACCCAATCGGTGTCTGTTGTGGTTACATCTAGCACCAACTTGCGGTCAACATTAAAGGTGACCGAGGTACTAGCTGTCTGGTTTACGCTGTTGACTTGGTAACTTAACGTCACCGAGTTTTGCACTGGCGTAGATACATCAGTACCTGCCGCATGCACAGAACCCGCCAGCAACGTACCCAACGCTAAGCAAACTAACGCCGGTAGAGTCGCTTTCTTATTCGAAAGATTGCGAGAAAGTTTAAAGTAAGACTGCATCAATATTTCCCTTTGAAACTATTAAAGTTTCCCCCGTTATTTCAACTTAACGTTGAAAGATACTTGGCCGGTTTCCCCAGGCTCTAGAGCAGAAAGAAATTGCCACTGGATCGTGGTGTATTCCCGAGCCGAAGCCACAGCTTCAGCCCCCTGCTTTACAACTTTGAGATTTTCGCCAAGATCGAAAGTCACGCCTTGGTCAGCTGAGAACAAAATTTCTGTTCCAGATCCAAATGCTGTGCCATCGATGTATTCGGTGCTGTCCGGTACCGGGTTTGTTATGACGATGCTTCCTGCATCGACTTGACCCTCACCTGCGTTGGTAAACGAGATGGTGTAACGCAATTCATCACCTGGCACGACGCTGTCTGCGTCTACCAAGCGGCGCTGCGCCACCCCTTGTTGATCAACATAGGTTTCAACCTTGGCAACCGAATTGGCCACTTCAACTTGTGCTGCGGCCGAGGTGGCTGCAGCAGTCAGAAAAATGCCCAACACGAAGTTCACTGCCCCGTGCCAACGCGCTCGAGTATCCTTGTTCAAATGCGTCATTTGGTTCTCCTTAGTAGTGCTATCCAATTGCGCTGTGCAGTTAACACAGTTCAACGGACAGCGGCTTGGAAGCGAATGGTGATGGTAGAACCATCCCCAATCACTTCTCCCAAAACGGCACGCACGGTGCCGGTTGTTTCATCAAAGCCGGTGCTATCCACACCAGCCGGTTCAAAATCGTCATCAATTTCTTGCCCCGCAGGGAGCGTTGATACGCTCAAGCTGCCAGGCTGATAAATAAGGTCTGTTGGGACAGGGTCAGTAATGGTGATATCGCTAGCGGTTGCGCCGGTGCTAACCGTCACTGCCAACTCGTAAGTCACAAGGCTGCCCGGTACTAAAGTGGTTCCACCGCTGGGGTCAGAGATAGCGACCGCCGCTTTGGTTAGCGATAGAACTTCATCGCTAACTTGCACCGCACCTGCAGCACGCAGCAATAAATTGTTGCTGTCGTGGGTAGTACCAACAACGGCGTTAACCGGCGGCCCACTAAGCGCATCACCAGCCCCTGCATAGGCTGTTGCTACCGGTGGAAAAGCGGGTGCGTCAGGATCATCGGTACCAGCATTGCTAATGACGGTGCTTGCAACGGCTCGCAACTCAAGCAAACCTATGTCAGCAGCGTTTAGACCGCTGGGCACATCAACTTGGGCGTAGACCACCAAGCTTGCATCGGCGGCAAGCAGCGGATCGTTCGAACCTAGGGTGTAAGGCGTATCCCCACCCGCACCGGTTTGCAAACCGGGCAAACCATTGGTTTCAAAAAACAGGGAGGGATTGGTGACATCAAACTCATCACCGACCACTGAGGGGTTGGCAACCAAACGAAACACTTCATTGCCGTTACCGGTATTGGTGACGCTGTATTGCAAAACCGCTTGTTGTGACGGTGAGCCAACAGGGACCGGACCGGAATCGTCGCTAACCACCACCACGTCCAGCAGTTCGTCTACCAAGGTATCAACGCTTGCTTGGAGCAAGCCATCCGCGCTGGCGCCGGTCAGACGAAAGCGCAGCTCGGCTTGGTTAGTTACGGCTTGGCCTGCACTGGTACCCGCCGCAGAAGCTGGTGCGGGCGCAACAGCTAGGCATAGGACCGCACTGAGCAACATCACGCTCAGCATCCCGCAACTACCTAACCTTTGCCGCTTATCCATAGCAATCCCTGGCAAGACCGAAAATCGGCCCAGCTATCCATCAACCGTTATCATTAACGGTGCTCAAATCTTGGGGATATGATCTAGACAAGCCGGGTGCTATGCCGTGATCTAGGTCAAATTTGCCAGATATTTGACGTTCTAGTCATGGGTTCGCGCCAGCAAGCTGACAGGGAATGAAACCTTAGCTAGAGATCAACAAGTTCGCTAGCGAGACGTATATCAACACTTTCAATATCGGGATGGTAAACAATGACGGCAACACCCGTGTCCAACTGTTGTTGAACGGCCAAGCGTTTGCTGGCCAAGGACGGTGAGTGCTCAGCAGCTTCACCGTAGTCTGTGCCTTCACGCAGAACAAAGGCATCGATCAGACCTTCAAGCGCGTCGGAAGAGAGTTCTTGCCAAGGGATTTGTATCATAGTACCCAATTCTACGTGATACGCGTCCCAACCCCTACAACTAGACACTCAAGGTGCTTGAATTTAGCATTGCGCGGTGCGTTACTACCGCCTTACCAGTATCTCGACTGCCCGCAGTAAAGGGATTTCGCCAACAGGAATTTGGAGTTATGGCAGAACAAGACCACATACTTGTCGTCGAAGACGAGCCGATTACACGCGAACAACTCGTTTCGTATTTTGAAGAAGAAGGCTTTCGAGTCTCATCAGCGGATACAGGCGAACGTGCCCTACAGCTGCTGTCCGAGCACGACATCATCTTGGTACTACTAGATATCAAGCTGCCAGGCAAAGACGGTTTAACCCTCACCCGCGAGATTCGCACTCAATCTGATTTGGGTGTGATCTTGGTTACCAGCAAGCAGGAGCAGATTGATCGCATCCTGGGCCTGGAAAGTGGCGCTGACGACTACGTCACCAAACCCTTTGATCCTCGCGAGTTGCTCAGTCGCTCACGCAACCTGATACGCCGCGTACAAACGCAGCAAAATCAACGTCGCAAGAGCCACATCCGCACCTTTGACGGCTGGACTTTAGATCTCAACAAACGCGAGCTGACCTCTCCTGAAGGTATCGATGCGCAGCTATCCGCTGGTGAATACCAGTTGTTGCTAGCATTTATGGAGAAAGCCGGCGAAGTCATGAACCGCGATCAACTCATGAACCGAATTCGCAACCGCGAATGGTTTCCGGATGACCGATACATCGACGTGTTAGTTGGCCAACTACGCAAGAAGCTAGGTGAACGCGCTGCCAACGCAAAGATCATTGCCACCATCCATGGAACCGGGTATTTATTCACCCCAGAAGTAGCGTAGGCTACTTCTTTCCATTCACGTTTTTTCTACGCAAACATGCCGGGGGTTGGCTTGGCTAGCGAACCTGCGTCAAAAGTCCTATATGAAAGTGTCAACACCAGGGTAACTCGAACCACCCTGGGTGATACGCCCGTGATCTGCAAAGCATTGAAGGCTGGGGTTCAAACGCCTCATGCCATTGCACGTTATCAACACGAATTTGTGGTGAACCAGTCCTTAACCAGCCCCCACATCAGCAGGGCTTTAGAGTACGACGACCGCGCCCACAAGCTCTACTTCGAATGGACCGACGCAGAAACCCTCCGCGACTTCATTAGCTCTGGCCCAAGCCAAGAGTTGCCGGTACTTATGCAGGTGGCGGCGAACATAGCTCGTGCCTTGCAATCGATCCACGATGAGGGCGTGGTTCACCGGGATATAAACCCAGCTAACCTTCTTATCGATGCCGACTTAAACATTCGAATCATCGATTTTGGCCTCGCCACCTTCTCAGCACATAACCAACCGGCCAGCGGCGAAGTGGTCAACCAGCTCGCGGGAACACTCAACTACTTATCACCAGAGCAAACGGGCCGAGTGAACCGGGTGGTCGACTACCGAACCGACCTCTATGCGTTGGGTGCAACCTTTTACGAGCTATTTTCTGGCGCGCCCCCTTTCATCAACACGGACCCGCTGGAGTTAATCCACGCACATATTGCAAGCCAGCCAAAGCCTCTGCACGAAGTTTCCTCCCGCGTGCCAAGCTGGCTGTCCGATGTGGTGCTTAAGTTGCTCGCTAAGCAACCGGAAGATCGTTACCAAAGCGCCATGAGCGTCAGCGATGACCTGCTGGAAGGTCAAGACCTTGCGAACATTGTGCCCTTTCGCATTGCACAGACCGACACGCCTGGCCAACTGGCGCTACCAAAACGCATTTACGGTCGGGAGCAAGAGCTTGCCACCTTAAAATCGCTGTTCGACCGCGTCACCAAAGGTGAGGTGCTCTTTGCTGAGCTCACCGGCGCTTCGGGGGTTGGCAAAAGTACCTTTACCGAGACAACCTCTCGACAGGCCGCAGAAGCTGGGCTGTTAGTGGCTCAGACCAGCGCCGGCCACCTACGATTTACTGACAACGTCGCCAAAGACACCAACCAACTAATCTTGGATTTGCTGCGCCCGCTGGTGCGACAAATATTATCTTTAGAAGGCAAATCTGCAGCCCAGCTAATCGAGCGCTTAAACCGCATTCCAAGCACCCCACTGAAGCTGCTGCTGCCGTGGATTCCTGAGCTCAGCAACATGCTGGCGCCCGGCGACAACACAGCAAATCAAGACCACACCATCAGCGTTGGCAACGAGCGGGATGCAGTGCGGCAACTATTGGGCGCCATATCCCCCATGCCGCTGTGCTTAATCATTGGCGAAGTAGACAGCCTAGCCAGAAGTATCTATCAAGATATCCTTGAGATGATGGTTGAACAGCGCAACATCCTGCTGATCACCGGTTCGGACAAACCCAACCCAACCGTGTTCGATGCCCCAAAATTTGCGACCAAACACCACCAGATTGAACTCCAACCCCTGGCGCGAAGTGATGTACGAATCATGTTGGCCGATATGCTGTCGCAAAGCGAAGCTAGGGTTCGTGAGTTAGCCTCTGAGTTATGGGAAAAAACGGACGGTCTGCCGGCACCATTGCTTGAACTTCTTTTTGAGCTACACCACAACGACGCGATTTCTTACAACTCCCAAGCCGGAGTGTGGAGCTGGGATCTCGATATCGTGCGTGGGCACTACTTTAGCAACAACTCTAACGAGCGCATTCAAAGCCAGCTGGTTAGCTTAACCGCAGAAACCCAAGAGTTACTACAATTTGGCAGCTGCATCGGTCTAGAGTTTGGCTTAGATATTTTAGCCGGCACCCTAAATCGAGAAGAAGCAGATCTAGCCCGCCACCTACGCACGGCTATAGCGCTTGGCTTACTAGGTTTATCCAGCAAGCAATATCGATTTTCGCACCCTCGGATAGCGTCACAAATCTACGCCGAAATAGATGAAGACAAAAAGAGCGAACTGCATTTTGCTATCGGCGAGTACCTGGTCGCTCACAAGCACCGCGAAGGCAGCAACATCATCAACATCGCTGACCACTTCAACGCTGGGGCCGACTTATGCGACCTTGCCCCGAACCGCCGCCTAGACATCGCACATTACAACTTGCTGGCCGGACGCGAATCTTTGCAACGGGCAACCTTTCAAAAAGCCTACAAGTACGCACGCAGTGGGCTGTCTTTATTTTTCAGCCAACAGCCGAGCCACGAGCCCGTCTACTTGGAGCTGTGTCAATGTGCCGCAGAAGCGGCATTTTTGTGTGGTGACTTCGAGCAGCTGACCCGTGTGGTTGAACACAGCAGCCAAGCCAGCAGCTCCATGCAGGAGGTCCAGCTACGGGCCGCCATTGTGCGCAACGAGCTCAACCAAGCACAGACACTGACCCTGTCTGCCTTGGCGGAACTGGATTACAAACCAAGTAGTATAGGCACCTTGCTGAGCAAGCCTAAGTTGGCGGGCTGGACAATACCCAATACGCGCTTAAAAGCGCCGCTGGCAACGCTCAACGAGCCCAAAACCCAACAACAGCTACGCCTGCTTTGCTATTTGCTACACATCAACTTTCATCTTGGCGAGCCGTCGTTACCCTACATTCGCGATGGTTTGCTGCTGGCTCAGCGGCACCGCGCTTATTCTCCTGAAGTCGCCCTGATCTATGCAAACAAGGCAATGGCACAACTAAAGCGTGGGTTCTCTAGCCAGGTGCTTATCGCCGCGAACAACGCGCGCTTAATCGCCAACCAACAACCAAACGATGCATTCTCCATACGCACCACCACGGTACTAAACGGTTTGGTGGACCCTTGGTCCAAGCCCATTGATCAAACGCTCAAAGCATTGGCGAGCAACGTTGACGCTAGCATGCAGGTTCAGGACTATGAATTCGCTGCCACGGCCTGCGCTTTTTTTGCAACCAATGGATTACTGCGTGGTATGGAGCTCGGCTCGTTATCACGAGAGCTGGCCAAACACCTCAGCACCGTGTCGGCTTACCATCACGTCACCGGTGTCAACATTGCTCATTTCGTCCACCAGATGGTGAAGAGCTTAACCGGCCAAATTTCAGAAAGCGAAGACGACAACGCACCGCCAATCAATAACGCTGCGGATCGCGTAGCGCATGGCTACGTGTACGTTATGCGGTTGTACTACGCCTTTATGTTCCAAGATATCCAAGGCGCACACAGCGTGCTGGAACTGGCTCAAGAATACGTTGACGACCTTACTGGCTCGCCCTTACAAGTCACCTTTGCACTCATCTGCGGGTTGCTGCACGTTAACGATGAATCCAAAGCAACCCTAGTAAAACAGCAAATCAAAAAGCTCCAGCAGTGGAGCGATCGCGGAGCCGCTTTTGCACAGCCCAAACTAAGTTTGCTCCAAGCAGCTCAAGCTTGGCAGGGTGGACAGCAAACTCATGCCTTAGAGCTTTACGAACAAGCAGCGGAGCAAGCAAAAAATCAAGGTTTGGCCAATGATGAAGCCCTAGCCTATGAGCTTGGCGCCATGGCTTGCTTGACAAGCAACCGCCAAGATTTTGCCAAGATGTTTATGCACAACGCCCATCAAGCCTACCTACGCTGGGGCAGCACGGCTAAATCGAACCAGCTGGAGCGCAATTTCGAAGAGCTATTGGCGGATGTCACTAATCGCAGCAATAGCAAATCTCTGAGCATGAGCGACTTGGTTGACCTAACCGTGCGCGACTATGGCTTTTCAAGCTACAGCACCGAGAGTACGGAGCTGTCCGCTCGCACGCTGGATACCACCACAGTGCTACGCGCGGCCCAAACGATCTCTGGCGAAATTGTACTGGATCAAGTGCTAACCAAACTGCTGCGTCTAGCATTGGAGCATGCGGGCGCACAGCGGGCCGTCATGCTGCTCAGCAACGATCACAATCAACTTTTGGTGGAAGCCGTGGCCGCTGTGGATGGCGAGGCAACGCGTCGCATCAGTCCGGCGGAACCGCTTGGCGCAACCACTGCCGTACCCGTCAGCGTGGTGCAATTTGTGGCGCGAACCCAAGAAACCCTGGTGCTTAATGATGCAACCGCAGAAGATGTTTTTACGCAAGACCCTTATGTCGTTGGTCAGCAACCCTTATCCGTCCTCTGCTTGCCAATCCTGCACCGTGGCGAGCTAACCGGGATATTGTACGTTGAGCACAAATGGCTCTCCGGCATGTTTACCGAGCAGCGCATCGAGGTGTTAACCCTCCTCACCTCTCAAGCAGCAATCTCCATTGAAAATGCGCGGCTGTACGCCGACTTGCACTCCGCTCGAGATGAATACCAAGCGTTGTACGAAAATGCTATCGAAGGCTTGTTCCGACTCAATCAACAAGGCTCGTTGGTACAGGCCAACCCAACCCTGGCAAAAATCCTGGGCTTCGAAGCCCAACCGGCTATGCTGGAAGAATACGGTGACCTGCTAGATCGAATCTTTTTATCCAAAGAGCTGGCCGGTGAGTTTCTGTCTGCACTAGAAGAACGCAAGGTGGTCAGCGGTTTCGAAGCACAAGGTGTTGCACGCGATGGCCGGGTATTTTGGATGTCGCTCACGGCTCAATTGCAAGAAGACCAGGGCGAAGGGCAATTTATCGATGGATCGCTCATCGACATCTCCGAACGCAAAGAGCGTGAGCAGTCGGATCAACAGCGTGAGATCGCTGAGGCAGCGACGGAAGCCAAAAGTGAGTTTTTGGCCAACATGAGCCACGAAATACGTACGCCAATGAATGCCATACTCGGATTTTCTAAGCTTGCCTTGGAAACCCAACTAGACCGTAAGCAGCACGAGTACCTTAGCTCCATTCGCAGTGCCGCCCAAAACCTACTCGGTTTGGTCAGCGATGTATTGGATTTTTCGAAGATCGAAGCCGGCAAGCTGACTCTAGAAGAGGCGCCGTTCAAGCTTGCGAACACACTAGCAGAAGTACAGCGGCTGTTTCGCACCGAGCTGCTCAAGAAACAACTCAAGCTCGAAGTAGAAGACTACACAAACACCGACCCTCGCTTTCCGCAACATGGCTTGTTGGTTGGCGATGCGCTGCGACTACAACAAATACTAGTTAACCTGATCGGTAACGCTATCAAGTTTACCGCCCAAGGCGGCATTCGCTTGGAAGCCAGCGTTACCAATAGCACAGCCAAAGGCCTAATGCTGACGATCTCCATTGAAGACACGGGCATCGGTATTACCAACGAGCAGCAGGAACGGCTATTCAACAGCTTCGAGCAGGCAGAAAACTCCATCACGCGCCGCTATGGTGGCACCGGCCTAGGGCTAAGCATCTGCAAGCAGCTGGTTGAAGCAATGGGCGGTGAAATTCAGGTTGATTCAAGCCCTGGGGAAGGCAGCTGCTTTTCTTTCACCGTGAATTTGGGTGTAGCGGATGAAAAAGAGCTGGCGGAAGTGGCCGGTCAACGCAAGCCCAGCGGCAACCGGGATTCGCTTAAGCATAGACGCCTGCTGGTTGCAGAAGATAACCCTATCAACCAACAGCTGGCTCTGGAGTTCTTAACCCAGCGTGGCGCCACAGTGGACATCGCCGACAATGGGCGCATTGCCATTGCCAAGATTACCGAAGGTGACTACGACGCGGTGCTGATGGACGTTCATATGCCCGAGCTTGACGGTTTAGAAGCCACTCGCATCCTCCGAGAGCAAGGTATCTCTTTGCCTATCATCGCTGTGTCTGCAGACGCCTTGCAGGAACGTAAAGCCACCGCATTGGATGTAGGTTGCAATGCTTACGTCACCAAACCAATCGACTTCAACCTATTGGTTGCTGTGCTTGAAGAGACGTTGCCGCCATTAGAGGCCACTACTTTCAGTCGCCGAGCTTCAGACCCAGACTTAGCAGCACAGTCAGACGAGACCACCGACGAACTCGAGACCGCCCCTGAGCGCTCGGAGGAAGTTGACGCCAACACCCTGGCACTGCAACGGCTGCCAGGCATTGATATTGCTGGCGCGATACGAGGGCACAATGGCAACGTAAAGCTAATGATGAAACTGATGGGGGACTTCGGCAAATACTACGGTGACGCTGGAACCAAGATGCGCAGCTACGTGCAGGATGGCCAATACGAAGACGGTGAGCGCCTCGCGCACAATCTTCACGGGGTCGCGGGCAGTTTTGGTGCACCGCGCCTAAAGGAAGCATCCAAGACACTGGAGTTAGCCTTAGCCAGCGGTGGCGACCAAAGCAATTTGGTCGGTCTGGCACAAAGCTTTGAAGTGGCACTTACCGAGGTTTTAGAGTCGGCCGAGTCTCTAGCCAGCAACGAAATTTCATTTCGCGCTTCGGATTTTGCAAAACCCCAGAAGAACGATACCGCCTGAACACCTAGGCGAATCTGGGCTAGTTAGTCGGCAAAGACTTCGCGAACCTCAATGGTTGAGCTGGTACCAGCCTTATCCGCCACCAAAGCGTTAAAATCAAACAAGCTTAAATCGCCCA
>CALHVX010000030.1 GCA_938036875.1 uncultured Pseudomonadales bacterium
AGCAAAGAGGGTTCATCATCTTTATGCCAGCCCATATAGTCGGCACCATTTCGATAGCGGTTAAGCAATACAAAGTTCAAAGGGATCTTGAGCCTTGCTTGAATTTCTTGCCGCAGCCCTAGCAACGCTTGAGGCCAACCCGGCGCCAAGTGCGAATGCCCTGAGTAACGATAGTTAAGGCCAGCATCACCAAACCATGCAACTTGCCTAGGGACATTGATCCGTTTTCCAAACAACCTAATTTCTTCGTCGTGCCAAACTACCTCGGTGCTCAACCATTTCTTGAGTGTTGCCGATGGCGAAATAAATTCAGGATAATACTGAAGCTCGGCTGCGTGTCCCAAACCGCCGCTAGACGGCTGCATTTCAATCACCGGCCATCAACTGGCCAGTAGCGCATTAACGGCGGCGAGGTCTGCCGGGGTATCGACGCCACCAGGCACCGCAGCGCAAGCTGGGAAGACGTGCACTGCAACGCCTGCTTGCAGAAACCGCAATTGCTCTAGCGACTCCAACCGCTCGTAACTCGATTGCTCGGCCGCAACAAAATCACGTAAAGCACCTAATCTATAGCCGTAAATGCCAATATGACGCCACCAGTCACCGGAACTCAACCGACTAGGCGCAACGTCATCTGCAAAGCGCTCGCGGTCAAATGGGATTGGCGCTCGAGAAAAATAGAGTGCGCGTTGGTGCTGGTCAAAAACAACCTTCACTGCATTTGGATCAACCAGAGTGGCAACCTCTTCAATCGGTTCACACAAAGTCACCACTGAACGAGAACCGTCCTGCAGAGCTTGAGCAACCTGATCAATGACCAATGGCGGTATGAGCGGTTCATCCCCTTGAACATTGATTAGCAGCGCATCGTCAGCCCACCCAAGCTGGTCCGCCACCTCAACCAACCTGTCCGAACCTGACTGATGATCAGCGCGTGTCATCACCGCCTTAAAACCTGCCTGGAGCACTGTGTCCATAATGCGGCTATCATCGGTCGCTATGGTGACGCTCTGTGCATTGCAACGTCGCACCTGCTCCGCCACCCGAACGATCATCGGGGTGCCGTCCACCAACGCCAACGGTTTGCCAGGCAGCCTGCTTGACTGGTAACGCGCGGGTATCACTACATGAAATTCAGACATCGGTTGATGTTCCTAAGCGATAGGTGTCTCTTCGGCCTTGGCCGCCGATTCCGGGTCATCTCCTGATTCGGAGCTATCTTTGGCGGCTGTTGCAACGGACGAAGCCGAGGCCTTTAGCAGATTTTTCGTTGCCAAAATGGTTTGCAATTGTTGCTGCGCTACATCGTTAAAGTTCACGTCGATCTCTAGATACCAAAGGTCGGCTGGAACATCGACCAAAGTCGCCAATTTGACCGCGTCTTTTTCGGTGCAAACAAACACATGGTTGTCGGTTCTTGCTAACTCCGAGCCATCAAACATATGGTGGTCAGGGTAAGATCTTAAAAGAGGTACCAACCCTAAGTTGCGCAACGTTTGCGCAAAGCGTTCGGGATTGCCTATGGCGGCAACCGCATGCACATCACGATGCGCAGCGATAAACTCTGCAACGCTCAGCCTAACCCGACTATCACTGACCTTCACAAATGCCTGTGGAACGACATGCATCACCGCCTCATCCGCCACGAGGCCGGTGTTCGAACCGTTGGCAACCACCCAATCGACCTCTTGAAGACGCTCTGCTGGCTCTCGAAGTGGACCCGCCGGTAGCAGCAAGCCGTTACCAAGACCACGGGTTCCATCGATTAGAACAATCTCCACATCTCGACCCAACGCATAGTGCTGGAGGCCATCATCAGCGATGACCACATCAACCGACCAACGATCCAGCAGGTGTTGCACAGCGGCAACCCGATCTTTGCCAATAACCACGGGTGCACCTGTGCGGCGAGCCAACAATGGCGGCTCATCACCAACCACCGCTGGGTCAGCATTGGGCGCAACACGCGTCACTTCACTGGCACTACCGCCGTAGCCTCTAGAAACGATACCCGCATGCAACCCTTGTTGCCGCAACCAACGCACCAACCAAATGACAAAAGGTGTTTTGCCGGTGCCGCCAACCGTAATGTTACCAACCACGATGACGGGTACTGGCGCTCGCCAGACTTCACGGGTTCCGTTAGCAAACGCATCGCGACGTCGACCCGCTACTTTAGAGAAGGCCCAAGCCGCTGGGGCAAGCAGTTTGCTGCGACGGGATTCGCGGTACCAAAAACCGCTGGCTGATGTGTTGGACTTACCGCGCTGACCGCCCCTAGGAAAGGTTGGTGTCAACGCTTGCCGAGGTTTCGAATTGGCGCGGTTGCCAGACTTATGTTCATCCTCAAATTGCGCGTGGTAAAGATGATGGTAGGGTCCATTTGCGGCCAACAAGCTTTCATGGTCGCCAGTCTCGACAATGCGGCCTTCGTCCATAACCACAATTCGGTCAGCGTTCTCAATGGTCGATAGTCGATGAGCGATCACAATGGTGGTTCGGCCACGCATCGCTTCATCCAGCGCTGACTGAATATGTCGTTCCGACTCGGTATCCAAGGCAGAGGTTGCTTCATCCAATATGAGGATTGGCGCGTCCTTTAGCAGTGCTCGAGCAATAGCAATCCGCTGGCGTTGGCCACCGGATAGCAAAACACCATCATCGCCCACCAAGGTTTGCAGACCTTCCGGCAGTTGCTTGATAAATCCATCGGCGTGGGCCCGCTCAACCACCGATTGCACCGCTGCTTCATCCGCACCAGCCAACGAGCCGTATGCGATGTTTTGCGCCAAGGTATCGTTAAACAAAATCACTCGCTGGTTGACCAGCGCTATCTGCTCTCGCAAATCCGCAAGCTTATAGTCGCTAATGGCCACGCCATCTAGCAAGATTTCGCCCGAGGTTGTCTCGTAAAATCTTGGGATCAAAGCGGCCAAAGTAGACTTGCCGCTACCAGAACGCCCGACCACTGCCACGGTTTGGCCAGGCTCAACAGTCAGATTGATATCTTTCAAAACTTCTGCGGAACGCGAGTCATAGCTAAAGCTGACATTGCTAAACTCGATCCGGCCCTGAGCTCGCTTCAGCGCCTTAGTGCCTGCATCCGCCTCGCTCGGCTCATCGAGCTGGGCAAAGACGTCTTCTGCAGCGGCCAAACCGCGCTGCAGGCGTGCATTAATCTCTGAGAGTTTGCGAATGGGTCGCGCCAACATGCCCGCCAGCCCCAAAAAGGTCACAACCTCACCGGTGCTCAAATGGCTGCCTAACTCTGGCTGAAATAAGACCGCAATCAAAAAGGCCAAAGCACCTGCCACCATAATTTGAATGACCTGGGTACTAGCCACCTTGGTTGCCACCATCTTCAAATTTTGTTGACGATTGTTTTCGTTGGCCTGGTCGAAGCGCTTGCGTTCGTAATCTTCACCGCCGAACAACCGGACAACCCGATAGCCGGAAACCATCTCAGAAGCCACATGGGTGACGTCACCCATGCTGTTTTGAATACGCCGGCTTATGCGCCTAAAGCGACGGGACGCAAACATGACTACCAAGGCCACCAATGGGGCTGATGTAATGAAGATTAGAGTCAGCTTCCAGCTCAAAAAGAACATATAGCCAAAGTAGACGATGACCTTACCGCCATCAGAGATCAGAGATTTGAGCGCATCGGTACCCGTATCGCGAAGCTGAGCAACATTAAAGGTGATTCGACTGACGATATGACCCTGGCTAGAGGCATCAAAGAAAGAGCTTTTTAGATTCAGCAACCGATCAAACAGTTGCTTGCGCAGCTTGTGCACCACGCTGAAGGAGATTCGGCTGAGCAGTAGCTCGCCTAAGATTTCACCAGCGCCACGGACAACGGCGGCGCCAAACATAAAGATGGGGATGTAGAGCAGTTGGCCGCTACCGGCGCTGTTCCACTGATCGATTAGCTTGCCAAACAGGCTAACAAAATAGGCTTCAGCGCCGCTACCGAGGAAGAACCCGAGAACGGCAAGGACGAAGATCGGCCAATCTGGCCGAACATAACTTAAAAGCCGGCGATAGGTGGCCCAATCGCTACCCTTCATCTTCCGATTGCTGCGTGGTGATACTGATTCTGGTCAGACCCACTTTGCCGGCCGCATCCATCGCACGGACGACCGACTGATGCGCAGCATTGGCATCAGCCGTAATAATCACTCGTTTTTCTGGATTCACTGTAGCACCGCTCGTCTGAAGTTCGCGCAGGGCTCTCAAAAGTGTTGCCAGCTCCGCGTTGACCAGAATTCTACCATTAACTGAGTACTCACCGCCTCGATCTACGGTAATTTCGACGACATCCGTTTCTACCTCTCGGACTTCACCTGAGGCTTCTGGCAGGTCAATCTTGACCTGGGTTTCGCGAATAAAGGTGCTGGAGACCATGAAAAATATCAATAACAAGAACACCACATCAATGAGGGGTGTCAGCTCAACATTGACCTCATGGCGTTCACGACGGGGTGCTTTCACAGACGTGGATCCTCTTGATCACCGTGCATGATATTGACCAATTTGCTGGCCTCCTGCTCCATATGGACAACTAACTCGTCCACACGGCGAAGGAAGAAGCGATGAAAGATCAGGGCTGGAATCGCAACCGAGAGCCCGGCTGCGGTTGTTATTAGCGCTTGAGAGATACCACCGGCCAGCACATTGGCGTTACCGGACCCTTCCAACAGCATAATGGAGAAGACCTTGATCATACCCACAACCGTACCCAGCAGGCCGAGCAGAGGCGCAATGGAAGCAATAATGCCGAGCCCTGTTAGGTAGCGCTCCAAGTCATGGCTAACTTTCGCCGAGGCCTCTTCCATGGCCTCTTTCATGATCTCGCGACCACGTTTGGCGTTGCTCATGCCCGCTGCAAACACTTGGCCCATGGGGCTTGCGTCGCGCAAATCGCGCATTTTCTGAGAGTCGCCTTCGTTTTTCTTAACCGAGCCCCACACCTCTGCTAGCAGATCTTTAGGTGCAATTTTGGATTGCTGTAAGGACCACAAGCGCTCAACACTAATCGCTGCGGCGAGTATGCTGCACAAGAGTATTGGCACCATAAGCCAACCACCGGACTGAACAATCTCTAACACTTAACGCTCCTTTAAGTTACCACGAACATCCGCGACCGGTTATAGGCCAAGCCTCATAAACCATCTCGCCGTCGTGTACATAATAATAGTCGTGAAGATTCACGGTGGGATCACAGTGAGGGGTCACAAATTGATGCACCCGCCCAACTAAATTGTTTGCTTCAATAGGAGGTGTATCTCCTCCCGGCTTTGGCAACACCACGATGCCGTGTTCGTCACCACCGAAGCGGAATTTTGCTCCGGGTAAATCGATCGGTTCTGGATTCACTGTGTCCGATGCAAGGCTTTTATAACCGGCATCAACAGTAAAAGCGCGCTCCGCCATCGGCTGGCTTATACCAGTGGCAGCCAAGGTAAGAGACACCTCAAAGTCGTCAAACAAAGCGCTATGTTCGCTGCCAATTTGCAGGTATTCCTGGTCCATAAAGACGTAGCTGCCAACCTGTAGATCGGTTACACAAGCCACGGCACTATCGATGTTGTAGGTGCCTGTGCCAGCGCCACTAACAACCTCGGGCGCAAAGCCTTTAGCAGTCAGCGCCGCTACGTGTTCAGCTACTTGTTCCCATAAAGCTAAAGACTTTGCCTGTCGTTCTGCGAAGCCTTCAATGTGCATCACATGCCCCGCGTAGTGCTGTATGCCTACAAAGTGCAGCTGCGGGTGAGCATCAGCCAATTTGGCTATCTGCAAGATGGTGTCCAGGCTACGGGTGCCGGTGCGACCCATAGCGACGTCAACATCAGCAACAATACCAACCTTGCCTTGGGCCGGAAGCGCCTCAACAATGAGCTCTAAGTTCGCCATTTGGTCCACCACAATGGATAGCCCGCTTACAGTTGAGCTGAGCTCGGCTAACACGGAAACTTTGCTGATCGATGCCAACGGCGACGTAATAAGAATATCGTTGAGCCCAGCACCCGCCATCACAATGGCTTCAGACAATTTGGCGGTGCAGATACCCACAGCCCCAGCGGCCATTTGCTTGTGCGCTATGACCGGACATTTATGGGTTTTGCTATGGGGGCGAAAGCCCACCTCACGTTCGCCAAGATAGCGAGCCATTTTTTGAATGTTAGCGTCGAGTCGCGATTCATTAACCAACAACGCGGGTGTTGGCAACTCAGCAATAGGGACCGGTGTAGCAAAGGGTAGCTTTTGCCACTGCCGCTGACGCAGGTTGTCCAAAGCGAGATCAAATGCCATGTACTAACCCACCACGCTATTTCGCATAGCTCGTGCGCACCTTTACTCTGCGTCGCGCATTTTGCTGTAACAGAAGTTGGTGGCATCCACAAAACCGCCGATGCTGCCACAATCGAAACGCTGACCTTTGAATTTGTAGGCAATCACGCATCCACGCTTTGCTTGGGTGAGCAGCGCATCCGTGATTTGAACCTCGCCGTTTTTGCCTGGCGGTGTTTCTTCGATCAGCTCAAAAATATCTGGTGTGAGTATGTAGCGACCGATAATGGCCAAGTTACTTGGCGCGGTGCCTTTGGGTGGCTTTTCTACCATATCCGTGACGCGAAAAATTTCATCCGTCAGGGCTTCACCTTCGATCACACCGTACTGGTGGGCTTGATCTTCGGGGACTTCTTCGATGGCCACAATGCTGCAGCGGAACTGCTTAAACAACTCGGCCATTTGTGCAAGCACGCCTAATGGCTCAGCAAAACAAAGGTCATCGGCTAAAACAACACCAAAGGGTTCATCACCAATGATGGTGCGGCCAGCCAAGATCGCATCACCCAAGCCACGCATCTCAATTTGTCGCGTGTAGGAAAAAGTAGACTCTTCAATTAACTTGCGAATACCACTCAAAGCCGTTTCTTTGCCGGTACCCGCTATTTGATGCTCGAGCTCGTAGCTAATGTCGAAATGGTCTTCAATTGCGCGTTTACCGCGCCCAGTCACGAAGCCGATATCACGCATCCCGGCTTGGTGAGCTTCTTCAACACCGTACTGAACTAAAGGCTTTTCTAGTATCGGCAGCATTTCTTTGGGCATTGCTTTAGTAGCAGGTAAGAACCGTGTGCCGTAGCCAGCTACGGGGAATAAACATTTCTTAATCATGAGATCCATTTCATTGAGCATTCAGCGGCAATTCTAGGTACCGAAGACCAGCTTCGCCAGCGAAGATATCACACTTATGCGCTCTGCTTGGCAGTAACCGACACAGGCTTTGCTGGCAGCTTAAACAAGGCTGCCCGCCGGCGTTGCGAGTGTGAAACAGGCCACACATTCGTTTTTAGGCCTAAGTCAAAAAAACAGGCTAGGAAAAGGGATCGAATGGATTAATGGCGCTTTGGATAACGCCGAGCTGCGGGAAGGGTTATAACCGAAAGTATTGAAACAAAAGTCGACATGTGGAAAGGCACACTGCACCACGAGTCGCTGCGTTCGGCAGCAACACGCAACCGCTTCTGCCAACCATCGTTAGTTCTACCGTGGCAATTCAGCGTTCATCCTTGGCGACATATGCTGGCGTCTAGAGCCACTTGCTTGGTTGCCACCTTCTCAGTTGCCACCTTCATGTAGCAAGGCGATAAGATGCTGGCAGATTGCGATACCCGCACGCTTGCTCGTGCGGGGTTTGCGACGGCCATAGCGCAGCTTTTTTGCCAACCTTTGCGCAGCGGCTAGGTGATCGAGCGAATCTGGGCTAGACCGCTGCAAAGGCCCCGTTGAAACCTTAGATGAAACCTTAGATGGATCATCCGATGAATCATCCGATGAACCATCCGAGGGCAGGTCTGCAAAAAGACTCGCTTGCTTGCAGGGCACTTCGTTAAGTAGCCTTTCAGTTTGCACGCTTGGCTCCTTGTTTATCCGCTAAGTACTGTATGAATATACACTACCGCGCAACAAAAGTGAATTCGTCCGCCGCATAGCTCACCTCCACAACCCTAGCGTCGGCATAGCTACCCGCCAAGATGCCTCGTGCTAGCGGGTTTTCGATCCGCCGTTGAATCACTCGCTTTAACGGGCGCGCTCCATACACCGGGTCATACCCTTCCTCTACCAAAGCGTTCAAAGCCAGTTCATCCACCACCAGCTCAATCTCTTGCTCCAGCAATCGCTTTGCCAGCAATGCGACCTGCAAGCCGGCAATCTGTTGAATCTGCGGCTTTGACAGCGGATGAAACACAACGGTGTCATCCACGCGATTTATGAACTCAGGGCGAAAATGCTGAGCCACAACCCCAAGTACCGTTTGCCGAATCGCGTCATGATTCCCTTCTGCACTTAAGCTTTGAATCGCCTCAGAACCCAAGTTTGAGGTCATGACTAAAACGGTATTGCGAAAATCTACGGTGCGACCATGGCCATCGGTAAGCCGCCCATCTTCCAACACTTGTAGCAAAATGTTGAACACGTCGGTATGCGCCTTCTCAATTTCATCCAGCAGTATCAGGCTGTAAGGCTTGCGTCGTACCAACTCGGTTAGGTACCCCCCCTGCTCGTAACCTACGTAACCTGGAGGCGCACCAATGAGCCGGGAGACCGAATGTTTCTCCATAAACTCAGACATGTCGATGCGGACCATAGCCTCTTCGCTATCGAACAATTCTATCGCTAGCGCTTTGCATAGCTCGGTTTTACCAACCCCCGTTGGCCCTAAAAACATGAAGGAGCCGTTGGGGCGATTAGGATCTGACAGCCCTGCCCTAGAACGCCGTACCGCATCACTCACGGCTGTGATCGCTTCGGATTGACCCACAACGCGGGTTTGCAACGCTTGCTCCAAGTCTAGTAGCTTGTCGCGCTCGCCCTCCATCAATTTAGCCACGGGGATACCCGTCCACTTTGCAACCACCTCAGAGATTTCTTCTGCGGTGACCGCATTACGTAACAAAGTATGCGTAGCCGTTTTGCCTTCGGCATCTCGAGAATCGTCATCCGCCGCATGCTGCAGTCGCTGCTCTAGCTCTGGTATCCGACCGTACTGTAACTCCGACATCCGTGCTAAGTCTCCAGCGCGACGCGCGGCCTCAAATTCAACCCGTGCATCGTCCAGTTCACTTTTCACCTGTTGTGCACCTTTGAGTTCCGCTTTCTCAGCAGACCAAATAGCGTCAAGCTCACCAAACTCTGTTTCTAGTTCGGCAATAGTGCCTCGCAAATCTTCAAGCCTACGTTTGCTCGCGGCATCCGATTCGTTCTTCAACGCCTCTTGCTCAATTTTTAGTTGAATCAAGCGTCGTTCTAGCCGATCCATAGCTTCCGGTTTAGAGTCCATCTCCATGCGTATTCGACTCGCCGCCTCGTCCATCAGGTCGATCGCCTTGTCCGGCAACTGCCGGTCGCTAATATAGCGATGAGACAACCGAGCGGCAGCTACCAACGCTGGATCGGTAATATCCACACCATGGTGCAACTCATAACGTTCTTTTAATCCACGCAAGATGGCCACCGTATCTTCCACGCTTGGCTCATCCACTTGGACTTTTTGGAAACGGCGCTCTAACGCGGCGTCTTTCTCGATGTATTGGCGGTACTCATCCAAAGTGGTGGCACCAACACAGTGCAGCTCACCCCGCGCAAGGGCCGGTTTCAGCATGTTGCCGGCATCCATCGCGCCGTCCGCTTTGCCAGCACCTACCATGGTATGCAATTCATCAATAAAGAGGATCACGTTACCCTCTTGCTTTGATAGCTCGTTCAGCACAGCCTTCAAACGCTCTTCGAACTCACCGCGAAACTTGGCGCCAGCAATCAGCGCGCCCATATCTAACGACAGCACACGTTTGCTCTTCAGTCCTTCCGGAACCTCACCGTTCAAGATGCGCTGGGCTAAGCCTTCGACAATGGCCGTTTTACCGACGCCTGGCTCACCGATGAGCACTGGGTTGTTTTTCGTACGGCGCTGCAAGACTTGGATAGTCCGGCGTATCTCCTCATCACGGCCAATCACTGGATCTAGCTTGCCCAGCTCAGCACGCTCCGTGAGGTCAACCGTGTATTTCGTCAATGCCTCTCGATTCTCTTCGGCGTTTGCATCGTCCACAGAATCTCCGCCCCTTGTTTGCTCTACAGCTTCCGCTAAGGCTTGCTGATTTAGGCCACATTGCTGCAGGAGCTCCGCACAAACGGGCACTTCAAACATCGCCAGCAGCACCTGCTCAACAGCGATGAATTGGTCATTTGCGACCTGGGCTTGGCGATCCGCCAAGTTTAGGACTCGGGTCAAATCTGGCGAGATCGCAATCTCACCCGTTGCATTCTTAAGCACTGGCAGGTTATCCAGCCGCTTAGCCACGGCTACCGGTAGCTCAGCCATCCGGGTACCCGCCTGAGCCAACAACCTTGCCGGCGCCGAGCGCGTGTCGTCCGCCACGACGGCCAGCAGGTGAAAAGGTTCAATGCTGGTATGGTCTCGACCAAGCGCCAATGATTGCGCATCCGCCAGTAACCCCTGCAGTTTGTTGGTAAATTTGTCCATTCGCATAACGGGCCTCCAATAGGCGCTTTTGTGTCATCTGCTGATACAATGAGGCCACAGCGGCCATTTTCAACTGCTCACAACAACATAACTTGCAGCAATCTATAGTCTTCTAGAGGTTTTATGTCAGGCGACGCCCGAGATAATCAGCGTGAATACCCGCGAATCAGTATTCCTCTATTGGTCGAACTCAAGCACCCCATCTTGGGTACCCACCAAACCACTGCGGAGAACATCTCGGCGGGCGGTCTATTTGTAACCTTACCAGCGGAGGCTCGAGCTGATAGCGTCAAACCCCAGTCTCGCCTAAAGATCCGTCTTTTAAACGCCAGCCAGATTGGGCCACAGGCCACCCCCACCGTTGAAATGGTCGTTATGCGTGCAGAAGCCGGTGGGCTAGGCCTGAAATTCGCAAACCAAACCAGCCAATTCTTATGGGAAAGTGCCGAACGCAAGCGCGTTGAGCTAACCGTCGGCAAAGACTACTTCCAGGTTCACCTCAGCGCTTTGGTGCAGCGCAACCAGAAACTCCTGCTGGTCGAAGAACGGGGTCACTGGGTGTTTCCCAGCTGCTACCTGCAGGTTGGAGAAACTTGGCAATCGGTAATGTCCGAACTGCTAACAGTGGGGCTCGGCATACCCGACTGTATTGCCATTGGCCCGATCGACATACACAACACCAACAATCCAAGCCTACCGGCTACTGCAACTCTACGCGTGTTCTATCGATATCAAGCCAACACGAGCAAGCTTGCTCTTGCCAAGGACAGTGAATATCGTAATTTTCGCTGGATCGATAAAGCTCGAACCTTAGACGATCTCACCTTCGCCAACGCCGAAGACCGGCGTGTTGTGGAGCAACAGTTGGCTGCGTGGCAGCAGCAATCGACCGGAACTGGCGGTTCTAGCGAATGATCCGAAGTACCTTCGATGCTGAAAATGCGTCAGCCATCATTGTGCTACAACCGAACCGCTCTTGGACTTGGCGTGCCAACCTGTACTTGATCGGCAGCTTAATGCTGGTATCGCTTAGCGTTGGCTTAGTCTTGCTCTATCTGGGGTATTGGCTAATTCTACTATTTACGACCTTAGAGATCGGCTTCTTAACAGCCTGCCTTCACTACTGCGTCAGCCGAACCCACCGCCAAGAGGTCCTGCGGTTTAGCAGCGACCGACTTGTCATCGAAACTGGCTCACGCCAGCCTCGTGAAGAGGTAAACGTACCTCGTTTCTTCGCAAGGTTCTTCGTTAAACCCGCTCGACGCCGGGGGCAAAGCAAATCCGTTGCTTTGCGCTGCCATGATCAGGACAAGAATCGACAACAAGAGTTCGAGGTTGGCAGCTTTCTGGGTGATGCCGAAAAGGACCAACTGGTGCGTTTGCTGCAGCGTACAATCCAACGTTTGGACGCGTTACCAGCAACGAGCTAAGGCTTTTTGGCTTTGCCCTTGGCGCCACGGCCGCCCCTCCATGCGTGCCAAACGAATATGGCTTGGTTGATCAGAGCGCCAGCTAACCGCACCGGCCTCCCCAGTAACAAACAGCCGCGCGCCGACACTACAATAGCGACGCACAACTTTGGGATGTGGATGCCCATAGCGACTATGCCGCGCCGTGCTTGCAACGACCCACTGCGGATGCAATCGACGCACCAGCGCGTAACTCGACGAGGTTGCGCTGCCATGATGGGGCGCCGTCATAAACGTCGCGCCCGGCGTTAAGCTTTCTAACAACGACAGCTCGATTGGTTGCGATATGTCCCCGAGCAACAGCGCTTGCTGCGCTGCACCTGCGCGATCGGCCATAGCTGTCACTTGCAAAACACAGGAAGCATCGTTACTGGTTAGACCCGCTTGAGCCTCAGCTTGTAAGGGCGGGCTCAACAGTTCAAATTCAACCTGATCCCAAACCCAGCGCTGCCCTGCCACGCAAGGTTTGACCGAGTGCTCTGTGCTTTTTAACAAGCCACCCTGAAGATTCAATTTTGGCTGCCAATGCGCCCGCAGCGGATCCGCGCCTCCCGAGTGATCTATATCTTCGTGGCTGATCACCAAGCCATCGAGATGCCTAACCCCCAAAGCACCTAAGGTTGGTTCAATCAGTGCTTGTGCTGCATTAAACCCACTCTCGTAAGCGGGCCCTGCATCAAACAAGAGATGATGCTGAGCCGTACTCACCAAAATGGCGCTGCCTTGCCCAACGTCTAAGACCAATATACGAAAGTCACCATCAGGCACCAGGGTTTGCCAATTCAACAAGATCGACGCGTACGCTAGCGAGGCCAATACACGACTACGCCACGCCATTGGCATGAGGCAAAGCAGGCCAACGACACCATGCAACCCATGCGCCCACCAAGTCATACTCGGGGGTTGCCACAATCCCCCAGTCGATGCAGCCTCCAGCAAATGCTGGAACAGCACCAATGCTGAGTTGGCGCAAGCCAACAAAATATGGCCAATAGAAGCAGAGATAAGCGTTATCAAGCTACCCACCAATGCCAGTGGCACCACAGCGAGAGAAACCCAAGGAACGGCGACCAAATTGACCAAGAAACCTAGACTGGGAGAGGCCAAGCCTAAGGCAACCGTAAGCGGCCCCAAACCTAGCAGCAAGGCAATTTGAACCCGGAGCAACAAGCGCAACTGCCCCATCAACCAAGCGAGCAAACTGCGCGGCCAAAAAACACTGCAAGAAACACGGCAAGATACACTGGAAGGCGAACTTGAAGACACCTCAGCGACTTTCGGCGCCGAATATCTCGGCTCAAAAAACCACAGCAAAACACCAACGGCACCAAAAGAGAGGTAAAACCCGAGTTGCCAACCAGAGCGAGGCAGACAGAGCAAGATAACCACCAGCGCCCACAAAAAACCGAGCAACAAATCTCCACGCCGACCGAACCCCACCCAGGTCAGCGCCATGCTCAGCATTATCCAAGCCCGCACGCCCGGCACTTTAGCCCCGGTAAGCAAAACATAGAGACCGCTCAGCACCAGCGCAGCAACCACCGCTAAACGACGTGCTGGAACCCTGGCTACCAACCAGGGAAAGACTCGAAACCACCAACTCACGACAAAAAAGCTGGCGCTTGCCACCAGCCCAACATGCAGACCAGACACGATAAACAAATGAACGGTGCCGCTTGCGCGTAGCCTATGCCAGTCCTGGTTATCTAGCTTGCCAACGTCTCCGAGCACTAGCGCTTGAAGCACTCCGGCTTGGGAGTAACCCGCAAGCTCTTCTGCAAGCTTTGCTCTCCAAGCATCTAAGCCTTGCCTTGGCGCGGCTGCGCTCAACAATTTTCCGGAACGCACATATCCCGTGGCCGCCAGATTGGCACCCAACAACCAACGCTCATAATCAAACCCACCAGGGTTTTGGTAGCCCCAAGGTTCGCTAAGCACTAGATCCATTTGCCAAACCGAACCAACCGCGGGCGTTGGTGCGGACCGCCAAGTCAAACGATAACGCTGCTTAACTTTTGCTTGGCACTTTGCTTGAAGTGCTTCTGGCTTTGACAACACAGTGCGCACTACACCCACTAGCCTTGTCGACATCTCGCCAGCGGGTTGTACCTCTTGCACCTCTAGCGTTACTCGAGCTTGCAGCTTCTCAGCGCAGCCCCTGATTTGTTGCTGCACTTGTGTCTGCACTTGGTAGCTGCTGTAAGCAAACGCTAGCACCAACAGCAAACCGCAACGCCAGGGTTTCCAGTAGCTCAACAGCACAGCAATGCACAGCGCTACCGGGACAACGAAAAAAAGATTACCTAGCCAATAAGGGGCTAATAGGCCAAACCCAGCAACGAATAACGGGATACGCATATACCAGGCACCACGGGAAAGGCATAATGGATTTATGCCTAAAGACTTCCTTCGCCGATACCTACCAACGCCCAGCAAACTACGTGAGAACCCGGCGTTGCGGCCCGTACGAAAGTGGCTACAGGATCCTGAAATCTGGCATCTACATCGTCGAGCAGTGGCCGGCGCCGCCTTTATAGGCCTATTTTGCGCCTTTTTGCCAATTCCCTTTCAAATGTTGGTGGCGGCAGTATTGGCCGTCACCTTGCGCTGCAACCTACCCATCGCTGCTGCACTGGTCTGGGTCACCAATCCAGTAACCATTGCCCCCATGTTCTACTTTGCTTATCGATTGGGTGTGTGGTTACTAGGTTCGGGCGAGGTGGTGAGCAGCATTGAGTTAGACCTTGACTGGTTGCTGGCTAACTTTGATGAGCTAGCTTACCCGCTGCTGTTTGGATCCTTAGTCTGTGGATGGGTGACCGGTTTAACCGCTTATGCACTAGTCCATGTTTCCTGGCGTCTACACGTGATATCTAGGTGGCGAGAACGGCGTGAGCGGCGCCTGCTGGCCAAACAAAACCGCGGTTAACAGGCGTCAGTTCAAGTGCAACGCTTGGACAGGATTAAGATTCGCCGCACGCCGTGCCGGCAACCAAGCCGCCAGCACGCATAACGACCAAGCCATCCCGGCAATGACCAAGAGATCCATCGGTTTGACCACTGAGGGCAGCGCAGAAAAATAGCTACCTTCCAGCAACCGATAAGATGAGATCGAACCCAACCAGCGTACTATCTCCGCCACGTTTAGCGCCGCTAGCACACCCAGCAACAGTCCACCGATTATCCCGATGCTGGCAATAAACACCCCCTGCAGAATAAAAACCCGACGAATCAGACCCGCATCAGCGCCCATGGTTCGTAAGATCGCGATATCACCGCGCTTTTCGGTTACCACCATTAGTTGACCTGACACGATATTGAACGACGCTACCGCCACAACCATCAGCAACACCAAAAACATCATCGATTTCTCTAACGCCACTGCGCGGAAAAACTCACCGTAGGTTTGGTTCCAGCTTTGGAGCTGCCAGTCCGATTGACTTGAACCCAGTTGGTTAGCCAAAGCGCCGGCCTGCATCGGATTAACCAAATCAACGCGCCACCCCAGCTTGCCAAATTGCGCCCACTGGACATCAGCAAATCGCGCAAGGTTGGTGAACACCAAGCTGCTGTCGAGCTCAGCGCCAATCTCAAATGTGCCTACCATTTGGAATCGAAACAGCTTTGGATTCACCCCCGTTGCGGTGGGCTCTGAAAGCACCAAAACCACAGTATCCCCAGGATACAAACCAAGATGTCGCGCAAGAGGCGCACCCATCACTAGCGCATTGGCTGGCTGCTGTGTTTGCCCTTGCTCGGCAACCCCAGGTGCCAGGCGCGCCAATCCGCTGCCCCGGAACAATGTGTTTGGTGCGGTTAAGGCCGCAATACCGGCTTCATCAAGTGCGTAGATATTCACCGGGTTCACGGCTCCATTTTGGGTGACCATGCCGGAACCGCTGAAAAATTTGAATGCGCGCGCGACATCTTCGCGTTCTTGCAGCGCCAAAACCGAATGGTTGTCCTGCGCCGGCGCCTCAATCAAAAGGTGTGGGATAGTCCCTAACAAACGCGTGCGTAGCTCTCGATCAAACCCGTTCATGACGCTCACCACAACGGTTAGCACTATCACGCCAAGCGCTAGACCCGCCACAGAAATCCAGGTGATAAAGGCCGCAAATCGTTTGCGACCGGCAAACAAGTAGCGCCATGCAATGTGGGTAGAAAGGCTCATAGAGGCCCAAGCCGCCCATGCTCTAAGAGCAGTGCTCGGTCCAGTCGCTGAGCTAGGGTTTCATCATGGGTCACAATAACAAAAGCGGTGCCTGTAACCTCACTGAGAGTGCACATCAAATCGAAAACCGACTGTGCGTTATCAGCATCCAGATTGCCCGTGGGTTCGTCCGCTAGCACCACTGCCGGTTTGGCTACTAGGGCTCGAGCCACAGCCACACGCTGACGTTCACCACCGGACAGTGCGCTGGGTTGATGCTTGAGCCGATCCGCCAAACCGACCTGATCTAACATCTGTGCCGCCGCAGTTGCGGCGCTTGTGCCATTGGCGCCCTGCAAGCGAAGCGGCATGGCTACATTTTCTAACGCGCTAAATTCTGGTAACAAGTGATGCGCTTGGTAAACGAAACCCATGCTGCGGGCCCTAATGGCAGCACGCCCTGCCGCGTTTGCCGTGCTCAGGTTGTCCCCGGCAACAATAACATCGCCACTGTCTGCATCATCTAATCCGGCCAACAGATGCAGCAGCGTGCTTTTGCCGGAACCTGAACGACCCAAAATGGCCACCCGTTCCCCTGCCCGTACCTCAAGCTCACAACGATCCAATATTTGCAGTTCATCCGCCCCTTGTTGGTAACTTTTGACGATAGCTAAAGCCTGCAGGACGGGTTTGCCAGCATCCAGCTGGATTGGAGAGTCATTCATGTGCAAGCACCTCAGCTGGTCGAGTTCTAGCAACACGCCAGGCTGGGTAAAGCGCGCTTACCAATATCAATAATGCGGCAATGGCCGTAATGCCCAGTAGATCCCCAGAGCGGACTTCTACGGGCAAATAATTGACAAAATATTCGTTCATCAGTTGCAAAGAAAAAGTCTCGCTCGCCCACGCAAACACCAAAGGCAAGGATCGCGCGATCAACACCCCCAAACCGATCCCACCCAATACGCCAAGACCACCCAGAGCAATCGCAAGCCACGCAAAAGTTAGAACAAAGGTGCCGGTCGAGGCTCCCATCGTTCTTAAGATAGCCACATCGGCGCTGCGCTGATGAACCACCATCAACAAACTAGAAACTAGGTTGAACGCCGCAACTCCAACCAAAAAGGCGAGCAACAAAAACATTGTCTGTTTTTGGATAATAATCGCTTGATGGAGGTTCCCATGGGTGCGCATCCAGCTTTGCACTATCACCGGTTGGTTGCCGAACACCGCGCGTGCAGAGGCACCAATTTGAGGTGCGGAAAACAAATCCGCTAACTGCAGTTGATAACCGTGAATATTTAGTCCTAACCGAAACAGGCGCTGGGCGTCTTCAATATGTAAGTAGGCCGCGCGACTATCTAGCTCTGACTGGCTTCGTACAATGCCGACAACGTTGACACGCTTTTGCCGCGGTAGCACCCCAACTAAAGACACGCTCGCTTGGGGCAAGACTAGGGTGACTTTTGAACCTATAGCGGCGTTGAGTTCCCGGGCCACACCAGCACCCAGCAGGACCCCAAACTTCCCAGGTTCGAGCTGCTCCAGCGGGTTATCGAGGGGCTCTGGTGCATCCGTGGCGACATAGTCCCCGAGGCTCGAAACGCGACCGTAGGTTGCCGGGTTGATTCCCGTTAGCAGCACCCCACGCACGCTTTGCGGCACCGCAACCAATGCTGTGCCTTGAACGAATTCCGCCACTCCCTGGACACCGGTGATCTCGTCCAAGGAGTGATGCTGGCCGTCGATGGCCGGCATGGGCGAACGCCCATAGATGCTCAAATGCGGCAGCACCCCAAACAACCGGGTTTGTAGCTCTCGCTCGAAGCCGTTGACCACCGACAAAACGATAACCAAGATAGCAATGCTCAACGCCAGACCACCAATAGCAATCCAGCCCACCAAACTTAGATTGCTGCCCCGAGAGAACGCGTAACGAGTACCTAATTGCCAAGCCAGAGAAAGGTTCACGAGATTGACAGCCCCACAGGTTGGGGCCCTAAAACCAATACGTAACTAACCAATGAGTGCAACAGCGCAGGGTCCTTGCCAAAGGCGCGTAGTCTACCAGCTAACGGCCTCGCGCACCGCGTATCTCGAACTACACTTCGGATATGTCAGGTAACAATCAACGCCAGACCCTAAGGCTCGTTCGCCATATCCCCTGCGCATTGCGCACAAAGGCGGAAGCACAACTCAATGCCCCTACCGCTCCTGGCCCCATCGCAGTAGATCGACTGGAATCCTTAGCCAATGAGTTTGAGGGCTATTGCGAGCAAATCAGCGATCGAGCGACGCTAAATGCGCTGCGCACGTTACAGCGCCAGGTAGATCACCTGCAAAGCGCTGTCACCACTAACCTGGTACAACAGGCGAGCTGGACTCAAGACCCACCGATGCGACGCGTTAGCTTGTCCTTCGATGCTTTAGAGATTGAAGTATTGCCTAGCGATTCCATACTAGCGCAACCAGCATTCCTTGAAACACTAGTGCAATTACCAGGGCTACCAGCACTCGTCTGCACCTTGCAGGTCACTAAGTTTGTTAGCAACAGTATTATGGGCACCTTTCAGTATATTTCGGATGCGGACCTGCGCCGACTAAGGCGCTACGTTTTGGTCCAAGATGCGGCGGGCAATCAACGACAGGATTAAGAGCCTTGCCGCGCCTAGACTGAAGCATTAAACAACGTTGCTAAATCGCGTGGCTAGGCAACCGCACTTGCACTGTTGAGCTGATCAAGCTGTGCCACCAAGCCTAAGGCAGCAACTCGATAGCTTTCTGCGTAGGTTGGGAAGTTAAAGATATTCTCCACAAAGCTGGCCACTTTAGCGTCGCTCGCCAACGCAGCCTGGCCGATGTGGATCAACTCTGTCGCCTGTACCCCAGCGATATGCACACCGCGCAACACGCCATCCGGGCTGGCAATAAGTTTCAACATGCCTTCCGGGCTGTCGGCGATCAAACCGCGGGCAATTTCTTTGAAGTCTGCATAACCGACCACTGCCTGGCCAAACTCTTTTTCCACCTGCGCCTGGGTTAATCCAACGCTCGACAACTCAGGTACAGAGTAGATTCCTGAAGGGGTCAACGACCAACCCACACCGGGATCGTCACCTAAAAAATGACAGGCCGCGCGGCGCCCCTGCTCCATAGAAGCCGATGCCAGCGATGGTGGGCCGATAACATCACCTGCTGCATAAATGTGTTCGACGCAAGTTTGCCCATACTCGTTCACCGGAACCAGATCCCTAGAGTCCAGCTCAATGCCAGCAGCGCTCGCATTCAAGCCCGCTACTTGGGAAACCCGACCCATGGCACAGAGCACCTTGTCGCTGGTAATGACCGTTCCGTCACCGAACTCAGTGCGCACACCACTAATGCCATCAAACTCAACGCTAGCTAACTCGGTGTTCCCGATGAAAACACCACCATTGCTTTCAAAGCCTTGCAGAAATCTAGCCACCAGATCCTCATCCAGAAAGCCTAGCGGCTTCGGGTAGCGGTCTACCAAGGTCACGGCAACACCTAACAGAGCAAAGATTGAAGCGTATTCACAAGCAATCACCCCGCCACCTAACACCATCATACTTTGGGGCAGGTAGGCTAAAGATAGAATCGAATCACTGTCGTAAATATTTTCATGATCTACCGGAACCCCAGGAACATCACGAGGTTTAGAGCCAGTAGAAATCACAATAAACTCGGATTGAAAAGTATCCAGCTGACCGTTGGTGTAACGAACTTCGATGCTGTGCGCGTCAACGAAAGAGGCACGACCATGAATGATGTCGATGCCATTGCGCTTCAACTGAGCGGTCATATACTCATCGTGTGCGCGTAGCACTTCTCCCATCTCACCAATCAATTGGCTAACACCGGTGCTTGGCATGTTGAAGCCAGCGCCCATCGCTTTGAGCTCTTTCATGCCTCGGGTACGCTGCACCGCTCGTTCGCGCAACGTTTTGCTTGGTATAGTGCCAAAGTGAACACAGGCACCACCCATCTCCCGCATCTGCTCGCAAACCGCAACGCGGCGCCCTGCTTTCGCTGCAGCTACCGCCGCTTTCTGCCCCGCTGGGCCTGAACCGATGATAAAAACGTCATAACGCTTCACTGATAACTCCTGTTTCAAATACTCATAGCATCTAAGGTTTCTTGAACCTGCGGCTGCATCTCAATCAACGACTCAATGTCTTCTGGGTACAAATTCAGAAACTGAACTGCATCTCGCTTGAGCACAGACTCAACCTCTATCTCTTCGCCCTTCATGGCATGGGCAAACTCTTTGCCGGCCACAATGATGGCAATCGCATCATGCTCATCCGGGGACAGAAGAAAGTTGGAGCCATGAGCAATACATTTGGTGACAAGACCCGGCAGCTGCCACATTTGGGTCAACATAACGCCAGCGGAGTTGCCACAACGTTCCACCACCTGCACAGCCTGGCTGACACTAAGGGGTTCAGAGACCGTCGCGAGCCGATGCAACACCACCGGATCTCCCACGTTGTTTAGCAAGCCACACAGGTACGCGGTCTCCACGTTCTTGCGCAGGCTGCGCGCGACTTCTTTTGCCCATAACGCGGTGCTCAAGGCATCGCGCCAAGCTTGCTGCATAAGCTCATCAAAGGGTCCTGGCTGAAACAAGGCCCCCTTGAGTGAAGCCGTTAAGGCAATTTCTCTGATGCGTTCCAGACCGAGACGCGCAATAGCCTGCTGCAACGCCACAATTTCTGTTGCCCCGCGGTAGGCCGGAGTGTTAACCACTCTCAAGATATGCGATGCAAGTGATTGATCTTGTTGAATTAAAGAAGCCAAGTCTTCAGCATCGTTGCGTTCATCCAACGAGCTGGTCAATACCTGGCTGGCGACGCCAGGCAGTAAGGGTAGCTCCAGGCGACCTTCGCGCAGCTCTTGGTGAACAAGGTCGCTCGCGGCTTGCGTGGCTTCATCACCAGAAGGAGCGACTCGTAAAGCCGATTCTTGCGGGCTGCTAGACATCAGATCTAAACCTTAAACTTATGGCTGTGATCTAAAGCATAGACAACCACTGGCTGCCCGCCCGCTGGGAAGCAGGGCAAACTAATCGATACGGGAACTAGGTCACAACTCGGCTAGCGAGCGCATCTAGGGCTGGTTGAACCCAGAGCAACAGAAGTTAGGGACCACAACAAATGCGGAGGGGCCGGACGGCTAATCCGCTTTGGTTGCGTCCACAAATTGATCGGTTGACATGTCCTGTTGGGCGTCAGAACTGACACTGTCGCAGGCGTTTGGATTGCCACCGCAGATTTCACACTCACCGTCGATACCTAAGGCAGCGAGCCCGCCACAACTGCCCGCTATTGGACGCTGGCCCATCAATACGCCAATCGCCATGGCGCCAACCACAGTGAGCATAAGACCAAAAGCGAGCAGTAATGTTGTCATGGTTGACCCTCGTGAACCGGTGATAGCAGTGTCGACATTGCTCGAGTATAGCGTATCTCAAAGCGCTCATCTAAGCTTTGCTGAATCTGTGGTGCAGAAACCGTTGATTCTGGGGTCAGGGCTGTACGCCGCTCTATGGTTAACACAGGCCAGCCTTGCTGCTCGGCATAGGCCAGGGCGGCATCCGCGCCCATGACCGTAAATGCGGTTGCCCAAGCATCCGCGAGCATCGTTGTCGGCAACACCACGGTCACCGATGCCAGCAAATGAGACACCGGGCGACCAGTACGCGGGTCGATGGTATGACTCCAGCGAGCCTTATCTTGGGCCACAAAATTTCGATAATCCCCTGAGGTTGCTACCCCTTGGTTGCGCAACGGCAGCGCTCGTGCAACGCCACCTAGCTGAGCATCGTTGGGTATCTCGATGCCCACTCGCCATTGTTGACCAGAAGGCTTGGCGCCTAAGGCGCGCACTTCACCGCCAATATCCACAAGGTGATTCGAACAACCAAGGCTGGTTAAGTTGTCGCTAAGAGCATCCACTGCAAAACCCTTGGCCAGCGCTGACAAGTCGAGCTCCACCCCTCGCTGCTTGCGCGCTTTGCCCGTGCCCAGGTTCAGCTCAAGGAACTCCAGCCCGACTCGTGCGCGAACCTCGGTCAGCAGCGCCTCATCGGGTGGCAGCGCGTCGCTTGCGTTGGGACCAAACCCCCAAGCAGCCACTAGCGGAGCAATAGAGACATCTAGGGCACCCTCACTTTGGGTATAAACCTGCTGCGCGGCATCCAGCACCCCTAGCAGTTCAGGCGACAGCTCCTGCCAGGTTTGAACAGGCACACGGTTGAATTGAGCTAGCTCCGAGTTGTCATCGTAATTCGAAAACGTTGCATTCAGCGTAGCAAGCTGCTGCTCGAGCTTCTGCTCAACGTCAGCCTGGGCAGGCTCGGGATCACAATAAGCCAACACGCGATAATAGGTTCCCATTGTGCTTCCCGAGATTTGCAAAAGCTGGGGGGACGAATCCATGCACCCTGAATTCATTCCCAAGCAAACGAGCAATCCTAAAACCAGTGTTTTGCGTCCCACCTAACAAGATCCATGCGCTAAAGCTCAAGCTTACAGAAATTCGACAAGACCACACCAGCCACCTAACATCTGCGCCCTACTTCTAGGCTGGAACGCCAATTTGATTCTCTTGCTTCAATTACGGCCCTGCAGCCGCTCTCAGGACGTCAGCTGCGCAGACCTAGCTAACCAACCGGCTCTCCAAACCGTTCTGGAGCAACACGGATGCAAGTAGGCTTGGCGATGGCGGTGATCATTGCCGCCGTTGCGGGTTGGTTGCTGGGTAGCTTTGCGGCAGATGTCCCAGGCCTGGGCGTTGCTATGGAAGCCGCCCGCCTGTTGTTCTTGGGCGCGTTGAAGTTGATCGTTGGGCCGTTGATTTTCTTTTCGTTGATCTCTGGCATCTTGCGTTTGCGCCAAGCAAAGCAAATGCGGCGGTTGGGTGTCATCACCCTACTCTACTACCTGGGTACAACGGCCATTGCCATCACTATTGGCCTGCTTGTTGTTACTTTGTGGCATCCCTGGACCGGGTCACCCACGCTTGTCGAAAGCGGTGGCTTGGCTAATGTAACGGCAACCTCCGCTGCCGGCGCCACGTTGATAGATCCGCAAGCCAGCGGCATCGCCGAGGTGTTGCTCGGCTTGTTAAAACGCACGCTAACCAATCCGGTGACAGCACTGGCCGAGCTAAACATTTTAGCCATCGTTGCCAACGCCTTGCTTATCGGGCTTGCTGGTTTAGCAAGCCTGCCAGCCAACAGCCCCTTAATCACGCTAGTGCATCACGCGACAGACTTGGTTTACCGCATCGCTGGCTGGGCCGTCATGCTTGTGCCCGTCGGTGTGCTAGGTATTGCCTTCAACATGAGCGCCACTATCGATACCGCGCTTATCGGCCAACTGGCTCTGTTTATGTTAGTTGTGTTCGCCGCAACGGCGCTTCACGGCCTGCTGGTACTGCCGCTGCTGGCAGGGCTACTGACTCGGTTTGGCCCGCTGAAATTTTTAACGGCGGTTGCAAGCCCTGCTTTGGTTGCGCTCACGACCTCTTCAAGCGCGGCGACCCTACCGGTGAGTTTACAAACGGCCACCTCAAAAATGGGCGTGGATAGCAGCATCGCAAGCTTTGTGTTGCCCTTAGGTGCAACCATTAACATGGATGGTACTGCGCTGTTTGAAGGGATAGCGGCCGTGTTTCTGGCCTACCTTTTTGGTATCTCTCTCGGACCTGCTGGCGTCTTCGTCGTGTTTTTTGTTGCTATGGTTGCCTCTATTGGCGCACCCGGCATCCCGTCTGGCTCCATGGCTGGTATGCAAGTCGTTTTGCTCGCCGTTGGCATTCCACTGGAAGCCATTGGCTTGTTGCTGTTGATTGAAAGACCATTGGATACCTTTCGAACAGCCGTGAATGTCGAAGGTGATTTACTCGCAACCTTAGTTGCCCAACGCTTTGCCGGGACCCGTGAATAACTGCGCTAGTCGCTTACCAAAAGCGACTCCAGGCGCAAGATGCTTCGGGACCTTGGCACCATTTTGCTGTACCGTGTCGCGTTTTTGCGCACAGGTTTTCTCAATTGGCTCAGTCCATCACACTCGTCCGCCATGGGGTTATCGCTGCTAATCGCAGTGGCCACTGGCACGGCAGCACCGACAGCCCGCTATTGTGGCGTGGTCGGCGCCAAGCCAAACGTACCGGACGACACTTTGCCAAAGACTATCCACAACCGGCTGCTATTTACACCAGCCCGCTACAACGTTGCCACAACACCGCTAGGTTTATCAGCCAGAGCCTGACCCCACTTGAACCCATTGTTCATCAAGGGCTTCGGGAGTACGGCATTGGCGAATGGGAAGGCATGCCATTCAAACAGTTGGCGCAGGAACATAATTTTGTCAACCGCGCAACCAAAGATCTCAACTACGCCCCCCCGCAAGGGGAATCCTTGCAGGAAGTAGCCGATCGTATGGAGCAAGCCCTACTTGAGATTGATGCTAACCACGACGCCAACGAGCAGGTCATTGTGGTGAGCCACGGCGCAGCGATGGCTGTAGCCCTAGGTGTTCTTCTGCATAAAGACCCTGCCCAATGGATTGATTACCACTTTCATAACTGCTCAAGAACCCAGTTGGTGCTTGGGCCAAGCCCTTATCTCAACTTCTTCAACGATACCGGCCACCTCTAGCCGTATCCTCAGCCAGCCCCACCAAGATCGAACTAACTGGGTCTGCTGTCCAGCACAGGCGTAACCGATGGCCAAGCCTGTATCAAGCGTTACAACCTCGGTAGAATGCTGATTCCAGCCACCCATAGGGAAGCCTCATGCCAGAATTTTGCAGCGTCGAAACCAATAACCATATTATGACCGTCACCATGGAGCGACCGGAGCGGCTCAATGCACTGCACCCGCCGGCCAACCTTGAGCTTGGTCAGGTATTTGATGATTTTGCCGCAGATGATGACCTCTGGGCGGCGATCATCACCGGCCGCGGACGAGGCTTCTCTGCGGGCAACGACCTGCGCTTTCAAGCAGAAGGGAATGTCCGCCCCCCGGTCCCCATGGGCTTTGGTGGCTTAACCTCACGATTCGATCTCACCAAGCCCGTTATTGCGGCGGTTAATGGGGTTGCCATGGGCGGTGGTTTCGAGATTGCGCTGGCTTGTGATCTCATCATTGCTAGCAGCAATGCCAAGTTTGCTTTACCAGAACCTAAGGTTGGATTAGCGGCTTTGGCTGGTGGGCTAAATCGTCTGCCACGGCAAATTGGCTCAAAGCGCGCGCTAGGTATGATATTGACCGGCCGCCATGTCTCTGCAGAAGAAGGTAAAGAGTTAGGCTTTGTGAACGAAGTGACTGAACCTGAAGATCTATTGGCGGTGGCAACCGACTGGGCAAACCAAATTTGCCAGTGTGCTCCACTCTCCATTCGGGCCAGCAAAGACGTGGTTTATCGCAGCCTAGACTTTGCGTCTTTAGAAGACTCTATGACCGAAAAATACGACAGCGTCAGGGCCCTGAGCAAAAGTGAAGACTACATCGAAGGCCCAAAGGCATTTGCCGAAAAACGCGCGCCCAACTGGAAGGGCCGGTAGCCCTCACAAGCTAGCTCTATATCCGAGCTTAGAACTAGCTTTTCTTTGGCCCAGGCGTATGCGCTTTAGCTGATGCGCAGGAAACCACATCGGCGACAATGGCAACGGCAAGACAAGCATCGTTTAGCGCTTCGTGTTCTCCACGTAGCGCCATTTCAGCAACTATCTCCATCCGCGGGATTGCCAGATGCATTGGATCTGGCATGATCGAAAACTGCCCGTTATAGGGGCTAGCAGCGTGTTTCATGAATCTCGTTTTAGCTCTCTCCGGCTTGTTAGGGAGTATCCACAAGACGGCCTCCAATAACCTTGACGGCACAAACATTGTGCTGAGTTTGTGCCAGGCAAACGTTCGTTTTTACTCCGTTCTGTGAAATAGTGCACAGTACACTGGGTATCCAAACCAACCCGATGGGCAAAAAACTAAGTAGGAGTACACAAATGCTAAAGACGACCCACAAGGATCTAATGGCGCAGGCAAATGCCGCCATAGAAACCCTGACACCAGAGCAGGCATTGGCCTTACATGGAGACGAAAACGTGGTATTTGTGGACATACGCGATGTTCGCGAGTTGCAACGCGAAGGAAAAATCCCCGACGCTTTTAATGCCACCCGCGGCATGCTGGAATTTTGGATCGACCCAACCAGCCCCTACTACAAAGACGTCTTTGGTTCCGGCAAACGTTTTGTCTTTTATTGCCAGAGCGGCTGGCGCTCGGCGCTAGCAACTAAAACCGTGCAGGACATGGGGCTTGAGCCCGTATGTCATATCGAGGGTGGTTATCGCGCCTGGAAAGACGCCGGCCATCCCACAGCAGAAGTCGTTAAAAAATAGGATTACAGCGGTATGGCAGGGTTAGTCTATCTGCTCGCTTTTTGCGGCGGTTTTGTCATTATGTCGCTGGAATTACTGGGCGGACGCCTACTAGCGCCCTATTTCGGCAGCGATATCTACGTTTGGGGCAGCATCATTACCGTCTTTATGTTGTCGCTGTCATTCGGCTACTTGATTGGCGGGCGCCTCACCCTTAGACCAACCTCAATTTTTCGATTAGGCCTGATCTTCAGTACCGCGGCTGTGCTGCTCTATCCGCTGATGTTGATCAGCGAGCCAACCATGAACTGGATATTCGAACACATACTCGACCCACGTTACGGCTCGTTAACCGCTTGCGTGTTGTTGTTTCTCATTCCCACCGTGATTTTAGGCATGATCTCGCCATATTGCGTACGCTTGTTGGTTGATAGTAGAGCCAATGCGGGCGCCGTTGCCGGCCGGCTCTACTTTGTGTCAACGCTGGGAAGCGCGCTAGGTACCTTGGTCACCTCATTTTACTTGGTGCTGTGGTTTGAGATGAACCAAATCCTGCTGGCCCTAGCCGCAGTTCTCCTACTCTTGGGGGTTACCGCCCTGGCGCTGGGTCGCAACGGCACCTCAATAGACTCGATAGAGCTAACCCCCACAGCCAACGCGGAGTTTACCTAGTGCAAATGAGAAATGGTCCTGTGTTGCTAATGGTGAGCCTGGTTTGTTGCCTTGTTAGCACCAGCGCTATTGCAAAGGTGATACACAAAGAGCGCTCCCTTTACCAAACCATCTTAGTCAACCAAGAGCACAAACTGCTGTGCCTAAAATTTAGTGTGCGCCGAGAGCAACGCAATCAAACCTGCATCGATCGACGGGACCCAAAACGTATGGTGTTTGCCTACACCCGAATGATGTTGGCAACCTTGTTGTTTAACGAAAACCCAAAGCGAATACTGATCGTTGGTTTAGGCGGCGGCACCCTGCCGCTAGCACTGAACCAGATGTACCCAGACTCAACTATTGATGTAGTCGAGATCGACCCAGCGGTGGTTAGTGTTGCACGCAGTCACTTCAACTTTTCACCTACGGATAAAGTGACGACCCACACGCTTGACGCTCGGGTATTTACCAAACGTTTAAAGCTAAGCCTAACCGACGAATCTCGGTACAACCTCATTTTGCTGGATGCGTTCAATGGAGAATACATCCCTGAACACCTGCTGACCCAAGAGTACTTCCAAGAAACGGCCGCTTTGCTAGCACCAGGCGGCATTGTTGCCGCTAACACCTTCGCCATTAGCAAGCTGTATCATCACGAGTCTGTCACCTTTGAATCGGTGTTCGGTCCCCTGCTGAATTTCACCTCACCTGAAACCGGTAACCGCGTCATGATCGCCGCACCGGGCCGGCGACTGGACCCAATGTCTGAGCAAGTGCGCCAGCAAGCCCAACGCTTGGCGCCCCAATTGCAACCGTACGACGTAGATATTCAAAGCTTCCCTGAGCAGCTAAGCACCAACCGAGACTGGGATACCGAGGCGAAGATACTTACGGACAGCTACAACCCCGCCAACTTGCTAAGGCGTCAAAAGCGCTAGCTAGGACTTCGCTTTTGCCGCGGCTTCCCAGTACTCATCTTTAAGCAAGCGTTTAAACAACTTGCCCGTTGGGTGCCTGGGTAACTCGCCTCGAAAGTCTATGCTTCTAGGACATTTAACGTGTGATAGATGCTCGCGGCAAAAATCCATCAAGGTTAACGCTAGCTCTGGCGTTGCTTGCGCCATGCTGCGAGGCTGAACCACCGCTTTCACCTCTTCGCCAAAGTCCGCATTTGGTATACCAAAGACCGCAACGTCGACTACAGCGTCGTGAGTGATCAAGACGTTCTCTGCTTCTTGAGGGTAGATGTTGACGCCACCGCTGATAATCATGAAGTGCTTGCGGTCGGTTAGGTATAGATAGCCATCCGCATCCAAATACCCCAGGTCCCCTAACGTGGACCAGCCTTTAGGATGCCGAGAGCTTTCGGTCTTGCCTGGGTCTTTGTAGTACTCAAACTCACCGCCACCGCCAAAGAACACAGTACCAGATTCGCCTTGGGGCACCTCTTCGCCTGCATCGTCACAAATGTGCAGTTCACAGTTCAACGGGCGACCGACGGAGCCTTTGTGCTCCAACCATTCGTGCGAGTTTAGCTGCACAAAGCCGTTGCCCTCGGTACCGGCATAGTATTCAAAGAGCACTGGTCCCCACCAATCGATCATTTGCTCTTTGATGGGTACAGGGCATGGGGCTGCGGCATGAATCGCACACTGCAACGAAGAAACATCAAACCGCGTTCGGACTTCCTCTGGCAGCTTCAACATGCGCACAAACATGGTTGGCACCCACTGGCTATGGGTTACCTGGTAGGACTCAATGTACTCAAGCGCTCGCTCTGCTTCGAAGTGCTCCATGACCACAACCGTGGTGCCCCCTCGCAAGCACCCCATGGTAAAGCCGAGCGGTGCAGCGTGATACAAAGGTGCCGTTGAGAGGTATATGGAATCCGCGCCCATACCATAGAGCGAGGTAAACGCATTTTTGACGCTATCGTCGCCGAAGGGACCATCTGGAAGCGCCTTCTTAATGCCCTTGGGATAACCGGTGGTACCCGAAGAGTACAACATGGACATACCTTCGGATTCATCTGCAATGGGGGTTGCGGGCTGCGCTGCAATCGCATCTTCCCAAGCACTGAAACCTGGCGCAACACCATCAAGCATGAACCAATGCCGCACCAGCTCGACATTACCAACCAAAGGGGCCACAACGGCCTCGCGGGCCTTCGAGGTAATAAAAACCGACGCTTCGCAGTTGCCCACGATGTATTCCACCTCTTCAGGCTGTAACCGCCAACTGATGGCTGTGTAGTAAATTCCCGCGCGTTGCGCCGCCCAACATATCTGAAAAAAACGCGGGTGGTTTTCCAGCAAGATAGCAATGTGATCGCCGCGCTTGAGCCCCAGCGATCGAAACAGCTGCGCTCCTTGGTTTGAGGTTGCCTCAAGCTCTGCATAAGTCACCTGCAAACCCGAGTCCGCCATAACGTAAGCAATCTTTTGTGGTGTCGCCGCTGCGATGGTTCCTGGATGCATAGTTGTCCCTAGTTACCTAGTTTGTCTATCGATGTGATGTTCCGCTTTGACACTGAGCGCTAGCCTTGCTCAGGCTTTAGATCCAGCGACGCCGAGTTCATGCAAAAGCGCAACCCGGTTGGGGCCGGACCATCGGGAAAAACATGACCTAGATGGGCATCACAGTTTGCACACAATGCCTCAATACGACGCATCATCATGCTGTCATCTTCTCTTGTGACCACCCGGGATTCATCGATCGGTGCATAGAAGCTCGGCCAACCAGAACCCGAGTCGTACTTGGTGGTGCTATCAAATAGCGCGGTGTCGCAACATTTACAGTTGTAGATACCTTCCGTTTTGGTATCCCAGTAAATACCGGTAAACGCCGGCTCCGTGCCTGCCTCACGGGTAATTTGGTAGTCTTGAGGCGATAGCTCCTCTCGCCATTGGGCGGCTGATTTTTCAACTTTAGGTCGCGACGCTGCTGCTTGGTTGTCGTCTGCTTGGGCCATGAGGCTTACTCTCCGCTGTATTTGCTAGGGTTAAATTGGTCTACATGCGCCACAGCTTGGCGCTTTTGCACCGCATTTGCACCGATCGGGCAACATAAACAGTGGCCACTTGTTGGCCTAAGTAGTTAATATCTCTCGAAAATCGTTAGCTGGCAATGGGCTTGTAATCAAAGCGCGCCGGCACGACCGAGAAATCACCAATATTGAGCCTAATGATGCCGCAACAATACCGGAAATCCAGCCGCTTAGAAGACGTTTGCTACGACATACGGGGGCCCGTATTGGATGCCGCCCAAAAGCTTGAAGCGGACGGACACAGCATCTTCAAGCTAAATATCGGTAACCCCACACCCTTCGGGCTGCATGCCCCGGAAGAGATTATTCAGGACGTTATTCGCAACTTGCCGGAAGCCCAAGGTTACTGTGATTCCAAGGGCCTATTTGCCGCTCGCAAGGCGGTTATGCAGTACTGCCAGCAGCTAGAGATCAAGGATGTCCAAGTTGATGACGTCTACATGGGCAACGGCGTGTCAGAGCTTGTCATGATGTCACTACAAGGTTTGCTGGAGGTGGGTGATGAGATACTCATCCCCGCTCCCGACTTCCCGCTGTGGAGTGCAGCCGTGAACTTGTGTGGCGGCAAGCCTGTTCACTACCTTTGCGATGAGGGTGCGGATTGGTTTCCTGACCTGGACGATATCCGCTCTAAGATCACGCCAAACACCAAAGGCATTGTGGTCATAAACCCGAACAATCCAACTGGGGCCGTCTACTCCAAAGCATTGCTTGAAGGTATTGTCGCCTTGGCTCGTGAGCATGATCTCATTTTATTTTCCGACGAAATCTATGACAAAATTTTGTACGACGAAGCAGAGCACATTCCCTTAGCTACGCTTGCGCCAGACCTGTTAACCCTTACCTTCAACGGCTTGTCGAAGACTTATCGGGTAGCAGGCTTCAGAACCGGCTGGATGGTGGTTTGTGGCGCCAAAGACCGGGCTCGTGATTACATCGAGGGTTTAAACATTTTGGCGTCGCTGCGACTGTGTTCCAACGTGCCCAGTCAATTTGCCGTGCAAACCGCGCTGGGTGGCTACCAAAGTATAAACGAGCTAATTGTACCTGGCGGACGTTTATACGAGCAGCGGCAGCTCGCTTGGGAGTTGCTCAACGAGATACCAGGCGTGAGTTGCACCAAACCGCAAGGTGCACTCTATATGTTCCCGAAAATTGATACCAAGCGCTTTAAGGTTGGCAACGACGAGCAGTTCGTTTTGGACCTGCTGAAGGCTAAGCACATTTTGGTTGTGCAAGGCACCGGCTTTAGCTGGCCACAACCGGATCACTTCCGCATCGTCTTTTTACCACCGGTCGACCAATTGCGTAGTGGTATTGAGAGTATCGGACAATTTTTAGGCAGCTATCAACAAACGGGGTAGCCGGTCCACAAACTATGCAAGGCCAAACCATAACTGATATGTCCCAAGGCAAACCCAAGGCAAACCCAAGGCAAACCCAAGGCAAACTATGAGCGACCTAAACGTTGATGATTTTTTCAAAGATGCCGCACGGACGCTGGTCTTTTTATTTGGCACCTTCCCTACACCAACGACCTTGTTTGTTGAAGATATCAGCGGCCCGGATGAACCCGACGAATATGGGGTTCACAGCAAGCGCTACCTCGCTGCGCTCGGCACCCTACAATGGCTGGCTGAGGAAGGTTATCTACGTTTTGGAGATCTGATCCAGACTGAAGCGATTGATCAAGCGGTGCTCACTGGGCGTAGCTTCGCCGTATTGTGTGCTCGTCCGATTCACACCGAGGCAATGGACCTGGAGGATATGCCAACCAGCGTCCGCGAAGAGCGAAGCAGCAATATTCACTTGCTCCGCCAAGAGCTTAAGGCGCGTTCGTCGAGCCGCTTGCGTCAAGCTATGCTGAACCTAATGGATCAGATGCTCCCGCCTCAGCCACGATAACGAAACAAAAAGACCTTCAGCGCGCTATCTAAAGACACATCCGGAAAATCAGGGGAGTTAGGAAGACGCTCCACCAGTTCACAATCTGGGCACCAGCGTGACATTTGCAGCGGTACAAAATCCGCGTTTAAAAACGGTGAATTCAGGCAGGCCACAATCCATGCACCAGGCTTTGCAAGTTCAGGGATACGTTTCAGTATCTGCCCGTACTGTTTCTCAGCGTTAAAGCTACCCTCTTGGTTAGATGGCGGATCAATAATGATCACATCAAAGGGCGCCAACTGACGCAGCTTCCACCAACTTTTAAACAGGTTGTGACCCAACATGTTGACGCTGCGTGGGTCCTGTTTATTCAGAGCATGATTTGCTTTGCCCCATTCCAACGCGGGCTTCGACATATCATTATTCACCACCTTTGCAGCACCAGCGGCCATGGCAACCACTGAAAAAGCACAGGTAAACGCAAACAAGTTCAACAGGGTTGGCGCATCAAGGAAGCCACATTGCTCACGCAGCCATTGCCTGGTGGGTTGCATATCTAGGAACAATCCAACATTTTGATTGCGCTGCACCTCCACCCAGTACTGCAAACCGGCCTCACTGGCAACGAAGCGCTCGGGGACTGCGCCCCACACCACCTCTGAATTGGTGCGTCGGCCTTGGCGACGCTGCAAGGTTAGCCCTTGAGCCTGGGGCAGCAGTTCACGCAGCGCACCAAACAGCGGCTGCAGATCATCATCGGTATTGCGAAACTGGCTGACTAGCACCTGATCGCCAAACCGGTCGACCGTGAGATCTTGATATCCATCAAAACACTGGCCGCGGCCATGGAATAGACGCCGCGCATCCCTGTTGTCACTACCAGCCGCATCGAGCCGCCCGCTGACCTGGACTAGCAAAGGTTGAAAGTCACGCATCTTGCTGAGCCTGCTGTTGAGGTTGATCGAGGGAGTCGGATAGTTGATACCAAAGGTAATCGTCATAGCCGACGGTAATTTGAATCAAACCATTTAGGGCTTGGTCTAGGGCAGCATCGTTCGTATCGATCAGCAACGGCCGACCTGCCAAGGTGAGCAGCTTGCTCCGAGTGGCCACCACCGTGAGGTGCTGCGGAACAAGCTGCTGAACTAGCTTCGGCGACAGTTGTTGGTTCCCCCGCCCCACCAAAAAGCCTTGGCCGCGGGTAAAACTCAGTACTAACCTTGGGACAAGCTCGAGGGTTGCTGCCCAATCTTCTAGCTGACCAGCTGTTGCGTCTTCCAACACCTGCTGCTGGCCATCCCATACATCAAAACCAAGCAGCGTGGGCGTCATCCCCAAGGCCTCTTTAACCGCAGCACAAGTGCTCCCCGGACCCAAAATTGCTGGTATGGTCAATTGATCCTGCAACTCAGCCACAATTTCAGCAACCGCAAGCGCTTCGTTTTCTTTGCCACCCTCTTTGGTTTGCTGCAAAAAACCGCCAAGGGCTGGAACCAGCAACTCACCGTAGAAACGGGTGGCCACGGCGCCTTCGCGCAACTGGGTTTCGTCTTGATCACGTACTTCGGCTCTAGCCGCTCGTACCAAGCCCCCTTCAACCAAACGCACCAGCAAGGCGCCAGCCTGCTCCGGAGTGGTTGCAAACACCCCTGAGTGCATCTTAACCCCGCAAGGTATACCTAACACTGGCACACGCTCACCAACCACCGGCAGCAAATCACGTATGGTGCCGTCGCCACCGGCCACCAGCAGCAGGTCTACCCCGGCATCTAACAGAGCAGCAGCGGCCGTTTGTGTATCTTGAGCGGTGGTTGCAGCGCTACTCAAACCTTTCGCGTTGCCAAGAATACGAAATCGCTGCACGATTCCGGCCAGTGCATGCGCACCCATCGCACCCCCCCAGGTGCTCCAGCGAACTTTACCCTCAATGCTTGCTAAGGCTTTTAGCGCTCTGCGGCTGCGGGGCAACGCGCGCGCCTGGGCACCCAAGGCCATCGCTTGGTCAGCAACACCGTCTGAACCCTTAAGCGCAACACTCCCGCCAAGGCCAGCAAAAGGGTTAATTAGGAGCCCCAGGTGTAGCATCAGACGGCCACCAACTCAGCAACCTTTTCAGCTAGAGCCAAAGAAGCCGTGAGCCCTGGCGATTCAATACCAAGCATGTTTACCACCCCAGCTACCCCATGTTCTGCCGGACCATCGATCCTAAAATCGGCGCTCGGTTCACCGGGACCGCTAATCTTGGGACGGATACCGGTGTAGGCCGGTTGCAATCGGTCCGCGTTGAGCGCTGGGAAATAGCGCTGTATGGCCGAGATAAACGACTCACGCTGGGAATCGTCAAAGGCATAATCCAGCTGTTCAAGCCAACGCACATCAGGCCCAAACTTTACCGCTCCACTCAGATCAAGGGTCACGTGAACGCCAAGCCCACCAGGCTCAGCTACTGGATAGACCAAGCGTGAAAACGGTGCAGGCCCGCTATAACTGTAGTAGTGGCCAATCGCCAGGTGAGCGGCAGGTACAAGCGGTGTTAGCTGTCGCGCTAGCGCCACCGCTTCTAACCCGGCGGCGTTGATGATCCAGTTTGCTTTTAAACTCATGTCACCTGCTCGCAGCTCCAGCGCCCCACCAATCGAGGTTACCTCGGTCACCGCGGTGTGAAACACCGCTAAGCCACCAGCGGCTTCTAACTCTCCAAGCAGGCTCAGCATAAAAGCGTGTGAATCGACAATGCCGGTACTGGGTGATAACAAGCCGCTGTACGCTGCCACGTGCGGCTCGAGTGCCAAACACGCCCGCTGATCGAGACGCTGCAAATCTGACACACCGTTGGCTATTGCGGCTTGTTCATAAGACAACAGCACATCGGCTTGGTTAGCATCACAAGCCACAATCAATTTGCCGCACCGGTGATGGTCAACCCCATGCGTTGCACAATAGTCGTAAAGCAAGGTTTTACCACGCACGCAAGCCCAGGCTTTGAGTGAATTTTTCGGATAGTAGATCCCCGCGTGAATCACCTCAGAATTGCGTGAACTGGTCTCCTCGCCAAACGAAGGATGACGTTCTAGCACCAATACCTCTCGACCCGCTTGGGCCAACTGGCGAGCTACAGCCAAGCCCACGACACCGGCTCCAACTACGACAACATCAACCATTTCAGGCATGCCGAGCCCCGTGCCGAGCTAGTGGATTGTTTTTCGTACTGGGTTCAACAGTACTGGCATCAGCGGGCTGAGGGTTGACCCCTGGCCAAACGCCTAAGCCGGTGGTCGCCAAGGCACGGGTGAATTCTTGTGCACGTGGGGGAACATCGGCCAGAGTGTAGGCCTGCACGGCGGTCGTGATCTGCTGCGCAAACGCATTTCGAGCCTCATCGCTGCAGTCAAAATTGTCAGCGCTTGCAACAAAACGCACGCCGGTACCGGAGGCGAACCAAGCTTCGAGCACCTGCACCTTAAATTCCAAGGCAAAAAAGCGCTGCTGGGTGGCTTTGTCTCTAGGGGGTGGCAGATAGCCATAGCCAAAATCGTTTAAGGCCAAACGGTCTTTACCCGCAACACACCAATGGGCTATTTCGTGCAACGCGCTAGCCGCGTAGTCCCGGGTATAGCGCAGTTGCGCAGGACCTTGGGTTTGCATCGCCGTTAGATACTCAGGTTGTGAAAAGCCCCCTAGGCAACGAACATTGTAGGTGTCGCCAAAGCTAAGGTTAAACACTTCCGCCAACATGACGTCTGTTGGTGCCACTACCAAGCCTACCCTGGAACTGGCTGATGGGTGGGCTGGTTGCGCAATCGCTGAAGGTAATGCGGGCTCAACAAGTCCGCACCAGCCAGCAGGTGGTCAAGGTAGTCACGGCTGGGCATTAGGCCCTCACGCTGCACCGCTGAATTCGCAAAATAGGTCCAAGCCGACTGCCTGGGGGTAGCATCGTCCGCGTGTTGTCCCGGGCTACCAAGGTTCACCCACAAGGCATCTCGGCCATAATTCCAGGGGGCTTTTTCGAAGGGGTCCATTTTGGTAATTTCTTGTGCACCGGCCAATGTGTAGAGCACCCCTTCCACATGCTCTCCGGGCGCGTAAACGATATTGGCATGGCCACTACCCGGGTGGGCAGCATCAGCCTTGTTGAACCTCAAGCCCATGTTCGGGACCCAGCCGCTGCACAGATCGACCACCTCAAGCCCTCGTTGGGCAACTCGCTGCGCTCGCATATTCGAGCCATAAGCAAAATAGCATCGACAAATGGTGTCTAACGGCCGGTTCAAGCCTGGATCGCTCACCCTTTTTTTATCCAGAACTCAAAAATCGGCTCTGACCCGTCACTCTGAGTGCGTTGAAAAAGCATCTCATGCCCCATAAAACGACAAAAATTGACCAAATCCCGCTCGGTGGTTGGGTCTGTCGCTTCTATATAGAGCACTTGCGCTGTTTCCATAGCGCGAATCTTGTTGCGGGCCAACATCAGCGGCTCAGGACAACGCAGACCTTTGGCGTCTAGCTCTTCATTTGCCTGATCCTTCAACATGTTAGCGCTTGATCGCCGCCTGGGTACTTAAGATGCGGGGCATAATAGCGGAAGCCGTCAGCTTGAGCACCCGCCTAGACCGAGATTACGGACCGGCGCGTACCCAGGATTCAGGCCTGAATCGGGTAAGCATCTGGCTAGATCTGGGGCCAAGTGGGCTATCCGATTGACTTAAGATTTTGCACCTTACAGACTCGAACACTTCAGACATTTTGTTGTCCAAAACCAAAGCAGAGCCACAAGCAAATTTATGAGCAATACTGCCGGACCAAATAACAATAACCGACGCCAAATCGCCATTCGATGCTGGCCGCTCGCTATGTCTCTAAGATCGCCCCTAAAATTGACCTTAGGTTTGACCTTAAGTATGACCCTGGGCGTAGGCCTCTACGGCCCTAAGGTCCATGCCGAGGCTGCCAGCGCGCCTGCAAACCATACGTCTGCAACGGACCCCGCAACCGAGTACGACGGCTTGGAGCGGCAAATCGAACTAGGCGAATATGAGCCCGCGATAAACGAGCTCGAACAGCAAATAGATTCAATTGAAAGTGCACGGCACCGTTATCATGCAGACCTAATAAAACCCTTAACCCTCTTGGGCGATGCCCTACACGGTGCAAAAAATTTTCCGGGTGCGTTAGATGCCTACGGTCGTGCGATTCACCTCACGCGAGTGAACAGCGGTCTGCACTCTGCGGAGCAAGTCGAAGGTGTTTACCGCGAAGCCAAGGTCTACCGCTCTGCGGGTGATCTGCAACAAGCCAACAATCGCGAAGAGTATGCGTGGGATGTGTTGCAAAAAACTCACGGCCGCTACTCCCCCAAATTGCTACCCGGCATTCATCACCTAGCCAAATGGTATGGCAAGACCTATAACGTCATCGCCGCACGCGGTCTGTACATGCGCGCCATCCGTATTGTTGAAGCGAACTACACAGAGCAGCATCCTGAGATGGTTATCGCGTTACGCGGTTTGGCGCAAACCTACCGTCAGGAGAGATTCCCACCCACTTACCTGAACAACAGTGCAACAGATCTCAGCACCGTTACCGCAAACAGCGCCACCTCAGATAACAACTCGGCAATCTTGCTCAATCGTTTCCCACGAGGCGAGCAAGCACTGAAGCGAATAGTTCGCATCCAACAAGCAAACCTTGCACAACTAGAACCCACCATCGTCTCAGCCACTGCGGTGGAGGATACAAATACCAATTCAGCGCAGACCAAGGAAAGCCCTGCACCAACAGTTACCGACCCTAAAGCATTAGCCAGCGCACGACAAAAACTGGTTGCCGCCCTAGTTGACCTCGGCGATTGGTATCTGCTGTTCGAGCGAAGCCGGATAGCCATGCAGTACTACACGCAAGCCGAGGTTATCAACGCACAGATCGGCACCTTAGATACCAAACTGGATTTTAGCCGGCCGCAACTCCTGCACTTCCCTGCCCCACTAGATCCTCGCCCGCCCAAACCTCGCTTCCGGGGTGAACGTAAAGAGGGCTTTGTTGAGCTTAACTACACCATCACCGTGCGCGGTTCTATTGCTAACCTGGAAACGGTCAGTTCAACACCAAAAGGATTGATGGATTATCGTGTGCGCAAAAGCATGCTATCCGCCCGTTACCGACCAACCTTTATCAGCGGTGCTCCGGTATCCACCCAAGGGCACAGCTATACACACAAGTTTAGCTACTACCCTTCACAGCCGGACCCAGCAAAGCGTCCTGAAGCAGAAACCCAAGCGGATTCTAGCTCTGAACCAACCGCTTCGCAGGCGCCAGCGGAGGCCATCAAAACGCAACCTAACGCTGCGCCAGCTTCCTAGTGATACAGGTGAGGTTCAGTTTTCACCAGATAGCCTGTTGGCGCCGCTTTAACCAAAGGGTTACCTAGACCATGTATGCCAACTTCATCTCCGCCACACGGCCATTGAGCCTTGCAGTCCTGTGTGTCGCATTGTTAGTCGCCCTTACCGCCTGCGTTGCCCCAATCACCCCACCTGGCGGTAACTCCGGTTCAAATATCCCCAGCATCCCTTCTGGGGGTGGCGCTTCTGGCGGGTCTTCGGGTGGATCTTCCGGAGGCGGTGCCGCGGGTGGCGGAAGCGCTGGCGGCGGCAGCGCTGGTGGAGGTTCCGCAGGAGGTGGTTCTGCGGGCGGCGGCTCTGCAGGGGGTGGCAGCCAAACAGGCGGTGCTGGTGGTGCCGGCGGTGGCGCACCCAGCAGTTACGAATCCCCACCGGCAGGCGGCGGTAGCGGTTCAGGTAGTGGTGGCTCTGGAAGCGCTGGCGGTGGTACTAGCGGCTCAGGCAGTAGCGGCTCAGGTACAGGTGGACAAGCTGGTCAAGCTGGCACCCAGGGCGGTGATTCAGGCTCAGGGGCTGGCGGTGATAACGAAAGCTGGGAGCTCCCCGGTGGATCCGGCCCGGGTAAAACCGGGCAAGGCGGCTGGGAAACTAGCAACGAAGATGTGCCTAGTGGCCCAGGTGGTAGCAGTGGCGACAGTGAAGATGAAGGCGTTGGCAGTGCCGGTGCCTCAGCTGGTGGTGACAGCGCCCTAGATGAGGCCTTGGGTAACATGGACGGAGAAATTTTAGCCGAAAGAGACGTCATCAAAAAACGCGCTAACGAACGTGCCAGCACCGGAGGCGGCAGCTCTACACCGGCGGGTGATGCAGGTGCAGGCAGTTCAGGTGGTGGTGCAGGCAGCTCAGGTGGTGGCGCAGACACCCCGAGCCCAGGCAATGGCCTACCCAGCAGTAGTGGTCGAACACGCAACGCTCCTGCAGCGCCAACTGCTGGTAGCGGCGGCTCGGCAGAACAGAATATCCCGGATGCCCGTGACGATGACATTATTGCGCGCCAGCTTCGAGAGTCAGCACAACAAGAAACCGATCCTGTGCTAAAAGAAAAGCTGTGGGCCGAATACCGCCGTTATAAGGGAAGCAAGTGATTCGACGACTGCCTTCGATGAGTCCCAGTGCTGCTGCGGACCTTACAATGCTGACAGCAAAATTAGTTGCAGCAATCTGCATCGCCATGCTCGCCGGCTGCGTGACAACCGAGGTGCGCGTTGTGGATATGACACCACCCGATAGTTTTATTGGCGATCAACCCGAAGAGTTACTGCTGGATGTTGGGGTTGCGGTGCTCGAAGCCAACGTTCCCGAAGACTATGACGAACGCGTTGAGCAGTTGATCCAGCCAGAAATTCGGCGAGCCGAAGCCAACTATATCGCCTACTTTGCGAAAAACTTGCTGCAAAGCACCGGTAATTGGGGTGCGGTGCGGGTTATCCCAAGAGCGACAGATGCCGTGGACTTGGTGGTCACGGGCAAAATTGTCCAGTCCGATGGTGAAAGCCTAGAGATTGAAGCACAAGCCAAAGATGCCAGCGGTCGCCTGTGGTTCACCAAAACTTATAAAACCTTAGCCAGTCGTTATGCCTACGAAAAAGATATGCCTGACAACATTGATCCATTCCAGGCGATCTACAAAAACTTAGCCAATGATTTACTTGCCTACCGAGAAACGCTGACCAAAGAACAAATCATCGAGATACGTAACATAGCCGAGATGCGTTTTGCTCAAAGCTTTGCACCGGATGCGTTCGGCACACACTTGGAGCGCAATGAGGACAACTCCTATCAAATTAAACGTTTGCCTGCGGTAGATGACCCGATGCTAGCCAGGGTGCGCAAAGTACGAGAACGTGAGTATCTCTTTATTGATACCTTAGATGAGTACTTCGCTGCTTTTCACCAAAATATGTACGAACCTTATAACACCTGGCGACAATCCACTTATGACGAAGCCATCGCCCTGCGCCAACTCAAAGCCGAAGCCCGTGCCAGAGTTATCGGCGGCACCGCTGCCATCATCGGTGGTATCGCCGCCATCTACGAGAGCAATAATGCCTACGTTGATGCTAGCGGGGTTACTACCGTTATGAGTGGCGCGCTGATACTCAAGAGCGCTATTGCAAAACGTCAAGAAGCGGCTGTTAACGCAGAAATTCTCCAAGAGCTAGGGACCGCAACCGAAGCAGAAATCATCCCACATACCCTGGAGCTAGAAAATCAAACGCTGCGCCTGCAAGGCACGGTGGATGAGCAGTACGCCCAACTGCGAAGCATTCTGCGCCAAGTCTATTTTGAAGACCTAGATTTACCGGTACCACCGGTGGAAGCAGACGCTCTTCCCGACGCTCAACCGGAAGCATCTCAACTGGATAACAACAAGGGTAAACCAACCACTTCACTAGTAAACCCAACACCATCCATACCTTATTGCTAAACGAATGACCAACACGCCAAATCAAAACTCGCCCGTTGAGATCCAACCGATAGAGGTTGATCTAAGCCATCAGCAGCAATCCAAACGATCTGGCACGAGCAACAACCCAAGAATCCTTATGCTAGCCATTGTTGGCATTAGCATCGCCTTGGTTATCGCCGCTCTTGTGGGGCTGCCAAAATTGATCGCGCCACCAACGGCATCAACCTCAGCAGAACCCATTGCAAACACAGCAACAGTAGCTGCCTCAAGCCAATCGAGCGACCCAAAGCTTGCACCTTTTGCCGCCAGCCAAAAGCAGCTTGCCCGCAACCGCGCCGAGCAGGATCTAAAAACCTTTGTTGAGCTGCAGCTAAAACTAGAAGAGTCCATGTCCGTAGGCGAATGGGGCCAAGACAGTTACGACGCGGCGCTAGATCTTGCCACGCAAGGCGACGCCGCCTTCTTAGCCGAAGATTTTGCGACTGCAATCACTACTTACAGCGCTGCCGCTGAAGAACTAACCAATCTTATCCAAACCGGTGAGGCCTTGGTTACAAGCAAACTGGCTGAAGGCGCACAAGCCCTTATCGCTCGCCAACCCAATGATGCGCTACAAGCCTTTGATGCGGCTCTCGCCATTAGCAGTGACAACAAAGCAGCACAAAAAGGTCGAGAGCGTGCCTTACTGCTACCTGAAGTTATTCGCCTCGAACGTCAAGCTCGCAATCAGGAGCTGGCCCAAGATTGGAGCGGTGCCCGCGCTAGCTACGAAGAGATATTCAAATTGGATCCTGAGACGTCTGGGCTTGATCAGCGCCTGGCTGATGTGAGCGCAGGGAGCGATGAGCTAAGCGTAAAAGCGCAGCTAACCAAGGCTTTTGCTGCGCTTGAATCTCGCAACTATCAACAAGCGAAGAAATCGTTCAACGCCGCCTTAAGCATTGATCCAGGCAATAGTGTTGCTGCGGGTGGGCTAGAGCAAATCCGTCAAGAAACCGAGATCGGAAAAATTGCCCAGCTGCAGCAGCGCGCTAGCAAAGCAGCGAACCAAGAAGACTGGAGCCAGGCTATCGAGCAGTACAATAAGGCACTCGCCATAGACAACAACATCGCCTTTGCCCGTTTGGGCCTAGAGCAAGCGGAACAGCAGCAACGAACCTTTGCTGTGCTGGAACGCATTGTGGCGAATCCAGACAAACTGTCTTCGGACAAACTGCTCAAAGACGGCCAGAGAGTGGTTGATGAGGCAAAGCAGCTTAAGCAGCAAGGCCCCAAGTTAACGAACAAACTGCAAGCGGTGCAAGCCTTGCTGGTTGCTTACAGCACCACGGTGGAAGTCACCATTCACAGCGATGCGCAAACGCAAGTGGTACTGTCTTCGGTTGGTGAGCTTGGTCGCTTCAGCAACAAAACCGTCTCCCTCCGGCCTGGCGCCTATACCCTAATCGGTAGTCGCGATGGTTGTCGGGACATCCGCGAAAAAATCACCGTGCGACCTGGTATGGCGCCGCTAGATATCCGCTGCCGTGAAGAGCTTCGTTAACGATCATGATAGGGCAAAGAACTACCCATGAAACCACAGGTCCAATGACCAATGAATAGCCCTGTGACGAACGCCAATGAGCCATCAGCGCCCGTGGAAATCCAGGCGGTTGATTTTCAACCAAGCCAAGTGGCAACCCAAAATCGACGCTGGTCCGTATGGCATTGGTTAATCGGGCTGGTGGCGCTCGTTGCGCTGGTCGCTCTGTGGTTTATGTTTACTTCTCGCTCGGTGACCTTTGAGTTGCAACCCAACGACGCGGTTGCGCAATCCATCGACATCCAAGCAACCTTGCAATTGCAACTTGGTGCGGTAAATTTACTGCGCCAGGGTAGTTACCCAGTCACGGTTAAAGCCGCCGGCTTTGAACCATTAACCACTGACATTGTCATCAACGACCAAGCCAACCAACGGGTCCTGCTAAACCTGGTTCCCTTGCCCGGCCTCGTGACCCTTGATGCAACCCCCGTGACAGCAAACATTAAAGTACAAGGGGAACCAGAGCTCACCTTAGGCAAAACACCCTTGACCGACCTCCCGCTGGCCGCAGGACCTTGGCGCTTAGAGTTCAGCGCGCCTAACTACGAAACCCAAACGCTCGAAGTATCAGTAGAAGGTCGCGAGCGAAGGCAGACCATCAGCGCCACCCTACTACCCAATTGGGCCGACGTTAGTATCACCAGCTCCCCGGACGGGGCAGAAATCTTTATCGATGAAACAAGCACCGGTTTGTTCACTCCCGCTGTTGTGCCGGTTCCCTCGGGTGAGCACGATATCCGCCTAAAAAAATCGGGGCATCGAAGTCATCAACAACGCCTCTACATTAGCGCTCGACAACCCATGACTTTGGACCCGATCAGCCTGGTCAGAGCCGATAGCTTGTTAACCATACGGACCCAGCCTGCCGGTGCCGGGATCACGTTGAACGGTAAGTTCCGCGGCGAAGCCCCCTTGGAGCTGGCCCTAAAATCTGGCCAAGCCTATCGTGTGCGTGCCTTTAAGTCGGGTTACGAATCCACCCAGCAACAGCTTACTTTGGAATCCGGCGCTGAACGCGACCTAGACTTGAAGCTACCGCGCTTAACCGGCTCGGTGGCAATCAACGTACTACCGGCAAACGCTCAAGTTTATGTCGATGGCAAGCTACGCGGCACGGGTGATCAACAGCTCACGCTACCTAGTCGTGCGCACAAAATTGAGGTCAAGCTGCCCGGGTATGCGGGTTACACCAAATCCCTGACCCCAAAATCTGGGCTAAAACAAGCATTAAAAGTAAAGCTGCTCACCATCGCCGATGCTCGGATCGCAGCGCTACAACCCCAGGTCACCACTAAATCCGGGCAGACCTTAGTACTTATGAAGCCCAACGGCACCATCAAGCTAGGCGCCTCAAGGCGCGAGCCAGGCCGCAGGGCTAACGAAGTACTACGAGAGGTCCAGTTGGACCGTTTGTACTATCTGGGGACCCACGAAGTGACCAATGCCCAGTTCCAAGCCTTTACGGCCAACCATGATGCAGGTGAATTTGAGGGCCAAGAGCTTGGCAAACCCGACTTGCCGGT
>CALHVX010000031.1 GCA_938036875.1 uncultured Pseudomonadales bacterium
CCCATGATCCAACAAGATGCGGCCTGCACAATCGAGCAGCTGCATCCTTCGATCGTGGGGTGATAAGCGAACACGTTTAGTCATAAGAGCAATAGGGGGGTCGGAGCCCAACATTCCGTTAGTCGTCAGCCACTAGTACCAAGGTACCAGTAGTAGACAAACTGCCGCCGGTGCCGTTAACCACACAAGTGCGGGCACTTTGCTGCTTACCCGCATCACCGTTAACCCCATCTTCTGCGGTACCCGATAGCTGCCGGTAGGCTTCGATCAACAGCGGCATGCCGTACATGCCACTGTGGTTAAACGACAGCCCCCCACCGTTGGTGTTGATGGGCAAATCACCACCTGGAGCGGCGCGGCCACTTTTCCACAGCTCATGCCCTTTACCCGCTGGTGCTAGACCAATCATTTCCGCCGTCATGGCGGCAGTAATGGTGAAGGAGTCATAAATTTGCGCCATCTCCATGTCCGCCGGTCCAAGGCCAGCCATATTATAAGCAGCCGCCGCAGACTTGGACGCACTGGTACGAGTGAAGTCTTCCATCTCCAACATGTTGCCGTGGCTCATACTCTCACCAGCACCAGCAATCCAAACGGGTTTAGTGCTTAGGCTTGCGGCAACCTTAGGGCTGACCACAAACACCGCACCACCATGATCCGCCACCATGCAGCAATGCAGAATGGTCAGCGGCCATGTGATCAAACGTGATTCTTCGATTTGCTCAAGAGTGATTGGACCACCAAACGGATGCACGTCTTTAGAGTACATGGCTGCACGTGGATTAAGCGTCGCCCAGTCCCGGGTGACCTTAGCAATATGCGCGTAATCTTCGCGGGTATTACCGTAACGATGCATATGCCGGACCATAGAGTGGGCATAACCTGAAGCCGCACTGCCCAACCCGTAAGCCATCGTCATTTCATTCGCTGGCGACAGCTTGCCGGCACCGGCGGAATAGTTTGATGCCCCCGGTCCAAGCTTTCGCGCCGAGTGTCCGTTTTCGCCATGGCTGATCAGCGCAATATCAATAATGCCTGCGTAGATGGCGCCTAAGGCGTGATGCACGTGCATCTCAAACGAGCAACCGCCAACCGCGGTGGTATCAATGTATTTCGGCGTGATGCCCAAGTGTTCACACAGCTCGGTTGACCACCCCGTCGAGAACACACCATCAATCTTATTGATGGGTATTCCTGTTTGATCACTTAAGTTTTTTATCGCTTCGATGTGGAGTTGTAGAGAAGTGACCGGCTCTTTCAAAAAACCAATGTTATTCGCTTCTGCTGCACCGACAATTGCTGCTGCTCTAGATAATTTATTTGACCCATTATTCGACATCACTACGCCTCCACCACACGCCAAAACGGCAGAAAGGTGTCGTCATCACCTTGCTCGAACTCTACCTTTACCTTGCTCCCAATCTTTATATCTTCGGGCTTTGCTGGGTCGACACCACGCAGCACGGTTAACATGCGGTCGCCTTCTTTCAGGTCAATATATGCGGTAACAAAGGGAGCTTCTTTTGCCCAAGGGCCAAACGCCATGTGCTGCACTGCAAAGGTATGCACTGTGCCCTCACCGCTGCCTTCAATCCACTCTAAGTTCATGGAGTGGCAGTTAGGACAAATGTGCCGGGGGTACCAATGCACGCGATTGCAATCTAGGCAGCGCGGCAACATCAGCTTGCCCTCTTTGGTTCCCTGCCAAAACGGCTTGGTATGAGTACCCTGTCTGGGCACCGGTAGTTCATAGCTCATCTGTTTTCTCCCGCGAACATCAAAATTTCAACCTGTAAGACTACCGCATTGGCAGCCATGACCCTATCTTTGCTAGGGATTAAGCTTATTGCCGCCAATGCCTACGGGTGCGCTTTGTCCGCCAGCTCTAGCTTTCCCAACAACTTCACGCAAAGTGTAAGCCGCATTGAGCTCTGCCTCGGTGGAATCTGGGCTTAACTCACCCACTCGAAGATACTCACCATTATCCGCTGCAAGCCGAAAATCTACGGTAGAACCCGCGGCTTCAGACACCATCCCTCGAGCACCAAAGCCGTGCCCTTCATTGGTTTGCGCCGCGTTGGTTGCCTGATAACCCATGCGCTGCAATAGCTTAGGACTGGCGCGCTTCAACACTTCAGGCTTGACAGACAACATCCAGTTTTCTTGTTGTCGTATTAGCGGATGCTGCATGCCATTCAGCATCACAATACGAGGAGAGTCCGTGTGGTTTATCCCCGTACTGTGCAAAAGCCGGCCATCGGTAATAATCATGGTGCCAGCCTTAGCATCAATGTTAATCGCCGGCGGCAGCTTGCCAACGGGTTTTTGTTCGCGCATGGCTTCAGACAAAACCCGGTGGCTACCAGGAATGACCAGCGTGCCACCGTTTGACTCATCAACATCAGTGATGGGTGTAAGGATGTTGATGGTAAGCGGGCTTTTGGAATCCAGCGCAATATCTTGATCCTGGTGCAACGCCTGAGGTACACCACCTTGCAAAGAGATGGACGCAATCAATGAGGTGCTGATCCAATTCTCACCCAAGGCTTCCGTAATTATCTGCTCAACCAACGGGCCACCCTGAACCGTCGCAGGGTCTTGCTCAATCAACCCTTCAAAGCACCGCCCCTTGTTCACACAACAGTTGATGTTTTGACCGCTTGGCGTTTTTTGAGCTATGCCGGCAAGGCGTTCGCCTTCTGCTTGCTCTAACACACGTTGACGAATCACCGCCACTTGCTCTGCGGAAATGGCTTCCTCAATTTTGCAGTAGCCCCAATTCAACATGTCGGACCGCAAGCGCTGTATGTCTTTCGTGGCTATGGGCAGGTCTTTGTCTTTCCAGTAAGGGTGTTTGGAGCCGATGGTGGTGTCGTAGTAGGAGCCTGCTTTAAACTCCCATTGCCCCCATTCGCTGCTTCGCTTAGGCGGCACAAAATAGATTTCAGGGTTTGCATCAAGCACAGAGCGCATTGGATCTTTGGACGCCAACTCTTGTTCATACATGTGAGATTCTGCGCTTGCTTTGGCTGCGACGTTGGCTGGATCAAACTCAACAGGAACGGAACTCATGCGTTTGAATCTCCTTTAGGTTGTCGTGGGCTTGCATCAATCTAGAGATTACACCGATTTCCTTTACGATTCGATTGGACCTAAGCAGTAGGGGCAAACGTTGGGGTCGGGCAAACGTTGGGGTCGGAGCCAGGTGCCAGAGTCAGTCTCAATGGGCGTTGGCTGGTGAGACTGACCCTGGCACCTGGCTCTGACCCCAACACTACAGTACGCTAGTTATTCGTAAAGGGAGCTTGCCAATGACCGACAGTCCATTTCTTGCTGACCAACAAGCAAACGCTTCACAACCCGAACCTCAGTGGCAGATCGCCACACCGGGCTTCGAGTTAACGCCCACAAATGTGGCTGTCAGCGCCGCCTATCAAGCTGAGAAGCTGAGCGCCTGCGGGATCGATCCAGAAACTTTCGGCTCCCGGGTTGATCCTTCGTTTTTTATCGGCATCGGCATACACGCCGGCATCCGCAGCGGCATAAGCGCTGAGGGTAACGTCAACATGCTCCAACGATTGATCCAATATCGACCGGTTGAACTGGGTGAGGTTTTGCAGGTAGATGGGCGCATAGAATCCGTGCAGCCTGTCCCTCGAGGTCATACCGTACAAACCCAAATTTCCTTTACAGACACAAGCGGTGCCATAGTGATTGATGCTAGCCGCACATCACTGCGACCCGACCCCAGCAAAGGCAATGCTCGCGGGGCCGGTGAACGCCCAGCGCCCGTTGTCCCTGAACCCGAGGCAGCGCTGCAAATCTACAAGCACGAGTTAACACCACAGCAGGTCAAAGACTATTCCACTGAAGGTAACAGCATTCATTACGAAGAAGCCGCAGCCAAAGCAGCGGGTTTTCGCGCCCCAATGATTGGTGGCGGAATGGGCGTTCACTACCTCGCCGCGGCCATCTGGGCACAAGGCACCCCTGCCCACTTGGACCTAGATATATACTTTCGTCGGCCCATATTTTGGGATGAGGTTTTTACGACCGGAATACTAGGCACACATGAGCAGCCTTCAAGCTGGCAAGCGCTGTGCCTGCTCCGCGACGAAAAGGAGCGCGGGCTGAAGGTGCTAACCGAAGCACGGATCAACACACTTGCGCATGCCAGCTAGACCAATAATCGATGCTAGGGGCACATTGATCGCCTTGGTATCAAATATCGAGAGCCAACTGACCAATTTGGTCCGCTTATTGCGTTATCCTTACTAGACTAACAGCAGGTTGGTCACCCTATCCCTGTTGTCGCAGCTGCCTTGTTGCACAAGCCTTTGATTTAGGTGAACAAAAACATTGAAAAGTTGCCAGGCTTTTATGCAGTACTTAGGCGGATCAATCAACGCTCGCACCAAAAAGGTGCGTAAGGTCATATATTCGTGAGCGGAAGCTGGAAGACCTACAACCCCGGTACTCACTACGACGAGTTAATAACGACTGCCAAAAAACCTCGAACGCTTGCCAAGCATCTCGTCAAATTGATGCAAGGTTTAACAACCGAAGAAGTTAGCGCACGCCGCGCTGCAGCAGACCTAACCATTCGTGAGATGGGCGTGTCTTTTACCGTCTATAGCGAAGGGCACAATATTGATCGAGCTTGGCCTTTCGACATCATTCCCCGAGTAATCTCCGCCCGCGAGTGGCGCAAGGTGAAGCAAGGGTTGATCCAAAGAAGTCGCGCATTAAATCTATTTATCGACGACATCTACAATCGGCAAAAAATTCTGGCGGACGGCCTCCTACCTGCTGACATCGTTCTGGACTCGCCAAACTACAAACCCCAATGCAAGGGGATTTCGCCACGCTATAAAACCTGGGCACACATTTGCGGGTCTGATCTAGTCCGCAATGCTGATGGCAAGTTTTACGTGCTGGAAGACAACCTACGCGTGCCATCTGGTGTGTCGTACATGCTAGAAAACCGCGAAATCACCAAACGCGTACTCCCTGAGCTATTCGAAAACTACAGCATCTTGCCTGTAAGCGACTATCCGTCACACTTACACAGCACCCTTGCATCACTATCGCCTCGGGAACAAAACCGACCGTCCATCGTGGTGCTTACCCCTGGAATCTACAATTCAGCCTATTTTGAACATGCCTTTTTAGCTCAGAGCATGGGCGCGGAGCTAGTTGAAGGCAGCGACCTTTTTGTTGATGAAGACGATTGTGTCTATATGCGCACCGTCGATGGACCACAACGCGTGGATGTCATTTACCGACGTATCGATGACGATTATCTCGACCCTGAAGTATTTAACGAAAGTTCTAAGCTAGGCGTGCCAGGCATCATGCGTGCCTGGAAGGCCAAGAACGTAGCTATAGCAAATGCACCAGGGGCAGGCATCGCAGACGACAAAGTGATCTACGCCTACGTTCCAGAAATGATCCGCTACTACCTGAAAGAAAAACCTCTTATTGCAAGCGTTGAAACTTACTTGTGTCTAGAAGAAAAAAATCGAGAGTACGTCTTGGCAAACCTCGACAAGCTGGTGGTTAAACCGGCAAACGAGTCAGGCGGCTACGGTTTGATGGTTGGGCCTCATGCCAGCAAAGCAAAACGGGCCGAGTTTGCAAAGCTGATCGAAGCAGATCCGCGCAACTATATCGCTCAACCAACCCTATCGTTGTCTACCGCACCAACCTACATCGACGACAAGGTAGAGCCAAGGCACCTAGATCTAAGGCCCTTTATTCTGCAAGGCAAAGATGCCTGGGTAACGCCAGGCGGACTAACACGGGTTGCCATGCAAAAGGGCTCTTTAGTGGTGAACTCCTCTCAGGGAGGTGGCAGCAAAGACACCTGGATCGTGGAAGATAGCCAATGACCATGTTATCGCGTGTAGCCGATCGGCTATTTTGGACAGCACGTTATCTGGAGCGGGCGGAAGATACCGCCAGGCTTACAGACGCCTACACCCATATGATGATGGATATCCCAAAAGAATCAGCACCCGGCTGGGATATCTTGGTTAAGATTCTCGCTGCTGAGCCTGCGTACGAATCAAACTACCGAACCTACAACGAGCAAAACGTACTCAAATTCTTGATCGCAGATTTGGACAACGCTGGTAGTGTTTGCCATGCCGTTAAGGCTGCTCGAGAAAATGTACGCACCACAAGGGATGTGCTACCTCAAGAAGCTTGGGAACTGGTAAACGAGCTGTACCTATATACACAAGAGTTTGCCGAGCAATCCATTGGTCGTCGCAATCGCTACCAATTCTTGGAAGAAGTCATCGGTCGTTGCCGAGAAATCAACGGCTTGTTGGTATCGACCCTAAGCCGCGATCATACCTATCGCTTCCTCCAGATCGGGCGTTTGCTGGAACGGGCAGACATGACCACCCGGATCATAGATGTAGGCGCTGCCGCACTACTTGGCGAGGATCGTCAACCTTCTCTGCACAAAGGCACGGTAGATCCACTAATTTGGGCTAGCCTGTTACGCTCTTTGTCCGCAGTGGGTGCTTATCGACGGGAATACGGACCAAGCGTCGAGGCTAAATGCATGGTCGATTTTGTTTTTCGCGACGCAAACCTACCGCGTTCTGTTAAGTATTGCCTTAACGACATAAGAACCGAGTTGTTGCCACTGAAAAACAACAAGCCTGCGCTCAAACTGGTGGATCAAGCACGACGCAGCCTGTCACGCTTTGACCCACAGACTAGCAGCCGAGAAGAACTGCACCGATTCATCGACAAGTTTCAACTAAAGCTAATGCACCTTAACGCCACAATCGACGAGCAATGGCTCTTTCAAAACAATGATGATTGAGAACCCTCTTATCAAGATTAAAGGGATTCAGTCTTCTGGGTTACTAACTACACTTTGCATTCGCTCAACTCACAGCGACTAGGAGATCATTTGTGACTATTCGTGTCGCTATCAATCATCGTACTTCCTACAAGTTTGACCGCCTGGTCAACTTGTCTGCTCACACGGTCAGATTGCGCCCTGCGCCTCACTCTCGCACGCACATTCACAGCTATAGCCTTAAGATCAAACCTGCAGATCATTTCATCAATTGGCAGCAAGACGCTTTCGGCAATTACTTAGCGCGCTTGGTGTTCAAGGAAAAGTGTCAAGAGTTTGAAGTAGATGTTGAGGTGATAGCCGACATGACGGCGCTCAATCCTTTCGATTTCTTTGTTGAAGACTACGCAGAACATTACCCCTTCAAATACACCAAGCAGCTGAAAAAAGAGTTGCGCCCTTATCTGTCAACCAAGGCTTACGGAAAGACGTTCAAAAGTTTTCTAGCTGGCGTAAACCTTGAAGAGCGAGAGATCAATGATTTTCTGCGGGAAATCAATATCTATGTACAGCAAAACATCGAGTACTTAGTCAGGCTAGAAGCGGGCATTCAAAGCCCAACAGAAACCTTAAAAAGCGGTAAAGGCTCATGTCGAGACTCGGCTTGGCTACTTGTGCAAATGCTTAGACACCTTGGGCTTGCCGCGCGCTTTGCATCAGGTTATTTGGTCCAGTTAAAGCCAGACGAAAAATCATTGGACGGTCCCTCAGGTGCTGAAGAAGATTTCACCGACTTGCACGCTTGGTGCGAAGTATTTCTGCCAGGGGCGGGTTGGATCGGTTTGGACCCCACTTCCGGGCTATTTGCTGGTGAAGGGCATATCCCACTAGCTTGTACACCTAGCCCAGTTTCTGCCGCGCCTATCGTTGGCGCAACAGACAAATGTGAAGTCACTTTCGACTTCAGCAATACGGTTACCCGAGTTCTCGAAGACCCTCGGGTGACCAAGCCATATAGCGAAAATAGCTGGCAGCAGATAAACGCACTCGGCAAAGCGGTTGATGCCAAGTTTGCCGATCTCGACGTTCGGCTGACCATGGGTGGCGAGCCAACCTTTGTCTCCATCGATGATATGGAGTCAGACCAGTGGAACACCGCGGCGCTCGGCCAAGACAAGTTAACCTTGGCAAAAACGCTATTGCTGGCATTGCGCGATCAGTACGCACCTAAAGGCCTGCTGCACTATGGGCAGGGTAAGTGGTATCCGGGTGAAGAAATCCCACGCTGGGCCCTGGGTGTTTTTTGGCGCGACGATGGCAAAGCCTTGTGGCAGGACCCAACCTTGCTCGCAAGAATAGACAAAGACTATGGCTACACCATCGAAACGGCCACGACCTTCGGCGAGCATTTGTGCACCCAGTTAGGGCTATCAACGCAATATAGCCAAGCCGCCTACGAAGACGCATTGCACTACTTACTACAAGAGCAAAACCTACCTGAAGATGTGGATATCGCCTTGCAAAAAGAGGCCGACGACTTAGACAGACGGCGCCTAGCTCGCCTTATTGATCGTGGGATGAATGTTGCTTCAGGCCTGGTCATACCGCTCGCTCGCAGCAACGGGTTGCCCATAGCAGAAAAAAAGAAAGGCTGGCGCAGCTCGTTATGGCCAATGCGGCGCGAACGCATCACGCTATTCCCCGGCGACTCACCCATGGGCTTGCGTTTACCACTCGACAGCTTGCCGGAAGTCGGCCGCAAACCTGCTGAAGAAACCATAGAGCGCGACCCTTTCGAGCCGCGCGCTGCACTGACCAAGCCGAAGAACATAAAACTTGGACCCAACAAAAAGGCGGTTCAAGCTAACACCCAAGAAACCGAGCCCGTGATTCGCACCGCGTTGTGCGTGGAGGTAAGGGAGGGGCGGCTACATCTCTTTATGCCGCCGCTAGATTACTTAGAAGACTACATCGCTTTGATCGCCGCTATCGAAGCCGCAGCCAGCGAGCTAAAGCTCGCGGTTGTTATTGAAGGTTATGAACCCCCACGCGACCCAAGGCTCAAGAAGTTGCTAGTCACACCAGACCCCGGCGTCATCGAGGTCAATGTGCACCCCTCCAACAATTGGGATGAATTGGTTGCCACTACCACAACGCTTTACGAAGCCGCACGGCAATCTCGTCTCTCCACCGAAAAATTTATGTTGGATGGTCGACACACGGGCACTGGTGGCGGCAACCACATCACGTTAGGTGGCGCTACCCCCGCAGACAGCCCAATGCTGCGTCGCCCCGATCTGCTGCGTAGCTTGATCACCTATTGGCAGCATCACCCAAGCCTATCCTATTTATTTTCTGGCATGTTTGTTGGGCCTACCAGCCAAGCCCCCCGGGTAGATGAAGGCCGCGATGAAATGCTCTATGAGCTTGAAGTAGCCTTCGCGCAGATGCCGGAAGGGGAAACAGCCCAGCCTTGGCTCGTGGATCGCTTGCTCCGCAATTTGCTGATTGATGTCACCGGCAATACTCACCGAGCCGAGTTTTGTATCGACAAGCTGTACTCACCCAACGGGGCCGCAGGCCGGCTCGGCATCTTAGAATTCCGTGGTTTCGAGATGCCACCACACAGTCGTATGGCCCTAGTGCAGGCCTTGTTGATTCGCTGCTTAGTCGCTCGCTTTTGGGAGCAACCGTACAAGAAGCCGCTGATTCGCTGGGGTACCGAGCTGCACGACCGATTTATGCTGCCGCACTATTTATGGCAAGACATGAAATTTGTTGTGGAAGACCTACAAGACCACGGCTATCCGTTTCAACTCGAGTGGTTAGAAGCCTTCGAGGAATTTCGGTTCCCACACTATGGGCGCGTGCAAATCGGCGACATCGAGCTAGAGTTGCGCTGGGCGGTAGAACCCTGGAACGTTCTTGGCGAAGAGAGCAGCAGCTTTGGGACCTCACGTTATGTTGATTCCTCTGTTGAACGCCTGCAGATAAAAACCACAGGGACCACAGACGGTCGCTACGTTGTTGCCTGCAATGGTCGACGCGTCCCCATGCGCAGCACCGGCCGACACGCCGAGTATGTTGGCGGAGTGCGTTATCGTGCATGGCAACCACCGTCCGCCCTGCATCCAACAATTGGGATACACGCACCGCTGACCTTTGACTTGATCGATACCTGGAACGGACGATCTATAGGTGGTTGTAGCTACCATGTGACCCACCCTGGCGGACGCCACTACGAAAAGTTTCCAGTCAACGCTTACGAAGCAGAAACCCGGCGGAGCAATCGCTTCGATACGGCAAGCCATAGCCAGGGGACCTTTACCCCACCACCCGAAATTGCCGCTTTGCGCGAGTTTTTCCCAAATCAGCATGCCCCAAGACCAATGGAGCCACCACCGGAAGAAACACACAGCGAATATCCCTACACCCTCGATATGCGTAGCAGTCGACCGTAGCAACCACAATTGTGGGCGCTTTAGGAAGGTAATCAAGGGGTTGATAGACCCGTAAAGTCATAGCCATATACAATGCTTGCCCTCAACGAACTCGCAACCAATGTATATGGCTATAGGTAGCACCAGTGCCCAACTCGTCTGACCTCACAACAGGCTCGTCCCAAACCCAGAGGCAATCTTCGTCTGGACTGGCCGCGCCTCTCGAGTACAACAAGCCAATACATGGCATCGATGAGGTGTTCAACCTAGACGGCAGCGTTAAACCTCAGTGGGACTTTGTTCTGCACGGTGTGCGCGAGCTAGGCTCTCAAGAGATGGCCAAACGCGAGGAAAAAATACGCCGAATCCTGCGAGATGATGGTGCAAGCTACAATCTCTATGACCACGATTACTCGACCAATCAAAACGACAGCAATAATTGGGAGCTCGATGCGGTTCCGCACGTTGTCGGCAGTGAAGATTGGGGAACCATCGAATCCGGCTTGCTCGAGCGTGCAGAGCTGTTCAATCTGCTGCTGCGCGATATCTACGGAGAACGCTCGCTTATCAGCAGCGGTGTTTTGCCACCTGAAGCACTGTTTAGTCACGCCGGATATTTACGCCCCTGTCAGGGCATAAGCCTACCTGGTGAGCACGACTTGATCTTGCACGCCGTCGACCTGGTAAGACGCTCTGACGGCTCCATGTGTGTCTTGTCGGATCGGACCCAGGCACCCAGTGGCGTCGGCTATGCGCTGGAAAATCGCACCGTCATGTCTCGGGTGTTTCCTAGCCTCTACCGCGACAGTCATGTGCATCGACTGGCAAGCTTCTACCAACGGTTGCGACAAACCCTGACGGCGCTCTCGCCCAATGAACAAACACCCCTAATTGTCCTACTAACGCCCGGCAGCCAAACAGAGACCTACTTCGAAAATGCTTATCTGGCGAACTACTTAGGTTACCCCTTGGTGCAAAGTGGTGACTTGGTGGTACGCAACGGTTTTGTTTGGATGAAGTCTCTAGAAGGCTTGAAACGCGTTGATGTCATTTTAAGGCGTGTGGACGACCTGGATTGCGACCCCGTGGAGTTAAGCAATGGATCCGGTCTTGGCGTCCCAGGCTTGCTTGAAATAGTGCGTAGCGGTCGAGTTGCGGTGGCCAACCCCATAGGCGCTGGGATACTAGAAAACCCAGTGCTGCATAAGTTTTTACCCGCAATAAGCAAACACCTAATCGGGCGCGAACTACGTCTGGATACGGTGACAACTTATTGGGGCGGTGACGAGCACGACTTAAAATACATCACTAGCAACATTCGACAACTCATTATCAAACCGGCTTATCGCGGCGGCAACACTAGCAGTGTCTGGGGTGGAGCTCTAACAGAACAACAAATCAATGAGCTGGTTGCTGAAATCCACCGCAAGCGCTATCACTACGTTGCACAAGAGCGTATGGACAAGCCTCGCTTGCCTACTTTTGCCACCGGCGCCCTCGAGTCCAGACCATCACTACTCAGAACTTACGCCGTAGCTGCCGACAATTCGTACACCATCTTGCCCGGCGGACTTACTCGAATCGGCGCAACAGAAACTACCGCGGTGGTAAATATGCAAATGGGTTCCCCCAGCAAAGACACCTGGGTGATCTCAACGGAACCGGAGCGCACAGCAAACCATCCGGTTGCTCTTGGCGCGGCAAATGCAAGATCTCAATCGCCACTATTCAGCCTACCGAGCCGCGTTGTGGAAAACCTCTATTGGCTAGGCCGATACGCTGAACGAGCTGAGGCATCCTTACGCTTTTTACGCACGGTCTTTGTGTTGCTCAACAGCGAAGAACCCATTAGCAAAGACGCCCGCCGAGTTTTGCTCCAAACAGTGAGCCAAGTGACTGGCACCCTACCTGGATTTGCTGAGGCATCTGATGAACTGCTGGCAAACCCAGACGCCGAGCTTCTCATGGTGATCAAAGATGACAATCGCTTAGGGAGCATTAAATCGACGCTCAACTCCATGCTAGCAAGCGCGGATGAATCAAAAGAAATGCTATCCACCGACACCATGCGGGTCATCAACGACTTGCGTGATGCTACTGCCGAACTGGAGAACACGCTTAAAGACGGCCTTACCTCAGCACCAGAGGAAGCATTAGACCCACTAGTAACCGCGTTGGCAGCATTGTCGGGGTTGATGCAAGAAAGCATGATTCGACTTGTAGGTTGGCGCTTTATGGAGCTGGGGAAACGCATAGAACGTGCACAGCAAACCATCAATGCTGTGCGTAGTTTGATCACACCGGTGCTAACCGACAACGATCGCTCTATTTTGCAAACCGCCCTATTGCTATCCATGGAGGTACTCATTACCTACCGGCGCAGAGGACGTGAGAATCGCGGCATTGAGTTAGGTTTAGAGCTTGTGCTGCTGGATTCTAACAACCCACGTTCGCTCATCTTTCAGTTAGAGCGCATGGAGGAGCACCTATCAAAGCTACCCAGAACAGACTCAGGGGTCGAGCTAGCAGAAGAAGATCGAGTGCTACTCGAGGCCATCACAAGCTTAAAGCTATCACGCCTGTCAGGACTACTTCAGTCCGATTCCGGTGAGCGAGTAGAAATGGATCAGCTTTTATCAAATTTAGAGCGGCTACTGGAAGGCTTTAGTGGCTTGCTGAGCAGCAAGCACTTTGATCATCGAACGGACCCGCAACAATTGGTCACCACCTTTTGGGGAAGTCGATAATGTGGTTTAGCATTCGTCACACCTCCCATTACAAATACTCACAGCGCGTTACGCGCTGCTACAACTTGGCGAATGTTGCGCCGCGAGATACCGACCGACAGCGTTGCCTAAGCAATCGAATTAGCATCTCGCCTCAACCTATAAACGCCGCTAAGCGAGCCGATTACTTTGGCAACACTGCCTATCATTTTGAAATTCAAAAGATGCATTCGGAGCTAATTATTACAGCCGAAAGCGAGGTTGACCTCTTTGATAGAGACCCAGCGCTAGATCTAGACATTGGTCTAACTTACGCCGATGCAGTTCAATACTTCAAAAAACAGTCAAACGCTGCCAACCTGTCAGCACGTGAATTTTTGCTCGATTCGCCGATGGTTGCCGTGTCACCAGAGTTAACCGACTACGCTAAAGAATCATTTATCTCAAGCCGTTCCCTAAAAACCTGCGTAAGCGAACTGACTAGTCGAATATATAGCGATTTTATATTCGACCCAAAATTCACCACTGTATCAACGCCGCTATCCGAAGTGATCAAGCATAAACGGGGGGTTTGCCAAGATTTCGCCCACCTGCAAGTTGGCTGTCTACGCGCTATGGGCATACCGGCGAAATACGTATCCGGCTATATCGAAACACTACCTAAACCTGGCGAGGAGAAGCTGGTTGGCGCTGATGCAACACACGCTTGGATAGCCTACTATTCTCCTGATCAAGGATGGATTGAATTTGATCCAACCAACAACACGCCAGCGAACAATCAGCACATAGTTACTGCCTTCGGCAGGGACTACTACGATGTAACCCCTGTTAAAGGGGTGATATTTGGTGGCGGCGAAAATCAGCTGCTGACCGTGTCGGTTGACGTTCAGCGTAATGAAACGCGCAACTAGAAACTTGGGTTAATGAAATTATTTCGGTGTACTTGCAAAAGCAAGCCAGTGCTGTATTTCGAAAACGTTCGGTGCGAAAGTTGCGGCCGCTTGACGGGCTTCTGCCAGGACAGCTTTGAGCTAAAGCCATTCACCCCAATAAAAGCCAAGCCAAAGACTAAGGGAGCTCGACCTTCAAAAAGGGCTGCCCACAGACGTGCAACGGTTTGGGAAGATGATGCTGGCCATCAATATACCAAGTGTGCAAATTGGCGGGACCATAATATCTGCAATTGGATGCTACCAATTCAGACCCACACTAGCACCGAAAGCCTGTGCTCAGCCTGCGTACTAAATGATGTCACCCCAGAACCGCTAAACACCGAAACCATCAAGCTCTGGCACAAACTAGAGAAAGCGAAGAAACGCTGTCTTTTCACGTTGTGGCAATTGCAGTTACCAGTGCAGGCTAAACCAATAGCTGATGACAAATCTGCCCCGCACAAACTCGCCTTTCGATTCATGAGCGACAGTGACGCTAGTAGCCACTTTCAGGAACCCATTGAAGGGGCGGAAAGAGTTCTCACTGGGCACGCAAACGGCATCATCACCATCAATGTTGCCGAAGCAGATGATGTGGCACGAACACAAAATCGAGTTGCCATGCAGGAACGTTACCGAACCCTACTCGGGCATTTTAGACATGAAACCGGACACTATTTTTGGGACGTTTTAACTTTAGCAGACGCCAACTTTACCGAATCTTTTCGACATATTTTTGGTGATGAAAACGCTAGCTATCAAGAGGCACTAGACCGTCACTATGCTGAGGGTCCGCCAACGGATTGGCAAAATACCTTTGTCAGCAGCTACGCCACCATGCACCCATGGGAAGATTGGGCTGAGACCTGGGCGCACTACCTGCACATGATCGACACAATTGAAACCCAACAAAGCTTCAGTAGAAACTCCCAAACTTCAACCAATCCGGTGCGCGATGTCAGCTTGCCCTTTGCTGTAGGCGCTCGCGGCGACAAAGGTGAAGCAGACTTCACGGAGATCATGGAGCTTTGGATAGACGCCTCTATCCTACTCAACAGCCTCAACCGCAGCATGGGGCTGCCAGACCCCTACCCCTTTGTTCTGCACCAACCCATTCAAGACAAACTGCGCTTTGTGCACGACAGGGTTCGGCATTTAGGGAACCTGGCAATAAACATCTGAGTCTAGCTTGATGCTAAGGCCCCAATCGTCATCCAGTAAATTCTCAAGGTTAAGAAACAGCGGTTACAACAAGGGATCACTACCAAAACTTCCACCAAGATTTGCTGGGCGGCGCGGGAAGTTTTGGCGGTGTCGCAAAGATTGGCGGCGGTGCAATGTTTGCAGCCGACTGCTCTTCCCAACCGTACAGCGCCCATGCCTTAGGAAATCGCTGCAGCAAATCTTCCTGCGTCTCTTCCCAGGGTGCACCTAGTGGATCAGAGGGACCAACAGGTCGCTCAGGAGCCCTCCCACTTATCGCTTTATAAACAGCCGGACCAACGTAAAGAAGGCCCTCTTCAAACAACGCAGAGAGGTTGGATTGCGGAATGCTCAGCAATGACTCTGGATCAGCAACCGCCCGCTCAAAGATATCTTGGCCACAGGCGACTAAGCAGGATCGAAAATCCATAAAAGCGTCGTCACTACACCCGCCTGCAACAAGATAAGCAACGCCCCACAAATCCCAGGTGTAAGCCTTGTCCATGGCTGCATAAAATTCTTGGCAATAAGCCAGCACTTCAGGTTCAGTTAGCTCTTGCAGCGCCACTTCCAACGCGCCACAGGCTGCCTCTATAGAGGGAGCCGTCGCGGCGTGGGTTTCAATGAATGTCCAGAAATCCATATCTTAGAGTCCGGTTCTACTGAATCTAGCTGACGGGCTTGTAGATACGTTCGCTAGAGGCGGGATAGGTCGCAAGCGCCCCTTCCGGGCGAATAGGTCGAGGCTGAAAGTTGCCACCACAGTTTGGACACAAGCCGTTCAGCTCATTTTCTACGCAATTTGCACAGAAGGTGCACTCAAAGATGCAGATTCTGGCTTCGGTAGAGTTAGGTGGCAGATCAACATCGCAGCGTTCACAACTGGGTCTGAGTTCTAGCATTTTTAACTCCTTGCCACCTAGTGCTACTAAGCTTGTTTACGCTTCAGCTTCACCGGCAAGCTTGTGTAACCTTTGACAAAAGAAGACAACGTTCGAGTTGGCTCTGCTTGCACTTCAATCTTGTCGAAGCGCACGAGAATCTCTTCCCATAGAATGCGTAACTGCAGCTCCGCCAGACGGTTACCCATGCAACGGTGCAACCCAAAACCAAAAGATAAATGCTGGCGCGCGTTAGGGCGCTCGATGATCAGGTCATCCGCTTTCTCAAAAACCGACTCATCACGATTGCCCGAGAGGTACCACATCAACACTTGGTCACCGGCTTTCATCTGCTTGCCGTTAACCTCAACATCTTGGTTTGCCGTGCGCCGCATGTAGGCTAGCGGTGTTTGCCAACGAATCATTTCCGGAACAAAGCTGGGAATGAGCTCGGGCTTCTCGATCAGCAAGTCATATTGATCTGGGAACTTGTTCAATGCGTAAACGCTGCCCGTCATTGAGTTACGGGTTGTATCGTTGCCACCAACAATCAGCAACAGCAAATTGCCCAGATGCTGGAGCGGCGCCATGTCTTTTGTGGCTTCGCCATGAACCAGCATGGATACCAAGTCATCACCTGGGTTTTCTCGGCGTTCTTCCCACAACCGCGCGAAGTAGTTCACGCAATCCATAAACTCCTCACGCTTTTGCGCTTGGGTTTCGACAATGCCACCTGGGGCGGGAATAGCGAACACTACATCTGACCAACGGGTTAGCTTCCGTCGGTCTTCTAACGGAAAATCAAATAAGGTTGCCAACATCAAGGTGGTTAACTCGATGGAAACGTTTTCAACCCAATCAAAGGTTTCGTTTTCGGGTAATCCATCCAAGACTTTGCAGGTGCGCTCACGAATGAGTGGTTCCATGTTCTGCAGGTTACGTGGCGACACAACGCCGTTGACCGTCTTGCGTTGTGAGTCATGGGTTGGCGGGTCTTGGGAGATAAAAGAAGGTGCACTGCCAGTGATCATGCCCGGAGGAAGCTCCGCATCAATGGGAAACCCTAGGGTAATGCCCTGCGCAGAAGAAAACCGCTCCCAATCTGCATCTACCGCCTTAATGTCTTCGTACTTGGTCAGCGACCAATAGCGGCCCGAGGTTTTCAGCTCGTTAAAGTGGACGGGGTCTTCGGCGCGAAGACGCTCAAAGACTGGCGCCCAACGGTTATCGGCAAACAGATGCGCGTTCACCGGGTTGATATCCGCAAGATCCATGTCGTACGGGTCCGGCGTGTTAGCACCTTTAGCGGCTTGCTCTTGCTCCGGCGTGGTGTACTCCAGCGTCTCGGCACTGCTTAGACTCTCGCTCATGCGGTTCTCCTCTAATTTTTAAACCAGCGCGCAGGGGTTGCTATCCGCGCGCATCAGATGAAAATACCATAACAGAAGTTATGGTATTTTCCAAACAAGCGGCGCAAACTGGCAATTCAGCAAGGCAAACAACGTTTTTCGCACATGGGTAGAACCGGAACATCCAAACTAGACTGGGTCCATGCAGGCCAGCAACTGCTCATCGAAGGCGGTATTACGGCGGTTAAGCTCCACGACCTAACCGCACGCCTTGAGCTGTCTAGCGGCAGCTTCTACCACCACTTCAAGAATTTTGATGACTACCTAACCGCGCTCGCCGACTACTACGGCACTGAAGAGGCACAGCAACTGTTCACCGATGCGCAGCGTCATGTGGGCAACGACCCAGAACTATTGTTGCGCGAAGCAACCACACTATTTGGCAGCCGAGCCGGTCGACAACTAAACATCGCTATGCGATTTTGGGCAAACAACGACAACCGCGCATCGGCTGCGATTCGCCGTTACGACGAGGTTCTAACCGCCAACTTGATGGGTATTTTTGTGCAATTGGGTTTCGATGAGATGGAGGCGAAGTCACGCACACTCATTATGCTGAGCATCGCATCACTAGACATTGACCCAACCTTGCTGAATATGGAGTTAAAAGACCTGTGGAGGTTCATACGAGACAACATGCTGTTGCCTCAGGCCAGGGCCATCGACTCTGCAGTTAATAACTCGGCTTAGTAGGGTAAGGCGTCAACTGCAGCTCATGGGTCCAGCAAGACTTATCCTGGGAATGCAGATAGTAGAACGCATCCGCAATTGCTGCCGGATTCATAATAATTTCAGGTCGCTTCTTTGCCAATCCTAATGCTCGGGTTCCTGGAGAATCGATCAATCCGTCCACCACCACGTTGGCCACATGCACGCCAAGCTCGGAATACTCCTCAGTTAGCACCTGTGCCAAGGTGCGCATCATGACTCTGGGGTAGTACAACGACTGTCCGGTGTGGCGCTTACGTCCACGCAACGAAGCCGCATTGTTCGTGATCAAAAAGGAACCACGGCCTCGCTCACGCATACCTGGCATCACCGCTTTTGCAACCAGAAAGGGGCCGCGGCTTGCGATGTTCTGCGCCGTTTCAAACATCTCTAACGGGATGTTCTCAAGCAGCTCTTGATCTGCCGGCAGATCACGACCTTCAAGATATCCAGCGTTTAGAACTACAGCCTCTGGCGGGCCCGCTTCCTGTTCCACTTCCGCAAACGCCGCTTGAATCGATTGCTCTGAAACTAGGTCCAGCTCAACCGTCATGCACTCTCCACCGTTTTCTTGTATCGCGGCGGCCAATGCCGCCGCGTTGCTACGGGTGCGTGTGGTAAGCACAACAAAATAGCCTTCGGCAGCGAACTTTTGCGCGATGGCTCCACCAACACCCCAACGAGCGGAGACTGGCAGGTCGCTATCGTTAACCTCTGAACCGTGCGCAAGCAAGGTGTTACGACCATCGGATTGCCATTTAGAGGTGGCACCAATGACCACCGCAACGGGTTTGCCGGAGTTGTTCTTCACTTGAATCTCCCGAATGTAAACGGGGACTCTAACAGGGATGTGCGGCTAATTGGGTCGGCGATGGAAACCTTGGCTGCCATCGCTAACTCACTATCGCTAGTTACAAACACCCAAATTTTCGAGGTTAAACGGCCCGGCCACTGCCAACTTACCTTGACCAACATATACCTGGGCACCCAACGGCAAGGTCTGCGTGTCGAAGCACGTAGTAGAGCCTGCAGGAATTTGCGTGGCGAACCCATCTACCCCGTTGCCGCCAACGTTTAAGATGAAATCGATCAAAGCATCAGCAGGCGTACTATCTAAGGTATCACTACCCTCCAAACTAAAACCGGTGGCCACTAGCGGCATATCTGCAATCAATTGACCAGCATAAGGCCCCCAAGGTAATCCACCACCCACGACCCGCATAGTCCAGTCGGCTGTAGTGCCGAGCGCATCACAATTGCGCCACAGGTAAAGGCCAGGATCGATTGCGGGATCAAAGAATGGCTCACCACACTCCGGCTCAAAGTCTGGCGGTGTGCACGCCCCTAGCGTTTGCAAGCTGAACGCGCCGGAGACAGACAATCGAGTCCCGCCTACATAGACCGGCAACCCAGAATCCTGCGGCTCGAAGCAATTATCACCACCTAACGGTAACTCCACTTGAAAGCCGTCAACACCACCACCGCCAACACCAAACGCATACTCAATCGTAGCGTCATTCGGTACGCTGTCTAACACGTCATTTGGCTCCAAGCTCGCAGGCATTGGGGTCACAGCTGATACCACGCTCAACTCGCCTGTGAACACCGCATAAGGTAAACCACCGCCAGTTACCCGCATCAACCAGCGTTCAACGCCAGCAACCGTGCAGTCACGCCACAAGAACAACCCCCGCTCTGAGCCTTGATCAAAGGTTGGCATACCGCAAGACAAGTCGATGTCATCACCTGAGTTGAGAGGGTCGGTGCCGTTAGCTAATTCGTCACCATCGTTCACTCCACCACCATCGGTGTCGCTCATCAAAGGATCGGTACCCAACGCAAGCTCTTCAGCATCCGTGAGGCCGTCTCCATCAGTGTCTAGCGGTGTAACACAAGGTCCACCATTAATAAGATCCAACGTGCCACCAATCAAGATCACTCGATTGCTACCCAGAGAGACCGGCAAACTCAGCGGCGAATTGTGCGTGAAGCAAGCTTCGGTTTGCGTGACCGTAAAATCCAACCCATCTTCGCTCGCTAGATAAACCTTCAATCCATAACCCAGCGTGTTGGGGGAGCTCCTATCGATCAGGTCGCTGGCCTCAAGCCCAACGCGATTCAGATCAATTTCTGGAATACCGCCTGGTGTGCGGATCTCGCCTCGATATTCGGTCAGTGTGTTAACCGTGCCGCCAGTTACTCGTAGCGACCAATCGCCGCTTCCATCACAGGCGGACCACAGGAAGGCTGCTTGGTCGACAGCTCGATCGAAGCTTGGCGCGCCACAAACATCAGCGGCAAGGTTTACATCGTCCGCGCCATTTAGCGGGTCAGTACCATTAGCGATTTCATCACCATCATTGACGCTGCCACCATCGGTATCCGGATTATCTGGCAAGGTACCGAGCACGGCCTCTTGCGCATCACTCAAACCATCGCCATCGCTATCTGTTGGCATGGTGCAAGACAGACCCGTATCCAGTTGAATGTTCTCGTCCCTAAGCTCAGTGCGCGAAGCGCCCAAATATACCGGTACGTTACCCGGCAAATTCGGTGTCAAACAAGCGCCTGTACCTACGATAAAGTCGAACCCATCAACCGCTTCGTTGTAAACAATCAGTGCGTAGCTGACCGCATCTGGATCGGTCGCTTGATCCAACACATCGTTAGGCTCGATCAAGACCGGCGTTAGCGAGGTTACGCCGGTGATATCACCAACATAATCTAAGCGCCCCACTGACTGGCCTGCGAGTACACGTAAATACCAAGTGCTATCGTTGCAGTCTTGCCAAATGAAGGTGCCTTGATCAACCAACCTATCCGTTAGCGGGTCACCACAGAACACAGCTGCGTTGCTAGCTTGAACAGTTACGGTGATAGTCGCTTCAGCACTGTCTTCCATTCCGTCGTTAGCAGTGAACGTGAAGCTATCCACACCGGTAAAACCTGCCATCGGTGCATAGGTTACGGTCGGCGGAAGACCGGTGACCGTCCCGTTGCTAGGCAGGGTATCCACCGTAAAGCTAAGATCGTCGCCGTCAGCATCGGTACCAGCCAACGTGACGCTCAACGGGACATCCATTGCTGTGGTCAAGCTCTGAGCCAGCGCCACAGGTGCATCGTTGGTATCCGCCACAGTTATGCTAACCGTCGCCGCAGGGCTCAGACCACCGTTACCATCAGCTGCAGTAAAGGTGAAGCTGTCCGCACCAGAGAAGTTCGCATTAGGCGTATAAATCAAGTCTGGCGCGGCACCAGTCAGAGCACCGTTGGAAGGAACGTTCGCAACCGCGTAAGACAGAGAATCGCCTTCCACATCGTTTGCTACCAAGGCGATCGACAATGTCACGCCTGCGTCTGTGCTCACACTTTGAGCTTCAGCGACTGGCGCATCATTAACCGAAGTAATCGTTAAGGTCACAATAGCCGGAGTACTATCAGCTGTGCCGTCGTTGGCAGCGTAGGTGAACGTATCCACACCAAAAAAGTCTGCGTTTGGTGTGTAAGTTAGTGCCGGTGGACTGCCAGAGATCGAGCCACTGGTCGGCTGATCAACAATTGCAAAAGTCAGCGGATCACCATCTTGATCGGATCCAGCAAGCGTTACTGCAACTTGGCTATCCTCAGCCAACATTAGGCTGAGCGCATCGGCGACTGGCAAGTCATTGACGCTCGAAACGTTAATAGTGATGGTCGCTGCAAGCCCGTCCGCCGTACCGTCGTTGGGAACAACGGTAAAGCTATCTTGACCGTTGAATCCGGCTGAGGGTAAATAACTTAGCGTAGGTGGCGCACCAGACAACACTCCATTGCTCGGCTGCGCACCAACCGTGAAGGTCAAACTATTGCCGTCAACATCAGCACCCGTGATCGCAATCCCAATCGCAGTATCTTCTAGCGTCAACAAGGTTTGAGCATCCGCCGTAGGCAAATCATTTACTGGGGTTACGGTTAGAGTCACCGTAGCGGGCGCACTGTTCACCGTGCCATCGTTGGCAACAAAGGCAAAGCTATCATTGCCTGAATAGTCCGCATTAGGTGTGTAGGTCAAACTAGGTGCAGTACCCGTCAGCACACCTTTAGTTGGCTGCGTAGTGACCTCAAACGTTAAATCGTCAAGGTCTTCATCCGTTGCCACCAACTCGATAGACACCTGCGTATCCTCGTCCAGGCTAACCAACTGGGCGTTAGCTACTGGCACGTCATTGACACTGGAAACGTTGATGGAAATTAGCGCTGGCTCACTATTAACACTGCCATCATTGGCCACAACGGAGAACACATCACCGCCGTTAAAACCTGCATTGGGAGTGTAGATTAATGCTGGTGCTATTCCAGTTAGCGCGCCATTCTCGGGCGGCAGGGTAACGCTAAAGGTTAGGTCATCAAGGTCTACATCCGTTCCGGCGAGCGTTACACCAACCGGAGTCTCTTCAGCCGTACTTAAGGTTTGCGCGGTGGCAACCGGCACATCGTTAACCGCAATCACGGTAATAGATACCGTGGCAGGTGTTGTTGCACCACCTGCATCAGCCGCGGTAAACGTGAAGCTGTCGATACCGGCAAAGTTTGGCACTGGAATGTAGGTCAGGTTCGGTGCAATGCCATCTAGGATGCCGTTAGTTGGTTGGTCAATAATAGCAAAGTCTAGGCTATCGTTATCTGCGTCCGTACCGGCAAGGGTAATGGTTGCACTACCATCCTCACTAACACTAGCGGCTTGCGGTGTAGCAACAGGTACGTCGTTCACCGCAGCTACCGTAATTACAACGGTAGCAGGCGCGCTCGTTAGCGATGCATCAGCTACGGTGAAGGTAAAGCTTGTTGTGCCATTAAAGTTCGCTGGCGGCACAAAGCTAACATTTGGCGGTGTGCCCGTTACGGCACCACTGGACGGCTGCGTTAGCAGGGCAAAAGTAAGCGTGTCGTTCTCAGGGTCTGTGCCGGTCAAACTAATTGCTAGCGGCACATCTTCCAAGGTACCAAGAGTTTGTGGTGTGGCAGTTGGTGCATCATTCACTGTGCCGATGTTCAAGCTCACCACAACAGCATCACTGGTAATGGTGCCATCGCTTACCGTGAAGCTAAAAGTATCAAGGCCGTTGAAGTTGGTCGTTGGTGTGTAGATAAGGTTTGGTGCGGTACCCGTTAGCGCACCATTTGCCGGACCTGTGATGTTGTAAATCAACGGATCTTCGTCCACATCCGTACCAACCAAAAAGATGGCAACCGATGTATCTTCCGACGTGTTGTAGCTGGTGGCGCCACCGGCAACCGGTGCATCGTTCACTGGTGTGACCGTGATGGTCACCGTGGCAGGCTCGCTGTTTGAAGTTCCATCATTGGCGGTGAAAGCTAGGCTATCGGTACCGAAGAAGTCTGCGTTTGGTGTATAGGTGAAGTTCGGTGCTGTACCAGTGATTTGACCATTAGCAGGATCGGTGGTGATCGCAAAGGTAAGCGGACCTAAATCTGGTGCAGTGCCGGTGACGGTGAACGGCAATGCTGTGTCTTCGAGAGTTGCAGTGGTGATTGGGTCTGCAGTTGGAACTGGGTCCGCTACGGAAACAAACACATCAGTGAAATATCTAACTCCGTCAGTGGACAGGTTACGGGCGTCGGATTGAAAGGTAACGACTTGACCGTCTAAACTTATCGCAGGCTTACCACTGTAAGCATTCCCACCTAATAAAATTTGTTGGGTGGTCGCCGTATCCCGATCATATACGTTGAGATACCTGTTACCGCCTACAAATGCCACATACCGGCCATCAGCGCTGATCGAGGGATCGGTGGCACTTCCACTTGGATTCACCAGCTCCATTACTCCAGCAACTCGGTCATACACAAAAATATGGCTGGAGCCAAGGGTAGTCCCACCGGCTACCAAATTGGTGGCGTTGGATGCAAAGGATACATAGCGGCCGTCTGCACTCATCGATGGGGCGGTACTAGATTGGTTTGCACCTACCGTGACTATTTCCGTGGTATCCATATCGCGATCGTAAACGAAAATATCGGTTCTGCCATTCGTGTCACCCACCACTAGATTCCGAGCAGAGGACTCGAAGGCTACATACCGTCCATCACCGCTGATTGAAGGCAATTCACTAGCACCGTTACCACCTGCTGTCAGCAATTCCGTGGTGTCCGTAGCACGGTCATACACAAAGATGTCAGGGGTGTTCCCATTCGTATCAGCAGCAACAATATCGCTGGCATAAGATTGATAGGCCACAAAGCGACCGTTGTCGCTGATCGAGGGATCGCTGCTACCGTCGTCGGTACCCGCGCTCAGCCGCTCTGCAGTGTCCGTATCCCGATCATAAACGAAGATATTGATTTGACTATTTGTGTCACCAGCAACCAGGTTACTAGCACCAGACCAAAATGCCACAAAGCGGCCGTCCGCACTGATCGAAGGCATGCCGCTTGAAGAGTTCGACCCCGCGGTCATCAGCTCCATCGCACCAGTATCTCGGTCGTAAACAAAGATATCTTGCCTGTTGGTGTCACCGCTCACCAAGTTGCTAGCACCAGATTGAAACGCAACAAAGCGACCATCATCACTAATCGAAGGCTCAGTACTAAATCCATTTCCGCTTAAGATATCGTAACTGTCCGTCACGGACGCTTTTTGGATACTCGCTGAATCTTGGTCATGAACAAAAATTTCTAGCTGTCCATGACCCGTGCTAAACCCAGCCACCTCAGTATCGTAGACAAAAGATTGGAAAACTACATACCGGCCGTCAGCGCTCATTGAGGGAGCATCACGTTCTGGAGTGTCCTCACTACCGGACACGTTTTGAATGATGCCGGTGTCTCGGTCGTAGATGAACGTATCGTCGAAGAGTCCATTCCCATCCTGACTAGCTAGGTTGGTAGCCGTGGAGCGAAACGCCACAAAGCGGCCGTCACCACTAATCGAGGAGTGTGAGCTGTCGCCGTCACCACCCGCGCTCACAACTTCCGTGGTCGCTGTATCTCGGTCATACAAGAAAACATCTCTGGTGTTCCCATTGATATCGCTGCCATGCAAATTGCTGGCAACGGACCAAAAAGTCACAAAGCGGCCGTCACCACTAATCGAAGGCTCGAAGCTGTTGTTATCAGCTCCCGGTGTCAGCAGTTCGATGGTATCTAAATCTCGGTCGTAGACAAAAATATCGGCGCTGGAATTAGTATCACCAACGACCAAGTTGCTGGCATTGGACCCAAAAGTTACAAAGCGGCCATTCGCACTGATCTCAGGCTCGAAACTGTGGTTGTTTGCACCCGGCGTCAGTAGTTCGTTAGTACCCGTATCGCGGTCGTACACAAAGATATCAGCGCTGGAATTCGTATCACCGACGACCAAATCATTGGTCTTGAATCGAAAAGCCACATAACGCCCGTCACCACTGATCGAAGGATTCAATCCACCAGTGCCTGTAACAGCATTGAGTCGTTCCATGGTGTCTGTGGTTCGGTCGTAAACGAAAATATCGGGTAGGCCATTGGTGTCCCCGGCCACTAGATTGCTGGCAGCAGACCCAAACGCCACGAAGCGGCCGTCCGCACTGATCGAAGGTCCAATGCTGGAACCGTTCCCGCCAGCCGTCAGCAGTTCCGTAGTAGCCGTATCTCGGTCATACACAAAGATATCCGTCCAGCCATTGGTATCCCCGTCCACCAGATTGCTCGCACCAGACTGAAAGGCCACAAACCGGCCATCCCCGCTAACAGAGGGCTCCTTGCTAGAATCGTTCGGGGCAGTAGAGGTCGGTAGCACACCCTGTGCACGACTCACTAGATCGATGGATGCATTCACCCAACCCGCAAGCCCAAAACCCAAAACACCAACCACAATCCATCGTCGAAACATCACCTACCCCCTGTTAACCAACCCCTGCAACTCTGAGGGGGCACACTTGCAACAAACTGTGGTCAGATGTGCAATTCTCCCGCCAGAAGAAAAATTATATTGCATATTTAGTTGACGATCCATCGCCCAGAGAAACTGGGCCTACAAAGAATCTATGCGCCGCGAATACAGCGCCAAAACGCCAGTGGTGCTTGGTATTACTAAGCCTGCTTACGCTTCAACTTAACCGGCAAGCAAACAGACCGAGCTCTCTTTGATGAGTAGAACTCACTAGATCAAGCATACTTTAAGCGGGCTTTTTTATGTTCTGATGTTGGTAAGGAGGCCTAGCCTTCACCGATAGCAACAAAACGCTTACCCAAAATAGACCAGAACCTAAGTATTAGTCGTGGCTATACTCTGAACATTCAAAACAACCAAGGGTAGTGAATGGATTGGAAAACACTAAACCCGAAAATCATCCAAGAGTTTCGCGATAACGGCGGCAAGATAAAACAGTTCGGCGACCTACCCGTGGTGATTTTACACACCATAGGCGCAAAGAGTGGGCGTCTGCTTGAGGTACCACTCATCACGATCATCGAAGAGGACGGTACGATGCTACTGTTCGGCAGTAACGCCGGTTCACCTAAACATCCAACTTGGCTCTACAACTTGCGCAGCCAGCCTAGAATCACGGTG
>CALHVX010000032.1 GCA_938036875.1 uncultured Pseudomonadales bacterium
TGCATATCGGTTGCTTCCAATAGCACCACAAACTCTTCGCCCCCAAAACGGGCCACCAAATCTTGACCCTCACGGCAATTTTCACGCAGAACTGACGCTAAACGAACCAAGCAGGCATCCCCGGTGACGTGGCCCCAACGATCGTTCAACTGCTTGAAGTTGTCGGCATCGATGACCAACAAAGACAACCAGCTTTGCTGGCGCGCCGCTCTTTGCAACGCCTGAGCCAAACGCTCATCCCAAACCCGCCTATTGGCAAGCCCCGTGAGCGGGTCTTCGCTCGCTTGCCGCAACAACTGCTCCTGCAACAAGGAATAAGAACGATCAAATTGGCAGGCAAAGTAGGTCGTCAGCGCCAACCCCAATAACAGCCAAACCCCGCGGGCAATGGTCTTTCTTTGAGGTACCACTTCACCCAAAGAGTCGGGCATCAAGTTGGGCATCAGATGGACGGTGGTTAACGCCAACAGCACACAACAGCCCAAAACTACCGCCACGTTTACCGCTGCCCGGCGCCCATCAAGCAGCCAGGCCATGAAGGGAAACAACGAAAGTAGGGGGGTGAATTGGCTGTTTACCCCTCCGGAGACCGCCAGCACGGGTAAAACCGCAGAGATAGAGACGCCAAGCACCATTACTGTGGTGTACGACTCCAAGCGGCGTTTGGCAATCACTTGGTAGACAACCAGCACCAACAGCGTATTGGCAACCCCTAGCAGGGTAAACCACAAACCAAGCGGGGAAAGAAACGGACGACTCAAGGTTGATAGCAAGCAAACGCAAAATATCACCCGGGTGAAACGCTTTGCGACTAAGGCTCTATGCTCATGGGTTTGGCTATCTGCGAGCATAAAGTACCTTGGCGATTTGGGGCAGCCTGGCTTTATGCCAGCATCGCGGCTCGAACTGGGAGTTGACGCTTACGTTTAACCATAGACCACAGATAAAAAACCGGAGCTCACGATGACGCGGCTTAGCTCAGGAACAGGGGATGGTCCAATAGGAATGTGACCAGGTTCTCAAAGCATAAGCCATGAAGGCGCTTGTCTACTCGCTTTCTGGCGCCCCCCATTGCGGACCACGCTTCTCTAGAAAGGCCGCAACCCCTTCCGCGTAATCGTCTTGTCGCATCATCTGCTTGATCAAGGCTTCGGACTCGTTCACGGACGCTGCCACATCTCGATGTAAATCACGATAGATTTGCCAACGCGTTTGACGCAGCGAGTTAGGCGAAACCGTCGCCATGAGTCTACGCACGTAGTCATAGGTATGTGGCAACAACTCAGCCACCGGCATCACCGCATTGACCAAACCCAGCTCTGCGGCTTCGTCCGAGGTAAAAGCTCGGCTGCTCAACAACAACTCGTTGGCACGGGTGAGTCCAAGCATTCTAGGCAGCAGCCAAGACAGGCCATACTCCGCAGGCAAGTTGAGCTTGCCGTGGGCGGTGGTGAACTTAACACCACTTGCCGCAAAGCGCAGATCCGCAAAACAGGCTAACGCCAAACCAACGCCCGCGGCCGGTCCGTTCATGGCCGCCACTATGGGTTTGCGCAAGCCGTAGTGGTAAGCAAAAGAAGCATCAAAGCGTTCGTCGGTGCCAAAGCCTGGCGCCGCCATAGCGGCTGGCGTGCCTGGATCGTAAGCGCCTTTCTTGGCATGACCGGCCAACGCTTGGGAATCCCCGCCAACACAAAAGCCGCGACCACGGCCTGTTACCACAATGGCGCCAACCGATGCATCGGCATCCGCCTGCGCTAAACACCACCGATACTCGGCGTGCATGCGGCCGGTCCAAGCATTCATGCGCTCAGGACGGTTTAGCCAGATGGTGGCAATGCCATTGTCTAGCTCTAACTCTGTTGCCTTAAGCTCCATACTCGGTTCCCTGGGTTAGTCCTTGGGCACCGGCGCACGTGCGTTTAGATAGGCTTGGTCAGCAATGGCTTGGTAGCTGATTTGATCCGCTAAAAACTCGGTGTACGACGCATGGATACGCTTGGCCAGCGGGTCGGTTGCTGCAATTTCTGCCACCACCTCTTCGGACAACGTCTTTAGCTTAGCCAAGACATCATCGGGCAACTTGCGAAGCTCAACCCCGTGCTCGTTAACCAAAGTTTGCAACGACGAGCTATTGCGCGCAGTGAACTCCGCCAACATGTCATCGTTAAGCCAACGCGAGGCAACCTCCAGCATAAGCTGCAGGTCACGGGGCAAACTGTCCCAAGCCTCTTGGTTGATGATGGCCTCCATGGTGGGACCAGGCTCATGCCAACCCGGGTAGTAATAGTATTTGGCGGCGGTATGTAGCCCCAAGGTCAAATCGTTGTAAGGACCTACCCATTCGGTGGCATCTATGACACCCGTTTGCAGGCTTGTAAACACCTCGCTGCCCGGCAAAGACACCGGCGCGCCACCAGCGCGACGCAACACTTCGCCACCTAACCCCGGTATCCGCATGTGCAAACCGTTTAAGTCGGCAACCGAGTTGATCTCCTTGTTGAACCAACCGGCCATTTGCTGACCGCTATTGCCGGAGGCCAAAGGCACCAGGTTGAACGGTGCATAAGCTTCGCGCCACAACGCCATGCCACCGCCGTACTGCAACCAGGCATTCATCTCTTGCGCGGTCATGCCAAAGGGAACCGTGGCAAACATCGCTGCGACCGGCAACTTGCCACGCCAGTAGTAGGCGGCACCGTGACCCATTTGGGCTGTGCCCTGAGAGACCGCGTCAAAGACTTCAAAGGCACCAACCAGCTCACCAGCTCCATACACCTTGATATCGAGCCGACCGTTGCTCATCTCGCGCAGCATGTCCGCCATGCGTTCCGGACCTGTACCTAGGCCCGGTAGATTTTTTGGCCAGGTTGTAATCAAACGCCAGCGAAACACCTCAGTGCTCGCGCTGTTGGTTGCTCCGGGGTTGTCGGTTGCCCCGCCACAACCCGCAAGTGCTAGAAGGAACGCGCCTACCAGCGCCACCAAACTCAACAGATCCGTTGGACGGCTGAATTCTCGCGCGCGGCGCGCGCGCCACTTGCTGTTGTTGACGTTGTTGTTGGAGTGTCTCATTAATCTAACGCCTCTAAATTTGCATAACCCAACATTAACCACTTCGAGCCCACGTCAGCAAAGTTGATCTGCACACGAGCGCGCTCGCCAGTCCCCTCACATTGCAGCACCACCCCTTCACCAAATTTGGTGTGTGCGACGCGCTGCCCCATGCGCAATGCGCCGTCGTCAGCAGGGAACAAGGAAGACTCTTGCTGGCTACCACTGGCGTAACCACGCTCCACCGCGCCACCCATGCGCACCTCTTGCACTAGGGCTTTTGGTAGCTCGGCCAGGAAACGCGACGGACGGTTGTAGGTATCCGAGCCGTGCAACCGCCGGGTTTCCGCGTAGGTCAAATACAGCTGCTTCATGGCACGGGTTAGACCGACATAAGCCAGACGGCGTTCTTCTTCTAACCGTGCGGGGTCTTCTGCCGACATCCGATGAGGGAACAGGCCTTCTTCCAAGCCACCTAAAAACACCAACGGAAACTCCAAACCCTTGGCCGCGTGCAGGGTCATCATTTGCACCGCCGGACCTGATTGGGACTCGCGGTCTCCGGCATCCAAGGCCACCTGGTCCAGAAATTCTTCGAGCAGCGATACCTCAACAACATCACCGTCTTCGGTCGGGAACATCACCTCACCGTTAAACTGACGGCAAGCACTCACCAATTCGCCTAAGTTTTCTTTGCGCGCTTCGCCACGCTCGCCGCGCTCGCGGCTGTGATACTCCATAAGCCCGCTGTCTTCGATGCAAACATCCGCCAGCTCATGCAGCGGCAGTTCACTAGTGGTGCTGGACAGCTGATCAACCAACTGCAAAAAGCCAGCAACCTTGCCACCGACGCGACCGCTGAACGCGCCTTCCGCGAGCGCATCCACGCTGGCTTGCCACAAGCTGACCGAACGTTGCCGGGCCTGCTCGCGAATAGCCTCTAACGCTTTCTCGCCAATACCACGCGTGGGTACGTTCACCACCCGCTCAAAGGCCGTGTCGGAATGTCGATTCAACATCAACCGCATGTAAGCCAACGCATTCTTAACCTCTACCCGCTCGAAGAAACGCTGACCGCCATAGATGCGGTAGGGCATCTGGGTGCGCAACAAGGCTTCTTCCAGCACTCGGGACTGAGCGTTCGAGCGATACAAAATCGCAATGTCATCCGGGCTACCACCGGTATCCACCCAATCTTTAGAGCGCTCGGCAATAAAACGCGCCTCGTCTAGGTCGTTAAAACCGGAATAGACCTTAATGGGGTCCCCTTCATCACCATTGGTCCAAAGCTCTTTGCCCAGCCGGTCCGAGTTATTGCTGATCAGAGAGTTCGCCGCGTTCAAGATGGTGGCGGTGGAACGATAGTTTTGCTCTAGGCGAATAGTTTGCACCGGCGCAAAGTCTTCGGTGTACCGATGAATGTTCTCAATCTTGGCGCCGCGCCAACCATAAATCGATTGGTCATCGTCGCCCACCGCCATCACCGCCGCGCTCTTACCCGCTAGCACGCGCAGCCAAGCGTACTGAATGCTGTTGGTGTCTTGAAACTCATCCACCAACATGTGCTTGAACCGCTGTTGGTAGTGGGCCAGCAGATCGGCGCGCTCCAACCAAATCTCGTGGCTACGCAGTAGCAACTCCGCAAAGTCCACCAAACCGCTTTGCTGACAGAGCTCTTCGTAGGCTTCATAAACTTTTTTGTGCGTGATCTGGAACAGGTCATCACCGGGCGATACGTGCCTAGCTCGACGGCCTTCATCTTTTTGCCCGTTGATGAACCAAACCGCTTGGCGCGCCGGCCACTTTTGCTCATCTAGGTCCATGCTGCGCATAACCCGCTTCACCAACCTAAGCTGGTCATCCGAATCTAATATCTGAAAGTTCTGGGGCAGATGCGCTTCTTGCCAATGCATGCGCAGCAACCGATGGGCGATCCCATGAAAGGTACCTACCCACAGGTTGCGTGCCGGGATATTCAGCAACGCTTCGATACGCTGGCGCATCTCGGTGGAGGCTTTGTTGGTGAAGGTCACGGCCAGAACGCCGTTGGGGGACGCCCCTTCTGCTTCTACTAACCAAGCAATACGGTGCACCAAAACCCGGGTCTTACCCGAGCCGGCCCCCGCAACCACCAGCGCGTTGCCAACCGGCGCGGTGACCGCGTCACGCTGAGGTTCGTTCAGGCCATCCAATATGTGTGATACGTCCAACGATGCCCGCCTTAGGTCTGGGTTGAAGGGTACAAGTGGAAAGGGGTCTGATTATAGTCTGAGCGGAGGCTTGGGTGGGCACTCCTAACGCGCCTTAATCCACATTGGCGTATAGTCGTAACAACCCATTGGCAGGCAGACGGCGGCAGGTGACAGCATGAAAAAATTTCTCTTGGGCACGGCCATTGTCATCAGCCTAGCGCTAGTGCTCGGCTACCTGTTTCGCGATGCCATTGGCTACTGGGTTGCCGGCCAAATGATGAGCCCCAAAACGGACTTTGACCCCGCCGCAAGCCCAGCCACCGGCCCAGATGCACCGGACTACACCAAGCCTCAAGCTTGGTCTGCACTGCCAAGCACCGTTGATGGCGCGGACACCCTAGCCGGCAGCTTCACCGACAACCAAGCCAGCGCCACGGCCGATGTCTTTTTTATTCACCCAACCACCTATCTCAGCCCAGATGCTTGGAATGCTCCATTAGACGATGCGGCGGCCAACGACCTAATCGATAACAGCGTTAACGTCGCCCAGGCCAGCGCCTTTAACGGTTGCTGTCGTATCTTTGCACCACGCTACCGGCAAGCAACCTTTGCTGCCTTCTTCCCTGCTGCCCAAGCGGGCGGTGAAGCCGGCAACGGTGCCCAGGCCATGAACCTAGCTTACAGCGACCTGATTCGAGCTTTCGATGAGTTTCTAACAACCCACAACAACAATCGACCCTTCATTTTGGCCGGTCATAGCCAGGGGTCTATGCACCTAAAACGTTTGCTCACCGAACGTATTAGCGGCACGCCATTATTGTCGCGTCTTGTGGCGGTATACGCCGTGGGCGCCATCTACCCAAAGGCTGAAGTTGCTGAAGAATTTTTTGACCTACCGGTGTGCGGCTCCGCAACCCAAACCCAATGTCTCATCACTTGGAACACGGTCGGGCCAAACGTCAGCCATTTCCGGGATGCTAGTGATGATGTGTGCGTCAACCCACTGACCTGGGATGCCGCCGATGCAACCCATGAAGACAACCTGGGCGCCTTTGTCACGGCAAGCAAAACCTTGCTGCCCGGCGTGGCCGATGCTTCTTGTGTTGACGGTCAGCTCATGGTCAGCGAGCTACGCTCTGAGGCTTTTGCCAACCTACCCATGAACATGGGCACCGACAACTATCACATCCTCGACTACTCGCTGTTTTACGCCAGCATTCGCGCTAACGCCATGGATCGGGTAGCCGCCTTTAACCAGCAGCCCTAGGGCGTTGCGCTGATCGCAAGCTGATGTTGCACCAGATCAACCAGCTTGCGAACCGTCATGGCGATACCAGCAAGGTCTTCATCCGCATCTAAGCGTACGTCGGCCAACACCGAACGCCAGCTAGCCACAAAGTCTTCGTGGCTAGCCAACCAAACCAGCGGCGCAACATCTGCGTTGGTGATACAAACCGTCAGCTCGAGTTGCTGCTGGCACAAATCGTCCTGCAAGGCATCGCGTTCCATATCGCGCCAATGGTTGCCCGTGTGCAGATCCATCAGGAATTTGTTTAGCCCGGCAAAATCTAAAGTCTCGCTCAATGCCTGATATGTGCCAGCAACAGACGCCACCGGGTGGCCCGTTTGCGCTGCTGCAAAGGCGATGGGCAACAACGAGAACATTTCGTGGCCTAAGGCTGGCGCAACAAACTCTGTGGCATGATCCGGCGTTAGCTGTAGCTGCGTTTGTCGGTCTTGATAGCGCCGCTGCTCCCACGGGCTCAAACACAAGGGTAGGGCATCCGCTAGTAGGCTCGCCACTAGGGGAGCAAATTTAGCTTGAAGAGCGGCAACATCCACTTGATCTCGGAAGAGGTGAACAACCCAACGGGTTGAGCGCCTTAACCAGCGCATAAGGTCTAACAACGCCATGCGCTTGGCATCAACCGGCGCATCCAGAGCATCAAGCCAATCGATGCGCTGCTCTAACTGAAACAACTCCGCCAACACCCAGTAAGCTTTGACCACGCTCACCGCGTCGCAGCCGGTAAATGCCATCACCCGATTCACTAGGGTAATACCGCCGTAACCAATCACCCGATTGGCCGCTAGCGTGATGATGATGTCATCGCGCAGCCGATGAGAAGCCAACAGCTGTGGGTAGGCTTCTATCAATGCCGCGGGGAATTCTGCCGCTGCCACTTTGCTAATTACCGGATCTTGCTCAAGCGCACCGGACTGCAGCTGCTGCTTAAGCAATATCTTGGCGTAACCCAGCAAGGTAGAAAGCTCGGGGCTTAGCAAGCCAGAACCGCTGCGTTGCCGTTCATCTAATAGCTCTTCACTGGGGAAGTCCGCTTCCTCTCGGTCAAACTCCAGCTCTTGCTCTAAGCGCAGGCATAGCCGGTTGTACTCATCGATACGCCCTTCTGAGTGATCCATTGCCAAGCTCAAACAGCGAGCCTGCAAGAAGTTGTTGGCCAAGACCAGGTCCGCAACCGCATCCTGCTGGGCTAGCAAAAATTGGTTACGTTCAGGGCCGTCCAACTCGCCGCGCTGGGTCAGCTGATCCAAATAGATTTTGACGTTGACCTCGTGGTCCGAACAATCCACACCACCGGCGTTGTCAATAAAGTCCGCATTCACCAGGCCGCCAGTTTGCGCAAACTCGATCCGACCTTTATGGGTTAACCCTAAGTTGCCGCCTTCACCGATGACGCGCGCCCGAACCTCATTGCCGTTCACGCGCAGCACATCGTTGGCTCGATCACCTACCTGCGCATGGCTTTCGGTGGTCGCTTTGATGTAGGTGCCAATACCCCCGTTCCACAATAAGTCCACGGGTGCCTGCAAGAGCGCTCGAAGCAATTCATCCGGCGCGAGCTCCGCGGCGTCTATGGCAAACGCCTGCTGCATAGCGCTGCTGATGGGGATAGATTTTTGGGTGCGCGAAAATATCCCGCCGCCGGCTGATATCAGATCGCGGTTGTAGTCTTCCCAGCTAGAGCGAGGCAAATCAAACAAGCGCTGGCGTTCTGCAAACGCGGCCTGCGCATTGGGGTTGGGATCAATAAAGATGTGCAGGTGGTTAAAGGCTGCCAGCAAGCACATGGATTGCGACCGCAACATGCCGTTACCAAAGACATCCCCACCCATGTCACCAATGCCAATAGCCGTGATGGGGTCAGCCTGTGGGTCTACCCCTAGGCGACGAAAATGGCGCTGCACACTGACCCAGGCACCTTTAGCCGTAATACCCATTTTTTTGTGGTCGTAACCAACCGAGCCGCCCGAGGCAAACGCATCCCCCAGCCAAAAGTTTTGCTGCAGCGCAATGCCATTGGCAATGTCAGAAAAGGTGGCGGTACCTTTGTCTGCAGCAACCACTAGGTAAGGGTCATCACCATCCCGGCGGACTAAATCTTCGGGTGGTACCACCTCACCTTCAACCAAATTATCGCTAAGTGCCAACAGGCCCGAGATAAAGCGCGAGTAGCAACGCACACCTTCGGCCTGCCAACCGGCCGCATCAAAGTCGTTGCGGTTGGTCTTCACCACAAAGCCACCCTTGGCGCCACTAGGCACAATGACCGCGTTTTTTACTATTTGCGCTTTAACCAAACCCAACACTTCGGTGCGGTAATCTTCAAGACGGTCTGACCAACGAATGCCGCCACGCGCAATGGCGCTGGAGCGAAGGTGCACACCCTCGACATCCGGTGCATAAACGTAAATCTCAAACAAAGGTCGCGGTAGCGGAAGCGCTGTGAGTTCACGGGCCGCTAACTTGAAAACTAAAGGCGCAGCCCCTTGCTCAATGTTGAGCTTAGGGTTCTGGGCTTGAAAGAAATTGCTGCGCAAGGTGGCGTCAATCAGCTGCATAAACAAACGCAACACACGATCTTCGTTGAGCAACGGCACATCTTCTAAATACTGCAGCAGCTCCGCCGAACGCGTGGGTTCAACACCACCGGGTTCTAACAACCCATAGAAGTGTTGGACCAACAGTTTCGCTGCAGCGCCATGTTTGGATAGGGTCTCTGCTATAAAAGCGCGCTCAAAGCCGAAGCTTGCTTGACGCATGTAGCCCGCATAGGCACGCAACAACACCACATCGCGCCAGGGCAATTGCTCAGCCAAGATCAATCGGTTGAACGCATCGCTTTCGGCGTGCCCGAACCAGATGGCGGTAAAGGCTTGCTTGAAACTTTCACCGATATCGGCCAACGGCAGATCCGTTGGGTATTGCAACAAAAAGTCTTGGATGGTGTAGCGCGTTTCTTCGTGCTGCACCGCGTAGGGGTGTTCAGAGATCACCTCAAAGCCTAGATGCTCCAGCACCGGAACCACTCGTGTTAAGGGCAGCAACTCACCACGCACAAACAGCTTGAGGTTAACCTGTGCGAGTGGACACTCCGGGCGACGGTAGAAGCGCAGCGTTAGTGGCACCTGCGCGGAATCCGCAAAAATGGTGGGGTCTAGTTCGCTCAGCTCAACCAAATGTCGGATATCTTCACGTGCAGCCTCTGCGGCAAAGGCTTGCTGGTAATCCAGCGGTAAGGCATGGGCAAAGGGCAGCTCGCGCTTGCGATCACGCGCCGGCAGGCTTTTTACCAGTTCATCGTTCCAGTCTTGGGACAAGGCAACGATCTCGGTCTGTAACTGCTCTAGGTCCACCTCTAGATCGCGGTTAGGATCCACGCGCAAGATAAACTGCAAGCGTACCAACACACTCTCAGAAAAGTAGCTATCAAACTCTAGGTCACTGGCTTGCAAACGCTCTTGAAGCAAGTTGGCAATGTTGGTTCGAACCCGGGTGTTGAGCAAATCTCTCGGCAGGTAGACCAAGCAGGTGTAAAACAATCCGTAACGCCCAGGCCGCAAAAACACTTTGGTTTTGCGTCGCTCGTGCAAATGGGCAATGTCGGTTGCCGTGTTAAACAGCTCGTCTTCGCTGGCCTGCAACAACTCGTCTCTAGGATAGGTCGCCAGAACTTGCGCTAACGCTTTTGCATCAAAACTCTTTGGTCGATAGCCCGACCGCGCCATGACGTTAGCCACCTTCTGCCGCAGCACCGGAATGGTGTTCGGCTGCGCGGTGTAGACCGGTGAGGTATACAACCCCAAAAAGCCATCCTCGCCCACCACGTTGCCCGCACTGTCGAAGCGCTTAACCCCCACATAGTCAGGGTAAGCGGGCCGATGCACACGCGAAGGTGAGCCCGCCTTAGAAAAGCTAAGCAAAGTGGGTTCGAGCAAAAACTCCAAGGTGCTGGGTTTTAGCTCCGACAGCTCACGCTCGGTAGCCTGCGCTCGGCGGGTTAAAAAACCCAACTCTGAGCCTTCTTTCTGGCGCACCTTGCCTTCGGTGAAATCGAAGGAGCGATAACCCAAAAAAGTGAAATGATCCGCGCATAGCCAGTTGAGAAACTCACTGGCTTCTCGGTATTCAGCTGGGGATTGGTTGCCCAAGACGCTTGCTAGGCTCAGGGCTTTTTCGCGCATCGCCACATGGTCAGTCACAACCGCTGCCACATCGGACAAGGTTTCTTCTAAACCGCGAACCAACCCAGCGCTCTGTTGCGCATCCAATAGATCAACCTCAACAAAGATCAAGGTCTCATCCGCAGCCTCTTCGCTGGGCATATCGCGAAACTGCAAGGTCACGTTGTGCAGATAGCGTAGATTCAATCCCTGCCGAGATATTTCTAACAGCACGGAATCTGTAATGAACGGCATATCGGTAGTCAGTATCTTCACCACACTGCATTCAGCCCCATAACGTGCTGGCGCCACATCAACAACCGGTCGCTGCGCATCAAAGCTGGCAAAGGCTTCCCAGGCTTCCCAAGTTAGCTGGGTGTCTTGATCAATGCTGCGGTCAATCAAGTCGTCAGCAACAACCCCTTGCCAAAACTTATCGGTAAACGCAGCGAGCTCGGCTGCATCTCGCACCGGCACCTTGGATGCCAGCGCTTGGGTAATGGTGGCTGCATATTGGGAGGGATGGGTTCGCGACATAGCAAATTGCGCTCCGTTGCAATCTGTGAAATGGATATAGAACGGCTGCTAGTGTAGAACAAAGCCCAAAGCATAAGCGCCACGTACTTCGCGGATTTTGACCATGACCTATCAAGCCGGCTGCAAATCGCTACAGGTTCCTGACCCGGCCTTGGATATCGCGTTTCCGCTCTATCTGTTTTACCCCACACAGGCGACAGCCAAGCCAGCAAAGCTTGGACCTTATCACCTAGACGTGGCGATGCAGGCTCCGTTGGCCAGCGGCAATCACCGGTTGATCCTAATCTCACACGGCTCCGGCGGTTCACCCTTGGTCTACCGCCTGCTGGCCATCTTTTTAGCCCAGCAGGGCTTTGTTGTAGCCTGCCCAGAGCATCCACACAATAATCGTAGCGACAACAGTTGGGAGGCTACGCTCAACAACTTAGAGCACCGCCCCCGACACTTGCAACTGGCACTGGACACCGTCAGCACCCACCCGCAAATGGTTCAAGGACTAGCGGCCTGTGTGGCACAACAGCAGGTAGGCGTCATCGGGCACTCCATGGGCGGCTATACCGCACTAGCGCTAGCGGGCGGTGCACCCCATACCCAACACCAAAAGCCGGCGTTGCCAGTACAGCCCGTGGCCGTACCCCAGGACCCACGTATTGGGGCCTTGGTGTTGCTGGCCCCCGCCACGGTTTGGTTTGCCGCGCCAGGTAATCTGGACAAGGTAAGCGCTCCCAGCTTGCTTATTAGCGGCGGCCAAGACACCCAGATACCACCCTGGCAAATGGCGCTACTAAGCGCCGCCTTTGCACCTGGGGTGTTAAGGGCGCACCAGCAAGAGCCTAACGCAGGGCACTACAGCTTCTTAAGCCCGTTTCCCGCCGCTATGGCGGTACCCGGGTTTCCCCCGGCGCAAGATCCACCCGGGTTCGATCGAGAGACCTTTTTGGCGCAACTAAACCAAAGCATCTGCGCTTTTTTTACTCAGCACCTTCTCGGTTAACCTTGGTACCCAACCTTTAGCCAACACCAGGACCGCTAGCATGAGCATCATAGAATTCTCGGCCGTCGAAAAAGAAATCATCATCAACAAGATCAAGCTGTACTTTAACGAGGAGCTGGAGCAAAAAATTGGTCAGTTTGACGCGGAGTTCTTGCTCAACTTTTTTTCGGAAGAGGTAGGCAGCTACTTCTATAACCGCGGACTCTATGACGCACGCGCGGTCATTGAAGAACGCTTAGAAACAATTGATGAAGCCATCTATAGCATCGAGAAACCAACGGATGCTCCGCGCTAGAACTAGACCTGGAACTAAACCCAGCCTATGCACGGGGCAATATTTGATCCATCTCTAGCAAGCGGCTGTCGGCCAAGGCGGCCGCTCGAATAGGTGCGATGGCCTGATAATCTGGGTCTGCCATCATCTCAACAAACTGGCGGCGGGTGGGATAGCGCACCAAAATCACGATATCCCAATCGTCTAGACCGCCATCCTGGGCAGGGATCAGGCTGTGCAACGCACGCCCCATCCAGATGGGGTCACCACCAAACCGCGGCTGCAGCTTCGCAAACGCCTTGCCGTAAACACCGTAGGCTTCGCGACCGGATAGATTGTCCACCCCAAAGCCCGGTTCAGCGATCTCGCGGTAGCGCAGCATATTGAGCATCACAACCGGCGCCTCTAAATCGCCACCTTGCATCTCGGCAAGGGCATCAGACTCAAGGCGGCCGCCCTTCATAATTTTCATAAAACTAAGCACTCGACGATATCAGTCAACCTAGTGTTACTCTGCGGCCCGCTATGTGTCCAGCTATGTGTCCAGCCACGCAAGTTCTGGAACAATACTGACCTCAGGTCAAAACCAATAGGCCCCAACCAACCCATGAAGATCGCGTTTTTGCACACCGCTGCCATTCACCAACAGACCTTTGATGCATTGCTCAGCAACGCACAAGCTGAGGTGTTGCACCGCATCGAACCTAGCTGGCTTGCTCAAGCTCAAACCGATGGACTAACACCGGTATTACGCCAGGAGGTCCTTGAGGGTTTGAGAAGCCTGGCGCAGCGCGCCGATGCCGTGGTTTGCACCTGCACCACTTTGGGTCCCGTGGTTGATGAACTGATTGACGAGCAAGCGGGTGAACACCAAGTTAGCAACGCGTTTCGTATTGACTACCCCATGATGCAGGTGGCGGCTGCGACCCCTGGGCGAGTGATGCTAGCCGTTTGCTTGGACAGCACCGCGCAACCTAGCTCCGAAATGTTGGAGCGCGCTTATGCTGCGGAAGCAGCCACACCAAACTATGTGGTCCAACATTGCAGGGACGCCTGGCCTCATTTTGAGCAGCACAACCAAACAGAGTTCGATCAAAGCATTGCGGATACCCTGGTCGCCGCGGTGGCGGAGGCTGAGCAGGGAGATGGCAAGATTGAGTGCATCGTGTTGGCTCAGGCCTCCATGGCCAGTGCCGCTAAGCACATCATCGAACGCATTCCCGGTGACATCAAAGTGCTTCGCTCTCCACCCTTGGCCGTCATGCACGCCCTGTTGCTCGCCGCAGAGCACCCTAGAGAGGGTATAGTTCGTTCGACATGAAATTTTTCGTTACCTTTTTCAAATACACGGGCCTGTCGCTGGTGGTGCTTGCCGCCATTGGCGCCCTGTACCAGGTTGTTGCAACAAAGTCCGACCAAGCAAAGTTCCCAGCGCCGGGCGAGCTATACACCATTGACGGCCTAGCAATGCATCTCGATTGTCGAGGCACAGGTGAACCTACGGTTATTCTCGAAGCAGGGCTTACGTCCGGCTCTGCCAGCTGGGGTCTAGTACAGGACCCAATCGCTCAGCAAACCCAGGTTTGCGCCTACGATCGGGCTGGCATGGACTGGAGCGAGTTGGGTGATAGCAATATTAGTGCACCCGACGTTGCCCAACGCCTACACAAGCTTTTGGTGAAAGCAGAAGTAGCGCCACCTTACTTACTTGTTGGTATGTCTGCAGGGGGCGTCTTCGTACGAGAGTTCTATCACCAGCACCCGGACGATATCGAGGGCATGGTGCTCGTGGATTCATCCCACGAGCAACAGGGTAACCGCCTACCTACTGAAGACAGCCTAGCAAAAATGAATCAACTGCTGTCAGCCTGCCAGTGGTTTCAACCCCTTGGCGTAGTGCGCGCCGCTGGACTGGTTTCGCGCTTTGTTGATCAGTACGAGCTACCCCAGCCAATGCAGCAAGTCATGCTGGCCAACATGGATTACTCGCACAGCTGCAAAGCCATGCTCGCTGAGAGCCGTGGTTTTGGAGATGAGGTAACAGACACACAACCACCAGCCAGCCTCGGCGACCTACCCTTAACCGTACTGACCCAGGGCATTGAGCCTACCGGCATCGCAGAATTAAGGATGAGCGACGAAGAAGCGCGCGCGCAGCGCAAGATATGGAACGAGCTACAGCTGGAGCTCACCAACCTATCCAGCCGCGGGCGGCACCTAGTGGCCGAACGCAGCGGCCATATGATTCACCTGCAGCAACCCGAGCTGGTTGTTCAAGAGATCAAATCTATGGTGCTGCAGATACGCGACGAGATGCCCCACCACTAGCAGTACAAGCCAAGGTACTTCAGGGCAATCCCGATAAACTTGACATAAATTTCTCAACTGGCCAGTGTTGGAGCGAACTCTAGTATTGAAACCATAGGATTACGCATGGCTGAGCAAACCCCACCCAAAGTGCCTTACGCCCCGGTGACCCCGGAATCCTTAGACGACATCAATTTTCTCAGCGCTGATCTGCAGCACTGCCCGTACCACGCCTACAAGATGCTGCGCGAAGAAGCGCCGGTGTGGCAGGACCCCATCACCGGGTTTTATGTGGTCACTCGCTTTGATGATCTGCGTAGCGTGTTGCTCAACACCGATGCCTTTAACAATGGTGCCAAGGCTGAAGGCCAGGGCGGCAGCCGCGAGGCACTAGATGCCGACCGCGCGGTACGCATGCGCGCGCTGTACGAGGAGAAGGGCTGGTTACCCGCACCAACCTTGGCCGGGCGCGATGACCCCAACCACAAAGAGATGCGCTCGATGTTCAACGAAGCCTTTCGCCCCAAGCGCATCGAAGCCATGGACCCCTTTGTTGAAGCCACCGCGTACAAGCTGGTTGATGCCTTTTTAGACGATGGCCATTGCGACTGGATGCAACAGATGGCGGTACCGCTGCCATTGATTGTCATTGGCAAGCAGGTGGGCGTGCCCGAAGAAGACATTTGGCAAATAAAAGCCTGGACCGACGCTTGGGTACAGCGCTTGGGCATGATGCAAACCGAAGAAGAAGAACGCTGGTCGGTTGAGATGGAGATCGAAGCGCAACATTACTTCCAACCAAAATTTGAAGCCCTGCGTAAAAACCCAGACGACAGCCTGCTGAGCGATATGGTGAACCGGGTTATCCCAGAATGGGGCCGACCGTTAAACGACAACGAGCTCCACGCCGAGATGATGGCGGATACCTTTGTGGGTGGTTCAGAAACCACCACCAACGCCATTGCCTACGGCGTTAAGCTGCTCATCGAAAACCCCAACGCCTGGGACATGCTGAAGTCGGACCCAGACAAATATATGCGCAACTTTATCGAAGAGGTGTTGCGCCTAGAGAGCCCGGTCCAAGGTTTGTTTCGCTGGGCTAAAAACGACTTTGAATTGCAGGGTGTCACCATACCTGCTGGCGCTATGTTGAACGTTCGTTATGCCGCGGCCAATCGGGATGGCGCAGAGTTCGAAAACCCTGAAGCGCTGGACCTAGAGCGTGACAAGCCAGGCAGACACCTGGCCTTTGGTTCAGGCATCCATCACTGCTTGGGTGCACCCTTAGCTCGTCGCGAGATGCACTGGTCGTTTCGAGCCCTGGTGGATCGCATAGACAGCATGCAATTTGCGCCGGGCAAGAACGACTTCAAGCAAGCCCCAAACTTTGCTCTGCGAGCACTGGAAGCGCTGCATATTGAGTTCACAGTCTAGCGCCCGCTCAAACTACAGTCGCCGCATCAACCGGGTGGTCAACCACCTGGCGGCGCACCCAGCACAACGCTTTAGTATTGCGCAGCTTGCCGAACTCGCCAACTTCTCGGACTTTCACTTTCATCGGCTGTTCAAAGCTTACACCGGCGGAGCTAGCGCGCCGGTTAAGGCTCGAGCGCGCCGCCGCAGATCTGATCTACCAGCGCGAGCCGTCCATTACCGACCTAGCACTGAGCTTAGGTTTCTCCAGTAGCGCCAACTTCGCCAAGGCCTTCACCGCCCACTTTGGTGTTGCTCCCAGTCGCTATGCAGCCAGCCGCCGGCCGACCAAGGGCGCTAACAACAGCAAGCCAGGAAAGGCGCCAGCCGACCAAACTAAGGATACTGGCATCAGCACCTCGGTTAGGAGGTCAAAACAACCCTTAGAAAGTCCAGGGCTGAGCGTTGTTATCGAGGAGCAACCGCCGATTCATCTAGCTTACGTACGCCACCTAGGCCCCTATCAACCGGAGATCATTACGGCACTTTTTGCACAGCTTGAAGGATGGGCAGCAAAAACCCAGCACAGCTCTGACCTCACCTATGGCATTACTTGGTCAGACTCTAGCGTCGCTGAGCCCGAAACTTGGCGCTACGACGCCGCGATGGCGGTAACCGCAGAGACCCAAGCCAGCGCTGGTGTTGATGTGCAAACTCTAGCGGCCGGCAAGCTGGCCGTGCTTAAGCTGACCCTTAGCCCACCGGACTACAGCCCGATCGCTCGAGCCTGGGATGACCTATTAAGTGAGTGGCTGCCTGGCAGCGGATGGCAGCCGGCACATCGCCCAAGCTTCGAACGTTACCACCAAAGCGCCAACGGCAAGCAAACCCAGATGGAACTCTGCTTGCCAATTGAACCCAATCGATAAGGAACACACCCATGGCGGATCAAGCCCAACTCAACTTTATCGGCCAGGTTAATTCGGCCCCAGATCACCAGGGTTTTGCTATTACCTTGAACCCGACGCTGGCAGATGGACTGCAAGGGCTAAACGATTTCAGCCATGCGCTGGTGTTGTGGTGGGCGGACCAAGCCGATAGCGCAACTGACCGCAGTGAGCTGATTTGCCCCAAGCCTTATCGCAACAACCCAGAGGATGTTGGTGTCTTCGGTTCACGCTCACCCGCACGGCCAAACCCCATTGGCCTATCGGTCATCCAGATCGCCAGCATCGATGTGGCGTCCGCCACCATTTTTACCTACTTTATCGATACCGAACCCGGCACCCCCGTTATCGATGTGAAGCCTTACTTCCCCGCATCGGACCTTGTAACCAGCGCTACCACACCACAATGGTGTCAGCATTGGCCTAAGAGTTGGGAGCAATCCGCCAGCTTCGACTGGGCTCAAGAATTTGAGTAACCCTTAGTAAGACCTATAAGTAGCGCTGGGGTAGGGCATTTGTTAATTTTGATGCTCGAATTCTCAGCAGGACATCCAGGCATGAAAACATCCGTTTCGATTGGCAGCGCGTACTACAACGGCGACGACTGGGACCAAATGGTCGACTTCACCGTACAAGCTGAACGCCTGGGGGTTGACCAGGTGTGGTCCGCTGAAGCTTGGGGCATGGACGCCATTGTGCCGCTGGCATACATCGCCGCCCGCACCACCAAAATCAAGCTGGGCACCGGCATCATGCAGATCAGCGCACGGGTGCCATCGATGATCGCCATGACCACCCAAAGCATGGATACGGTTTCAAACCAACGCTTTATGCTTGGGCTAGGTGTCAGTGGGCCTCAGGTTGTTGAAGGCTTACACGGCGCAAGCTTTGCTAAGCCTCTAAGCCGCTTGCGCGAATGTGTCGCTTTGGTTAAAAAAGGCTTAAGCGGCGAGCGTATGCAGTTCGAAGGTGAGCACTACCTGCTACCGCGCCCCGGTGGCGAAGGCAAACCCATCAAGCTATCCCAACCCGCACGCCCTGATGTGCCTTTGTACCTAGCAACCCTTGGCCCAAAGTCCCTAGAGTTTACCGGCGAGGTTGCTAACGGGTGGCTGGGTACGTCCTTTATGCCTGAACACGCGAACATCTTTCTCGACCCTATGGCCAAGGGCGCTAAAGCCGCCGGGCGCAGTTTGAACGACATCGACATCCAGATTGGTGTGGGTTTTGAAGTTGGTGACGATGTGGATGCGCTAGTTAAGAAACGTAAGCCTGCCGTAGCCTTCACGTTGGGTGGCATGGGTTCCGCTAAAACTAACTTCTACAACGATGCGTTTCGACGGGCCGGTTACGAAGATGCCGCGGAAGAGGTGCAGTCTTTGTGGGTCAACGGCAAAAAAGATCAAGCCATCAACGCCGTACCAGAAGAGATGGTTCTTAAAACCAATTTGATTGGCACCGAGTCCATGATTCGCGAGCGTTTACAGGTCTACAAAGACGCAGGTGTAACCGGCATTCGTCTACAAACCGCTGGCAGCACCTGGAAAGAAAAGATCGAAGATCTCGAGGTTGCCTTGGACATCGTTAAGTAATGCCGCAAGACAGCCTGGGTAACAAAGAGCGCAAAAAGGCGCTAGTCCGCGAGTACAAGCGCACGCCCAAGGAGATGGGCGTGTACTGCATTCGCAATATCAGCTCGGACAAATGTTTTGTTGCCGCCTCGCGCGATCTCAATGCGCGCTTCAACCGACATCGGTTGGAGCTCAAGATGCAATCCGACCGCAGCTCACCGGCGTTGCAAAAAGATTGGACCGCCCATGGCGAAGACGCCTTTGAGTTCGCCACCTTAGACGTTCTTGAGCCCAGTGATGAACTCGGCTACGACCCGAGCGACGACTTGGCGGTGTTGGAACAGCTGTGGCTAGACAAACTCACCCCATACGAGCCTAAGGGTTACAACAAAGCCCGTTAAGAGAGACAAGCCATGAGTGGACCAGGGTCAAAAGCACCGGGCAAAAGCCCCGTAAACGGCCCCGCCAACCAAGCACTCTGGCAGCGCGCTGACGCCGTTATCCCCAATGGCGGTATGTACTTCACTCGTTCCGCCCGCTTTGCGGGTAACGACGTGATGCCTGGTTTCATCCAATCGGCTAAGGGTTGCCGAATCACCGATGTGGACAACAAAACCTATCTAGACTTTAACTGTGGCAATGGGCCTAACTTGCTGGGCTATCGCCACCCCGAGGTAGAAGCCGCAGCGGCCGAGCAAGCGGGCAAGATGGATCTAGCGACTTTCTTTCCCGAGCAAATGCCTGCCTACGCCGAGCGTCTTCTCCAGTGGGGGTCGGAATTCGATTGGTCCGTGTTCACCAAAAACGGATCCGACAGCACCAACCTTGCCATGCGAATCATGCGTGCCAAACGCCAACAACCCTATATCGTTTTGTTCGATGCCGCTTACCATGGCTTTGGCGTGGAGCTGGCATTGGCCGATGAAAGCCGGTTCGACTCCAACCAAGCCTATGTCATCCGCATTCCTTGGAACGATACCCAAGCCCTGCAGGCGGTGGCTGAAAAGTACGGCGAGCAACTGGCCGGGTTGGTCATTAACCCATTAGATCAAAGCCCGGCGCGACCGGTATCAGAGATAAGCAAGGCCATGGCTAGCGCCATCGCAAGGTTCAAATCGAAAACCGGTGCTTACATCGCGGTGGATGACGTACGCCACGGTTTTCGCCTGCACCCAAAAGGATCTCATCAGCAGATGGGCGTCGAGCCAGACCTAATCTGCTTAGGCAAAGCGTTAGCAAACGGCTACTCAACGTCTGTGGTTCTCGGTAAGCAAGAGCTACGCTCCGCGGCAGAGCAAATCAACTTTACCGCAACCTATATGTTTTCATCCGTTGCCTTTTGCGCCGGCATTGCAACGCTGGATATCTACGAGCGCGATAACGTCTTTCCACATTTGTGGGCCATGGGGACCAAATTGGTAGAGGGGATCACCCAAGCGGCAGCCGCCACCGGGCACCAAGACCTGGTGATGTCAGGGCCACCCACCATGCCAACACTGTTGTTTAGTCAGGACGTGAAAGCCAAACGCGCACGAACCTTCGCCGCCAACGCGTCACGTTTAGGGGCAATCTTTCATCCACTGCTTAACTGGTTTGTTTGCTACGCCCACCAAGAAGCCGATATCGATGAAGCGATAAGCATCGCAGCACAAGCTCTGCAAGACACCCCAACCAGCCTTTAGCTTCGCTAAAGTACCAACTCCATCTGCACGTTACACCGTGAATAAGGTGATACCGGCTGGCTTCCACCATCAGCACCACAGTCAGCGAGGCGCTCAAACCCCAACTTAAGGTACAAGTTAATCGCAGGCTCCAGCACTGTGTTGCTCTCAAGGTACACACGCTTTGCCTTCAACTCACGCGCCTTGGCAATCACCACCTCACCCAACATACGTCCTATACCTAACCCTTTGGCGTAATCGGCAACCGCCATCTTGGCCAGCTCAAAGCAGTCATCGCCCATCTTAATCAAGGCACAAGTGCCAACCACTTGGTCTTCTAGCTTGGCGATGAAGATATGTCCGCCGGCATCAATCAATTCGTCTGGATGATCTAGGGTTTTAAAGTCTGCGGGCTCCGGCTCCCAATGCACGCGAATCCAATCTAGGTTCAAGGATTTGAATGCCGCTGCATGAACCGGCGCATAAGCAACAATGGAAATGGAGTTTGTCATAAGCCGTTAGTATGCTCGGCCGTCTTTGCGGGCGGCTATGGACTTGCCGTCAGCGTTTTTCAGCCATTGGATGTCATCATCTGGGTAGTGCACGTTGTCGTTATCGGAACGCGAGCCCACCACCAAAAAACTAGCATCCTGCTCGGATTCGTTGATTAGGTGATGACCATCCGGGATCCCGGCTTTAAACCCCACACACATATTTGGCTGCATGCGCGTACGCCCTGCATTGGTAACCAAGGTCAGCTCGCCGCTCAACACCACCACCAGCTCATCGTTCTCAACGTGCCAATGGCGCAGCGCGGATTGTGAGCCCGGCGGCAAGACCTCTACCGACACACCAAACTTGGTTAGATCAAAGTGCGCCTCTACGGACCTTACCGTGGCTGGACCTAAGGTACTTTTAAAAGGTTCCGGAAAGCCGCCGCCCTTTAGCGCCGGTATCGCATAAAGATCGATGGGGGCATTGGTGTGTTCTTTCGTCATGGCCTTCCCTCTTCATTGGTAGTCGGTAGCAGCACTTTTTCCATCTGGTGATTTTGCATGGCAACCCCGTTGCTAACCACCCGTTGCGTTTCGACCAAACGCCAGCCGCGCCGGCTAAAGAAGCGTTGGGCTAGGTGGCTCGCCTGGGTATATAAACGCGGGCACTGTTGGGTCAATGCGGCTTGTTCAAGCGCTTCGTAAAGCTTGTGTGCAACACCAGTGCCCATGGCATCAGGCCGCACATAAGCTAGGTCTATATGACCGTCCAGGGCTAAGGTCATAAAACCGGCAATCCCTTTTGCATCTTCCGCAACCCAAGTTTGAGGGTCTTGCAATCGCTGCAACCAATCCGCACCAGACCTAGGTTCGGGCATCCAAGCGGCACGCTGATCGGCATCGTAAAAATCAACCGTGCCTTGCCGCACCGCCTCGTACATCAGCTGACCAAGCAAGGGTGCATCGCTCGCAACAAAACTTCGGAGTTTGACCAACACAACCCTCCCTCAGGATAAAACCGCTATGATCGGGCTTAGCATACGCAAACCCTTAGCGGGGTGCAGCGTGCTCAAGTCAGCCTTTTAACCGAAACTCAAGGACCAAGGCTCTGGAGGCATTTCGAGATGATCAACTTGCTTGGCCTGAATGGCAGCTTACGCGCCAACTCTTCCAATGGACGCTTGTTAGCCGCAGCAACACAGCTGGCGTCAACCGATGCGCCACTAAGCCTTGCCGCGCCTCTAGATGACCTACCGCACTTCAACCCAGATAGCGCCGAAGCGCAGCTCAGCAATAACCAGGCGTTAGTCACCTTTGTCGACCAAGTGCGCAATTGCCAAGGCTTGGTGGTGTCAGCACCCGTTTACGCTGGCGGTTACCCTGGTGTACTCAAAAACGCGCTGGACTGGTTGGTGGGTACCGATGCCTTTGTCGACAAGCCTTTCTTGTTGCTCAACGCGTCCGACCGGGTGCCCAGCGTTGCTGAATCTCTAGCAACCGTTATGCGGACTATGTCTGGCCAAGAAATCGCCAACACCAGCATTAACCTCTTGGGTAGTGATGTTAGCGTTGAGGACATCCTTGCCAACCCAGAGCAGGTGGCTAAGATCAAAGCCGCATTGACTGGGTTTGTTGCCGCTATTCACTCCGCCACAAGCCCAGGTTGAACGTCGTATGACCAACACCAAACAATTTGCGGCCATCATTTTTGATTGCGACGGGGTCCTGGTCAACAGCGAAGCCATCGTTGACCGTATCTATCGCGCGCACCTAGAGCCTATCGGCCTGACCTACAGCCAAGCCGAGTTTGGTCAAAGGCTAATGGGGCTTACCCGCGAGGCCAGCGAACGTTTGCTTACCGAGGACGCGGCCAAACTTAGCATTCCACCTCCCGACGCCAACTTTTACATTCAGGTTCGAGCAGCCATGCTGCAAGCGTTTAACCATGAGTTAATTGCGGTAGCCGGCGCACATCGATTGATCTCAAGTTGGCCCGGCCAACAAGCGGTTGCCTCGTCCAGCGTTGCTGCCACCCTAACCTTAAAGCTTGAGATGACGGGCCTTGCCGACCTCTTTGATGGTCACATCTACTCAGCGGATCTAGTGGGCCAAGGCAAACCGGATCCCGCCATTTTTTTGCATGCAGCCCAGCAGCTGCAAGTGCCTGCAGATCAATGCTTAGCGGTCGAAGACAGCGTTAACGGGGTCATCAGCGGTCACAAAGCAGGTATGACCGTGCTCGGCTTCACCGGCGGCGGCCACTGCTTGCCCGGCCACGATCAAGTCTTGCTCGACGCAGGGGCCGAGCAAGTCTTTGCATCCCATGCGGCAATTGCCGACTACCTAGGCTTACAAAGCTAACCAACCTAACCAAAGAACCCAGGAGGAAGACATGGCTGGAACCAACCTTAAAGCCAATCCAATTCACCTCGGCTTAGGCGCTACCGCCATTGAGCAACCGACCTTCACCGGCGAGATGGAATGGTACATGCAGTACGGTGAGCAACATGGCGTTGACGGTGCGGAAGGCCGACTGGTCACGTTACACACCTTCACCGAATCTTGGGACGTTTGGGAGATACACCCTCATGGCTCCGAAGTGGTGTTGTGCACCGATGGCAAGATTACGCTGCACCAAGAGCAGCTCGACGGCTCGGTAACACAGGTGACGCTTAGTGCTGGCGAGTATGCCATCAACCCGCCAGGCATTTGGCATACCGCTGATATTGAAGGGACGGCTACCGCGTTGTTTATCACCGCGGGTATGGGTACTGAGAATAAAGCGCGCTAGCTAGAGTAACGCTGCGCGCCATCCTCAACGGGACCATTCGCGGTCAAGCCCAGCCGCTGGGCTAAGGCAATGGAAGCTAAGTTTGGCGGCTCGATAAAGGCCTCAATGCTGGTGCACTCATAGGTTTGCTCAACCCAATTCACCGCTGCCTGACAGGCCTCCAGCATATAACCCTGACCCCAGGCGTCGGGTAGCAAGTGGTACGCCAGCTCGCTGCAATCTGCGATCGAGTTGAATCCTACTGCACCAATAAACCTGCTGTCTTCAACGCGTACCATCGCCCAGCGTAGACCCCACCCATCTGCGGCTGCACGTAACCAAAATTCGATGATTTTGTCGCTGACCTCGTCGCTGCCAGCCGGCATAGGCAAAACGTTGCGGTCGTAATCACAGACAACCCCGGAGTACTCGCAGACTTCAGGGCAAGACCACAGCGCATACATACCCTGGGAATGGGCAAAGCTTAACGGCACCAGCTGCAGGCGGTCTGTGCTTAGGGTGGGTATGTTCAGCGACACATTTGCCATTTGCTCATCCTACACAAGATCAAATCGGGTTGGCGCGCCTATGCCACGACACCACCAACAACAGACCTCCTCGCGCTAGTCGGCTCTAAAGGCCTGCCAAGCCTGCTTAGACAGCCGCCATAGCTCGGACTCACCAAAACTAGGATCAACGTAACTCGCGGTACGCGTCTGCATAAATTCTGCACCCATTTTTTCTTTGACCCGCCGCGAGCGCAAGTTAGCCGCTGCGTTTTCAAAGATCAGCTCCTCAAAACCTAAGGCCGCAAAAGCATAATCCGTAATCGGCGCGACGGCTTCGGTCATATAGCCTTGGCCCCAAAACTGTTGGCCCAACCAAAACCCACGATGTTCCGGCTTGCCTTCGCGCCATAAATCTACAGCGCCGATCAGCTCTAAAGGCGCGGTTTGCAGAAACAAGCCCCAGACCCAACGGTCATTGCCTTGCGCTGGCAAAATGTCGTTGAGCACAAAATCTTGAACACCATCAGCCGGGTAAGGCCAAGGTACGGTAGCCGCGAGATGGCGAATCACCTCATAGTCAACAAAGTGCTGGGTATACGCAGGTATATCCGCAGCGGTGACACCTTTTAGCAGCAGCCGCTCTGTTCTGAACTCAGGAATATCCATAGAAGCAGTCTAACCCATCACACCCAGTGACAGCCTGAAGGTCAGGACCCATAATGAAAGCAGACTCAATCTTTGGATACGCCAGATGACCCACACCGATTTTTGGCCACCCGCTCCGGACCTACGCCGCGACGATATCGCTTTTAGCTACCGTGGTAACAACTACCTGGGTCACTTGGTTGCACCGGCGGCAAACGTCGGACCACGCCCCTTGGTGCTGGTCATTCACAACTACCAAGGTCTTAAGTACTTCGATGTAGACGTTGCCGAGTACTTGGCGCGCCTGGGTTACGTTGGTTTAGCCATTGATGTCTACGGCGATACTGTACCTGTGGATGAACGTTGCTGGCCTGAAGACATCGGTAATGACCCAGCGGCAATCAAAGCCTTTCAAGCTAAGTGTTTTACGGGCTTGGTAAACATGGATCACGACCACGAGCTGTTTCGTTCGCTCATGGGCGAATGGCTTAGCCGCGGTCGCGGACACGAGTTTGTTGACCCTAGCTTTGCCCCGGCAGCAATCGGTTACTGTTTTGGCGGCATGGCGGTCCTAGAGTTAGTGCGCGGCGGCTTAGATGTCAGCGGCGTTGTTTCTTTTCACGGTTTGCTGCAAACGGGTGAAGACCCGAACGCGGCCGCTTACGGTGTTGAACGCCCACCGTTAAAACCTTGCCCCAACGAGTACAACACCAATGCCATCGTTGTGATCGAAAACGGTTTTGATGACCACCTTGTTCCCCAAGCAAGCAAAGACCGCTTCTTTGCCGAGATGGACGCAGCCGGCGTTGACTGGAGCTTCCACGAACACGCCAAAACACCCCACGGATTTGCGCTACCGCCAAGCCTAGGTCCGCCCGGGCATTTGCATGAAGCCGCGGATCGCCGATCTACGATGAACATGCTTAGCCTTTTTCGCGAGGTGTTTCCTGGCGTCCCCACAAACCCAGTGGCGCACAACGCCGCTGGCACCCGCATTCCGGTTTAGGTATGCCATACGGTGAAGGTGATGCAACCTATCAAGCCGCAGGCGGTGAAGCGGGCATTCGACGGTTGGTCGACAGCTTTTACGAGCACATGGGGCAAAACCCTGAGTTCGCCACCATCTGGGCCTGGCATCCAGACGACAAAGACATAACGCGCGACAAGCTCGCCCGATTTTTATGTGCTTGGACCGGTGGACCAAGGTTATACAACGAAAAGTATGGTCCGATCAGCATTCCTCAAGTGCACAAGCACTTAAAGGTGGGGGCAGCAGAACGAGACCAATGGCTTAACTGTATGGCGCTGGCCTTGAACGACCAAGACTATCCCCAAGACTTGCGTGACTATTTGCTCACGCAGCTAGCCGTACCAGCCGAGCGCGTGCGCATCGTTAGCGAACGTACCCACAACCCGCAGCCAAGCAACGACTAACCTGCAACAACAGCGAGCGACTATGAGCGAACAGCAACCAGGCCCTTTAGCCGGCTACAAGATTATCGACCTTAGCAGCGTTATCTCCGGACCGGTGGCCACGGTGCTGCTGGCGGACCAAGGTGCAGACGTTATCAAGGTAGAAGCACCCAGCGGCGACATTGTACGACGCATGGGGCTTGGCTCCGGCGGTTTGTCGCCCGGCTTCTTAACCGCGAACCGCGGCAAACGATCCATTGTGGTAGACCTCAAAGAGCCGGCCGGGGTTGAGCTGGTCAAAAACCTAGTGCTGGATGCAGACGTGTTCATTCAAAACTTTCGACCGGGCGCCATTGAACGTATGGGCTTAGGTTACGACGTGCTCAAGGCGCTCAACCCAAAATTGCTCTTCGTTTCTGTTAGTGGCTTTGGCGCAGCCGGTCCTTACGCACACAAACGGGTTTATGACCCGGTCATCCAAGCCTTGACCGGTTTGCCTGACACTCAAGCCGACAGCGCCACAGCGCGTCCCAAAATGGTCCGCACCATTATTCCAGACAAGGTGTCCGCACTGACCACAGCACAAGCCATCACCGCCGGTTTGCTGGCGCGCGAACGCGGCGACGGTTTAGGTCAGCACATCGAGGTGGCCATGGTCGACGCCACCATCTCTTTTTTGTGGGCAGAAGCCTTAGCGGGACTAACCCTAGTAGGCAAAGAAGATCAAGTACGCCGCGGCCAGCTAGCCCAGGATTTAATTTTTGAAACCAAAGACGGCTACATCACCTGCGGCGCGGTATCCGACAGCGAATGGGAAGGCATGTGCGCCGCACTAGAACAACCGGAATGGTTAAACGATGAACGTTTCAACACGCCGATGGGGCGTGTGCGTAACGCTAAAGAACGGATCGACGGCATGGGGGATGTATTGAAGTCGCGCACCAGCGCCGATTGGTTAGAGCGGTTGGACGCTCACCAAGTGCCTTGTGCACCGGTATTGAGTCGCCCCGAGGTAATCAAGCAACCGCAAATTGTTGCCAACAAGTTGCTCAGTGAATACGAGCACCCGGGGCTAGGGCAAGTGCGGCAACCAAGACCGGGGGCAAAGTTTAGCCGCAGCCGCATCAAGGAACAGCAAATTGCGCCGATGCTGGGCCAACACAGCCGCGAGGTATTGCTCGAAGCGGGGCTCGACAACACCGCCATCGACGCGTTAGTTGCGGACGGCGTTGTCATTGATGGTCTAGTTTGACCTAACGACCACCCGCCCGCGGCTAATCACCGCGTTGATCCGCCGCGTGTTACGAATATCAACCAAAGGGTTGGCATCTAACAAGACAAGGTCCGCCGCCTGACCTTTGGCTAGGTTGCCGGTTTGATCTTCAATACCAAAAAACTCAGCGGGGCGAACGGTCGCCGCCTTCAACGCTTCTCTTGGGGGCAAACCCGCATCCACCAAACGCTCCAACTCGGTATGTAGGCTGTAACCGGGTAGCGCACTGCCAATCGGCGTATCGGTTCCTGCACCGATGGGAACACCCGCTTTATACAAACGTTGCACCAAGCTTAAGCTCCAACGGCCGCTGGCAGGATCCAGGGTGTCTTTGATGGCCGGCCAACTGGCCGCAGCAGCGCGCCAAGTATCCCGAGCGGTTTCTGGCAGCCGTTGCACATGATCAAGCCAATCGGAGCGATCGTAAGGTGGGTAACCAACAATGGTATTGAGCCGTAACGTTGGCACTTGAATGGTGTTCATCAACGATGTGACGACCGCATCGCACTTGGCTTCATCAATATTGGCCCGAGCGCTGGTGTGAAACTCCGCATGCAGAGCTCGACGTAAGGCATAGCCGCTCAACTCGCCTGGCGCTTGAATGCGCTTGCGCCTTTCCACAACCTGGGCTTCGGCATCCGCCGCACAGGCCAGCTCGATGTTGCGAAGGTGCTCCATGGAATCCACTTGAGGACCAGCAACATTGGCGGTCAATGCCAAAGGCACATGCGAAGCAATGGGTAGCTGAGCATCACGCGCAGCATTCACCAGCGCACCAAACACTTTAGGCTCAACTAACTCGTAGACCTTTACAAAATCAACGCCGGCCGCCTTCAAACGAGCAATATTTGCGCGTGCCTGTTCAGGTGTCGCGTTAGCAATACCAATCTCGGGTCGGCTATCACCGTCATAGACCACGTTGGACCCGTCTAGCAACGGACCGCTGTAGTAGAGCCTGGGGGCGACCGCGCCAGGTGCGCGCCACTTAGCGACATGAGGTGCAATCTTGTCCATCAGCGCACCGGTGTCTCTCACACTGGTAATGCCGTAAGACAAAAACAGATCCGGCATCGCATCGCTAATTGCGGGCTCGTAAGTTACGTGCACGTGCATATCCCACAAGCCAGGGATCAAAAATTTATCGGTACCATCAATAACCGTAGCCGCTTCAATTTTTCTATCAGAGCTGCCCGACGCTTGAACCCCCATAACCTGGTCGCCACTGACCCAGATATCTTGGTTAGCACGCTGACCGCTGGCTGAGTCCACTAGGGTGACATTTTGAATGAGCAGGTCCGCTGTTGTTGCGGGCGCAGAGCTTGATTGTTGGCAACCGGTAACAGCCAACGCGAGACTTAGAGAGAGCAAAAGACGGATTGATCGCAACACAGCTTTAAACCTTGATCGAGCGACGGTGACTAAGAATAGCTAGTCTGAACCGCGCAAGCTACGTAGCGAAGGCTCAGTCTAAGTAACGCCAACCCCACCAAGCATTAAACGGGTGCACGTCAGAGGTAGAGCCAGCCTCGTTTTCCAGCGGGCGCTTCTCGTTGGACCACTGGAAGATAGAGCCGGCCAGATTGGCAACCTTGCCGACCTTTAGCTGCGGACCAGACGCTTTACCCTGATCTTGCAGAAAGCGAGCGGCCTCAGCTGAACGAGCTCCCACAGAGCAATAGAGGATGATCTGTGCATCCGCATGCTTGCGCGCAAAGGCCAGCAGCTTTCCACGATCCTCAATGTGCACGGCGCCCGGAATACGGCTGACCGCGTACTCTTCCGCTGCTCGAACATCCACCAGCACCGCTTGGGGATGATCGGCTAGATAGTCGTCGATGGATAGATGCTCAACATCCGGGTATTGTTTTGCCAAACGCGCTTTTAGTGGTGCTAGGCGGTCTTTGGCCGGTTGCTCAACCAGCTCAGATTTAGACGCCGAGGGCTGAGATAGACCAGGGTCAGCGAAGAGGGAAGAGCTCATGCCCAAACTTAAGACGCAACATAGCAACGGCTTGATGCGCTGCCAAACCGACTTTGAATTGAACTTGTGTTGTTGATCCAAGGTCACACCTACTGTTCACCATTAACATCCACATCTACTAGATGCGCCTGTCTAACATAGGAGACCACAGCCATGTCCACAAGTTCGCCCACTCACACCAATAGAGTATCTGCACTGATTGCCGGTTTGCTCGGTCTGCTAATCACCAGCACCAGCTTCGCTTCTGGCGGTATTGGGGGCGGCGGTATGTCTGGCTCCGCTGGCAGCCCATCCACAGCACGAAAGCACCAAGTCGACCAGAGCTACGAGTACGGCAAAGCCGTCTATCTGGGTCGATCATCAGATGCCAAAAAGCTGGCCTGGTGCGTGTTGGTCGACGGTGAAGCAAAAAAGGTAAAGAAAAAGACCCTCAAGCCTTACCGACGCAAAACTCAGTCCGAGCTGGCCAACGCACTGTACCTGTGTAACGAGCCATCGACGCTGGCGTTAACAGCGCTCAAGAAGGAGCAGATTGCCTTTGTGCTCTACTACCTCAACAAGCGCTATAAGCTCAAATTGAGCGACGTTTAACTCGGCTGCGCCAACTATTCATATCCACCAATACTGCAACGGTGATGACCGCAAACTCAACGGCCATCACCCAAGTTGGTATTTGATACAGCGCTAACGACGCACCCAATTGACTGGGTAGATTAATGCCGCTTGCATAGCTCAACAGTAGCGCTAGGGATGCTACCCATGGCGTCCACATGGGCTTCAACACAGCAAAGGGTAGCCACCAAACCAAATACCAAGGGTTGATGGCCGGCAAGATCAGCAGGAACACGCCAAACAGCCAGGCTAACGGCAGCAACTCAAGGTCAGGCGGAGCGCTACCGTGCCAGCGCCGCATCCAACTGGCGTACTGCCACAACCAAAGCAACGCGAAGAGCACCAGCAACCCTCGAACTATCCATTGAGGGTTCAAGATCTCTAAACCCTGTAGCGCAAAATGCAAAGGCGAGTTGAATAGCCATTGCGACCCCATAACCTGCAAGCCTTCCGGAAACCAAGCGGCCAGCATTCCAAACGGCCAAGCCACTAGAACGCCGGTAACAACAAGCGCCCCCCAAGCTCGCCACTTAAAGCCAAGCAAAAACGGAGCAGCCACCAACGCAAAGATTTTCACTCCGGCAGCAAGCGCTAACAACAGGCCCACCAACAACCAACGCTGCCGGGAGTAAGCCACAACCGCGCCCACTAAAAACAGCACACCAAGCACGTCCACATGCGCAGACATGGCGAACTCTTTTACCAACAACGGCGAAAACGCATAGAGCATGGCGGCTGCAGGCGTTGCCAGGCGCAGTAGCAACACTAGAACGCCAATATCTGCCAGCGCGAGGCCAACTTGCAGCGCGGTTACCGACCCTGGCGCTAACCAGTAACACAACCCAAAGAACCACTGCGCAACCGGGCCATAAACCGTAGGTACATCGGGGTAGTTAATCCGGTCCAACACCGTCGCTTCCCACTCCCTAAGGTTGTCGAGACCAAAAAAATCCGCCGGCACTACGCCATAGGGATTGCCAAGCTCGACCACCATGCGGCCATCCCAGAGGTAGCGAAAAAAGTCGTCTTCAAATAGGGGGTAGGTGAACACGCCAATGGCTCGAAACAACACAGCAAAGCCAAGTATCCAAGGCCAGCTTAGATAAACTTGTTGCCGCTGATGCCCCCACCAAAGTCCCAAGCAGATCAGACCAACAACACCACAAGCGAGCAAAAAACCCGCTAGTTGCGCCATTCCGTAGGCTTGGGAACCAAACGCCAAAACACTATAAGCGCCCGCGCACAGCACGCCACCCAACAGCAGGGGCCAAATCGAACCATCGGTGGGGGTTCTTGTCATAAACTATCTGACAACAAACCAATTCAACACGAAGAAAAGCAGGTTATGTTTCATCAACTCACCATAGCCGCGGTTGTGCCGGCGTTCAACGAGGCCCCAAGCATTGCTGCGGTGGTGACCAAGCTGCGCAGCCTGGAAATTGATGGTCAGCCACTGATCGACCGCGTCGTGGTCGGTAACAACGGCTCTACCGATACGACTGCGGAGCTTGCTGAGGCAGCTGGAGCACAGGTTGCCACCGAGCCGGACAAAGGCTACGGCGCCGCCTGCCTTGCCGCCTTAGCGCAAGCTCAGGACTGCGACCTTGTGGTCTTTGTAGATGGCGATGATTCCTGCCTACCCGATGAGTTACCCAGCTTGCTAGAGCGCTGGCAACAAGGTGCACACCTAGTGATTGGCTCACGTGCCTTGGGTCATGTGCAAACGGGTGCACTGCCACCGCATCAACGCTGGGGCAATTGGCTTGCGGGGGTTTTGCTCACTCGGGGTTGGGGGCAACGGGTGACCGACCTAGGTCCTTTTCGCGTAATCTCTCAGCAGACCTTGGCACAGCTTGATATGCGCGAGCTGACTTTCGGTTGGACCGTTGAGATGCAAGTCAAAGCCTTAATCCTTGGGCTAGAAGTGGCCGAGGTGCCAGTGACCAGCAAACCGCGGCTAGGTACGTCTAAGGTTAGCGGCACTTGGCGCGGCAGCTTAGGGGCAAGCTGGGGCATCTTGAGTACTATTGCTCGGTATTGGTGGTTGGCACGTCAGAACCTTTGGCCTTCAGTTCGTTCTAGCTCAGATCAATCCATTCGGATTCCAAAAAATCCTGCTCCAAACAATCACTAAGACTCGCCCTTAGACAGCGCCTCACCATATTGCTGCTCGGTAATCACACCGCCTTCCTGCTCCGCGCGGCCTTCATCTTTGGGGCTCAAATGACCTTGCAAACCGTCTATGCGCTTCCAACTAGCAAAAGGTGCGTCACCGTTTTCATCCGGCACATAACGGGAAGTCTCTAACCGCTTATGCTTATGGATATACCGCGCACAGTTGATGAACGCTTGATCTACGTGCGCGCGAACCACCGCAATGGCGCCAGGATATTCTGCTAACAAGGGATCGTTTTCTTGAATCTGCGCCGTGGCTTGCACCCGCACTCGGTTTGGCGTTTCAAAATCGATAAACAGCAAACCAATCTTTGCCGTGTCTGCGATGTTGCCAAGCGACAGGAACATGCCGTTGCCGTCGTAGGCGGGAAAGGCGAGAGTTTTCTCATCGATAATCTTCACCGTGCCAACACCACCCCCTTTGTGAGAAACCGTGGGCTCACCCTTCGCGTTAACGGTAGAGAGAAAGAAAAAGTCACGCGAGGCGATAAAGGCTTGGTGTCGCGGATTCAGCGAATCTTCAATGATGGTTGCCTCCATGGTATCGGCCAGCGTTCGCGTTTCAAACTGCGCTTGCATCTCGCGCTGTGACTCGGTGTAAAACGGCATGCTTATTTCCCTTCTGATTAGGTATCAAGATTGGCTTTACGATACCACCAAAGTTTGTGCATACTCATCCCCGGCTTGTCGCCCAAGCCTCCCCCCTCCAACTGGGGAAGCACCATCGGTGCAGGGTGTCTAACTATCGAACCTACTGTTCGAGCGAACGCATAAGGAGGGGTTGTGGGACAAGCTCGCGATAGGAGGTTAACCATGCAGCTCTCTGCATCTGTACATCTGTTAAAACGCCAAGCCAAAGCACTGGCTCGCCAAGCGCAAATCCCGCTCCATCAAGCGTTAGACCAAATTGCCAAACGCGAAGGCTACAACGCCTGGAGTCTATTGGCGGCACGCGCAACCCAATCAAACTTAGGTCAAGACTTGCTAGCACAGTTAGACCCGGGCGAGCTGGTCTTGCTTGGCGCAAGGCCGGGCCAAGGTAAAACTCTGCTGAGCTTAGAGTTGAGCATTGCCGCCATGCAGGCCGGGCATCGCGCCTACTTCTTTACCTTGGAGTACACGGCAAAGGATCTAGCCAAGTGCTTTGCCCGCATCAATGCTAATGCCAATGACTTTACCAACCAGTTTGTCTTCGACAACACGGACTCCATTTGCGCCAACTACATCGCACAGCAGCTTGATCAGGCGCCTGCTGGTACGCTGGCCGTTGTGGATTACTTACAGCTGCTAGACCAAAAACGAGAGCACCCAACGCTGCAGGACCAGGTTGAGCAACTCAAAGCCTTTGCCCAGCAGCGCGGGATCACCTTGGTGTTTATCTCGCAAATTGATCGACGCTTTGATATCGACCAAGCCGTAATGCCAACCTTAGCGGACGTGAGGCTGCCCAACCCGCTGGAGCTGAGCCTGTTCAACAAAGCCTGCTTCTTGAACCAGGGGGACATGCAGGTTGCCCCAACCGGCTAACCCTGCATCTCCACCAACACCGTGCCGGCTAGCCGCGCTTAGCGTTGGCCGGCACCACATGGCTAAAGCTCGCGTTAGCGCGAGCGACTACCCGATCGGCAACCACCACATGACACTCAGCAACAGAGATTGACCGGCCTACCTTGGTAAATTGGGTTCGAAACTCCATCCAATCGCCAACCTGCCCAACACTTAAGTAGTCGATGCTTAAGTTTAATGTCACGCCACCAGAACGGCCATCGCGTTGCTGCGCGCAGGACAACCCCATAGCGTTGTCAGCTAACGCCGCAATCAAACCACCGTGCACAAAACCACGGGAGTTGGTGTGCGCTGCGGTGATCAACAGACCTATAGCGACCTGCTTAGCTTCTCTCTTGGAGTAAAGAGGCTCCCAGGGATCGGTGAGTGGACTATTTTTGAAGTGTGGGGCAAACCCTTCTGGCACCATCATGCTGAGCTGTTGCCGGGTACCGCCACCAACTTGGCTGTATCGCGGCTCAACAAAGCCGGGATAAGCTCATCAAAGGTGACAACCTTAGTATCCACCTGCAACGCATCGATCAAGCCAGAAGTTAACCATTGTGCGGCGGTGCGGTTCACTTCAGCCCCGTTCACGCGACCCGTATGAAAATGCACCCCGCGCATGTACATCTCGCGCAACGGCATGGGTACATCCTGCATAAAGATGGCAGCCGAGGTGCAATGCCCACCCGCTCGTGTGGATCGAATGGCTGCCGCCAAGGCTGAGGTGCTTTGGGTTGCGCAGACGGTGACATCACAACTTGCGATGCGCTTAGGCCATGCACTGACCAAGCTAACCTGCGCGCCCAAGCGCTGCGCATTGTCAGCCGCTCTTTCATCTGTTGTGCAGTAAGTGACTTTCTTCGCACCCAGCGCCAAGGCAAAAGCAGCTGCGTAGAGCGGCACACTATCGTAGCCACCAAAGATGCCCACCTCGCTGCCCAGTGCCGGTCGGATGTAAGGGGCAACACAGCGGTGGGCATCCGCAATGTTGTCGTTCAGGCTGGGCAGTGCCGCGATGGGCAAGTCCATGGGCGCGGGGGCCAGCATGTTGTCGGCAAAAGGTACACAAATCAGCTCGGCGTAAGCGCCACCCCAATTGCCCGACACCGAGCCCACGCCAAACATGGACGTCGGCGCAACTGCGCCACAGGCCGCAGACTCCCCGTGGCCACAGGAGTGGCAAACCCCACAGCTTGGCTGAAAGGCAACGGTAACCAAGTCACCCGGTCTAAATCGCGACACCTCGCGACCAACCTCCACAAGCTCGCCAACAAATTCATGCCCCAGCAAAAAGGGCGCGGGGAACGGCACCTTGCCAGCGATGATTTGCCAATCTAGGTCGCAAGTGGCCACGGCCAGGGGACGCACAATGGCATCCGTTGGGGTTGTCAGCTGAGGTTGAGGAACATCAATCCAAGCTAAGTTTTTGGGTCCTGCATATTCAAGTGCTTTCATGCAGCTAGACTCCAACAAGGCCTAGGGGTGCACAAAAGGATAGATTTCAACCTAAGGTGAACAGAAGCCACCTCCCACAGTAGGGGCAACATTGTTTGCTAGCGCTATCTAGATCATGATCAGGTACTTATGATTTCGTGGATCGGCTTAACACACCATGAAAACACCACCTCTAACTTGGGTTCGCGCTTTTTGCGAAGCCGGACGCCAAGGCAGCTTTAAGCAGGCGGCCGCAGCACTGAACTTGGCCCCATCGACGGTGAGCCACGAAATCCGAAAACTGGAGGACTGGCTTGACCAGCCCTTGTTTGATCGCGGACCACGCAAAGCGCAGCTCACCGCTGCGGGCCAAAAACTTTACGCTTTGGTAGAACCGGCATTTGGTCAGCTCGATGCCGCTTTTGCTCAATTTGCAGAATCCAAAACCACACCGCTGCGCGTGGGTATGTTGCCCTTTCTTGCCAGCGAGCTGGTCTTGCCTAACATAGAGCAGTTTTCTGGCAGCCAAGGGCTAGAGATCAATTCAACCATCCACCTCAACGCCTTAGACAACGGTGATGCAAAGGAACGCGTAGACGCGGTGGTGCGCTATGCACAGCAGGCACCAGCAGGTTACGAGTCGGTAGCACTGACCCCGGTGTCCCTTGCCATGGTGGCCGGTGGCTCCGCCGCTAACCCAATCCCCACCAATCCACACCGACGCATCAAGCTTAACGGCAAGCTCCAAGGCTGGGATAAGTTGCAAGCAGCCGGTCAGCAGATACCGGTTGAGCGTGACGCCCCTATAGTGGTGGATAACTATCTTTCTGCTATGCGTGCGGTTGAGCAAGGCGTTGGCATCGGGATAGCCGTTTTGCCTTTGTGTGAACCTTGGCTAAGCCAGGGGCGTATTCATCTAATGAATCGCACCCTTTGCGAGCTCAAAGATTACTATTGGCTCGTGTGGCGCAAAGCCTCTCCCAAACACCAACGCTTGGTTGCTCTAGCCAACCGCATGCAAACCGAGTTCAGCGCCGCTTCTGAGCGCATCAAAACACTAGCCTTCTAGCTCACACGATAGCTTTCATTTATGAATACGATCCAAACATTCAATCACCTTTAGGGCGCAGATAGCGTTTAATCCCTTAGCAGTATTCTATTTCTCAACTTCAGAGTGATCTCATGCTTAAACTCAAATTCAACCAGATCGCCGCAACCACGCTTGCGGTGTCGGTATTGGCATTGACCTTGGTCACGTCTAGCCAAGCAGTTGCTGACGGCAAAGCAAAA
>CALHVX010000033.1 GCA_938036875.1 uncultured Pseudomonadales bacterium
TCCATACCCAATGGCAGCAACACCTGGGAACGCAAATAATCTCTTAAGCTCTGCCCGGACCAAACTTCAACCAGCCGACCCAACACATCCGTTGAAACGCTGTAATTCCATTGGGTGCCCGGCTCACAGAGCAACGGGATCCTAGCCACCCGTTGCACCAGCTCAGCCAAAGTGCCAGCCGCGCCAGGAAACTCAATTTTGTGCTCACGGTATGCAGCATCCACCACATTAGTGTGCATAAAACCGTAGGTCAGGCCGGAAGTGTGGGTCATCAAGTGCCGCACCGTCATGGCCTGTTGTACCGGCTGGGTTTGATTGACGGCGGCATCACCCCCCATCCAAACAGGCGTGTCCGCAAACTCCGGGAGATATAAGGCCACCGGGTCATCCAACTGAAAGTGGCCCTGCTCGTACAACATCATCGCGGCAACGGTGGTGATCGACTTGGTCATGGAGTAGATACGCACCAAGGTGTTGCGATCAAAGCGGGTTTCAAGTGCTATATCCGCTTGCCCCGCAGCCGCAAAATATGCCTCTCGGCCGTGCCGACCGATAAGAACGCTGGCGCCAGCCACCCGCTGAGAGGTCACCTGCTCCTCTAACCATTGGGTGACACGTTGCAAGCGCTGTGGGCATAAACCCAAGTCGGGGGTAGACATGGTTTTGGTTATCCATCATTGAATCAATCTGTAGGCTCCATCAGTTGGCTTGCAAAGGTCAACTTCTGAATTCATACAAGCCCAGCTACAATGGGTCAATTCAAGATCAGTCACATCACTTAGCACACAAACAGGAGCTACCAATGGCCCTAATTCAATGGGAGCAAAACATCGCCAGCAGCGCGGCCAAAGCCTGGAGCGTTTTCTCTGACTTTGGTGAGTTCTTAGTGTGGAACAAGCTAGACGTGGGTATGGAGGTGACCGGTGAGGGGATCGGTATGGTGCGCACCCTGGTAATCGAAGGTTTTGGACGGGTAGGCGAAAGGCTGGATGTTTTGGATCAGGATACGCTAAGCCAACATTACACCCTGGTAGAAGGTGAGCCACTGGGTATGCAGACCTACAGCGCCAAGATACAAATCAAACCCGTGGATGAGCAAAACTGCTGTATCTATTGGGAAGGTACGTTTACCGTCGCCAGCGATACCGACGAAGCAAAAGTGGGCAAGAGCTTGCTAGGTTCTTATCAGGGGATGTCTTCCTCCCTCGCCGCCTACGTGACCAACACCTAGCACCAGGGGATGACCTCACAACGCCACATCACGGCTACTGCAGTGAGCGCGGACAGCCAGGCGCCGTTAACCCAAGAGCAAGTAAAGCAGTGGCAGCATTCGGGGTTTGCCTTGGTTAGCGGGCTGTTTGAGGCTGAACTGATCACCGCAGTGACCCATCAGGCTGAGATGCACTACCCTGATGCTAACAGCGAGCGGGCGGGCGCCTTCAACGACTTCGGTAGCGCCGGAGCGCTTAACTTTCCCACCAAAGAACCCGCTCTCAATGCGCTCACCCTGGCGCCAAGGCTGCTAAACGCCGTTGCGCAACTGTTGGATACCCAAGTCCCCCAGCTGCGCCTAACCCAATCGGATCTTTGGCCAAAATATGGTCAGGAGCAAAACGCCAAAACCAGCAAACAAGACAATCAAGATCAGCGCATACATGTGGACTACCCAAATCACACAACCGTTCACCCCAGCCCGTGGGATAGACCGGAAGCGGTAGAAATGATCGTGTACTACAGTGATCACCAGGATACCGGTGGCGCCACGGCGGTAGTGCCACGCCAAGGACCGGATGATCCGGCCTATCGTTGGCCAATCGTCGACTCCCCAGGGATCGCCGACTTAAACTACATCAACAACCGCGAAGCGGCTGAACAGTACTTTGCCCAGCAGCGGCCTCAACTCGCCCGCTGGCGTCAACAACTCTACGAACGCGAACGCTACACTGCCTTTAAGCCCGGGGATGTGTTGTTGTATCGGCACGACACTTGGCATCGGGGAACCCCAATGCAGCCAAACAGTCGGCGCCTAGTTCACAACTTGACCTATCGCAAAGCGGCTGCGGAGTGGTACAGCACGTTGCATATCGGTTGGGCTTGGTCTGCCTACCGAGACAACAAGTTCTTAGAGCGCCTCATTGCGGGTTGTAGTCTCAACCAGCGCGCGGTGCTCGGATTCCCTCAACCCAACAGCGACTATTGGTGTACCGAAACCATCGCCGCCGTAGGCGCGCGCTACGCCCCGTTTGGTATGGATATGACCCCTTACGTTCGCGCACAGGAAAACCTCTAGTGGCAACTCAATACAGCAAGCTTTTGAAACGTTTAGATCTAGAGAAAAATACCCAAGGGCAATACGTTGGCGGATCCGGCGCTGGCGGTGTTACCGCCGACAATCGTCTCTATGGTGGATTGGTTGTATCCCAAGCGGTTGTAGCGGCTGCCCGAACCGCTCCTGCGATGCACCTACATTCCATGCACGCCTACTTCTTGAGACCCGGTCGACCTGATACCCCCATCTTGTTTACCGTGGATGAGATTAAACGCGGTCGCAACTACCACGCCCGTCAGGTGCAAGCGAAGCAAGGTGACGCCATCATTTTCCAAATGCTGGCAAGCTTTGCCGAGCAACCAGCGTTGGCTGGGGAAGCAATGGTCAGTCACAGCGACCCAATGCCAAAAGTGCCAGAGCCCGACGGGTTGTTAAACCGGGATCAAGCGCGTGGGCGTAAAAACTGGCAAGACGCCACCATCGATGTGCGTCTGTGCGACGCGTTAACCGAGAATTTGGCGCTGCCTCCAACCAAATCGGTTTGGATCAAGCCGGTGGCGGAAGTACCAGCAGACCCTATCCAACATCTAGCTCTACTCACTTTTGCTAGCGACCGCGCATTTTTAAGTACGGCTTGGCGCCCACATGCGGATGTCGGTAGCTTGCACGGCGCCAGTTTGGACCACAGCCTGTGGATCCATGCGCCCATTCGCTTTGACGATTGGCACCTATACCATTCGCATAGTCCAGGGGCTGCCAACGGCCGTGGGTTAGTCCAGGGTGCTATCTACAATCGACAAGGGCAACGAGTCGCAAGCGTTGCCCAAGAAGGCACTCTGAGCTACCAACCACGCTAACGACGAACCCAGGGCTCAGCTAACACGTCAGAAGCAGAAATAAAAGACGCGACAAGGGGGCTGACTGGTTAGAATGCGCGCCATGAAAAAGCTATTGATCGCTCTAGTTCTAACCATCGCAACCTTAGTGGTCGCCGGCCTATGGTACTTCTCTCGTTTCAGTGAAGAAACAAAACACCCAACGGCGCTCCCACAAACCGAACGCGCAACCGCAACCGGTGCGGTCATGGGATTTCTCGATAACGGTAGCTTCGCCTGGCTTGGTATTCCTTATGCAGCGCCACCGGTTGATACTCTAAGATGGCGAGCACCACAGCCGGTCAAACCTTGGAATATCGTGCGCAGCGCGGTGGAGTTTAGCAACCAATGTCCGCAGCTGGATTTTTCTGGTGACACCAACGGCGCAGAAGACTGCTTGTATCTCAACGTGTGGGCGCCCATGGAGCCCACAAGCCCGAAGCCGGTCATGGTTTTCATTCACGGCGGTGGCAATCATATAGGCAGCACCGAAACACCCCTTTACCGTGGTGCCCGCTTTGCCCGCGAACAAGATGTTGTGCTAGTGAGCTTGAATTATCGTCTGGGGCCACTAGGTTGGCTACGACACCCTGCCTTGCACAACACCGAAAGCGACAGCCCCGCAGATAGATCTGGCAACTACGCTACCTTAGACATCATTGCCGCCCTTGACTGGGTTCAAAGCAACATTAGCAATTTTGATGGCGACCCAAACAACGTCACCATTTTTGGCGAGTCAGCGGGCGGCTTCAACGTACTGTCATTAATGGTTTCACCATTAGCAAAAAACAAATATCACAAAGCCATTGTCCAAAGCGGCGGCATGACGTTAATCCCCCCAACCACCGCTGAAAACTACCACGACGACCCTAAGCCCGGTCACCCGCTAAGTGCTAGAGAGCTCACCAACAAGCTTTTAGTGCAACAAGAGCTTGCCGAAGACCGCACAACAGCAAAAGCCCTTCAGCAAGGTATGACGGATGGAGAGCTTCGGGCGTTCTTACGTTCACGTACTGCCGAGCAACTGCTGCTCGCGCAAAATCTAACGATTGCCGAAGCCGACCCAGCCGAAGAGCTTGAGAGCAAACCAAGACCTTTTGTATTGGCTGATGCCGCGCCATCACGCACGCCCTACATCTTTGGTGATGGTTACGTGCTACCGGCAAACGCGCAGCTAGATACCTTGTTCGCCAACCCACAAAGCTACAACCCAACACCCGTTATCCTCGGCAGCAATCGAGATGAAGCCCGACTGTTTATGGCCTTCTCACCTGGCTACACAAACCGTCTATTCAACTTCCCCATTAAGATCGCAGATCTTCAGCGCTACGAACGCGATTCTCAATACGGCTCCGATCTATGGAAGGCCGACGGGGTCGACGAGCTAGCAATCAAGCTTGTAGCCAACCAAGAAAACAGCGTATTTGCCTATCGCTTTGATTGGGACGAGATGCGCTCTGTGCTAGCCCTTAACACGAGCCAGCTGCTGGGGGCTTCCCACGCGATGGAGCTTCCCTTCGTGTTTGGCAACTTCAATCTAGTCGACAAAACCTTGTTGTTTAAAGACCGCAAGGCTCGACACACCCTAAGCCAAAGCATGATGTCTTACTGGGCAGAGTTTGCACGCAGCGGCGACCCAGGACGCGGGCGCAACGGCTCACTCACTCAGTGGAAGCCTTGGCCCAACGATACAACGGAGCAAGATCGAGTACTGCTCCTGGATTCCGAGAACGATGGCGGCATTGTCATGTCCACCAAGCTGGTTACCCGAAGCAGCGTGGCGAACGATCTAGCCGCAGACACTCGCTTTTCAGAAGCGGAAAAATGTCAGCTTGCCCAGCGTATGTTTAGCGACTCAATGCCCGCTCTAACATCCGCATGCCCGTAACACCAAATCTCATTACCAATCTCATTGCTAATATTGGGCGACACCCAAAGCCTAAGGTTTCTACACTAGGAGACAACTAACCATGGATCAACGTTTAGCAGGCAAAGTCGCCGTCATTACTGGCGGCACTAGTGGCATCGGGGCAGCAACCGCTGAGCTCTTTGTTCAGCAAGGCGCTAAAGTTGTCTTTACCGGTCGCTCAAGCGAAAAGGGTAACGCTTTAGCAGCACAGCTGGGTAAAGATGCGCTGTACTTCGCAGGTGATGTGACTCAAGAGCAAGACATAGCAGCCGCTATCAACCTAGCATGCGAAAATTTTGGCAAGCTCGACATACTCTTCAATAATGCCGGCGGACCAACGCCCGGCGGCGTAGATGACATCACGCCCGCGCAAATTCAGTACGGCGTTGACCTGCTGTTGAGCAGCGTTATGCTTGGTATCAAACACGCCATCGAGCCGCTAAAGGCCGCCGGTGGGGGCGCCATCATCAACAACTCTAGCGTTGCCGGCATTCGCTACAATCAGGGCAACTTGCTCTACTCCGCCATCAAAGCAGCAGTGACCCACTACACCAAGCTTGCGGGCGTAGAGCTGGGACCACTAGGGATACGCGTGAATGCCATTTCACCCGGGGCCATTGCCACGCCGATTTTTTGGGGTGGCTCCGCCCGAGCCAATCAGCTCAGCGAAGCAGATAACGCCGCAAAGTTTGAGAAGCTTAAGCAAAACCTGGCTAAAGCCACACCGATGCAGGTGACCGGCTTAGCTCAAGACATCGCCGAAGCCGCGCTCTTTTTAGGCAGCGATGCGGGCCGCTTCGTTAACAGTCACGACCTAGTTGTGGATGGTGGCCGAACCAGCCTGTTTCGCGAGTAACAACAACTCCGCTAGCTTGATCTAGCGCCGCCAAACAACGACCAGTTAAGCGGCCTGGGACCACCGGCCAAAACCATCAGGCCAGCCATGATGGCTAGGTTCTTAATGAAGTTTTGCATCTCGTGGGCTTGCTGCAAGCCCGCCTCCATATCCCAGAAGTTGTGCATGACCACAGAGATGACCAACACCAGACCGGCCAAGATGAAGGCCGTGAGCTGGACCCGATAGCCAATGGCTAAAAAGATTGCACCACCCACTTGCAGCACAATAGTCAGTATCAAGAACGCAGGTATGGCAACCATGCCGTGAGCGGCCATATATTCGGCGCTGCCCTCAAAGTCCACAATCTTCATGACCCCCGGCACCAAAAAGTACAACGCCAGCAGCAACCGCCCGGCAACGGACAAGGCGCGCGAGTAAAGGGGCGCAGGTAGGTCTAACCGATTGTTTTCTTGCATTAAATTTCCTTAATCACAGAGTTTGCAGAAAGTCTGCGCAAATTGTTAAATTAAAATGGCTTGCTTGGTCGCCTATGCTGCGTACACTCAGCAGCTACGCGGGAGTAACTCAGTTGGTAGAGTACCTGCTTCCCAAGCAGGCTGTCGCGAGTTCGAATCTCGTCTCCCGCTCCATTGCTACCGCTAGGCTGTTGCTGCTCGCGTACTATTGAGTAGACACTTTACGTCTTTCCTCAGCGAAAGACTCAAGCAGTCCAGCATCATCGATCTTATCCCAAGGCGCTGCCAAAGCATCCGCTTGGGTGAGGCTTGCCTGCACTTGTGCAGACAAACCCAAGCGTTTTTGAGAGGCCGCTAGGCTCAGCAAAACAAAGACCTCGTCGACGGATTCCGCGCCCTGACCTTCGCTAGTCAACATGGCTAAAGCTTGCTCTCCACAAGCTAGGGCTGCCTGGTAGTCTGCAAGCGCGTTGTACACATTTTGCAGTAGATACAAACCGCGAGCCTCGTTCAACCAAGTGCCACAGCGCCGCCAAAACTCGAGCGCTGCGTTGGCACTAACCAACATCAACTCACACTGCTGCGGCGAGAGTTGCTCGGTAGCAAGCAGCTCACCCGCCAAATTGTTGCTGGTTACAGCCAACACGCGGTCGCAGCTCAACTCAACGCCCACTTTACGCGCCAGCTCAACCACCTGGCTGTAGAGCTGCGCTCCTTGCGCTAACGAACCAGAGCCAACAAGCGCGGCTGCCAAGGTGACTTTGCAGTGCAAGCTAACCCCAATAGTGGCGGTCGGATCGCTGAGATCTACTTGAGCTAACGCAGCTAATTCAGCGTTAGCCCCAGCGACAGGGTCACCAGCCATGAGCTCTGCCACATATACGGCAACCGCCACCTCAAGATGGGATTGCGCCCCATCTACTGCCTGCCAGACTTGGCGGGCCAGCGTGCAGGCACGGGGCCAGTCGTTTAGATGCTCGCCTATAGTGTGGTTACTGAGCTTAAGCAAGGCGCCCGCTTGGGTTAACTCAATAGCTGATAAGTCAACGGTCTCTAACTCTGCGGCTAGACCAGCGCTGTTGCTGTCGTGATAACCCCAGCCTTGTTGCAACAAGGACTCGACATCGTCTACCATTTTTTTTCTGCATCCCATGTTCCATCTTGCGCACAACCTAGTTCGCAACCTAGTTCGCAACCTAGCTCGCAAACATCCCAAACGCGAACGGCAAACGTCCGCAAACTCAACATTAAATTACAATATTTTCAATCAAAACGTTGACAACAATTTTTAATCGCACTAAGGTGCGCGCCCTCAATTAAACAACAACGCGGTTAGCCAATGTTTTATCGCCTTTACCAACAAATAGATCAACAGCTAGATCTAAGAGCCCACCACCGCTAACCCTTTTGTTCGGGTAGCGGTTGCCGCCCGATGTCCTTCAATTCGTGTTTTGTCGACCTCGGGTAACTACTACTCGGATTAGACAACATGCCTATTCAAATCACCTTAAACCAAGGCTTAGTGCCCGTTGAGGTTTACACCAACAAGCTAGAACCACTAGCGCGCGAGCAGCTGGTCAACCTGTCACGCCTGCCGTTTGTGCATCACCACGTGGCCGCCATGCCGGATGTGCACGCGGGTCGAGGTGCCACTGTGGGCACGGTTATCGCCACGGACCAAGCAATCATTCCAGCCGCGGTTGGCGTTGATATAGGTTGCGGCATGCTGGCCGTGCAAACCAGCCTAGACGCAAAAGATCTACCGGACAACTTACGCGGGTTGCGCGGCGCGATAGAGCGCGAGATACCGGTTGGGCCTAACAAGCACAAAGAGATCACCCTGCCCGCAGCAACCTTGCAGCCGTTAGCCATGCGGCTTGAACACATAGCGACACAACACCCGGGCATCAAAAAAATGCTCAGGCAGTTTGACCGAACCTGGGCGCAACAGCTCGGCACCTTGGGTGGCGGCAACCATTTCATCGAGCTGTGTCTAGACCAACAGGACAAACTGTGGGTGATGCTGCACTCCGGAAGCCGAGGTATCGGCAATGTGTTGGGGCGCTATTTTATTGAGCTAGCGCGCAAAGACATGGGACGCCAGTTACATCAGCTACCGGATCAAGACCTTGCCTACTTAGCGGAGGGCTCGGACCACTTTGATGATTACATGGCCGCTGTTCACTGGGCGCAAGACTATGCCGCAACCAACAGACGAGAGATGCTGCGTCTAGTGCTTAGGGTGTTAAAACGACGATTACCCAAATTTCAATTGCAAAATCGCGCGATTAACTGCCACCACAACTATGTGAATCGCGAGCACCACTACGGTAAAGAGATATGGGTGACGCGCAAAGGAGCGATAAGCGCTGCTCAAGATGAGCTCGGCATTATCCCGGGCAGCATGGGTGCTAAATCCTTCATCGTACGCGGCAAGGGTCACCCCAGCTCGTTCCAATCTAGTGCTCACGGAGCGGGTCGACAGATGAGTCGCACTTTAGCTAAGCGCACATTCAACATAAAAGATTTAGCGCAGCAAACCGCAGGCGTTGAGTGCCGCAAAGACAAGGGTGTACTAGACGAAGCACCGGGGGCATACAAAGACATAGACGAAGTGATGTTGCACCAAGCGGATTTAGTCAGCGTTGTACAGACTTTAAAACAAATACTCTGCATTAAAGGTTAGCGGCCGGGTGCCTACCAAACAGATCAAAATGATGGAAAAATCAACGGTACTCAACTTAATCAAAACGCTGGGCAACCAGCGTCGCTTGCGCTGGTATTGCCCGGGCAGCTATGCCTATTGGCTATTAGCGGATGCCATTGGCGACGGCTGCGCGATTAAAACCCTACGCGAAAAGTCTGTTTCTCGCCTGTTGCAGCGACAAGACATTAAAGCCGTGTTGGCGCAATGCGGTGACGGCGTGCTACGCCCAAGCCAACTCCCCAACTCGTGGAACCACGATGCATTCCCACTAGTGTTAAGTCTAGGGATATGGGGTGGCTACGATGCCCCCTATTGGTACCAAACCAGCCGGCCCGGCTACAACTTGGTACTGAGGTTCGATTTTGCGGGCGATCATATGGCTGAGCTTCACAAACGTTTTGGTCGCTACGGGTGGCTCTTTAACAGCGCCAACCATCCCGTAGCCAGCCACAACAACCGCAAACGGGAAACCCTAGCCTGGGCACGCTTAGACATTGACCTAGAAACTAACGAGGTCTTGATTGAAGAGCTGCAAAGCGATTGGGTAAGAGATGCTCAGTTCGCGGCAAAGCATGGTTGGCGCAGTGATAATCGATGGATCACGGCTACCGAAGCGGCCGCCTATTACAAGCAGGTCTTAAAACCTATTCAAGCATCCTGGCAAGAAGCCGTGTTGTCTGGAACACTTGGTTTTATTCGAGACGAACTGCAAGTGCAAAATGTTTTTTATCACGACACGCGAACCGGACCCGCATTAAAACGTATGGGTTACAGCAAACCACCAAGGTCGCTGTATCAGGATCTACCTAAGCGGTTTTGTATGTCCACTACCGATATCGCACCTACCCTATTACTCCGGCATAGCCGGTGTCGACGTGTACTAAAGAAGATACGCCCCCATCGATTCTTTAGGTACCAACTCAATGTGGGGGCAGGAGAAACCCTATGCCTGAACGCATAAGGCGCCGGCGGCCCATCGCCTGGAACCAGCTACTCAACAAGGGTCATGTTCACGAGCCTGGGCGCGGCGCAACGAGACGTGCGCAGCGTCAAGCTCTAGATGCGGACATTGATGAGTACTTTAACAACCAAAATTTAGACAACGAACGGGAGGAGGGTCCAGATGGTGGCGCCAAGGATGGCGCCGATCTAGACCGCTGCAATCGAGCTCTACGCAAAGCCCGAGATGGGCAAGTCGATTATCGGGGAGCGATTTGCAACGCGGTGCAAATTTGCGCTAGCACTTCCTGCTCTTTTTCTAGCGTCCGTTGATCTGCCGCCACCGCAATTTCAGCCGCACTGCGCACCAACTCACACTGCTCTGCACGACCCACAACACCGGCCACACATTCCAACGCGTGCGCACGACCCGAAACAGGGTCCGAGAGCAACGCACCGGTGATATCCCGGAACAAATGCTCCACCTGCTTGAGATCTAACACCGGCAGATGCTCTGTATTTTGGTGCAGGACCTGCATAAAGCTCTCAACTTCAGCCTTAGCCACGTCGCCGTCCGCTGTAGCGACCAACGCAAAGGCGCCCGATATCGCCTTGAGCAGAGTATCGCCCACCGCACCATCAAACCGTGCCCAGCTCGCCAACGCATAGCCCGCTTGCTCTTGAATCATTGAGTTGTCCCTAATGCTTAACAGGCTCCGATGTTACGCATCCACAGGGGCGCTTGCCACTAGAGCAAGCCAACCTAGTGCGCTGCTAGTGCGCTGAAGGCACAGCAGGTATATAAAGAAGCATCTTAAGCACAACAACACCCCGCCAGGACTAGAAGATGAAAACTCTGCTACGCAACATCCAACTGCGCATCGCGCAAACACTTTGTCTAATCACATTGGTGACCATCGGCCAGCCCGCAGCGGCTCTAACTATTGCGCTGACCAACGACGATGGCTGGGACGCACCGGGGGTACAGGCGCTGGCTGAAGTTCTGTCTGCCAGGGGACACAAGGTAACACTAGTGGGATCCGCAACCCAACAGAGCGGCAGCAGCGCGGGCATCAACGGCGGACCACTGATAGTAACAAAACACGCCGAACGCCAGTATTCGGCCGCTGCTACCGCAACCGAAGGCGCTGAACCGCTGTCTAGCGGTATGTTGGCTATCAACATAGCCACCCAATTGGATGGTCAGACCCCCGACCTGTTATTTTCCGGGATTAATAGCGGCGCCAACATTGGCTCTGCTGCACTGCTCTCAGGTACCGTTGGCGCGGTCATCGGCGCCATTACACCCGGCGTTGGCCCACAAATCCCCGCCATCGCTATCAGCACCGACCAACCCAAATGCGCAGCCGACTGCATTGCCCTGCACTACCAACAAGTCGCGCAATACGCCGCCAACCTACTGGATCGACTCCAAGCGAAAAAAGGGCCCTTGCTGCCTGCGGGCATTGGCTTGAATGTGAATTACCCCAACCGGCCAGCATCTGAGATTAAGGGCGCGAAAATCGCTAAGCAAAGCCCTGGGCTCGGTTTGGGCGGCTCACGCGGCACCCTAGAGTTCCCTTGCCCAGATTGTGCAGCCCTTGAAGTGGGGGCCTCAACCACCACCAAAGGTATTCGACCCGGCGCGGATAACACCAAAGAAGACAAACGCGATGACCTCACCGCGTTTCAAGCGGGTTACATCACCATAGTGCCTATCCAGGCGGACTACACCGCCCCAGGCTACAGGCGCTTGCGCTCGAAGCTGGCCAACACCTGGCCACTGAACCCGTAAACCAAAGAGATCATGGGCATGCTCGATATCTACAAAGCCAAAACCATCATCACGATGAACCCTTCCTTGCCACGCGCAGAAGCTATTGCCATCGCGGACGGGCAGATAGTCCAGGTTGGTCGCCTCAGTGATATGGAGCCGCTTATGGCCAGCCGCGAGCACGTCATCCATGCGCAGTTTGCCAATGACGTGATGACACCAGGACTCATTGATCCACACCTGCACCCCGCCATGGCTGCGGTGATATTGCCCATGGAGTTCATCACCGCAATGGAGTGGCGCTTGCCTTGGGCAACCATTCCTGCCACCACCACACCACAAGCCTACGACGAACGCCTGCAAGCGTTGATCGCAGCGCATCCACCCGGGGAGCTGTTGATTGCCTGGGGACATCACGAGTTGTGGCACGGTGAGATGTCGCGCGCTCGGATCAACCAGTTCAGCAGCGAGTTACCTATAGTGATTTGGAACCGCTCCTTCCACGAGCTGTGCATGAATGATGCCGCGTTGAACATGCTCGGAATCAACGCTGCAGCCATCGGACAACGTGAGCAAATAGATCTGGAGCGTGGGCGTTTCTTTGAGGTTGGCTTAAGCTACGCCATTGGCAAGTTGAACCCCATTATCTTGGCCCCCGAGTGGTTCGAACGCGGCATGCAGCGACTGGTTCAAGTGGTTCACTTCGGTGGTCAAACCACGGTCGGCGATATGGCTGTTGGCATCTTCGACTTTGCTACCGAGATGGCCACCCAACAAAAAATAATTGAAGAGGCCCAAGCACCTTTTCGGGTTGAACTGATTCCACACTCAGCCGCGCTGTCCCGTGGGCGCACCGCGGATGAAGTGGCGGATTTCATTGACACCTTGCCCACAACTAACGGCCACCGGTTGCGCTACGCCAAACGCGTGAAGCTGTTTGCTGACGGCGCCTTTTTTAGCGGGTTAGCGCAACTCCTACCTCCTGGCTATTTGGATGGTCATCAGGGTGAATGGTTAGTCACACCACCGGAGTTGGAACAAGCCGTACGGCGTTACTGGCAGCGTAACTACCAGATTCATGTGCATGTCACCGGCGACCTTGGCTTAGAGCTGGTGTTAGATATCCTAAGTTTGATGCAAGACGAAAAGCCACGCATTGATCATGGCTTTACCATTGAACACTTCGGGCTATCTACCCCAGAGCAAGTATCACGCGCAGCGCGATTAGGCGCCCGAGTATCTGCCAATATTTACTATTTGCACGAGCTATCCGACATCTTTGCCAAACAGTGGGTGGGCCAGGAACGCGCAGAGCAAATGGGACGCATTGGCAGCTGCTTCCGTGAAGGTATAACCACCACCTTACATTCAGATTTCACCATGGCACCAGCGCAACCACTGAACAGCATGTGGGTTGCGGTCAATCGAATTAATTGTGAAGGTAACGTCATGGGCCCCAACGAGCGCATCAGCCCAGAGCAAGCACTAAGAGCGGTAACCATCAATGCAGCCACAGTATTGGGCTGTGAAAACGAGATTGGCAGCTTAAGAGCAGGGAAAAAGGCTGATATTACGGTGCTAGGTGCAGATCCGCTAACCGTTGATCCGATCACAATAAAAGACATCCCCATCAAAGCAACCTTGTTCGAAGGGCAAGTATTCCCAATCCAACCCATCACAGATCCGCAATGATTCCCCTCACCGTCATCGCTGGTTACCTCGGCGCTGGCAAAACACACTTGGTCAATCGCTTGCTCAAAGCCAGCAAGGAACCCATCGGGATATGCGTAAACGATTTTGGTGAGCTGAACATTGATGCGGCGCTAATCCAAAACAGCAGGGGCACAACCTTGGAGCTAACCAACGGCTGCATCTGTTGCCAGCTGAACGACGATCTTGGCGCAGCGCTAGAAGACCTAGCTAGCACGGGCATCACTCGCGTCATCATCGAAGCCAGCGGTGTTGCCCTGCCAGAAAAAATTGCCGCTTACGGGCGCAACTGGCCCGGCTACCAACTGCACAAAACCTATACTTTAGTTGATGCCAGCAACATTCGCCGCTGGCTTGATGACAAGTACGTCGGTGCATTGGTTGCTACGCAGATGCAGCAAGCGGACGAGTTGCTGGTGACCAAGTTAGATTTGCTTGGCCCGGCAAACAGCCGCCATTGGTCGTGGATGCGAGAAGCCCTGAAAGAATGGCAAGTGCTACCTAACGGCGCATTGACGGACGCTCAACTGCAGGCATTGTTTGCACCGAGCGAAGTCCAGACAACTGAGGCGCAAGCAGCGACAGCCTCCCCTTTGCACAGACCCAACTTAGTTGCCACCTGCACTGCGGCCGAGCAGCCTATCAGTGCAGACTCTATTCGGCGTTTGCTACGCACTAACCCGCATGTGGTACGCGCCAAAGGCTGGTTTACCGATGCAACGCAACGGCAATACCTGCTGCAACACGTTGCGCAGCAAACCAACCTTGAGCAACAGCCTAAGCAGCAAAACAACTCAAAGCGAAACGGGTTGGTCTTCTTACATCACGAATCCACAGCCTTGGACCTATCCATGCTGACCACCCAGCATCTTAGTAGTCCCACAACCTAGAGGTAAAGACGGATGCGCAAGGTTTGGATGGCGGTTGTTGTTTTCGGCTTTGGCATCATTGCTCTAGCTGGGCCGGTCTTAGGCGCATTCCCAGAAACCACACATACCCCGAGCCCAGGCTACGGCGCACCGATCTATGCTTTTGAGATGGCTAAAACGCCAGCCGACCTCATTGCGATCTTTGGACCACAAGACGATCCATTAAGACCCGAACGCATTGCGCAAATGGATCGAGGTAATCTTTGGGACTTTCCTTTTATGGCTACCTACAGTCTTTTTATGGCGCTATTTTTTTTCGCGCTCTGGAAAGGTAGCAGCAAAAAAATTTGGTTACTCTTTGCCAGCATTGGGTTGCTCGCCGGTTGCGCAGACGCCATCGAAAACATGATCCTACTGAACATGACAAGCGATCTAGCCGGTGCACCGCACATTCAATGGTTGGGCGTCATGGTATGGACTAAATTTCTATCCATCATGGTTTGCATCACGGCCGCTGGCGCACACTTACTCGCGCAAAAGCAGCTATTGTGGAAAGCACTCGGGGTTTGCAGCATCCTTGGTGGCCTTACCCTATTCATTGGGTATCTGTCTCCAGCTGAATACGGCTATCTAATGGGCAGCGGCACAACTCTGGGTTGGATTGCAATGTTGCTATTCGCCTGCTATCGCAGTTTCTTCAAACAGGAGCCATCATGAAAGCGACTATCTACCTTTTCGGTTTCACACTAATCGCATGGACGATGCAACCTGCAATAGCGCAGGAGCAGGCGACGCGTGCAAAAGTAACCGGCATTGGCGGTGTCTTCTTCCACACCAACCAGGACAACAACAAGTTGGCCAAATGGTACGAAGAGCACCTGGGCATCCGTCTAGAGCCTTGGGGTGGCGCCATTCTTAACTGGCAAAAAGATCAAGCCGAGGACGGTGGCCTAACGGTTTGGCATGTCACCAAGGCGGAAAGCGACGCGTACGCCCCGAGCAAATCGAGCTTCATGATCAACTATCGCGTAGACAACCTCGAGAAGCTGATCAAGCAACTCAAGAGCGCAAACATCAACATCGTGAAAGAGCCTGAGCATCACGAAAACGGTAGCTTCGCGTGGATAATGGATCCCGAGGGCAATATGTTAGAGCTGTGGGAACCCAAGCTCTGGGATGCAAAGAACAAACGTTAGAGTTAGTCCACCGTAGGCTGGACCAGTATCCAAGGGCGCACCACCATGGTCCAAAGCTCGGCGTCGTCCTCCATCCAGCTAGCCGCAACCCCATCTTCTAGCGACGCAACTTGCCCAGCAGCCATCCACTGCTGAAATTTCTCGGTGTCATCTAGGGCCAAGGCCACACCAACATCCATCAGGTCCACACCTAACTCCACTCGCAACAGGCTACCCTGAGCGAAAAAACGTTGTAGCTCAGAAAACGGGCAGCGGGCAGTTTCGCCCAAGAGCTTTGCTTTAATCTCGTCCTGCAAGGTTTCACCGGCAGAGTTCTCATCCGTTGTGGTCATAGTAGGCTGCGCTGTCTGAATGGTTGCTAGGGTCTGAAAAAATGTGACGGCGGTCAATGTTTTTCGTCCGACGCAACGTCACAGTGGGTCGCTCAAGTCAATTTACCTCAAATTTTGCCAAGGACGCGCGCCTGCATATTATGGATATCCTGCTTGTTGAGACCTTAAGCTTCGGCTCAAAGGCTGATCAGCCAACCTTAGCTGACCAACTCCAAAATAATCCTGCAGTAGATCGCCTACACCGGATCACCTGCTCGGACCAAGCCAAAGCAACCCTGAGTACCAACGGTGGCAAAAACCAAGGTTACGACCTTGCCTTGTTTGATTGGCATAACCCTAGCCTAGATCCTTTGGCACTGCTTTCTCACCTAGCCGCAAGAGACGTAGTCACCAAGGTCGGTTTTGTCGCAGACCAGTTTGCGTTGTCACAGCTGTCACAAGCAACCAAACGCGGCGCGGCATTTTTTCTCGAGAAAACAGCCAACGACGCCGAGATAACACAAGCGTTCGAGGCGTTTGCTCGAACCGGTCAGTATCTGCCAGCAAGCTATCGACGCGAATTATTCGGCGCCGAACGTCCGGATGTTGAGCTACGATTATCTGCAACCCAGCTATCTATTCTTGAGTTGATGCGTGAAGGCGAGTCTAATCCGAAGATTGCTGAAGTGTTGCGGCTACCCGAGCAAACCGTTCGTAGCTATGTGCGAACCATCTTTGCTGCACTGCAAGTGTCCGCAGACCCGACCTGCGTAGCTGGTGCTCGCGACTTAGGTCTGACCGCCTAGCATTGTGTTCAGCATCAAGCCCGCAGATCGTTTGCGATCGCATATAGCTCGCGATTGATCTCATCTTTGGTTGCCAGGGCCACTTGCCTTGCCGCCTGGGCGTAGTCTTCATCGCTGCTCGCATAAAGCACTGCCCGAGATGAGTTGATCACCACCCCACCCCCTTGTGCGCTGCGCATCAGCTCTGCAATATCCGCACCTTGTGCACCAACGCCAGGGATCAACAAAGTCATCTCTCCAACGATGCCCCGTATGTCGGCAAGCTCTGCTGGATTGGTAGCACCGGCCACCAACATCACATTGCCTTCGGCGTTCCATTGGCTAGCGGCTAGATGGGCAACCCGTTCATAGAGTCGCTCGCCACTATCTAACACCAGGTTTTGCAACTCTTCACCACCGGGGTTGCTGGTGCGGCATAACAAGATAACGCCTTTGTCTTTATGCGCTAAGAAAGGTTCAAGCGAGTCGGTGCCAAGATAGGGGTTAATGGTCACCGCATCCGCCTGATACACAGCAAACGCCTCATCAGCGTACATTTGTGCCGTGCTGCCAATATCGCCTCGCTTCGCATCCAGAATTACCGGCACCTGTGTGGACTCATGTATGTAGGCAATAATGTCTTGCAAGGCCCCCAATGCATTGGCCGCCGCAAAATGGGCAATTTGTGGCTTGAACGCTAAGACCAAATCTTGGGTGGCATCCACTATGTTGCGACAAAACTCTAGCACCGCTGCTTCTGTACCGCCGGGGTTACCAACCAAAGAAGGTGCAAACTTGGCTGGCGTTGGGTCTAAACCCACACAGAGCAAACTTTGGTTGCGCTGCTCTCCCGCCGCCAGCTTTTCAACAAAAGTCATGATTGGAGCAACTCCGAAATTCGCCGCGGACTAGCCATAGCGTTGAGCCATTGAAACTCGCCTTGGCTATTCATCTCATCACTAGCTTGCAGCAACGGTTGCACGCTTGCGTTGTACAGAGCGCTACCCAAACTCAGGCGTTTAGCGCCAGCTGCTGCAAGCTGGTCAATGCTAACGCCAGGAAAAAATGGGACCAATATATTGACGGGCTTGGCCACCGCTTGAGCAACCGCTTGAACTTGCTCCAAGCGGGTTAAGCCGGGTGCATACAGAACATCAGCGCCCGCTTCGGCAAAACTGACCAGCCTTTCAATGGTGTCATCTAGGTCTTGGCGACCGTGCAGAAAATTTTCGCAGCGTGCGGTCAGCACAAAATCAGTATCCAGCCCTGCAATGGCTTCAACCGCTGCTTGAATTCGTTCTAGGGCTAAGCTTGGTGCATAAATGGGGTCATCCGCATCGCCGCTAAAATCTTCGATGGACCCACCCACTACACCAACCGCCGCCACTTCTCGCAAACAACGTTGCACATCCTGAGGGGTTCGGCCAAACCCGTTCTCAAGGTCTGCGCTTAACGGCAAATGGGTGGCCGCGCAAAGCTGAGCGCAGTGTGCCACCTTCTCAGCCAAGCTCACTTGGCCATCGTTACGCCCCAAGGTATTAGCAAACCCTGCACTGGTTGTGGCTAGAGCAGAAAAGCCCAAGCCGGTTAGCATCTTGGCGGAGCCCATATCCCAAGGGTTGGGTATCACAAATGCCCCAGGTGCCTCGTGCAAGGCCCGAAATGCGCTAGCGCGCTCTTGCTGGCTGGCTGAAGAATCAGGCATTTGGGCTCACTCTAGATTAGCGGTCGCCTATTCTATCAAATTAGTCGCCAATGGCTTTAGATAGTTCGGCCATGGGGTCGGCTGCCGTTCCATTGCGCTCTGCTTTTAGCTTGTCGCGACCTCGGCCGAGAAAGGTTGCCAAATCTTGCGCTAAGCCCTGCGCGTCCACAAAGGGGTGTGCCGCACCGGGAGCCCGCGCGGCCAGCTGCTCACCGCGCTGAAACACCTTGCCCATAGCCGCGTGGTTCGGCAGGCTGACGCTTAAGTTCTGCTCCCGCTGCAGTTGCACCAAACGCTCATAAGAGCCCACATAAGATTGGCTTTGCGCAATGCCGCTGAAGTTCAAACCCACCCCACCTAAGGTGAGCGCCTGATGCTCATCCTCACCATCACGTACGGGGTAAACCAGCGATAGCACACCAGTGGTGTGCCCAGGGGTTTTATACAACGCAACTTGCGTATCGCCCAGCCGAACGATATCTCCATCTTTCGCCACTTTGGCCCATTTGGGGTCGCTGGACGGAATGCGCATGGCAAACAGCGGATGTTCTGCGGGTTGCGCTGCTAACGCCCAATCTTCGGCGCTCATCACCACAGTCGCACCAAACCGCTGCTGCACATCTGCGGCACCACCGGCATGATCAAAGTGGCCGTGGGTAGCAATCACCATTTTAATGTCGGCTGGGTCTAGGCCAAGCTTACGCATATTGGCGTAAAGCTGATTGGTCCACTTGCCGTAGAGCGCATCAATCAAAATCAAGCCGTCTGAAGTCTGCAGAACATAAGCCGCAACCCAGTCGATGCCTACGTAGTACAAGTTATCGAATATTTGAAAAGGCTCAACGTATTGCTGCGCTGGGTCTTCCCAGCTTAACCATAAGTCGCGCAACGCCGCGGGGGTTGGATAGCCAATATAGTCCGCCAACTCACATTGCTCGCAAACCACATCAACAACGGTTTTGTGTTGCGATAGGTTGGCAATCCAATCACGCACACTACGTTCACCAACCGTATAAGAGTAGAACTCCGGACGGCGAAGAATAGTGTGTGAGTCTCCACCGGCAATGTAGCCCGCATAGCGATCAACGGCTTTTGCTATGTCTGCACCGTTGGCCATAAGACTGTCCTGCAAGGCAACTTCAGTCACACCCATTAGGCCTAAGAATTGTTTTTGCACCGCATCTTCAGCCGCATCGTAGCGCGCAAAGGTAATTTGAGGTTGCTGTTGCGCAGCACGTAAGTACAACGACTCGTAGGTAAAATTGGCCAAGCTGACATCTTCAAAACCTGGCTGTTTAACTAGCGCATCAATAGTGCCCCACTGACGATGAGGTAGCCGCTCGGTATCCGAGGTACCGATTCGATAGCCCCCAGCTCCATCACCTAGCTGCACTATTTGAGCCTCAGGATAAGTACGGGCAAGTTGCATCGCATAATAAGGCGACGGTATGGCACCGGCGCTAGAGCCTGTGACAAACACTTCTTGCGGATCTTTCACATTGGCACCACTCCAATCTAGTGCTGCCTGCACATTGGCCATGCCACGATGGTAAATTTTTAGCGGTTGCTGATCGGCAGAAACCGGTGGGTAAACTCGATCCGTTGCTCCCAGATGAACGTCTGCAGAGCAGTAAGGGACATAGACTGCCGTGTAATCCACAAAAGGATTGGCCGAGTTTTGATAGTCAAAAATACCGGACTGATTGGTTGGATCTTCAGCGCTAAGATTGATGGTGTAAGACGGGCTCATGGCCGGGTCACAGTTTTCCCGAAACCAACAGGCGCCACCACCCTGTAAGTAGAACAAAAATTTGTTTGGGTCACCTGGTCTTACCCAAAACGAAAACTCTGAGCCATCGGAACACAAGGTCTCACCACCAGGCGCTAGCTTGTTCCAACCCACCGCTAGTGACCCCAGGCTGGGCAACGCTGAGCGAGCTAACGATAGACCCGACAACCCCTGGGTTGCTACAGCCGCTTGCTTCGCATCTGCGCCTGCTTGAGAGCCTGACTGCGCACAACCGACCAAACTCAAACCCAGGCTTAACGCAAAACCTAACAAACCCTTTGCTCTCATCATCTCCCCCTACTGTTGTTTACCAAACTAACCTTAGCTACCTTTGCGATCTGACGCCCCTATTCACCTAGAGCTTTCTTTACCTAACGACCCATGGAGTAAAACTCAGCATTCGGGCGAATGCTGCTGAAATTGGCGAGCCGATTGCTCATGGCAAAAAATGCGGCAATGGCGCCGATATCCCAAATGGCATCCTCATCAAAGCCCGCCTCGCTTAACCGCTCAAAATCTGCGTCATCAACAGCAACGGAGTTTGCCGCCACCTTTAACGCAAACTCCAACATGAGGGTTTGCCGCGGGGTGATATCCGCCTTGCGATAGTTGATCGCCAATTGATCGGCCACCAACGGATCTTTGGCTCGGATTCTCAGGATGGCCCCGTGGGCCACCACGCAGTACTGGCAACCGTTTATCGCTGAGGTGGCGACCACAATCATCTCGCGTTCGGCTTTGCTTAGGCCTTCAGTTTTGTCCATCAAGGCGTCGTGATGGGCAAAAAATGCCCGGCATTCTTCTGGTCGATGTGCCAAGGCCAAAAACACGTTGGGGATAAACCCAGACTTTTCTTGAACCGCCAAAAAGCGTTCTCGAAGATCTGGCGGTAACTGGTCAATGTCTGGCACGTTAAACCGGCTAATCGCTGGTGTCGTCTGATCCATGGCTAGTCCCCCGCCTTAGCTAAGATGCAAGCTTCAAAGTCTCTTAAGCTGTCCTTACCAAAAAACATCTCTG
>CALHVX010000034.1 GCA_938036875.1 uncultured Pseudomonadales bacterium
CCAATTTCGGTCGCTTGGGCGTCAATTGGCTCGAATTTGATCGCTAATCGGGTCAATACGACAATAAAATGGCGTTTTTCTTAGGCGTTCTGCCGTCTCAAGATAAATAATTGTTGCATTGCACAATTGTGCAGTGCAACATGCGCGCCTCGAACCCAGGGCGAGGCTTTTTCTCGCGGTTCCCATCATTCAGCCAATAGGAGTGCAGATGGAAGTATTACAACGGCCCGCCAATGTGGCTCGGCAATTGATCGAAATTAATTTCAACACCATGGGTGAACTGCTAAAGCTCACTAGTACCGGTGTGCAGCAGTACATGGACCTAAATGCTCAATACGTACAACGCATGACCAGTCCCGATGGGCTCAAGAACGTTATGGACGTGCAGCGTGATTATGGAAAGTCTTTGTACAACGGTATTCGTGGCGATTTACAGGGCCGTGGTGAGCTGTTGCGCAGTGCTTTCGAGCAAACGACTGGCGTTCTGAGCGCGAGCTGGTCGGCAACTCGGGCGGATATCGAAGAAGACGTCGCGGCCGGTGTGGACAAAGTTAAAGCGGTGGCCGCTGATGTTAGCGACAAAGTTGAAGACAAAATCGAAGGGCATCTGGCGCAGATCAATGGTGTTGGCGAAACCTTCGCCGAGCAATTGCGCGAGGCTGGTATTTATACACTTGCGCAGGTTGCGTTGATTAACATTGACGACCTGGCTGATGAATCGCACCCACTGCATGCCATGCGGGGCCGTATGGAATCAGAAGACTGGATCGAACAGGCGCGCGAGCTGATTAAGCCTTGGTAGTAGGCGTTGGCTTAGCTAAAGGTTGCAGCGTCGATGAGTAAGACAGGTCATCGGCGCAATGGTCTACGGCAGCGTTATGGTCAAACCTTAGGGACTGTTTAATCACTCATGTACTGTTCCCACCAATGGTGGAAGGTACGAATGTGCCGTTCGTGGTGTGAAATCCAAAAACCTTTCATGCCGCGTGAGTGAAGTCCTCCGGGAAGCCTTCCGACGTTAAGCACTCAATCAGCACGTCGTTCAGCGCTTTGTCCGGCCCAATTTCGCGTGGGCTTGGAATGTACATGGGCGCAATGAATCGAGAGTGTGGACCGTAGAGGTCCATCTGCACACTCACATCATCCGCTAAAAATTCAGACTCAGGATGCAGGCCACGAACATGGTAGGTCTCGGAGAAAATACCTACTGAGGTTTTCCAGTTGCAGTTCCATTCAACGGTTTCATCGCCGACCAACACCTCCCGTCATGCCGCGCCCTCTATCGATACGTTGTTTGCTATAGACATTGCTGGTATCAAGATGTTCCGGTGAGCGGTATATTCAGTTGGTATTTGCTGTTGTACGAAACGACAGGGTCAACTTGCCAACCGCTTTCGATAGCCAAGCTCAACATCAAAATTGGGGAATCTATGGACCTAACCAACGCCACCATGCTTCGTATGTTTGAACAGATGACCCGCATCCGCGAATTTGACGAGCGCGCAGCACTTTTAATGGAGCAAGCTCGCGTGCATGGCTCTGTCCACCTGTACTGCGGCGAAGAGGCCATTGCGGTTGGGGTTTGTGAGGCGCTAAACCAAGACGATTACATCACCTCTACCCATCGCGGTCATGGCCATCTCATTGCCAAGGGTGGGGATGTGGAGCGTATGTACGCCGAGCTGTTTGCTAAAGCTACAGGTTACAACGGCGGTAAAGGCGGCTCCATGCATATGGCGGCGCTAGACCTGGGCATCATTGGTGCTAACGGTATTGTGGCCGCTGGGTTACCCATTGGTTTAGGCGTCGCCTTTGCTAGTCAATATCAAGAGAACGATCGTGTCACGGTATGTTTTTTTGGTGATGGGGCCACCAATGAAGGAGCGTTTCATGAGGCCATGAACATGGCTTCCATTTTAAAAGCCCCCATGGTGTTTGTTTGCGAAAACAATGGCTATGGGGAATGGTCCAAGACCGAATCCCAAACATCGGTCACCGACATCGCGGACCGAGCGGCGTCTTACAGCATGCCGGGCACTATTGTTGATGGCATGGACATAGCCGCGGTACACGAAGCGGCCATTGAAGCCATCGCACGTGCTCGCAGCGGCGGTGGTCCGTCGCTGTTGGAGTGCAAAACTTATCGTTTTTACGACCATGTTGGGCGCGACTTTGGGGTGTTGCAGCGTGATCCGCAAGAGATCGCCCGATGGCGCGCTCGAGACCCGATTAAGCTCTGGCGAGAAGAGCTCATCGCTCAGGGTGTTTTTGACGGCAAGACGGCTGACGAGATCACGGCTGCTATTGCAGCAAGCATGGAGAGCGCCATTGCCCGCGCAGAGCAGGCGCCGGATCCGACACCAGAAGCCTTGTACACGGATGTCTATTCGGAGACACAAGTATGACTGTCAAAACCATGACCGCAGCAATCAACGAAGCCATTGATCAAGAGATGGGTCGAGATGATCGGGTATTTGTTGCCGGTGAAGACGTGCGTGTGGGCGGTCCCTTTGGTACCGAAGCTGGTTTGCATGCTAAGTACGGTGACAAACGAATTGTGAATACCGCGATCTCTGAATTGGCGCTTACCGGTATCGGTGTTGGCGCGGCGGCTGTTGGTCTGCGCCCGATAATAGAAATCATGATTATGGATTTTGTCTCGGTGGCCATGGACCAAATTGTGAACCAGATGGCCAAGATGAAGTACATGCTCGGTGGCCAAGCACGTCTGCCGATTGTGGTTACCACGCACGCTGGTATCGACAGTAGTAGTGCTGCACAGCATTCCGGTAGCTTGGAAGCTTGGTTCTGCCATGTGCCTGGCTTGAAGGTGGTGATGCCTTCCAATGCCTACGATGCTAAGGGGCTGTTAACTGCCGCTATTCAAGACGATAACCCCGTTATCTACATCAGCAACAAGCGCTGCATGCAAACCAGCAGTGAGGTCCCAGATGAATCTTATGCGCTGCCATTGGGTGTGGCAGATGTGAAGCGAGTGGGAAGTGATGTCACGGTGGTGGCCATTGGGCGGCTAGTGCTAGATGCGTTAACTGCAGCAGAAGAGCTAGCGAAAGAAGGCATTAACTTGGAAGTGATTGACCCGCGTACGCTATCGCCGATGGACACGACTACCATAGTAAAGTCGGTCCAAAAAACAAATAGGGCTGTGGTTGCACACGAAGCGGTGCGTAACTGCGGCATTGGCGCTGAGATAGCGGCAACGATTGCTGATGAGGCCTTTGATTTCTTGGATGCACCGGTCAAGCGGGTGGGTGCACCTTTTACGCCTGTACCTTTTGCTCCCTTGTTAGAGAAACAGTACTTACCAGGTGCTCAAGACATTGTGGCGGCTGTTCGTTCGCTGTACCACTAGCTCGGCGTGGAGGATGACTTAAGGTTCAACTTTTTAACAGGCCACTGAGCAACGGATCAAAATCAGGTCGTGGCATAGTGAACGCAGATTCTAAGACAGCGTACTCGTCGTAGCCCATGCGCGTCACCAGCTGCATGGCGGCGGTATCTACCCGACCATCGTTAATGAAGTCTTCGTTGATATGTATGCCGACCACCTCGCCAAAGACCATCTGGTAGCGATGGGACCCACCCTGGCGTGGTACGGGCATGGAACCCACAACCACACACTCCAAAGCCGCCGGTGCATTGGCTACCCGAGGTGGTTTCACCCGAGTAGAGGGCGCCATAACAAGCCCCGCATGCTCCGCTTCACTATCCGCTGCAGGTATGTGTGCCGAGGTATCGTTCATTGCGGTGCGCAGGTCATAGCTCACTAGGTTACAAACGAACTCACCGCTAGCCACGGCATTGTGCTCCGAGTGTTTGCGTTCTTCACCAAAGCTGATGGCGCCGTCAACAGCAGACAAGCTGGGTGTGGCGCTGAATAGAACAATGTCTGGGTTGTCTGCTACGGCCTGGAAGTAACTATAGGGGGCGAGATTCACTGTGCCGTCTTCAGTGAGGGTAGAAATCCAGCCGATGGGGCGGGGTGCTACTAAAGCCTTAAAAGGGTTGAACGGCATTTCTGGGGTATTGCTGCCACTGTTTCGTGCTTCGCTATCGTAGAACATAAGATGGTTGTTCATCTCCGTAAGCCAAAGTAGTCACTTGGTCGATTTGTCGGTTGGCTAACTTGCCGCTGGAAGCCGAACCAGTGTTTTCCCCAAGTTCTCTCCTTGGTACATGCGTTGAAACACAGCAGGGAAGTCAGAGACAGTACCATCTACAGCGTGTTCCGGTAGAACTAAATGGCCGCTTGCGATCCACTTGGACATCCGGTTGCGTGCTTGTGTATAGCGGTCAGCGTAATCGAACACCACAAAGCCCTGCATTCGGGCGCGCATGGTGCCAAGCCAAATATAGTTGCGTGGGCCGAGCATTTCCTCCTGGGAGTACTGGGAGGTAGAGCCGCAAAGTAACACCACACCGCGTGTATTAATAAAACGTAAACTTTCATCTAGGATATTGCCACCAACGTTGTCAAAGATAACGTCGATGCGTTCAGGTGCTGCTGTCTCAAGCTGTTGGTATAGATCGCCGGCGTTGTAGTTAATAGCAACGTCATAACCCAGCGTTTCTTTCAGCCAGCGGCACTTTGCTGCACTGCTAGTGATGCCAATGGTGCGAGCTCCAGCTAATTTTGCCATTTGCCCGGCCATGGATCCAACAGCACCTGCGGCGCCGTTCACTAGCACCGTTTGCCCCGGTTGTGGTTTGCATTCTTCGGTTAGGGCGAAGTAGGCGGTCAATCCAGAAACCCCAAAGCCGCCTAGCCATGACCCGAGGGGGGCTAGGCTTGTATCGCACTTTTCCAAGCCGCTGCCATCACTCACCGCATATTCTTGGATGCCCGTGCTGCCGTTGACGAAGTCGCCCGCTCGAAAATCTGGGTGATTTGACTCGATCACCTCGCCAGCTACGGAGCCGTGCACTAGGTCACCGGGTTGTACGCGGAACAAAAACTCGTCGCTATCGCGCATGATTAATCGAAGCGCTGCGTCCACACCAAGATAGTGGCTGCGGATCAGCAACTGGCCCGCGCCAATAGTTGGAATAGCGGCTTCTCGCACCTCAAAATCCTCTGGGCCTGCGATGCCTTGGGGATAACGCTTGAGATATAGTTGTTTGTTGGTGCTTTCGTTGCTCACGGGTGCTTCCTATAGAAAGGGACGATAAGACAGTAGCGAGCCAAAATATAAACCACCTGTGTGGCAGTGGAAAGACGCATACTGTTCGGCCGCGGGTGGTATGTTAAATTGCTCAGATATCTCCGAACAATTGAAGGCCCGGTGGTTCTTCGCCGCAGATATCCGAACAGCAAACTGAGGGTTATATTGAACAAGTCGTTACCGCAAGTTGCCATCAAGCAGATCCAGGGCCTAACGCCGCATTCCCCGCTAGCTGAACAAGTGGTCCGTACCATTGGTCTGGTCACCTACGTGGTGCGGCGTGGATTCTTCTTGCAAACCCCTGGGGTCAGTTGGGATGGTGAAGCCTCGGATGCCGTTTTTGTCTTTAGCCCAGACTGGAAGGCAAAGCCTGGGGCGGTGTTAGAAGTGCAAGGGAAGGTCATTGACTACCTTGCCCACGACACGGCAAAGCCCGTCACCCAAATTCTGATGGACAAAGCGCGCCCACGAAAGTCCCGTGATGCAGACGGGCGTCGCCATAGCGTCGAGCCGATTGAAATCACAAAAGACCTGCTGCCGCAATCCGCGCCAGCGCTTGCGACGCGCCTCAACAGCTTGGCCGCGATGTTGGTTTCCATTCCGGCCGGGCAAACCTTCATCTCGCCCAGCAACCTATTTGGCGATTACGTGTTGGCACTGGATGGCGAAGAGCCGGATACGTCGGTTCTTCGTAGCGAGCACAACGGGGCGATCATCGATGCAGCGAACCCTTCGCGTTGGTTTCCTGGGTTTCGCATCACCAACTACAACCACGCACCCAAGATTAATGTTGGCGCGACGCTGCGTTCGCGATTAGTGGGGCCGATGAGCTACCGGGCGGACTCTTTTCAAATTGCGATTAATCAACCCTTCAAGATTGATCCTTCTTTCGTCAAGCTGAAGAAGTCTGGTCTAACGCCTGAACCTGGCTCGGTCACCATCATGACCTTGAATTGCTTCAACCTGGACTCGCAGATCGAGTCGCCGGCATTGGTCATGAACCCTAAACGGGACGTGGACGATGATTGGGGCGATGGGCGCTTTCATACCTTGGCCCAGGCGGTTGTATTGCAAGCCAACACCCCAGACATCGTGGCCCTGCAAGAAATCCAGGACAGCGATGGTGCTGAAATGACGAAGGTGGTGGAGGCTTCAAAAACCTATGCGTTGTTGATCCAAACCATCGAAGAGCTCAGTGGCATTCGCTACCAGTGGGTTGATATCAACCCAGAGCTTGATGCAGACGGTGGGCAGCCAGGCGGAAATATACGAAACGGATTTTTATTCAACCCGGACCGAGTCAGCTTGGTGGAGGGTAGTGCAAAGATATTTGGTGGTGATGACCCGGTGTTCGAAAATTCGCGCAAACCATTGATCGCCCAGTTTCGCGAGGTGAAGTCTGAACAAACCATTGCCTGCATCAATCTGCACCTGGCGTCCAAACGTCATCAGAACAGTATCTTTGCACCGGTTGAACCTGGCTTTGATGCCAAGCTTGGCGTGCGTATTGAGCAGGCAAGTATCGTTGCGAAGCGAGTAGAAACATTGCAAGCCAGCGGCACCGACTACTACGTGACCGGTGATTTTAACGATACCGAATTCAGTGATACGTTACGCGCGCTGACCGGCGAGCATAGTGCCAATTTGGTGGAACGCTTACCCCAAGCGGAACGCTACGATTACAATCACCGGGGAAAATTGCAGGTGTTGATGCACGGAATTGTGTCGAAAGAGATGGCCCAAGAGCGCGCGGAATACGAGATTATTCATGGCAACGAGCTGATTGGCGTGAAACCGGGTGAAGAAAACGATAAACCAAGCGACCACGCCTATGTGATCGCCAAGTTACGCTTGCGTTAGATCCCTCAATACCTAGCGCCTTAGGACACAGCAACTAACAGCGACAGGCCCGCAACAAACCCTGGCAGGTTGACGGTACCCGGTGAGGCGAGTCGCTCCTTCAATGCGGTTTTGAAATCCTCACCTTGGTGGGTTCGCCAGGCGATTGGCATTTCGAAGACGCTGGCGTTAACGGCCCGGCCGGCAACCGTCGCCAAAAGTACGGCGCTCATCCAGGAGTCCATTGGTACCAACAGCGCCACACCTAGCACCAACAGCCAACTGCCGGATAGGCCGCCCCAGGTCATCCACAGTGCCTGACGGGGGGAGTTAGCCTTGGGGTTAAAGCCAAGAAAGAAGTAGTAGTCAGACGGCTCGTCAGCAATCTTAATGGTTGAGCCGGATAGCGCAGCGCCGGCGTAATGGCCCCACTCGTGAAAGATGGAGGACAGCACCATACCGACGGCAAATGCAGCGGCCACCCCTGTCCAGGTGGCTAGCAGCCAGCCACTGCTGCTGGCCCAGGTATGGGCGGCCCCAAACAGGGTTAGACCTGCGATTACAGCCAGCCCGTATGCTGCCCCGTGCTTTTTTAGGTTGGCGATGTTGATTGCATCGCGATCGGTCATGTCAGTGGTTTGGGCTTCGCTCATGTGGCTTATGCTCTGTGTTTTCTATTTGCCCACTATGCCGTGTTGGAAAACGTGCCGCAATTGGGCCGCCGCACTGGCAGTGTCATTAGGAAGAGCAACCTAAACCGAATTTGGCACCGACCTAACGCTCGTCTTGTAGCGCAAACCGGACAAAGGCTACCAAATCTTCGCCCGTTCCCCCGGCGGCAAATACATCCCATCTCCCGAACCAACCTCAAACGCTTCATAAAACTCGGGCATATTACGTAATACCCCAAGTACTCGAAATTCCACAGGTGAGTGGGTATCGCTCACCAACAGTTCACGCAAATAAGGTTCGCGAACCTTACCTCGAAAGGCGATCGCGAAGCCTATGAAGAATCGCTGGCGTGGACTCAGACCAGCAATGTTGGGTCCGTCCGCGAACCCAGACAGTTCAAATGCCTTGTACGCCATGGTTACTCCCGCGAGATCGCCAATATTCTCCCCCAAGGTAAGCTCTCCGTTGATCTGTGTGTCGGCCAGCGGTGAGAACGCCTTGTACTGATCCACCAGTATGTTGGAACGCGCCTTGTATCTTTTTGCATCTTCATCAGACCACCAATTTCGCAGCAGTCCGGTGCCGTCAAACTTGCGTCCTTGATCATCAAACCCATGGCTAAACTCGTGCCCAATGATGGAGCCGATCGCACCATAGTTCATGGCTTGGTCAGCATTGGGGCTATACAGGGGCGACTGCAAAACACCGGCTGGGAAGGTGATCGAGTTATGTGTCGGACGGTAGAATGCATTTACGGTCTGCGGGGGATAGATCCACGCACCACGATCAACCGGCGATGACAACCTTTGCAACCCATATTCATGATTGAGCTGCCGAGCTGCACGTACGTTTGCAACTAGTGTATCGGGTCCTGTGGACAGGCCGCTATAGTCTCGCCATTGATCGGGGTAACCCAGCTTTGGTAAGAATTTTTTAAGCTTTTCTTGCGCCTGCGTTTTGGTTGGACCACTCATCCATTCGAGTTGGTTGATGCTGGTCTTAAACGCCGCACGCAAATTCTCAACCAACTCTAAAATGGCAGCCTTGGCCTGTTCGGGAAAGTATTCCGCTACATACCGTTGGCCCAACTCTTCGCCGATGCTGGAGTTAACCAAGCGAACGCCGCGTTTCCAGCGAGGTGCCTGGCTTTCTTGGCCCCGTAACTTACGCGCCCTAAAGTCGAAATTTTCTTCGCTCAACTCTGCTGTCAGATAGGGTGCCATAGCGGATAGTACGTGAAAGCGAAGATATGCCTTCCAGGTTTGCAGTGATGTACTTGTCACTAACTCTCCAATACGCTTGAAGTAATCGGTCTGTACGACAACTAAATTTTCAGGCGGAGCCAAGCCGAAGCCAGCAAACCAAGAGTCTAACGGAAACGCGCCAGCGAGCAGTTGGGCGTCTGCGAACTTGAACTTATTGGAGTAGATGACTTCTCGATTACGGTTTTGCACCTGTGTCCAATGTATCTTGGCAATATGGTGCTCCAGCATCAAAATGTCAGCGGCGGCTTTTGCCCCATTTTTCCACCCGGCCAGGGCATACATCTTTTGGATGTGCAGCTCATAGGATTCACGCGCCGCTGCGAATTGCGTCTTGTCTTCAAGATAGTAGTCGCGATTCGGCAACCCGAGTCCGCCTTGGTAGAGATAAAGCAGTAGGCGCGATCCATTGCTCGCATCGTTATCCAGGTATTGATCGGTTGGAACGGTGACCCCAAGCGCAGTCATTTCACCAAAGAAACTCACCAGCTCAGCTGTGCTTTTTAGCCCGTCGATTTTTGCAAAAAGATCATCCAGGGGCGCGGTGCCGAGGGTCTCTATCTCTGCTTCATTCATAAAGCTCGCATAGAGCTCTCCGACTAGACGTTCACTACCCTCAGCAGAGCCGTTTTGCACACCATCGTAAGCTTGCTCGACAAGCGTTCTTATTTGCGCTTCCGTTTCGTCGAAGATGATCCGAAAGGTGCCGTGGCTTGAGCGGTCTGCTGGAATGTCGGTTTCCTCCAGCCAGCGCCCGTTGACGTAGCGCCAAAAATCATCTTGTGGCCGCACTGTTGTCGACAAGTCCCGTATATCAAAGCCGAGCGTTGTCGCTGCTGGGGCTTCGTTGGGGGGTATCACGGAGGCCGGCTCGGTCATTGCCCCGCGACAACTCGCCAAACCAAACAGGAATATGAAAAGAGCAACAAACCAAATTTCGCGAGTCATGGTGCCGTACCTTCTATTGAGAGTATCAAACTGGCGTGTAGTTTAGAGCCTCTGCTAATGGGAAGCACCAACAAAGCAGGTCAACTGAGCAAGAACGCTAGAGGCAAGGCATCACCACCGTCCTGCGGCCAGTTGATGTTCAAGTTTAGGCCTGTTCCTGAGCACAAGAGGTCGGTTAGTATCTAGCGCTGTCTTCTTTGCAAGTGAGCAAGCTTATGATTCCAACGAAAACCCGGATCGCGATTTTAGGGGCAGGTATGTCGGGACTGTGCATGGCGATGCAGCTGCGCAAAAAAGGCATAGATGACTTTGTCATACTAGAGAAAGCAGACAATGTCGGCGGAACCTGGCGCGAAAACCGCTATCCCAACATCGCCTGTGATGTCCCGTCGCATGTATATTCTTTTTCGTTTGAGCTAAACCCTAACTGGTCGCACTCTTATAGTGGCGGTGCGGAGATATTACAGTATTGTGAAAACTGCGTGGATAAATACGGCTTAGCGGAATTTATCCACTATGGCCAAGAAGTGAAGGCCGCTCGTTTTGAAGACGAGTGCTGGAAAATCGAAACACAAGATGGCGCTCAGCTCCAAGCCGACGTTGTGGTCTCGGGGTTGGGTGGGCTGCATCTGCCTAACCATTTCTCTGCTGAAGGTCTGGAGGAGTACAATGGGCGGCGCTTCCATACGGCTCAATGGGATGAAGACTACGATCTGACGGGCAAACGGGTGGCCATGATCGGCACCGGCGCTAGCGCCGCCCAGGCCTTGCCTGGTATCGCCCCGCTGGCTAAAGAAGTCACGGTGTTTCAGCGTAAAGCGGCCTGGGTTTTTCCACGCATGGCGGCGGAAATATCCGATGAGCGCCGGGCTCTGTTCAACAAACACCCTTGGCTGATGCGTCTGTACCGGTGGTCGCTCTGGTTACAGATGGATCTTCTAGGCATTCTTTCATTGCGCCGAGATGGCTTGCTGTCCAAGCGACTAAAGCAGGCTGCGCTCGACCACCTAGAGGCGTCTGTCAGCGACCCAGAAATTCGCGCTAAGCTGACCCCGGACTACGCCGCCGGTTGCAAACGCCGAGTCATTGCCGATGACTACCTCACCATGTTCAACCGTGACAATGTGCACCTAGTCACTGACGGCATTGAGCGCATTGAGGCCAACGGCATCCGCGACAAGCTTGGCAACCTACACGAAATTGATGTGCTGATTGAAGCCACTGGATTCAAACCCTTTGATATTACGGATTATGTTGAGGTTTGTGGTCGAGACGGGCAACAATTGAAAGAAGTGTGGAAGGATAAGGTGGATTCCTTTCGCACGATGATGGTGCCGGGCTTTCCCAACTTTTTCATGATGCTTGGACCCAATAGTGCTACAGGGCACACCTCGGCGCTGATCATGATCGAATCTACGGTGAATTATGTGATCAAGTGCTTAGAGCTCATGAACTCGCGTGGATTGCAACATTTGGATCCAGACCCCCAGGTGGTCGCGCAATACAATGGCCGGTTGCAACGAGATATGAAGAAGATGGTGTTCTCGGGTGGCTGTGATGCTTGGTATACCGATGACAACGACTACAACTTTACGCTTTGGCCTTATTCGGCAGCCCGCTTTGTCTATGAGCAGAACAAGGTGGATCCAGATGAGTTTCGGGTCAGTGCTCGATGATGTCTTCGGTTTGCCCTTTTGATGGATGAGAAATCCACACGCCCCTTAGCGGAGTTGCTGTTAGACGGCGCCGCTCGGCACCCAAACCGCGTTTGTATACGGTTGGAAAACGAAAGCGCTAGCTACGCAGAACTTGAAGCTCGGTCACGCCGTGTTGCTCGCTCGCTGATTGCTCTGGGCGTCGAGCCCGGAGATCGGGTGGGTATTTTGATGGCTAACTGTTTGGATTTTGTTGCCGTGATCTTTGGTGCCTCGCTAGTTGGTGCCGTGGGTGTACTTTACAACGCACGTTTTAAAGCGCGCGAGATTGCGCATGTCACCAAAGATTCAGGCGTCAAGATTGTCATTACCAATGACCTTGTGGAGCAGCACACCAACTATATCGAGTTGCTGAAGCGGGCGATCCCGGAGCTGGCCTCCAGTGATCTTAAAAAGAATGATCAACACAGACCCAACCAAGCACAGTCCGTTGCTTTTGACTCGGCACCTGCTCTGCAAACCGCCGTCACCCTAGGTTTAGCCAATGCCGACGGTTTTTTGGGTTCACAGGCATTCTACAAGCTAGGAGACGCTTGTTCCGCTGAGACGGTGGAGCAGCGTCGTGCCCAAGTCGATATCAACGACCAGGCTCTGATGATCTACACCTCTGGCACAACCGCGATGCCCAAAGGCTGCCCTTTGAATCACATCGTATTGCAACACGCGGGTGTGATTGGTGGTGTCACGCGTATGGGCTTACAGGATGGTGATGTTATCTGGGGGCCTCTACCCATGTTCCACACAGCATTTATACAGCCGTTAACGGGAATTTTGTCGGTTGGCGGTACGTACCTCTCGATGACCCATTTTGATGCGGGTACCGCACTGGAGATGATTCGTCGCCATAAAGCTAGCCTGATGTTCCCAGCATTTCCCACCATTACCCTGCAGTTGCTGAATCACCCATTGTACAACGCTGATAGCTTTGCTGCGGTTAGAGTCATTTTGAATGTGGGTTCCCCCGAAGAGCTGCGTAACATGCAGGCGCAAATGCCGCATACCATTCAGATCACGGTGTTTGGGATGACAGAAACCGGTGGGTCAGTGGCTATGTGTGAGCTTACGGATTCCTTAGCAATGCGCAGCAATTGTTCTGGGCGTGCGTTGCCAGGCAACGAGATCGAGATTCGGGAACCAAACACCGGGGCAAGCTTGCCGCCGGGTGCTGCTGGCGAGATTGTGGTGCGTGGCCGCGGTGTGTTCTCGGGCTATTTTAACTCGCCTGAGAAAACGGCAGAATCATTTTACCCTGGTGGTTGGTTTCGCACCGGCGATTTGGGAAGTCTTGATGCGCAAGGGCGGGTCACTTTTCGTGGCCGATTAAAGGACATGCTGAAGGTTGGTGGAGAGAACGTAGCCGCTGTTGAGGTGGAAGGATTTCTCGCCACACACCCTGCGGTCAACATTGCTCAAGTGGTTGCCATTGCCGACGAAAAATATGGCGAGGTGCCGGCGGCCTTTATTGAATTGATCCCAGGTGCCAAAGCGACTGAGCAACAAATCATCGAATTTTGCAAAGATGAAATTGCCAGCTTTAAAATACCGCGCTATGTGCGCTTTATCGATGACTGGCCCATGGGGGCAACCAAGATTTTGAAGTCCGAGTTGCAAACGCGTCTTTGCGTTGAGCTTGGGATTAGTCGCGATTAGGTTTAGGGGTTAGAACATGAGCTATGGCATCACCAAAACGATCCCCGCGTCCCGAGGCGAAGAAGGCATTGATTCTCTTTATGACGGGTCCATTCAAACCTTCGAGTTCCACATGGCCGGGAGCCCATCGAAGCTATCGGTTGGTGACTACGTCTACACAATATTCCAAGATGAGCTAAGAGGGCGGTTAAAGATTACTGAGCTTGTAGGTGGCGCAACCAACCCCAGCTCTGGTAAACCGCGCACATTAATCATGGTGCAGTGCCCGGGTGAGCGCATAGGTAAGCCACTCTTCCGCAAAGGCCACCGTGGGACTCGATATTACGACGGGGCGGATTGGAACTAGCGTAAACTAGGTGTATTGCTAGGAGATAACATGATTCTTTCGCCAGACCAGTTAACCGTGGAGTGGATAGCAAGCTTGCTAGCACAGACGGGTCACCTGTCCTCCCAAAAATTGACCAAGATCCAGTTAGACACCATCGGCGAAGGCGCAGGCATGATGAGCTCGCTAGCCCGGTTGCACCTAACCTACGACGCCACTGGTTCAGCGCCAGCAACTTTAGTGGTGAAGAGTCCAGCCGTAGTTGAGGCTAACCGCCAAGTGGCGGTGAACTTTCGCACCTACGAGCGTGAAGCGCTGTTCTTTCGCGAGCTGGCCGATAGCTGTCTGGCGCGCACCCCTGATGTTCTGTTCTGCGAGGTAGATGCGGAGCAAGACTTCCTGATTATCATGGAAGACTTGGACGACTACCGCTTAGGTGATCAAGTAAAAGGGGCTGACCTTGCGGATACCAAAATCTGCATCGCAGAGTTGGCCCGTTTGCATGCTTCTTTTTGGAACAAGGTAGACGATCTAAGCTGGGTTCCCGCTATCGCCCACAGTCACCACGCGGACATCATGCTGCCGGGTACACAAGCCGGTTGGCCGGTGTCTTTAGAGGTGTTCGGGCATGTTATGCCCGTGTCAGTGCAAGAGATGATCGAACCTTTCAAGTTGGGCCTGCCAGGTTTGCAAGATCATCTCAACACAGCACCTAGAACGTTGTTGCACGGAGACTTTCGTTTAGAAAATTTATTCTTTGGAACAGGTGATCAAGCTCCATTAATCATCTTCGATTGGCAAGGTCCGCTACTAGGTCGGGGCATCGACGAAGTGGCCTTTTTCTTAGCCCAGAACACAAAGACCGAAGTACGGCGAGAGCATGAACGAGTCTTGGTAGCCGAGTACGTTACGGAGTTAGAGCGCCTTGGTGTCAATGACTACGATGCAGAAACCGCCTGGAACGACTACCGTTTGGCCGTGCTCTACAACTGGGCCTACGTGGTGCTGGTTTCCGGCACCTTGGATACCGACAATCCCCATGCCCGCGCCTGGATGACCCAGATGGTTAAGCGTAATGCGCAGGCCATTGTGGACTTGGATTGCTTTGAGTTTTTGTAGCTAGACGTAGTGGGGCTGTCTAGGCAGATTCACCGGGTCGTAGCTAGTATCCAGGCTCACCTGATCAGCCACAGATTTGTGTACAGCGCAATCACTAGTGATCGGTCGGTCACTCTTGCCGTAAGATTTCCACAGCCCGGTAAAGCAATCGTGTATTTGCCCAGGAATCTTTGGGTTGATGTGATTGTCGATGTAGCTCTTCTTGAAGCGCAGTCCATGCCTTGCCGCTCGATCTATCATCCATGCTAAAGCGACATCCGATAGATCCATGGCAACACAACCACCACCCACATCTGAGTGCGAACCCGAGAACCAAACTTCGCTGGTGTTGTCGCTTTTGTTCCACCGCAGTATGGGAAAAAACTTGCGTCGCTCATCAATGGCCATGGCGTGATAGCCGGCGGTCACGTTGGGACTTAGGTTGTTGTCGTTGTAGTTTGCATCGTTGGTTGCCTTGACCGTATCCCAAACGCCCAGCATCTCAATCTGCACGTTGAAGAATCGGCCTTCGTCTTTCAGTTTTGCTGCCTCTGCTTCATTCCGGTTTAGGTAGTGTTCCCAGCCTAACTCCACATCTTCCGGTTGCACCGGTATGCCGCTGTGATAGATGAGTCCGGCAAGCCGTCGCGCCGCATAAGCACCTCGACTAAAGCCCACGATGAACAGCTTGACCTTGTTGTCGGGGCCGCCGGCTTCACTAAAGGCCCGGCGCAAAAAGCGATAGGCACCGAGGATTCTCTTATCCAAGCCGTAGCCGTAAATACCACCGGGCAGTAGTTCCCAAGCTCTGGTGCCCGCACCGCTTTCGTAGTGTTGGCGTTGCCCGTTGTTGGTTAGAGCAGATAAAAATTTGACCACGTTGGTGCCGGTAACCGAGCCATCCGGCTGTCGTTCGGGTTCGTTCCAGGTACCATCTAGGCCGACGATAATATTGGTTGTTGTCATGGTGATTACTCCCCGCCGGAAATGGCTGGCGGCACCCAAACTTCTTCGTCCGCATCGTTTTTGGCCGGTGCGTGGCACCACCATTCCACCGTTTGCGGCACGTAGAGGCCTAGCGTTGCAACAGAGACCAACAACAACGCAGCGTTGGTATGGTATTCCACGCGAAATAAACTATCTGAGCCACATTTTTCCACCACAAAGGTGCGCCAGCGGTAGCCGTAGAGTGACCCGTGCACCGTTTCGCTACCGGTGGTGGCATCTGGGGTTATCGCGCCGCTGCCTTCCAGCTCAAAGGTCGCACAGCCGGCGAGGCAGGCCAGGGTGATTGCTAAGCCGAGTTTTTTGATGCAGTTCATCTTGCAGTCCTTAACCTTGAGCACTTAGGCGCCGCGAAAGGCGTATAAGGTTCGTCCGCGTGCGCAGAGACGGTCATCATCGTCGGTAATGTCCACTTCAACCAACGACAGTTGTCGACCGCGTTTAACCACCGTGGCACTAGCGTAAATGTTGTCGCCTTGGGCTTGCCGTAAATAGGTGATGGACAGTTCCGCAGTACCGGCAGGCACTTCTCCTTCGCGTGTCTGAGCAAACAGGGCAACCAGCATAGAGATGTCAACCATGGCGGCTAAGACACCACCGTGTACGCTGCCACCGATGCCACCTGGGGTGTTTTCGTCTTTCTTGAGGACAATGCGTCCATAGCTAGGGCGGCGCTCTACAACCGTGATCCCTAAGCTCTTGTGATAGGGGTTGGCATCAAATTCTGCTTTGTAGTCCGCAAAGTCGGTATGTGGTTGGATAACAGGCACGGGTTGATCTCGTGGGGATT
>CALHVX010000035.1 GCA_938036875.1 uncultured Pseudomonadales bacterium
TTCCCCAAGCTCAAGCTAGTGGTGCTGGAGAGTGGGGGTGGTTGGATCGGGTATTGGATGGATCGGCTGGATGCGGTGTACGAGGATACGATCATTGGGCAGGGGGCCAAGACCGCGCGTAAGCCTAGCGATTGGTTTCGCAGCAACTGCTATATCTCCTGTGATCCGGATGAGCGCACCATTGCGGGTATGGTAGAGCTGCTGGGAGCGGAACGTTTTTTTTGGGCCAGCGACTATCCGCATGCAGATCACACGCCGAATTATTTGAAGGAGCTTGATGGTTTGGCTGTGACCCTGCCGGCGGAATCGCGAGCAGGGATATTGGGGGACAATGTGCGCCGGGCGTTTGGTTTTTAGGCCTGCCCGACTATCCGGGTTTTACGTTGAGCTATGCCTTAACGGCTTTGCGGCGCTGTAGCAACATGCCGATGCCCAGTAAGCCGAGCAATGCGAAAGTGCTCGGCTCGGGTACTGCGGTGCTAAGCTGGCCACGAATTTCACCCGCACCGTTAGCCAGGCTGTGCACGTTAATGTACACGCTACTGACACTTAGCAGGCTAGCTAAGTTGGCCGGGGCCAAGACATCTGTCGCTTGCAGCTGAAAGCCATCAACCGTCGCTGAGTAAAATGCGTTGTCGCCAAAGGGCAGAATTATGTCGCCGTTCTGGCCAGCAACTGCATTGTGTAGATGCACTGGGCCAAACGCGCCGAAGGCCAAGCCACCGCTAGGGAAGGTAATATCGCTTAGTGAAAGGCCACTAACGGTTAGCGTGAAGTCAGCTAAGTTTGTGTCAGTATCAAGTGTTAGTTCAGCCTGGCCGGTGGCAGCGGTTGCTACTGGCCCCACTTCTTGAGCACCATCTAATGTGGTGGCTGTCGTGATGATTGCTGCTTGGCTGTTGACGGCGAATAAACTCGCCACCATGGCTAAAATCAAACCTGTTCTTATCTTCATCATTTACTCCGAGCCTGTATTTTGGTCCCGTTTGCATCCACAAAGCGTTCGCAAAGGTCGATAGCGTAGCCGGGGTCTCCCGTACGCGATTAAATGAAGCTATCAATGCACTTGAACTGTGTCAACTAAATTACTAATTAGGCGGGGCTATAGTTGGCGTGAAGATGGTGAATGGACTGTTCTCGACCAAAACGCCCCTTGTAACTAGCACCTTGAGTCTTCAGTAGACGGCGTGGGCCAGTTTTCTCATATTTCATTGCTCTGCAGCCAACTCCGCGTTGACTTGAAAGCCCAAGCCAGTAATATACGCGCCTCGCCATTTGTACCCCGAATGGCCATCTCTGCTAGAAATATCGGGTGTTTAGCTCAGTTGGGAGAGCGACGGCCTTACAAGCCGTAGGTCGCAGGTTCGACCCCTGCAACACCCACCATTTCTGCAACAACGGAGCGGTAGTTCAGCTGGTTAGAATACCGGCCTGTCACGCCGGGGGTCGCGGGTTCGAGTCCCGTCCGCTCCGCCATATTGCATTGGGTGCTACCCGGAAACATGGGTGACACCTACCCGCACCGTCGCGCTATGTATCCACAACGCGCCGGCCAGCTAAAGCCGCTTACAGGCCTATCTAGGCGCGAAGCGCTGACCCGCATCAACACGCACGGTGCCGCCATTCATCATCGCGTTTTCGTACATGCTGATGGCTTGCAACGCGTAGTGAATCGGCCGGCCCATCCGTTTCGGAAACGCCGCATCTTTTGTGAGCGCAAGCGCCGCTTCATCTGGTATGCCGGCCGTTAGCCCGGTTTCAAACAGGCTCGGGGCAATCGCGTTGGCGCGCACACCCATGCTGCCAAGATCGCGAGCCATCACAAAGGTCATGCCAACAATGCCGGCCTTTGCGGCGCTGTAAGCGACTTGGCCGATCTGCCCCTCAAAGGCTGCGATAGACGCGGTATTGATGATGCAACCCCGTTCGCCATCCTCGTTTGGTTCGTTCTCGATCATCTTTGCGGCGACCAATCGGGATATGTTGAACGAGGAAATCAAGTTCAAGTCGATAACGCGCTGAAAATCCTCGAGCGGGTGTGGCCCATCTTTGGCGACAGTGCGTTTGGCAACACCGCCGCCGGCGGTATTGCAGCAAAAGTGCACTGAGCCCAGCGCTCCTACAGCAGCGTCGATGGCGCTCTCGGTTGCGGCGTAATCCATGACATTGCAAGGGTAGAACGTGCCGCCTAACCGCTTGGCAACGGCTTCACCGTTGGAGGTTGGTAGGTCCAAAATAGCAACCTTGCCGCCTTTTTCTTGAAACAGTTCTGCGGTAGCCAGCGCCATGCCTGACGCGCCACCGACAAAGAGCCCGTTGTGATTCTTGATTTGCATATTAAGTTCCTGTGCCTATGGTGGTTGATTTGTTGTATGTGAATATACAGCGACAGCCATCCGTCAAACCACAGCTCGCTGTTATACTTGCTACTTTTTAGTGGATTTACCATGCAACAACCGCTAACCATCGCTGCGAAATTTCGTGGTCCACCGGATTCTGGCAACGGCGGCTACGTCGCAGGCGCTATTGCCCAGCGCTTTCCCCGGCGTTCTCATGCCAACCCCAACGATGCCGTCGAGGTGACCCTGCGTGCCCCCACACCGTTGGATCAACCGCTTAGCCTAGGGTTAGTAGGTGAAGATGCCTTAAGGGTGACCTTTGCTGAGAAGCTGATAGCGGAAGCCCACCGAACCCAACTTAGCCTCGACATACCATCACCACCAAGCTTTGCCACAGCACTAGCCGCGCAGCAGCAATCACCGTCTTTTGTTAAAGGCATTAATCCGCTAGTTGAAAACGGGTTGGGATTCCACCCAATTTGCTTTTGTTGCGGTGCCGATGTGGAACCAGACAAAGGTTTGCACGTCTATGCAGCGCCTGTGGCTGGATTTAAAGGTGTTGCTGCGGCTTGGCACCCACATGACGCGCTGGCGGATGACAATGGCCTATTGAGTGAAGCCACGCTCTGGGCCGCGCTGGATTGCCCGGGGCAGTTTGCGTTTTATGCGGACGGCATTCGCACGGGGATGCTGGGTCGGATGACCGGGCGCGTGCTTCAAACCGTTGCCGCGGATCAAGATATGGTGGTGATTGGGTGGTGCATTGGTGTTGAACGCAGCAAGCATTTTGCGGGCACGGCCCTATTTGATGAAGCGGGTGTGCTTTGTGGTTATAGCAAACAGGTTTGGATTGGGCGCAG
>CALHVX010000036.1 GCA_938036875.1 uncultured Pseudomonadales bacterium
TGAAATTGGCGGTGGCGGCGCCCTGCGGACCAAAATCCCAGATGGGCCTAAAAAGCTGCCGCTGGAGCAGGTTCGATCCATGCAAAATCAGCTCGCCCAGCTTGGGTTTGATACCGGTGGCGTGGATGGCCGTATTGGTCCGGCGACCCGTAGGGCACTGGCTTCCTTCCAGGCAAAAGTGGGTTTGATACCTGATGGCTATCCAGATACCGCAACCTTGACCCGGCTCCAGGGGCAAACCAGTAATCCCAGCTAAGAAAAAGCCGCACCTAGTGCGGCTTTTTTTTGCCTCCAACTTAGGCTTTAAAGGTTTAACTCACGTTTACCCCAAGCTTCGCAGACAGCTTCTCCGCTTCATCCAGCCACCCGGTGATGCTGGCGCTAATGCCTTCACGCCAAAAGTCTGGATCGCGTGGATCTAGCCCAAAGGGTTCCATCAGTTCAACCGCGTTTTTGCTGCCACCAGCGCGAAGCATGTCCAGGTACATGGGTTCAAAGTCCGCACCAAACTGGTCTTTACGCGCGTATAGCGATTGGGTGAAGAGCTCACCGAATGCATAAGCGTAAACATAGAACGGCCGCATGAAGTGGGTAACGTAAGCCCACAAGTTCTCAACGTTGTCGTAGGTAAACAGCTCCCCTTCTGGTCCGTAAAAGTCTTTGGTGGTTTGCATCCAGGCTTCGTTAAACTGCTCGAGCATCAAGGTGCCGTCTCGGCGTTGGCGGTGAATCTCGCGCTCAAAGTTAGAGAACGATATTTGCCGCACCACCGTGTTAACAAAGTCTCCCGACTTTTCCATATACAACGCTAGCTTCTGCTCGTCACTAGTGGTGTGTTGCAACACGTATTGAAAGGTTGTCATCTCGCCAAAGATAGACGCAGTTTCGGCGTAAGCCATAGGTGCGCGAAACATCAACGGCCCTTGCGCTTTGGCTGCCAGCATACCGTGCACGCCGTGCCCAACCTCGTGAGCCATGGTCATCACATCACGTGCGGAGCCCATGTAGTTCAAAAAGTTGTACGCCCGTGCTTCGCCATTGGGTAGCAATACGGAGTAGTTGAACGCACCGCCGCCTTTGCCTTCGGCGGGCGGAGCATCAACCCATTTGTTATCTAGCATCTTGGCAACCAAATCGCGCAAGGTGGGGCTAAAAGATTCGTAGGCAGAAAGCACGGTGTCAACGCAGTCCTGCCAAGGCACGGTGGTTTTGTCGGCAAAAGGCATAGGTGCATTGCGGTCGGACCAAGCTAGCGTTTTCTGACCCAAGTGCGCGGCTACCAGCTTGTAGTAGCGTTGGCTTTGGACAGCGCCAACTTCGGCCACAGCCGTGTGCAGCGCTTCTACCGTAGCGTCATCCACTTGGTTACCCAGATTGCGCGCGGACATTGGGTTGGCGTAACCCCGCTCTTGGTCTTCAACGGCTTTGGAGCCTAGAACCACATTTAGCGTGCGGGCCATGAGCTTATCGAAGCGCTGCTCGCTTAAGCCCTTGCTAAAGCAGGCTAGCGCAGCCGCGCGTTTCTCGGCGCTGGCATCGTTGTTGGCGACATGCAATATCTCAGGCAAGGTGAGCGATTCATCGCCTAGCTCAAAGCGTAGCTCAGATTCCATCTCGTCGATGTAGTCAGACCACTGGGAGGCACCAAAGGGTGAGCGCAGTGTTAAGGCGCGCTCAACATCTTGGTCGAGCAAAAACTGTCGGTTCTCCCGGGTTTGGTCCAGCATGGGTTGGTGTCGTGCCACGGTGGGGTCGCTCTTGAGCAATTTGGCGTAGGTTGCATCATCAATGGCCACCAACTCGTGCTCAAAAAAGGTCAGGTAGTTGGCGCTGGCTTGGCTCCAGGCTTCTTGCACTTGCCCTAAGCGTTGCTGAATGTGCTGATTGGTGGCGTCGGTGCTGCGGCGCAAAAATAGGTACACCATTAGCTGGTCTGCTAGGCAGGTAATGCTGGCACGGTCTTCTAAGGCAGCACCTAAGTTTGTTGCCAGGTGACCCGCGTGCTGGCTGTGGAACGCTTCCACCGCTTTGAGCAACGCCTCAATGTCTTGTTGAAGCTTTGGATCGTCTAGGTCAGCGTACAAATCCTGCAGATCCCAACGCACAGCGCCTGCGCCGTTTGCATCCGCGGTGTTGTCATTGTTGATGGTTTCTTTTTTGCTCATGATTTTCCTAACGTGATGTTCCTAAGGTGATCTTTCCTAGTCGATCATTCTACCTAAGCGCGGCTAGCGGTCTAATGTAGCGGCGGCTAGCTGAGACACTGCGCCGCCCAAAGCGCGGTGCCTACCCATTTAACGCTCCTCTCTAATAGTTTTATGGCGCAACGCCGCCACTTTTCTTGTGGATCCGCCGAAATTTCGGTTGGTGGTCCGAAATATTGGCGTATGTAATGAGATGTAAATCCCAAAAAATGGCTCGAATGGGCTTAAGCCCTTGAATTATAAAGGTTTGCATTTCCCTTACTTAAGTTGGCCTAGGTTGGCACCGGCATTGCACTTTGTTTAGCAACTTTAAAAACGACTAGGCATTGGCAATGGATTTACGAATAGGCATCACCTTAGCAACTGCAAGCGCCGTTATGCTCGCTGGCTATCACTGGGCAAGCGAAGACGGTGATACCGCTATGTTGAGCGCCACCGCTCAAGCACCTTTCGAGGCAACCGAGCTGCGCGCCGGTGTACAGCAGGCGTTAGCCGCTACCGTTGCTCAGAACCAATCAATGGATGCAGGCCTTCCCATGCTGAACGCAGCGGGCTTGGCTGGTGCAACTTTGGTGAGCAACGGCGCAAGCAATGGCATTGATAGCCAGGGTGATGATCAAAACGCACAGTCAGGTGAGGCAATCCCCGCTGCCGCTGCTGCACGAATGACGCGTCAAGTACAGCAACTTGCTCAGCAAGGTGGCTCAGACATGGTCGAACTGGTTGTTGCCTACAACCCGAGCGACTCAGGTGCTGAAAACGATCGTGTTGCGGCGTTGGGTGGTGAGGTGAAGCGCGCCTTCACAAACCTTCCCATGCGTACCTTGCGAGTGCCAGCTAGTGCGCTTATTGAGCTGGCTGGTTACGAAGGTATCTCGATCATTGATGTAGACGCTGAAGTACGGGCTTCCGCCACTTCGGTTTTCCAAACTTCTCGTGTACCGGCAAAGAATTCAAGCCAGTACGCGTCTGCACGCGGTGATGTTGCGGTAGCCGTGCTCGATTCAGGCGTTAGCAAGCACCCAGACATCAACTTGCAGGCGAGCTTACGCTGCTTGACCGGTAGCTCTTTTGTAGCAAGCAACAAGAACGACTACTACGGTTGCAAATCAACGGGTGCGGCTGACTATTACGGCCATGGCACGCACATCGCTGGCGCTGCTGGTGGTACCGGCTACTACTCCTACGAGCAACACACCGGCGTTGCCGCTAGCGCGCCCGTCGTATCGCTGCAAGTGTTAGACAGCAACGGTATGGGTAACACGAGCAATGTGATTTCAGCTTTGGATTGGGTTCTGAGCAACCATCGTTCGCACGACATCAAAGTAGTGAACATGTCTTTAGGTAAGGTAGTGACTGAGTCTAGCGCTAGCGACCTATTGGTCTTGGCTGCGGAAGCGGTTTGGGACGCGGGCATTGTGGTTGTCGCTTCTGCAGGTAACTATGGCAAACATGGTGAGTTCACCGTGGTCAGCCCAGGCAGCTCACGCAAAATCATTACCGTTGGCTCCTTGACCGATAATCGTACCGGCAGCAACTTTTCCGATGACTATGTTTCTACTTACTCATCGCGCGGTCCGGCTGCAATCGATTTGACCTTAAAGCCAGATTTGTTGGCCCCAGGTAACCGAGTGGTTGCTGCGGCAACGCCAAGTTCACACCTAAAGCGCGCGGTTGGTGATCAAAACGTCAACTGCGGCTCTTACTGTAACCCTTACTACGTTGAAATGTCCGGCACCAGCATGGCAGCCGGCTTGGTCTCCGGCGCTGCAGCATTGATGCTGGCCCAAGAGCCAAACTTAAGTCCTGCCACGATCAAGGCTCGCTTGATGCGCTCGGCGCGCAAGATCAGCGGCGACCCCGTTGCAACCGGCGCTGGTGTTATGGACGTGACCGCAGCTCTCCAAGATACCGGGGTGATGCAAGGTGAAGCCTTGTCACCCCTGTTGATCCCCGCCGCTGATGGCAGCCATGTGTTGGTACAAGACACCGCTGAGCTTTGGAATGACGTTAGCTTCAGCGCTTCTGCCATCTGGGATGGCGGCTCAAAATGGTCAGCCCCCAACGACAGCAGTGCACCTAAGGGTTACCTGAACGCGGGTAGCCAAGTTTGGGAAGGCAGTGCTGAAAAGATTGCCGGCGGCACCAGCGCTAACAGCTACTTGTGGGCCAACAGCTACCTCTGGGCGAACAGCTACCTTTGGGCGAACAGCTACCTCTGGGCCAACAGCTACTTGTGGGCCAACTCTGCAGCGACGTCTGACTAGTCGCTGCCAACACCGAGGGATGTGGAGAGTTTAGGGTTATTGAGAGGGAATGAAAGAGATGGGTAAGCAACAAGACCAAATGAGCAGTGCTAGAGAAATGGGAGCCACCAACAACGTGGTTGCCTTTCCAACCAAGGCTCGAACCGTAAATCTTGGCCAGCCACTGGTCGCGCCTCAAGCCGATCAGCGCGAGATTGATTTGGAGTCAATCTTTGCCGGCTCAGGAATCGGAGCGCAGTATCAGCCCCAGGTGGACATGCGTTCTGGTGAGTTGGTTGGCATCGAAGCTTTGCTCCGTATTCGTGACCCCAAAGGCAACTTGCTCTGCACTGGTGAGGTCATTGCCGCTGCTGAGCAAGCAGGCTTTATCGAGCAGATTGGGCATCGCATGCTGCAGACCGCTTGCATGGACTTTGCCAGGCTACGACGTGCAGGCCGCGCGCCTCAGCGTCTAGCTGTTAACCTTTCGCCCTTGGAGTTGCGTCAGTCCAACTATGCTGAGTTTGTTGTTCAAGCGGTTGCTGATGCAGGTCTAGCATTTTCGGATCTTGAGCTTGAGATCACCGAAGGATGGTCGCTAGATGATCCCAGCTTGCACCTTCAGCAACTGGTTGAGTTAGCCGATCTTGGTATCTCCCTAGCCATTGACGACTTTGGTGCAGGTCACGCTGCTTGGGCTCATGTCCTCAAGCTACCGATCAGCGCGTTGAAGATAGACCGTTCGTTGATTGCCGACATTGCGCGCGACCCTCGGGCTGCTGCAGTGGTCAAAAGCATCTGCTCAACCTGTAACGACCTGAACCTAAATGTGGTTGCTGAAGGGGTTTGTCATGTTGCGCAATCCAAGCTTTTGCTCGACATGAATTGTCACATCGGCCAAGGCTTTGGCATCGCTCGCCCCATGCCGCTAGAAAATTTGTTGCAGCTTAAGCCACTGACTGTTGCTTGCTAGCTAAGGCAACCGGCTCGGGTAGGCAAGTGCTGTACTGCAACTTGCCCGCTGCAACCAACTCTTCCAAGGCGCCTGGTAAAAGCGCTGCCTCTTCCGGGGTAATCTCCGGCTTACCGTTCAGCACAAACCAGCCGTTACGACCATTCGATTTAACGATGTAAGCACCAGCATCCGCCACGTTTAAGCTTTGTTCCCAGGTCAGCAAGTTGGTCTTTAGTGGAGCCAAAGGATAAGGCACGGCACCAACCGAGCAGGCCAAGCGAGCGGTTTGACCGTTGCCGATATCGTAAACGTGTTCCGCAATAGCGAGACGCACGCGTTCTGCAAAGTTAGCAATGCCAGCAAGCCCTAAGGTTTGGCCCGTAATCAGAAACTCATCTCCACCCCAGCGAATAACCGTGTCGGATTTGCGGGTGCAGTCCAACAGCGCATCGCGTACCTGTAGCAAGGCTTTGTCACCCGCAGCGTGTCCGTAGTTGTCGTTGATCGACTTAAAGCCATCCAGGTCGATCATCATGAAAAACATAACCGACTGCTGGTAGTGCGAGTAGTCTGCATCTGGGCTTTGCCGCTTGGCGTGGCTTTCGCGGTCTAGCGTGCTGATCTGTTGCTCGATAAATTGGTTCAAATAGCGACGGTTGTAGAGCCCGGTTAACGAATCGGTGTAGCTGGCTTGCAGCAGCTTATCGTTGAGGTCTTCAAGCTGACGGTTGCGCTCACCCAGCTGGGAGGTGCGCTCAGCCACCTGGCTTTCGAGCAACTCACGTTGTTGCGCTTCTCGAGCACGTCGCGCTCGCACCTGTTGATAGGCAAGATACAGGAGTAGGGCAAACAACAACGCGTAGCAAGCGTAAGCCCAGTTAGAACGCCATGGTGGTGGTTGCACCACAACAGACAATTGAGCCCCTTGCTCGTTCCAAATGTCATCGTTGTTGGCTGCCTTCACCCTAAAGGTATAAGTGCCCGGCGATAAGTTGGCATAGGTGATACGGCGCATGGCTTGTGGGTTCTGCCATTCGGTATCAAAGCCTTCCAGCTGATAGCGATAGTCGTTTTTATCCGGCGAGGTATAGTCCAGCGCGGCAAACTCAAGCGCTATGTAGTTGTCCGTATGCGAGATGGTCACCGGGTTTTTATCTGGTGTGCCGGAGTAGCGAACGCCTAAGCGTTGCAAAGGCGAGTAGGCGCTGAGCACAATCGGGGGGATCGTTTCGCTGCGGCGAATCTTACCCGGCACAAAGGCTACCGCCCCTTCAGAGCCACCAAACAGAAGCTGACCGGTGCGGCTGCGAAAGCGCGCGCCTAAGTTGAACTCATCACCGATTAGCCCGTTACGACGATCGTAGTGGCGGATTTCTTTGTCTTGTACGTTGATGCGGCTGATGCCCCGATTGCTCGACATCCATAAGTGGCCTGCGTCATCTTCTAGCAAACCGTAGATGGTGTTGCTGCGCAGCCCATCGGCTTTGTTCCATTTGACGAAGATCTCGCGGCCGGCGGCGCGGTCCGCCGCACGCCACTGGTTCAGACCATCGTTCATGGTGGCAATCCACAGCGAGCCATCACTAGATTCGTACACTTCCCAGGCTGCGCTGCTGCTGAGCGAGTTTTGGTTGTTGGGGTCGTGGGTCAGCTGCTCAAAAATTCCCTCAGGCTCAACCAATCGATTCAGGCCGCCGCGCTCGGTACCCACCCACAAGGTGTTCTGTTTGTCCCGGGTAATGGCCAAGATACGGTTGCCGCCAATGCTGTCAGGGTTGTTTTCGTCATGCTTGAACAGGGTGATGTCACCGTTCGGGTCCATACGATGTAGTCCGCCGCCGAAGGTGCCAATCCACATGGTGCCGTCTGGGTCACCATAAAGGGACGAGATCCGATTGCTGCTAAGTTGGGGTTTGCTTATGCGTTGCAGCTTGCCGGTCTTGATGTCGTAGCGGTTTAGGCCGTTGCTGCGGGTGCCCGCCCACACCACATCCTTTGGGTCGATAAACAGCGCCATCACACGATCATCGCTTAAGCTCTGCTCATCTTGGGGATCGTTTTTCAGCATCAAGGTGCTGGCGGTGGCCCGGTCGATAGCGGTTAAGCCACCGCCGTAGGTCCCAATCCAAAGGTGACCGGCAGAATCCTCAGAGATAGCGGTAACAATATCGGCGCCCAAACGGCCTTCGTCTTTGCGGAAGTGGGTGAACGCGTCACTTAGGTAGTTCCAGGTGTTAACCCCCGCGTAGGAGCCAACCCACAGGACCCCGTCCGAGCTTTGAAACCAGGTGCTAAGGCGGCTGGTCCCTAGGCTGGTGGGATCACTATCTTCGGCGAAGTAGTGAGCAAAGCCGTTGGCATTGGGCCGCCACTCGTTTAAGCCTTTGTCGGTTGCAATCCACAAGGTGCCGTCTTGGTCTTCCATGATGGCGCGAACAAAGTTGCTGCTCAAACTTTTAGGGTCTTCAGGGTCGTGGGTAAACCGTTGAAACAGGTCGGTGTCTGGATTGAGCAAACTGACGCCACCGTCACGTGTGCCTACCCACAACCAGCCATCGCGATCTTCAAAGATGGCCGAGACTCGGTCTCCACCTAGGCTTTGTGGGTTGTCACTGCTTTGGTAAGACACGAACGAGTTGTTTGCTCGATCAAAACGCGCCAGACCACCACCATCGGTACCCACCCATAGACGCCCACGTAGATCTTCGTTGATGGTTAATACGGCGTTAGCGGGCAGGCTGCTGTTGTCGCCGGCGTCGTGAGTGTAATGATGAACCTTGAGGGTATTGGCATCGATGCGGTTTAACCCCGCTTTAACCGTGCCTATCCACATGTTGCCTTGCTGATCTTGGTGCAGGGTTCGCACTCGATCGCTGCTGATGCTGTTGGGGTCATCCGGGTTGTGACGAATCGTGGAGAACTTCTCGGTGATGGGGTCATAGATGTTGATACCCCCGCCATCGGTAGCAATCCACAGCTTGCCATCGGCGGCTAGGGCCAAGGCAAAGATCCAGTTGTTGCTAAGTGAGGTGGCGTCGAAAGGGTCGCGTTCGAATAGTTTGATCTCGTGACCGTTGTAGCGGTTGAGGCCGTCTTGGGTTGCTATCCAGATAAACCCTTGCTGGTCTTGGACTACGGCCATGACGCTATCTTGCGACAAGCCTTGGGCTGCGTTGACGTGAGCAAAGCGTAGGTTACGTTGGATTAGCGGTGCATTTTCTGCGTTGCCGGTGTCCGCTGCGGAGAATCCCACTGGCAGCGTTGCCATAGTGCTGCCAGCAGCAGTGCCGCTGGATAGCGTTGTTAGCAACAGCATGAAGGTAAGTAAAAAAGCGGCAATATTGTTCATTAGTAGCTCACCCTAATCGGAGCAGACGGCAAGGCGATTTGGTGTCGCTCGAGCCAGCGTGTATAGGTGGGCGGCGTCACGCCCATGATGGCAGCACCCGAACGCAGATCGCTGGATGTCGCTTGGGCAACCTCTTCGAGCAGCACCACTTGGCAGCGCTCGGCTAACGAGCTGTCACTGTTGCTCGGTTCGGTCAAAATAGTATGTAAAACGCTAGTTAACGCAGGAAGCGAGGCAAGCCAGCGCGCACTGGTGGATTGAAAAGGATTGTTGGCGTTACTTTTTGCTTTGCCCAGTTGGCGCCGCAAGGTTGTTTCTGGCATGCCGAGCAAACGTGCTGCACTGCGGACAACCTGATGGCTAAGCTCGTAAGCGTTTAGCACCACGGCATCTGCCAGCCAACGACCTAGCGGCGCATCGCTTAGTTGGTCGTTATCTAAGGCCTGTATTTGGCCGCGTAGAATGGTGGCCAGCATGCTCCAGCTATCCTCTTCGCTTTCTAAGCGGGCGCTAGCGATTTTGGCCGGTGCGCGAATGGGAGCCGGTGGTGCCAGGGCGTCCGCGCTATGACCCACATCAATGGGTGCTTGTTGATCTTGCTGGTCAACTTGGATGTCGTGGGCCTCTAGCTCTGAGCCCTCCGCCATCAAGGTGCCTCGAAGCATGGCGTTTTGCAGCTCCCGAATGTTCCCCGGCCAGTTGTATTCGTTGACCTTGGCCCAAGCGGCGTCGGTTAAGCCGGTGATCTCGCGCCCAAATTGCTGGTTAAATTTTGCCAACAAGTTCTGCACTAGTATGGGCAAGTCTGCACGACGTTCGCGCAGACTGGGTAAGTGCACTTGAATGACCTGCAGGCGATAGTAAAGGTCGCCGCGGAACTTGCCTTCGCGCACCTCGTGGAGCAGGTTGCGGTTGGTGGCGCAGATGATGCGTGCATCGATGTGTTGCTCTGCGGTGTCACCTACCGCAATGATTTGTTTTTCTTGCACGAAACGTAGCAGCTTAGCCTGCACGTCGAGCGGTAGCTCACCAATCTCATCAAGGAACAAGGTGCCACCGTTGGCTTGGGCGATGCGGCCGGTTGATGCGGCATCAGCGCCGGTAAAAGCGCCTTTGACCCGGCCAAACAGCTCGCTATCAATGAGTGAATGGGCAATGGCGCTACAGTCGACTATGACCAAAGGTCGGTCAGCTCGATCGCTGGCTTGGTGGATGCTGTGTGCCATGACCTCTTTGCCGGCGCCACTTTCACCCAAGATAAGTACAGATACGTCGGTTGCCGCGATGCGGTGCACATGGTCCATGACCTGGCGCATTGCATCGGATTGCACAACCTGAGCAATCACTGGCGCGGTGTGCTGTTGTTTTAGCTGGTTAAGCTCAGCACGCAGCGCTTTGCTTTCTTGGGCATTGCGTTGCCGCTCAATGGCAACCAGCTGTGCCCGATCTAATACGCCAGCAATTTGGTCTGCTAACGCCTTGAAGAAGACTTGGTCAGCGGCGTCTAAGGCTTCGTCGCTTTCAAGGAATAGCGCGCCGTGTAGGTTGCCGTGGTACATCAACGGGGTGGCGAGCCAATATTGTTGTGGGTCTGCACTGCTGCCCGCGTTGGCCCCAGTATTGGTCTGCACCTGGCTCTTTTGTTGCGCTAAGGCTTGGCGGATAAACTGTTGGCGCAAGGGTGTTATCAGGTCATCCTCGTCACCATCAAGCTGGGCCAAGGATCCTAACTTGCCGTGAACCTCTGAAAGCAGCGAAACCTTGGTATTGCTGAGAGATTCTTCCAACAAGTTAATGAACGCGCGACAGAGCGCGTTAGGTTCTGCAGTGGCGGCTACCAACGAGATGGTGTGCCACAAGATATGGCTGTTGCGATAATCTTTAGCCGGGTCGGCGGTTAACATGCTGCCTTGTGGGTGGGTCATGCTTGCGGTGTCGGTATCAAAGGCGCCACTGAAGGCGAGCGCCCGATTGCCGCCCAACAGAGCCGCCTGATCTAACGCCTGCTCCGCACTGAGGCTGAGTCGCTGCGGGTCTGGTTCATCTTCGGATTCGCTTTCTGGCCCATGATAGATGTAGCCAATACTAAGGCTATCGCTGGCAAACTCGGCGTCATCCGCTAGGGTCCGAGAGGCCGTAAGCAGCTTGTTGGCGAGCTTGTCAGCGCCTTGGGTGTCAGCGACGTTGGCGACCACGGCAAACTGCGCATCGCCGAAGCGAAACAAACCATCCTCTTTGCGCAGCGTTGTTTCTAAAACGCTTGCCGCTCGCTGCAGCCAGTGATCTGTGTGTTCGTGACCAAAACGCCGTCGCCGGTTTAGGTAGTTGTCTAGCTTCATCAGCAGCAAGACCAGCGGATTGCCGTTGGCAGAGCGTCGGCATGCACGACGCAAGCGCTCGTGAAAATCCGCGGCGCCGGGAAGGCCCGTGATGGGGTCGGCATGCGCTTGGGTACTTTGGTATAGCCCCCAAAGGGATTGGGCTGCAACCCCAAGCAACATCTCCGTACTGGAGTTGGCGCCGTTATCGTAAGCGAGCCCTTCAAGTATCGTATTGAACCGTGCTGGAGGCTCATCGAATGTAAAGGCAACCCATAGGGTTGCAAAGGTGGCGCTAGACACACCGCGTCGCTGATGGTTAATGAACTGTCCGGGCATGGCGTTGAGCAGGGCTTCTGACAATTCCACCCTTAGCTGAAAGCGTTGCTTGTCTGGGCCTTGGTACAAAGTTAGAGCGTTGTCGATACCAAACAACGTACGCGATACCGGGGGATCTTCGGGGGCTGGTTGACTGGCATCATCGTGCCAGCCCAAGGCCTGTATTTGTGCTGTATCTCCTAGCACTAACGCGCAGGGCGCCCAATTTGCGGCGCCCAGTGGCAACAATTTTAACGCAGCCGCATCTGCCCCCAAGGTTTGGGATGCAGCGTAGAGCACGTTGTGTAGGGGTATAAGGCGCATATGGCGTGCAGCTTAAATGTTGGCTGCGCGAAAAAAATGGCGCTATCTCTCAGAATTTTTAGAAAAGTGGCGCGCCGTGCGCCGCTTTCGCAGCGGCACCTGATCCAGACTTACACCCCAACGGTGCCCGTATCTGCTGGTGCCCATGTGGCCAGAAGTCGCTGGGCTTGAGCGGGGTCATTGGCGAGCAACTGCTTGCCGTGTTCTATCACTTTAGGAATGAGAACCGCATCACGCGCAATATCGGCAATACGAAACTGCTGTTCACCCGTTTGCCGGGTGCCAAGAATTTCGCCTGGGCCGCGAAGCTTCAAATCTTGCTCGGCAATAAAGAAACCGTCTTGGCTATCGCGAATCACCTGCAGGCGGGTTTGGCCTAACTTGCCTAAGGGCGATTTGTAGAGCAGCACGCAGTGGCTGGCCTGGTCCCCGCGCCCCACCCGCCCGCGCAGCTGATGTAGTTGTGCTAAACCCAGTCGGTTTGGATCTTCGATGACAATCAGCGTGGCGTTGGGTGCATCGACCCCCACTTCGATAACGGTTGTGGCTACCAACAGCTGTATCTCGCCCGCTTTAAAAGCCTGCATGGTGCTGGCTTTTTCGTTACCGCTCATACGACCATGAATCAGCCCGATGCGATAACCCGGCAGCGCTTGCTGCAGCTCTTCAAGGGTTGGCTCGGCGGCGCTGGCCGGTAGCTCGTCTGCGGGTTCGATCAAGGTGCAAACCCAATAGACCTGTTGCCCGGTATTCATAATGGCTTGGGCGCGCTCTAAGATGTCGTGGCGTCGATTGTTGTTCACTAAGATGGTGGTGATGGGTTGCCGCCCAGCGGGTAGCTCATCAATGAGCGATACGTCCATATCCGCATACAAGGCCATGGTTAAGGTGCGCGGTATGGGTGTTGCCGTCAGCACCAGCTGATGCGGTACTTGCCCTTTGTTGCGCAAAGACATACGTTGATGCACACCAAACCTGTGTTGCTCATCAACGATGGTCAACGCCAAATTGTGAAAGGTGACCGTACGTTGGAACAGCGCGTGGGTGCCAATGGCAACCAATGCGGTGCCATCTGCCACCGCTGCTTCCCCTGCTCGTCTTTCTTTGGCTTTTTGGCTGCCCGTTAGCAGCACCACATCGATCCCCAGCGGGGTCAGCCAAGCAGATAGGTTCAGGTAATGTTGTTCCGCCAAAATTTCTGTTGGCGCCATAAGCGCCGTTTGCGCACCGTGCTCGGCTGCGCGAATGGCGGCAAACGCAGCCACCACGGTTTTACCGCTGCCTACGTCCCCTTGAATCAAACGCAGCATGGGTTGGCTGCGGGCCAAATCGTTGAGTACCTCGGTGGTCGCTCGACGCTGTGCGTTGGTTAGCTTAAAACCAAGCTGGCTTAGCAATTCGCGGCCCAGTTGCTGAGCTTGGGGTAGTGGCAGGGACTGCTGTTGCTGGCGTTGGGACTGGCGGTGCTGCATGACCAAGTAGTAAGCGGTGAGCTCATCAAAGGCGATCGCTTGCTGCACGCGTTCAATGTCTGCTGCGCTGGCGTCCGCGGGTGGCTGGTGCAGATAGGCGAGTTGCTCCAGCGGCCAGCTAGTGGTGGCTTCAGGGTTGCCATCGTCCGCAAAATCTAAAGCGAGCGCCTGTTGGGTGAGTTTGCGCAGCCGGGTTTGACCCAGCCCATCCGTAGTGGAGTACACGGGTGTGAGCGCCGCAACGGGTGCGGGTAGTGGCGTTGCGCTGGTGCTGTATTCCGGATGCACCATCTCCAGGCGCTTAGGCCCAAACCGTGCAACCCCGTAAGCGCGGACGTAACGTCCGATGGCAAAGCCGTCTTGTTGTTGCTTAGAAAAATAGAAGTAGCGTAGCGTGAGTACGGCGGAGCCATCGTCAATGGTCACCAGCAAGCTGCGGCGTTTGCCAAAATTGATGTCGCAGGCCGTTATCTGCCCTTCAACCAAACACTCTTGCTCGAAGGTGACATTGCGCAAGGGCACAATGTGGCTGCGGTCTTGGTAGCGCATGGGGAGGTGCAAGAGCAAGTCACCAACCCGGGCAACGTTTAGATTTTTGAGCTTCTCTTCTAGGGTCGGCCCGACGCCTTTGAGTATGCTAACCCGAGCGTTGAGGCTGATGGCCATCGCAAAGGTTTAGCCGAGCACCATAATGGCGTCGATCTCAACCAAGGCATCTTTGGGTAGCTGGGCTACGCCTAAGGCGGCACGGGCGGGGAAAGGTTCGCTGAAGTACTCTCCCATCACTTCGTTTAAGGTTTGAAAGTTGGCTAGGTCGAGCACAAACACGTTGAGCTTCACCATGTCGCTTAACTCGCCGCCGGCCGCTTGCGCTATGGCTCGAAGGTTGCGAAACACTTGGTGTGCTTGCTCCGCAAAATCTTCGGATACCAAGGTCATGGTGTTGGGGTCCAGTGGAATCTGCCCAGACACATAAACGGTGTTACCCGTTTGCACCGCTTGGCTATAGGTACCAATGGCGGCAGGCGCTTTCTCTGTTTTGATGATGGTTGTGTTGTTCGCGGTGCTCATAGTTACAAACTCATTCGGGCGATGGACTGTACGCTGCTAACGACCCGCAGCTTGCGCATGGTTCGCGCTAGGTGATCTCTATTGCGCACAGACACGCGCACGGCCATGCTGGTTAAGGCAGCGCTACGTTCTTGGATGCGGACGTCTTCGACCCCGGCATCCGTAGCGGTAATGGTTGCTGCAATCTCGGCGATAACCCCTTTCTTGCGCGACACCTCAACCCGTAAGGTGGTGAGAAACTCGCCATCGACCTTCTCAGCCCAGTGCGCGGGGATAATCTCCTTGGCACTGCGGTTGCGAACCTCATTCATGTTGCGGCAGGTTTCGATGTGCAGCACAAACCCTTTGCCCGGCGTCATGTGGCCCACTATAGGGTCGCCAGGTACCGGCCCACAGCAGCGACCGTACTGAACAACTAAGCCTTCTCCGCCGCGAATAGCAACCGGTCCATCCCCTTGCACCGCCAAGCTTTCGAACTCGGGGTTGTCGGCGCTCAGCAAGCGTTGGGCAACAACGTAGGGCATCAAGTCACCGTTACCGATCTTGGCCAACAGCTCAACCAGCTTGCGCACGTCGAACTCCGTAAACACTCGACGTAGACGTCGAAAATCCAGATCGTTGATCGATTTGTTTTCCGCCGATAGAGCACGGTTTAACAGGCGCCGACCAAAAGCGACTGAATCCGACTGCTGCTGATCTTTTAACGCTTGGCGGATGCCGGCTCGGGCCTTGCCAGAGGCAACAAAGGTTAGCCAGTCGGGGTCGGGCCTTGCGTTGTCAGAGGTAATAATCTCAACGCTTTGACCGCTTTGCAGACGTGTGGACAAAGGCGAGAGCAAGCGGTCAACACGGCAAGACACGCAGGAGTTACCAATGTCGGTGTGAACCGCATAGGCAAAATCTACTGGGCAGGCGCCGCGTGGTAGCTCCAAGATGTCCCCTTCCGGGGTAAAGACATACACCTCATCGGGGAACAGATCGATTTTAAGGCTTTCGATGAATTCTAACGGGTCACCGGCGCGTTGCTGCAGGTCCATAAGGTCTTTAACCCATTGGCGTGCTCGGGTTTGCGAACTTTGGAAGTCGGCAACCTCACTTTTGTAAAGCCAATGACCGGCAATGCCGTTGTTGGCCACTGCGTCCATGTGTTTGGTGCGTATCTGCACCTCGATGGGTACACCATGCATACCAAACAGCGTGGTATGCAACGATTGGTAGCCGTTAACCTTGGGGATCGCAATGTAGTCCTTAAAGCGGCCGGCAACGGGTTTGTATAGGTTGTGGATTATGCCCAAGGCACGGTAGCAGTCGTCAGCTTGGTCCACCACAATGCGAAAACCAAACACATCGGTTATGTCTGCGTATTTTTTGTGTTGTGCCTTCATCTTGCGATAGATGGAGTAGGCGTGCTTCTCGCGGCCTTGAACCGATGCGGTCATGCCTTCACGATTCAGTGCGGTGCTCATACTTACCTGGATCTCTTCGATTAGCTCCCGACGATTGCCACGCGCTTTGGTCACGGCACGCCCAATTCGATCCGCTCGCAACGGGTATAAGGCTTGGAAGCCAAGCTCCTCGAACTCTACCTTGATGGTGTGGATGCCCAGCCGGTTGGCAATGGGTGCGTAGTAATCCAGGGTTTCTCGTGCAATGCGTTTGCGTTGCTCCGAAGACATCACCCCAATGGTGCGCATGTTGTGTAGACGATCCGCTAGCTTGACCATGATGACGCGGATGTCTTTGGCCATTGCCATGGCCATTTTTTGGAAGTTCTCGGCCTGAGCTTCAGCCCGAGTTCGAAAAATCTTGGACAGCTTGGACACGCCATCTACGATCTCGGTGACTTCAGAGCCAAAAAGGTCCGATAGCGTGGCCTTACCAACCTCGGTATCTTCTAAAACATCGTGTAGCAAGGCGGCGCAAATCGTTTGGTGATCCACGTGCATGCCGGCCAATATGCTGGCAACGGCAACCGGGTGGGAGATGTATTTGTGGCCGGTGCGCCGCATTTGCCCTTCGTGGGCGTTGGCGGCGTAGGCATGGGCGGCGCGGACTATATCAACCTGGTCTTCAGGCAAATATTTGTTGAGGGCTTTGGCTAGACTTTTGATCGTGGCAGGTGCTGCCACGTCATCGCGTCGCGCCTTTTCAGCAAGGCGCGATACAAAGTAAGACTCAGAGCTCGTGGCTGTCGCCATCTCCAATACCGAACGTGATTTCTAGCTCTTCATCCTCAGATGTCGCCTCTTGAGCGTCAAGCATTTCATGAGAAATCATGCCCTCTGCGATCTCGCGCAGCGCGATAACGGTAGGCTTGTCGTTTTCTTCCGGCACCATGGCTTCGATACCATAGCTGCGCAGAAGGCGAGCGCGACGGGTGGCGAGCATGACCAACTCAAAACGGTTGTCTACGTGTTCTAAGCAATCTTCAACGGTGATGCGAGCCATAGTTGCTTGCTCCTGTTATTAATCAAAACGAGATACTAGATACATCTAGATATATAGTGCCTGGTCGCTGGGTACAAGTGCGTTGCTCAGCGAGCGCGGGAGTCTACCGGGGTGGTTAAGGTGAGGCAAGAACCCGATTCTTGGGTTTGTCGACTTGCCACCAGCGCATGGCGCGATTTGCCCCGACAATTACTCCGACAACAGTGAGTCTAGCAGGCCCTGCTGGTGTGACTCTTGGTAGTTCCGCTCGAGCCGGCGGCTGCGCAAGATTGAGCGCATATCGGCCAAGGCGTGGTCAAACTCGTCGTTGATCACAAGATATTGATAGTCCCGATAATGCGACATTTCGCTAATGGCTTTAGCCATACGCGCATCGATCACCTCATCATTGTCCTGACCGCGGCCACGCAAGCGTTGCCGGAGCGCTTCCTGGGACGGTGGTAAGATAAAAATGCTAAGCAATTCAGCACCATAGCTGGCTTGTATCTGTTTGGCACCTTGCCAATCGATCTCTAGGACCACGTCTTGGCCCGCAGCTAGATTGGTTGCCACGCTACTTTTGGAGGTGCCGTACTGGTTGCCAAAGACCTCAGCGTGCTCAAGGAACTCGCCGCGCTCGACCAGCGCTTGGAACTCGGTTGTATCCACGAAGTGGTAATTGACGCCGTTGTTTTCGCCGGGTCGGCTAGCTCTGGTGGTATGGGACACCGAGACGCACAAATTTTCGTCGGATTTGAGCAAGGCATTTACCAAGCTGGTTTTGCCCCCGCCCGAGGGTGCGGACACCACAATTAGCATGCCGGGTGTCGTGTTGGGCTGAGTGGCGGGGTTACTCATTCGACGTTCTGAACCTGTTCACGAATCTGCTCAACAACCACTTTAAGGTCTACCGCCCGCTGAGAGGTCTCGGCAATCACGGATTTGGCCGCCAAGGTGTTGGCTTCACGGTTCAATTCTTGGGTTAAAAAGTCGAGCCGGCGGCCATGGGGTCCGTTGCCGCGGAGGCAGGCGCGGGCCTCCTCCACGTGGATCGCCAACCGGTCTAGCTCTTCTGCAATGTCCGCGCGCTGAGCGAGCAAGGCGATTTCCTGTTCAAGCCGCCCGGAGTCCAGGGTTGTGCCCAGCTCTTCAAGGCGCTGCACCAAACGGTCTTGAATATCTTGGCGTAAGGTACTGGCCACCTCTTTAACCCGAGCGACGATGCGTTCGATCTGATCTAAGCGCTGATTTAGGGTTAAGGCCAGTTGCTCGCCTTCGCGCTGACGGTGGGCGATCAGCTGGGTTAGCCCTTCTTCGAACAGATCGCTGACCGCGCTGCCTAAGAAGTCTTCGTCTACCTCCGCTTCGTCACCTAAAATACCCGGCCAGCGCAGCAACTCGATGGGGTTAGGTGCGCCTATATCGGGAGCGTCCCGGCGGACTTGCTCCAGCACCGCCAACAGCTGTAGCAGCAGCTTGCGGTTGAGCTCCAGCCCGCCCTCCACATTTTGCAGATCCATACGCAGGGTGCAATCAACCTTGCCGCGCTTTAGATGCTTTCGTAAGGTCTCGCGCAGTGGGTGCTCTAAGTGGCGGAGCCCATCGGGCAAACGAATTTGCACCTCTAAGAAGCGATGGTTAACGCTTCGCATCTCCCAGGTAAGCTGGCGTTCGCTGATGATTGATTGGCAGCGAGCGAAGGCCGTCATGCTGTGTACCGCGGCGCTTGGCATAAGAATTGTCGTATCCGGTTTCGTTAGGCGCAGTGTAAGCAAGCCCTACGCATTTATCGAATGCTCAATTATGGAATGCGGTGGGCGTATACTTAACCCCGAGAACTCGAAATTCCTTATAACCATTCATCCAACAACGAGAAATACATGACCCAACCTGATGCAGCAGCCCCCTCCAGACCCAGCGGGCGCGCGCCGGACGAGCTCCGCCCGATCCGTTTTACCCGTGGTTTTACCGCCCATGCACCCGGCTCCGTGCTGGTTGAGTTTGGTGGCACCAAGGTTATTTGCACCGCAACCGTAGACAACTCGGTGCCCGGCTTCTTGCGCGGCAAAGGTCAAGGTTGGCTGACCGCTGAATATGGCATGTTGCCAGGCTCTACCCACTCACGGGTTGATCGAGAGGCGGCGCGGGGCAAACAATCGGGTCGCACTGTAGAAATTCAGCGCCTGATTGGTCGCTCGATAAGAGCGGCGGTGGACATGAAAGCCATGGGCGAACGAACGGTACGTATCGATTGCGACGTGATTCAGGCAGATGGCGGTACCCGCACCGCCTCCATTACGGGCGCTGCGGTGGCGGTGGCGGACGCTATGCGTGAAAGTGGAGTTCAGGGCGCGTTCAGGGAGCTTGTGGCATCTGTATCCGTAGGCATGTGGCGCGGTATGCCGGTCCTCGACCTGGATTACCCGGAAGATTCCACGGCTGAAACGGACATGAATGTGGTGATGATCGAGGGCGGCGGTTTTATCGAGATTCAAGGCACCGCAGAAGCGGCCCCGTTTGATGATGCTCAGTTGGCCGCCATGTTGGCATTGGCCCGTAAAGGCACCAACGAGCTGATCGAGTTGCAGCGCGCGGCCCTAGGGAGCTAGAGCCTGCCAACGCCGAGCGACCTTTTACTCAGTTTTTTACCTAGATGAGGCAACAGCATGACAACTCTAGACCAAGCCAAGGTGGACCTCATCGACTTGTTGATACGTCATCAGGTGCTGAAGTTTGGTGAGTTTGAGCTGAAGTCAGGGCGCTTGAGCCCCTACTTCTTCAACTTGGGCGCACTAGATACCGGCTCTGCTTTGGCGCAACTTGGCGACGCCTACGCCCGGTTGATCCAGCAATCCGGGTTGGCGGCGCAGCTGTTGTTTGGGCCTGCCTATAAAGGGATTCCCATAGCGACCGCTGCTGCGGTCGCCTTGGCTGGTCATGGGCTGGACCTGGGGGTTGCCTACAATCGAAAAGAGAAGAAAGATCACGGTGAGGGAGGCCAGTTGGTGGGTGCGGATGTAGCCGGGCGATCCGTAGTGCTGGTTGACGATGTGCTCACCGCGGGAACCGCCATGCGCGAGGCGGTGGGGCTTGTTGAAGCAGCCCAAGGTAAGATTGCCGGGGTCATTATTGCGCTGGATCGCCAGGAAATTGTGGCAAGCCCGGAAAATGACAAGCAGGACAAGGGCACCACGGCGGTCCAGGCATTGGCTGCCGAGCTTGGTGGTGCACCCGTGCTCAGCATACTAAGCTTGCAAGATGTGATGGGTTACCTGGAACAACCGGTGACTAGTGCCGGTTTGGGGCCTAAGACGCGCACCGCTATGGCCGAATATCAGGCACAATATTGTTTACTGTAACTGTTTCTAGTTGAGCTGACGGAATATGCGTTTGACCAACCTTAGCAAAAACTCTAGACCCAATTCGTTGACCAAAAAGGCCTTGTCTGCTTCGTTGGTCACCGCGTTGATGGCTACGTTGTTGGCCCCAACAAGCTGGGCAGGCCAACTGTATCGCTATGCCAACGAGCAAGGTGGCGTGGTGATCGGGTCAACCGTACCCAACGACCTAGTAAGAAATGGATACCAAGTCATTGATTCGTCTACAGGCCGGGTGTTGCGCACTATTGCCGCTCAGCTGACCCCCAAGCAGGCTAAGTTGAAAGCCGCTCGAGAGAAGCGTTATGCGTTGTGCAGAGACTCTCAGCGTCGAGTGAACTCACTTTACGAAACCACCGAAGATATCGACCATGCAGAAAAGCAGGCGCTAGCTTCCATCGAAACTCGAATTATCAATGCGCAAGCCAGCTTGACCCAGATGCGCAACCAAGAGCGTGACCTAGAAGATCAAGCTGCACGGTTGGAACGATCTGGCCATGGCGTAACCCCGGTTCTAGTTGGCAACATCAAGCAAGCTAAGGCGCAAATTCAGAACCTAGAGCTGGAGACCTTGGGTCGCCGGATCGAGCAAGATGAGGCACGCAAGCAGTTTGATCGTGACCGTGAAGTGTTTGCTCAGGGTGATTGCAGCGAGGTTGCTAAAGAAGTGACCTTAAGCACTCTAGAAAAAGAGCTGAAAAACCAACAGGCCCAGCAAAATAAACAGGGCTCAAAGCGTCAGTGGTTAGACTACCCGGTCGCCGAATAGACCGAGCGATAGTGCTTGCCATTGTGCATCCCAACCCAGCGTTGGTTTCGCACTGAACTCCGAACGAACAAACTGATTTATCCGCCCTTCTGTATGCGCCAGCATCAGGTTTGCCATGTCGTTGGCGTTGACCTGCGGAGCCGGTACTTGCTGTGCTGCCCAAGTCCTTAAGACCGATCGCAACTCTGTTTCCAGGCGGTCGAACAACTGCCGGGTGCGGCCTCTGAGACGTTCGTTTTCGCCTTGTAACGCATCACCCACCAGCAAGCGTGCGAATCCTGGATTACGTTCGGCAAAGACCAGCAGCAACTGCATGATGCCGCGACACTTCGCTTCAGCCGTAGGCGCGTCCGCTAAGATGCGGGTGACACGCGGCAGCAAGCTGTCTTCGATAAACTCGATCAATGCATCTAGCATCTTGGCTTTGCTAGGAAAGTGTCGATACAGGGCTGCTTCGGACACCCCAACCTCGGCCGCTAGTGCCGCTGTAGTAATACGGGTGCCGGGCCGCGTTTCCAACATAGTGGCAAACGCTTGCAAGATCTCGTCGCGACGTGAGGTTTTAGCCATTGGTAATTTGCGTACCAATGCCAGCGTCAGTAAATATCTCGAGCAGCAACGAGTGTAAAACCGTGCCATCGATGATCTGCGCGCTTGCCACACCGTTAGCAACCGCCTGTAAAGCGCAGTTGGTTTTGGGCAGCATGCCTTCGTTGATAACACCTTGCTCAATCAGCTCTGCGACTTCCGAACTGTTCAACGAGGTTAAGGTTTGTTTGTTGGCGTCCAAGATGCCGGGCGTGTTGGTGAGCAGTATCAATTTTTCTGCTCCAAGTGCCTCTGCTATTTTGCCGGCCACAATGTCGGCATTGATGTTGTACGACTCGCCATCAGGACCAACACCAATTGGTGCGATAACGGGTATGAAGTTGGCATTGATCAGCGCTTCAAGCACCTGGGTATTCACCTTCTCGACTTCACCAACATGACCGATATCAATGATTTCTGGTGCGTTTAGCTCCGCAGAGTTGCGTTGCAGAGTGAGCTTACGAGCGCGGATAAGATCGCCGTCTTTACCGGTCACCCCCACCGCCTGTCCACCTTGGGTGTTTATAAGCGACACAATAGTTTGGTTAACCAGGCCGCCAAGCACCATCTCCACCACGTCCATAGTCTGGGTATCGGTGACGCGCATACCGTCTACAAAGCGAGTGGGTATTTGCAGCTGGTCCAACAGCGCGCCAATTTGTGGGCCACCGCCATGGACAACCACTGGGTTTAGCCCCACAAGCTTCATGAGTACTATGTCGCGGGCGAAGGTGTTTTGAAGTTTTTCATCTACCATTGCATTGCCGCCGTACTTCACCACAAAGGTAGAGCCGTGGAACTGGCGAATATAAGGCAGCGCTTCGGTTAGTACGCTAGCGGTAACGGAGGCGGATTGGCTGGCTTTAGACATGGCTGTTTATCTGAATTTAAGCTTAGGGTCGACGCGTTCGAGTTGAACCGCGAAGCGCTGTTGTACTTCTTCTAATGCATCTTCCGTATCGGCTTCGAAGCGCAGGGACAATATTGGGGAGGTATTCGACGGGCGAATCAAACCCCAGCTGTCATCGTAGTCCACTCGCACGCCGTCGATGCTGGTCACAGCGCCCATGCCAAAGTTCCCTTCACGCACCAGCTTGTCCATGATGTTGAACTTTTCTTTGTCGGTGGTTTGGATCTTGATTTCTGGCGTGGAGAACGTGGCTGGGAACTGTGCAAACAGTTCATCCACGTTCCCTTCAACAGACCCGACAATTTCAAGCAGGCGTGCCGCAGAGTAGAGCGCGTCATCAAAGCCAAACCAACGTTCACCAAAGCAAATGTGCCCGCTGAACTCGCCGCCGAGCAACGCACCGGTTTCTTTCATCTTTGCTTTTATATGGGAATGGCCGGTCTTCCACATGATGGGGCGCCCGCCGCTCTCGCTGATAAGGTGGTTGAGATGACGAGAGCACTTCACGTCGTAAATTATGTCAGCGCCCGGGTTGCGACTAATGATGTCCTGAGCGAACAGCATGATGAGCGTGTCTGGCCAGATGATGTTGCCACGCGGTGTAATGACACCTAAGCGGTCGCCGTCACCATCAAAGGCCAAACCAATGTCCGCTTTCTCAGCGTCAACCACGGTGATGAGATCCGCGAGGTTCGCTGGTTCTGCCGGATCTGGGTGGTGGTTCGGGAAGTCGCCGTCAACCTCGCAATACAGCGGGACCACTTCGCAACCCATCTCCTCCAGCAATTTGGGTGCCAACTCACTAGCAACGCCGTTGCCACAGTCGATAACCACCTTCTTAGGTTGCGCAACAGCGACATCGTCTAGGATGCGATCTAGGTAAGCGGTTTCTACATCAACCGCGCGGATGTCACCGGCGCCATCGGATAGCTCGTTTTCTTGGATACGCTGGAACAAGCGCAAAATGCGACCTTCGGCTAAGGTTTCGCCAGCTAGCATCATTTTTAAGCCGTTGTATTCTGGCGGGTTGTGGCTACCGGTAATCATGATGCCGGTGCCTGTCTTGAGGTGGTGGGTGGCGAAATACAAGACTGGCGTTGGGACCATACCGATATCGATAACGTCCATGCCACCTTCGGTTAACCCTTTCGCGAGCCCAGCGGCCAGTTCTGGCGAGGAATGCCGGCCGTCGCGGCCAATGGCAACCTTGGCCATGTTGTTGTCTCTAGCCTCGGCGGCAAAGGCGCGACCAATCCAATACACCACTTCAGCGGTTAGGTTGGTGGTGGTGATACCGCGAATGTCGTAAGCGCGAAAAATATCGGGGTCCAGTTTGATGCCCATGTCGGCAGCGCTAGCGCTGTCTTGCTCTTCGACGCTAATGCCAAAATTATCGTCTTCAACAGCCGCGGCTTTTTTTGCAGCCTTTTTGATCGGCTTTTTCTCAACCTCTAGAAAATCGTCATCTGGCTCGTCAAGATCAGCGAGCAGGTCTTCAACCGAATCATCGTCAGAGTCATCATCCAGCAGTGACGTGCTGGTGAGGGCCGCCGCTGCTGCGCGCTTGCGTTTTTTTGGTGCTGCTTCTGTGTTGCTTGGCGCGGCATCTTCCGGCGCGTCGGCCTGCTCGGTGTTTTCGGAGGAGCCCAAGATTTGGCCGAGATTGATTGCGGTAGTTTGATTGGTTTCGAACGCATAGCCTTCATGGCTTACCGCTTGCCCGCGAGACATGCGATTGACGTTAGATTCCAACAGTCGGTTATCAGCGCTAAGGCGTTTGCTTAGGCGAGCAAAAGCCCAAATGATGCCACCTAGGCTCAACCCTAAAGCGATCAGTAAAGGCAGCAGTAAATTGACCCATTGTCCTATCTCGGTGGCGGCAGCCGTGTTGGGTTGAAACTTTAAGGACAGGTTTTTTGCGGCTAAGGGTTTGCTCATAGTTGTCGCAGCCGCATTGCTGGTGCCCCATTGCAACACAGGGGTGGCCGCTAGGCCGTCAAACGCTTGCTCTAAGACGACTTGCCCCGCTTGCTCATCCCCGGTCTTTTGCAAGGGGTCAAGCCAGTAGTCTTTTCCAAAAACCACAAACAGAACGCCAGCGACCGCGCCTTCGCGGGTTATGGGCGCTGCAGCGTAGATCTGTCCTGGTGGGTTGATGGACACTTCCGGCCCGATAAACTCGCGTTGGGTTGCGCGTTTAATAACATCTAGACCGGCAAAGGTAATGGGTATATCGGCGCTAAGATCAACCGCCGCTTTGCCTTTCGGCACAATGTCGACACGCAACGCATAGGACATGGCTTCGCGCAAAGCTTCGGCATTGATCAAATGTAAGTTGTTATCCGTACTGGCAAGTGCACCGCGAGCTAAGTTGCTTTTGGCAGCTTGTTGAACGTCTTTGCGCAGGTGGATCATGCGGCTGTTGAAGTAGTCGATGTAGGCTTTGTGTTGAGCCTGGCTTTGCAGCGCTTGTTGTGCCTGCCCTTGCTGTAGAAGTTCCCAGCCGATGAGTGCAAATGCGGTGAGTACCCCGAGCAGGGCGAGGGCCAGAGCGGGTATGGCTTGGCGCGTTATGCTCGTTGCTGCTTGGCGAGAGCGACCGCGCTTGGCGCTAAGTATGGGTTGGGCGTCTTGATTAGGCATGGTTAGGCTGTAGGTTGCGGCGGCTCAAACTGCGGCGGCACTAGTGACCAATGATTAAAGTAGCGCTAGTTTACCGCAGGTTGCAGGTTGGTAGTTGCTAACTCTGCCGCATAACGTTCAGCAATTTGAGTAATTAGCTCTATCGCTAAAAGATCTTTTGGCTGGGATGGCAATGCAAGCTCGCCATCGGCCCAAATAACCGTAATCGCGTTGCTGTCGCTACCAAAGCCAATGCTCTTGTCGGAAACGTCGTTGACTAAAATCATGTCGAGTTGCTTGCGTACACGTTTGTCTCGCGCAAAGCCGAGGGTGTTGTGTGTTTCTGCAGCAAAGCCCACAACAAAGGGCCTGGTTGGGCTTTTAGCGACCGCCGCAATGATGTCAGGGTTTTCTACTAAGTTCAGTTGCAGGCCGGATGGATCTCTTGCTGGCTTGTCACCCTGCCCCGCGCCATCAACCTTTTTGATTTTTTGCGTGGCAACGTCAGCCGGTCGGTAGTCGGCAACCGCGGCAACCCCGATAAAGATATCGGTCTGTGCAACCCGCTGTTGGACCGCTTGATGCATTTCTGCAGCGCTGGTAACGGCAATGCGTTCTACGCCTTGGGGGCAATCCAAAGCAACCGGCCCACTCACCAAGGTGACCGTGGCACCTGCGGCTTTGGCTGCGGCAGCCAGTGCGTAACCTTGCTTGCCCGAGCTGTGGTTAGAGATGTAGCGCACCGGATCGATGGCTTCTTGGGTGGGTCCGGCCGTGATCATGACCCGTTTGCCCGCGAGGCTTGGGCTGACTGAAGTGGTGCGTTGCGTGGCGGTAGCTAGAGCTGTCTGGAGCGCTTCGGCGAGCTCTGCGGGTTCTAGCATTCGGCCCGGACCTATGTCGCCGCAGGCTTGCTCACCCGCGCCTGGTCCAAAGAACTCAACCCCATCCTGCTGCAATTGTTGCCGGTTGCGCTGGGTTGCCGGATGCAGCCACATGGCCTGATTCATTGCTGGGGCAATAAACACCGGCGCATCGGTTGCTAGATACAAGGTGGTCAGCAGGTCTGGTGCTTGGCCGGTAGCAAGCAGGGCCATGGTGTTAGCGGTAGCCGGTGCAATGAGAACCGCGTCAGCCCAGCGGGCTAGCTCGATATGCCCCATGGATGCTTCCGCGGCTGGGTCCCATAGATCGCTTCTAACCGGGTTGCCGCTCACGGCTTGCAAGCTGGTGGCGGTCACAAACTGGCTGGCGCTTGCGGTCAGTACCACCTGCACCTCTGCACCAGCCTGGCGCAATGCTCTTACAGTCATGGGCGCTTTGTACGCAGCTATGCCGCCGCACACACCCAATAGAATGCGCTTCTGCTCTAACCCTGTGGATGCCGTTGTTGTCATGCTTGAGCCAAAATCTGTCACTCGTTCAAATCGAACTCTAGCACAGCCCTCGCCCCTATCTGGAGGCATCCGACACGGTTCTGAGAGTCCCCAGTCACCGTCAGAGGGGCAGGATAAGCAAGATTCTGTTCAAGGTTCTTCGCCCGGCTGGGTGTTAGGTAGCAATGGCTCGGTCAAGCACGGGCCAAGGGAGCGTATTGTTGCTCAAGGTCCAGATGCGTTGACCGATGCCGAGCTGCTAGCGGTGTGTTTGGGCTCTGGGTCCAAACGCTTGCCCGCGTTGCAGTTGGCTCAAGGCCTTTTGGCCCAGCTCGGTGGCATTGCCGGTTTGTTTGGAGCTGCACCTGAAGCTTTGCTGGCGGTGCCTGGATTAGGGCCGGCCAAAGCGGCGGCGCTGTTGGGTGCTTGTGCCTTGGGTGAGCGCGTGGCGCGTGCGGAGCTGGGCGCGGGCGAGGCCCTTGCTAACTCGGCCGCGGTGCTGCGTTATGTGCAGCTGGCCCTAGCGCGATACGAGCAAGAGGTGTTCGCCTGCTTGTTTTTAGATACTCGGCATCGGTTGTTGCGGTGTGACAAGCTGTTCTTCGGCTCGGTGGATCGCGCGAATGTATATCCGCGCGAAATTTTAAAGCGCGCACTTAAGTACAACGCAGCAGCCGTCATCTTGGCGCACAACCACCCTTCTGGTGTTGCTGAACCCAGCTCCAGCGATGTTCGCATAACGCTCACGATCAAAGAGCTCATGACTCACTTAGATGTGCGGGTGTTGGACCATGTGGTGGTTGCGGCAGGCGGTGGTGTGTCTATGGCTCAGCGTGGGTTGATCTGATGTTGCAGCGCTAGTTGTTCACCGCAACCCAAAGCAATCCTATCCACAGCGCTGCCAAGAAAAACCAGCTGCCAAAATAAACCAAGATTCGCCAGCGTAGATTGTTTGAGCCGGTGTGAATGAACGCGTGCAGCACGCGCATCAGCACATAACCCCAGGCGATGCAGGCCAGCGTGAGGTTGGCGCCGTTGTAGAGCATGATCGCTAAGCAGGCAACGTAGAACAGCACCGGCGTTTCAAACAAGTTAGCGAAATGTCGTGACAGGGCCAACGTACCATCTGCTTCTCGTTGGTCTGTTGCATAGATTAAGAAGTGGGAGGCTTTTATCTCGCCTCTAGCGACAGACCCTGCCCGTGCGCGAAACAAGGCAACAAACACGGCGCAGGTTAGTGCAAATAACGCAAACATTGGGTAGAGCATCAGGTTTTGCAATAGCGACTGCCTCGAGGTTTGCCGGATAGCCCGGCGGGCACAGAAGCTTAATGATACACATATGTAGTTATTTTGAGCTAGCCCTTTGTGTGGCCCTCATCGCGTTGCCAACAGCCAGCGAGCGATCTGATTATGCTGGGCTTGGTTCGGGCTATCAAAGCTCCATGCCACCGCTTGTACAGCCGCCCACCCGCTGGTGCGCTTGCGGTCTAGCGAAAACGCTTCTGTTAATCGGTCCAGTCGATACATCAGGTCCGCTTTGGTTGCGCCAAACTCAACGCTTCTGATGATGGGTGACAACGCAAACTCGCGTTCACCTACTAGCGGCTTTGGATCGATGGCAAGCCAGGTTGGCTGGCTAGCTCGGGTGGCTGCTAGCACGTTGTTGCCGTGTAAATCCTGGTGCACCAAGCCTTGAACACCCTGACTATTTGCCAACTCGGTAATCATGGTTTGGGCAGCCTCGACCAAGGTTTTGTCGCTGGCGGAGGGGCTCTTTTGCCAGTTGGAAAACAGGCTGGATTGCCAGCGGCCGGCCTCGTCGCGCAAGGTTGCAAAGGGTTGGCCGGCGGTTATCCACAAGCGGGTTAGCAAATCGATCATTACCCCCATGGCATCAACATCCCGGGCGGTGGCGAGATGTTCACCGGGAGAGCAGTGCTCGAGCAACATGGCATGGCGGTCTGTGTCACGTGCCAACAGTTGCACTGCCCCATTGCCGTTCCAAGCGTCCAACGCGTCTGCTTCGAACTGACATTCTGGATGGGGCCATTGCACTTTAAGCACTAGGGGTCTTCCTTGTTGGGTTGCTGGTGCAACGAAGGACAGGCCACAGTCTGGATAAGCAATGCCGATCTCAAGATCCCATTTGAGTGCAAGCTCGCCAACGACATTGGGGATTGCGTCTAGCCAGCTTTGTGCATTGGCTTGTTTTGCGAAGGCTAGGAGTTTTTCTGGGATATGCATGGCTTCGGTAAATCGCTGGCGAACGTGACGGAATCTTAGAGTGTTGAGTGTTATGCCAAAGACTAAGCCGCCACCGCAAACCCAGCCTGGTTTTACCATCGTTGAGCTGATCACCGTTATCGTGCTTTTGGGCATCCTTAGTGCGGTTGCCATACCGAGATTTATGAATATCACTGCTGACGCCAACCTGGCTGTACTTAGAGCCATGGAGGGGGCTGTTTTTTCTGCGGCTAACCTGGTGTATGGAAAAGCCAGGCTGCAGGGCGTGCACGATCAATTGTCTGCCACTGTGGACATGGACGGGGACGGGGTTGACGATTTAGAGGTTAGGTTTGGCTACCCCAGCGGCAGTCGCAATAATGGCATCTCGAAAATTATGGGTGGCAGCTTTGAGTCTGAGTGGACTTGGTCTACCAGTTACGGCGATGGGCGATTTTATCTCACGACCGCTGTCCTGGGAGGGCGGTCGAGGGTCTACGTCAATCGAACGGCGGTGGTGAATAGTGGGTGCTATCTCATCTATGTGCCGGCAGCCAGCGCCGGTGCATTACCCACCATGAGTTATGTGACCACGGATTGTTAGCCGCTACCTGTGTAATTGCAGGTAGGCTCATTTCTAAGCGCCTTTCAGCGGTTTGAAGTAAGTATTCACTTACTATCTAGTAGCATTAATTGTTGGTTTTATTCTGGGGATCCCTGCGGTTTCACTAGGGTCGGGGCGTCGGCTTAAATGGTCTTTGTCGATTGACCGGTTTCAATTATTAAGGGCTATTTGTGGCAAAAACTTGTTCCACCTCTGGCCCTGGTGTATAAACGCGCCTCGATTTTTTTTGAGTAGAATCTCATGTCCCAGGTTTGTCAGGTAACCGGCAAGCGCCCCATGTCGGGCAACAACGTTAGTAAAGCGCGAAACCGTACCCGTCGCCGCTTTTCGCCTAACCTTCACTACCATCGTTTTTGGGTTGAGAGTGAGAAGCGTTTTGTGCGTCTGCGCATCTCGGCTCAAGGTATGCGCTTGATCGATAAGAAAGGTATTGATGAGGTGCTGAAGAGTATTCGAAGCAAAGGCGCTAAGGCCTAGCCCTACTTTCTGGGTACAAGTATCTAGGTACAACTTTCTAGGTACAACGCGCCTTTTTATAAGTTAGTGCCCCGAATGTCACTCGGGGACAGCAAACGAGATCATCATGCGAGATAAAATTAAGTTAGTTTCAAGCGCTGGCACCGGTCACTACTACACGACCGACAAGAACAAGCGCACCACCCCTGACAAGCTTGAGATGAAGAAGTTTGACCCGGTGGTACGAAAGCACGTGCTCTACACCGAAGCTAAGATCAAATAGTCAGCTAGCTGTTGTTAGTCTGCGCAGCCGCACCCCGTGCCGGAGCTGCCAGAGGTTGAAACCACCCGCCTGGGGGTTCTTCCGCATGTCGTCAACCGAACCTTAACCGCTACGCAGGTCCGTAATCCGAACTTGCGCTGGCCGGCTGAGGTCCCCGATAGTCTTATTGGCCAAGCCATCCAAGAAGTGGAGCGTCGGGCCAAATATCTACTCTTTAAGTTCTCATCAGGTAGCCTAATCGTCCATCTTGGTATGTCCGGCAGCTTGCGGGTGGTCACCCCGGCAGATGTGCCTAAGAAGCACGATCATATCGATTTGATCTTTGGCGATGTTGTTTTGCGCTACAACGATCCCCGACGTTTCGGCAGCATGCACTGGCAACCGGGCCCGGCGAACGACCATTGGCTGCTCGAGCATTTGGGGCCCGAACCTTTTGCGGACGAGTTTTCAGGCCCGTATTTAAAAGGCCTTGCCAAGAAGCGCAAGCAAGCAGTCAAAAATTTCATTATGGATGGGCGTGTTGTGGTGGGTGTGGGCAACATCTACGCCAACGAAGCCTTGTTTATGGCCGGCATACGGCCCACGGTGCCGGCAACAAAAGTCACCTTGGTCGCCTATGAGCGGTTGGCTGCCGCCATTGTTGACGTGTTGGGTGCGGCGATCGAGATGGGTGGCACCACGTTGCGAGACTTTGTGGGTAGCAACGGTGAGCCCGGTTACTTTAAACAGAAGTTATTTGTCTATGGTCGCGCTGGATTGCCGTGCCGCCGTTGCGAGGCTGAATTAAAAGCCAAAGTAATTGGTCAACGAGCCAGCGTGTATTGCACAAATTGCCAACGGGCCCAAGGATTTACTGCGATTTAGTGCTAGAGTTTCGCTCTAGCTGGGTTCCGGTTCGCCGGTCCCACAGCAGAAAGTTAGTATGACCCAAAGCATGATGAACCATATGACCACTCAACTGACGGACAAGACGAGCTTAAAAACTATGCGTAACAGTACTCGTAAATCAGCGCACAAATTAAATACCTGGGTTGCCGCTTTGTTAGCGATGACGATGCTCACAGTAAGCGCACCATCCATGGCAGGCCCAGGCGATGAGCCTAGCGCTTCAGAGATGTTTGGCGATCTAGTGGTTGCACGACCGGTTGGTCTAGCAGTCACGGCAATTGGTGCTGCCGCTTTTGTTGTTAGCCTGCCGTTTAGCGCCATTGGCGGTAATGTGGATGGCGCAGCAAAGACGCTAGTGGTTGGTCCTGCGCGTGAAACTTTTGTGCGTTGCTTAGGCTGCGACAGCGTTGGGCGTTACCGCAAACCGAAAAAGTAGCCGGGTTGTTTGCGCTAGCTTGATTGTTTTAGCGAGCGCACAACGGCTGGGTGCACAAAGTTAGAAATATCGCCGCCTAGTGCAGAAATCTCTCGCACTAGGGTCGAGGAGATGAACGAGCATTCCTGGGATGTGGGTAGAAACACGTACTCAATGTTCGGGTCTAGCGAGCGGTTCATCTCTGCCATCTGAAATTCGTAATCAAAGTCTGTAACCGTGCGCAAACCGCGCAAGATAAACCGTGCATCTTTGCTTTTTACGTAGTCCACCAGCAGGGTGTTGAAACCCTCAATAGTCACGCGATCACCAAACTCTCCTAACACCTCTTGGCACAAGTCGATGCGATCTGCGAGGTCGGTTGCAGGATTTTTTTGGGCGCTTGTGCCAATGGCTAGCACCACGTGATCGAACAGGCCTAAGGCACGTTCAACTAGATCGGTATGGCCATTAGTAATGGGGTTAAACGAGCCTGGATACACTACAGTTTTCAAGATGACACAGCGCTCGCGCAGTTAGGTTGAAGCCCGATGGTAGCTAGGGTGAGTTGACGGTGCAAGCAGCCCAAACTCGGTATCACCTGCTTTGGCTTGGCGATGAACTTGCCAGGCGCTCAGATCGGGCAATTGTCCACGCTGGCACTCGAAGTAAATCAGCCCATGGGGTTTGAGGTAGCTTGCGATCGACAGTTGTTGCAGAGTGTCTCCGAGCCAGTGGCCAGCAAACGGGGGATCGAGAAAGATCAGGTCCCACTGTTTGGCGCTATTGGCGTGTAGGAATTCTGCGGCGCTGCTGTTGACAACCACGCCGCTGCCGTCAAGCTCCACCAAGGTTGCGGTGAGTTGGGCCGCTTGGCGTTTGTTGGTCTCCACAAAAGTGGCGTGGCGGGCACCCCGAGATAGTGCTTCAAGGCCAAGGGCACCGCTGCCGGCAAAGAGGTCTAAAACCTCCGCTTCGGGTAAATCTAGGCGCAACCAGTTGGCCATGGTCTCGCGAACGCGGCCTAAAGTAGGGCGTAAGTCGGTAACGGGATGAAAGCGGAGCTTTCGCCGCTTCCACTTACCACCGATAATACGTATCTCGTTAGCTGTCATAGAGTTACCTTAAGCTAGCCAAACGGGGACGCCAACCAACTTTGAACAACAGTGGATGAAACGTGAGCGACGAAAGTGAGAGTAAGCCCGGTCTTTGGGGTCGATTTAAGAAGGGCTTGGGTAAGACCCGAGGGCAGCTCGCTGAGGGTGTTGGCAACCTGTTGCTGGGTGAGCGAGAAATTGACGACAGCGTACTTGAGGATCTAGAAACCTCGTTGCTGCTAACCGATGTTGGCGTGGATGCCACCACCCAGGTCATGCAAGAGTTATCTCAGCGTGTACAGCGCAAAGAGCTAAACAACACGCGTGCTTTGCATAGTGCCTTAGGTGGTCTGCTCAAAGATATGCTGGCGCCCTTGGCCATGCCGCTATCTGTGGCTGTTGATGCTAAGCCTTGTGTGATCTTTTTTGTTGGGGTGAACGGAGCAGGTAAGACCACCACCATAGGCAAGCTGGCGAATCGCTTACGTAACGATGGCAACGAGGTCATGCTTGCTGCTGGAGACACCTTTCGCGCCGCCGCGGTAGAACAGTTGCAAACCTGGGGTGAGCGTAACAACATCCCGGTTGTGGCCCAGCATCAAGGCGCCGATAGCGCGTCGGTGGTGTTTGATGCGGTGCAGTCAGCACAGTCGCGTGGTGTTGATGTCATCTTGGCGGATACAGCCGGACGCCTGCAGGCCAAAGCGAATTTGATGGAGGAGCTCAGCAAGATTAAGCGGGTTGTCTCGCGCTTAGATGCCCAAGCCCCGCACGAAGTAATCTTAGTGTTAGACGCAGGTATCGGGCAAAATGCGATCAGCCAAGCGAAAGAGTTTGACGCAGCGGTTGGTGTTACTGGCTACGTGATTACCAAGCTTGATGGTAGCGCCAAAGCTGGCGTCATTTTTGCCATAGCACAGCAACTGCCCAAGCCCGTTTACTATGTTGGTATTGGTGAAAAGATTGATGATTTGCAGCCGTTTGAGCCGCAGGTTTTTGTTGATGCGCTCTTAGCTAACGACTAAGGGTGAATGGTTCGTGGCAAACAACTAACGGCGAATAGATAGTGGCGAATAATTAGTGGGGCACATCGAGTTCCATCAGGTTAGCAAACGCTTTGAGAACGGATTCGAAGCGTTGCACCGCGTCTCTGCAACCTTTGAAGAAGGCTCCATGTCATTTCTTACCGGTCATTCTGGCGCGGGCAAGAGCACCTTTCTGCGTTTGCTGCTTTGTTTGGATCGGCCCACGCGTGGCCAGATATTAGTAAACGGCATCAATGTCACTCAACTCAGCTCCTCACGTTTGCCTTACTACCGGCAACACTTAGGTGCTGTGTTTCAAGACCACCATCTGCTCTCGCAACGCACGATATACGACAACGTTGCTATCCCGTTGCGGGTGGCCGGTATGAAAGAGCGCGATATAGGTCGGCGCGTACGTGCGGCGCTAACCCGGGTTGACCTGCTTTCGAAAGAACGCTTGTTGCCAGCGCACCTTTCTACCGGCGAGCAGCAACGGGTGGGTATTGCTCGGGCTGTTGTGACACGACCAAAAATATTGCTGGCGGATGAACCCACCGGCAACCTTGACCCCCAACTGTCGCGGGACATCATGGAGCTGTTCCGACAATTCAACCAGGTGGGCACCACGGTCATTATCGCCAGCCACGACCGAGATCTGATTGAGGATATGGGTGAACGCATCGTTGAGCTTGCCAATGGCAGCATCACTCGAGATTCGCGCGGTCCTGCTGCGCAAGCCCAATCCGACACCCTGGCGGTAACCTAAAGCGTGGCGCGTAAGCTAAAAGATCCTTGGCCGCGGCAACGTGTTGGCTTGGGTGGTTGGGTCCGTGACCACTGGCGAATTGCGAACGAAGCCTTCTCTTACGTTAGCTTGCGATTTGGCACAAGCCTGCTCGTTTGGTTGTTGGTAGGTATCGCGTTGGCCTTGCCCTCTGGGCTGTACTTATTGCAGCAGAACTTGGCGGACATGACCCAGGGTTGGGAAGGGCGTCCGGGGCTAAGTCTCTACTTTGAGCCGGGTGTGGAACCGGCGGTCTTGGCTGCGGCAGCACAGCAGCTGCAAGATCGCTCAGAGGTAGCTGAAGTAAAGGTCATCGACCAAGCACAAGCCTTGGCAGACTTTCGCGAGTTTGGTGCCTTAGGTGACGCGCTGGATATTTTGGGTGATAACCCATTGCCCGCCTCAATTCGGGCGACCTTGGCAACGGATGCCACCTTGGCTGACCTGGAAACCTTGGCGCGCATTGCGGAGCGGGGTGAGGGTGTCACCGATGTGGTGCTCGAGAAGACCTGGCTCGAGCGTGTGATCGACATATCAACCTTGGTTACCCGGCTTGGGCTGGTGCTAGGCGCGCTGTTTGCCTTGGGTGCTGTACTGGTCACCGCAACTTCTGTGCGCCTCGCCATCGAAGCCAGGCTTGAGGAGGTGCGGGTTATGAAGCTAGTGGGAGCTACCGAGGGGCAAATCCGGCGACCTTTCCTTTACTTTGGGGCCTTGTATGGCCTGGGTGGGGCTATTGTGGCTGCCATGTTGCTCAGCGCCGCTTTGCTGGTGGTTGAGCAGCCCATCAATCATTTGCTGAATAGTTACGGCCAGGGCCTTGAATTGAGCGGATTCAACCCCATATTCCTGGTAGCCCTGCTTGTTACCGGGGCGGTGTTGGGGGTACTCGGGTCGTTATTGGCCGCGCATCAACGGCTCGCTGACCTGGCCATCCACTAACGGGTTCATCGACGGGTATATTGACGAGTTTATCGGAACTTGATCCGCGTTTAGCAGTCTTACCCATCGAGTGCTAAAATAAACCGGAGTGAGCAAGTGGCTCGAACGAAAGAAACGGGCGCTTTTCACAACAAGATGTACTTTTTTTGCTGAATATCGAGGATTTGCAGTCAAAATGACCACTAATTTGCTTTCAATGCAACATTTGTCTCCAGGCAGCGACCTGGATGCATACCTGCGGACGGTGAGTAAGTTCCCAATTTTGACACCGGAAGAAGAGCAGGACTTAGCGAAACGGTTTTTCTATGACCAAGACTTGGACGCCGCGCGGCAATTGGTTTTGTGCCACATGCGGTTTGTGGCGCACATGGCGCGGTCTTACAAAGGCTACGGTTTGCCCCAAGCTGACTTAATCCAAGAAGGTAATCTGGGACTGATGAAGGCGGTTAAGCGTTTCGACCCAGAAAAGGGTGTGCGTTTAGTGTCTTTTGCGGTGCATTGGATCAAAGCAGAGATCCATGAGTACGTGCTGCGCAACTGGCGCATCGTTAAGATTGCGACCACCAAAGCCCAGCGCAAATTGTTTTTTAACTTGCGTGGTAACAAGCAGCGTTTGGCGTGGCTCACGGCTGAGGAAACCCAGCGGGTTGCCAAGGACCTGGGTGTGCCAGCGCACGAAGTGACTCGAATGGAAGGTCGGTTGGCGGCCAGTGATATGGCCTTTGATGGGTATGGCACCGATGACGACGACAACGCCACCGCACCACAATATTTCCTGCAGCAAGAATCACCAGGCCCCGAAGAGTTGGCAGAGGCCGAAGATTGGGGTGACCAAGCATCATCGCAATTAACCCATGCGCTGTCTTTGCTGGATGAGCGGAGTCGAGATATTTTACAACGCCGATGGTTGGCTGACGAAAAAGCCACGTTGATCGAGTTGGCGACGCACTACGGTATTTCTGCCGAGCGTGTACGTCAGCTAGAGAAAAACGCGATTAAAAAGCTGCGTAAGCAGCTAGATCCAGCCATGGGTGACATGCTGGGTAGTGTGCTCGTTGCTTAGAACCTTGCTTAAAACGCAAGCGCTCCCATAATGCCCAACTGGATTTCCTACGCCGCTGCCCTTACTGGGGCCAGCGGCGTTTTACTTGGTGCCTTTGGCGCACACGGTTTAAGCAAAGCTTTTCCCTCTGCAGATGCGAGCGTTTGGCGTACCGCCGTGTTGTATCACTTGCTGCATGCTGTTGCTTTGCTTGCTCTTTCTCTTTATCAAAAGACGCTTTATCACCAGGCTTTATATCAACAAGGGCAGCGCCAGCTTGGGTCCGATGTTGTACCTGCACATCGTTCTTTGACTTGGGTGGCTGCCGCCTTTGTGTTGGGTGTTTTGCTGTTTAGTGGCAGCCTGTATTTTTTAACCACTGTCGGCTCTGACTGGGGGGCGGTGTTAGGGCCCTTGACTCCGGTAGGTGGGCTGGTTTTAGTGGCCGGCTGGTTACTTTTGCTACGACGCTAGTCTGTCGCTTACTTACTCCCTAAATGATCCAGAATTATGTCTGATAAGCCCACCGAATCTGATCCATCTCAGGCAAACGCACGCCAACGTCATTACGTTCGACGTCGTGGGCGTATGACCCAAGGTCAGGCGCGTGCCTTGGAGGAGTGTAAGCACCGTGCCTTGCTGCTTGGCGAGGCCGCGCCCGAGGTGGTGCTTGCCCAGCCGCCCCATTGGTCTGAAGTCTTTGCCACGCATCTTGCAAACAACCCTGCCCCAACGGCTGGAGCCCAGCATCTGCGCATCGGTGTTGAGATCGGCTTTGGCATGGGCCAGGCGTTGATTCAGTGGGGACAGCAACAGGCCGATATGGCGTTGGTTGGCATAGAGGTCTATCAGCCCGGAATTGGCTCGCTGCTGCTGCAGGCACAACAAGAAGACTTGCTCGATCGTTTGTTTGTGTTGGAAGGCGATGCCCGCACAACGCTAGATCTTGCCTTTGCACCAGGCAGTTTGAGTGAAGTAAGAATATTCTTCCCAGACCCTTGGCACAAAGCGCGCCACAACAAACGTCGCCTAGTGCAGCGTGAATTCTTAGAGCTGGTGGTGAACCGGTTGGCCCCAGGTGGTGTGCTCCGTATGGCAACGGACTGGGAAGACTACGCAAGCTGGATGCTAGCGCAGGCTGAGGCGACGCCAGGGTTACACAACGTTGCCGGGCCTGGAGAGTTTGCACCGCGTTTTGCCGAGCGTAACGTCACCCGTTTTGAAGCGCGTGGCCATCGGCTAGGTCATGGTGTGTGGGACCTTCACTACACCACTAGTGCCGCCTAGATAAACTCGGCGACCACTGAATCTAAGTGTTGCAGCCCTAAGGCGGTAGTGGCAAAGCGGTCGGCGCGCATTAAACCTTTGCGGATCAATGGCTGCCAAATCTCATCGAGTTGCTGGCGAGCCTCGGCAAGGGTGGTTGCTGCTAAACGTTGCTGGCCTAAGGCTTGATCCAACCGATCTTTGCTGACACCTTCAACTAGCCGCAGGGCGTTCATGGCAAACTCCCCAACCAAGTCTGGTGCGGCAACGGTTGCCACTTCCGTATGGATGCTGTGCTCGAGGTAGCGTCGAGGTTGGCTGTATTTTTGTGTTCGCTGCAAGCAATGCGCGGTGGTTCGTTTGCCATGCGCGCCCGCACCGATGCCCAAGTAGTCGCCAAAACGCCAGTAGTTTAGGTTGTGCTGACATTCGAGCTTACCTTTTGCGTAGGCGGACACTTCGTAACGAGCAAAACCAGCAGCCGCTAGCTGGGCGTAGCCCTGCTGTTCAATTTGGCTGATGGAGTCGTCTTCAGGCAGCACCGGAGGGCGTTGCGCAAACTCTGTTTTAGGTTCAATGGTGAGTTGATACCAACTGAGATGATCCGGCCCTAGTGCTAGAGCTTGGTTGATGTCGGCCATGGCCTCGGCGGTGGTTTGCGCTGGCAGCGCATACATCAAATCCAGATTGATGTTGTTAAACCCGGCGTCGCGCGCCAAGTTAAACGCTCGCTCGGTGTCGCTGGCTTGGTGGATGCGGCCGAGCTTGTGCAGTTGCGCCGCGGCAAAGGATTGGGCGCCGATGGAGAGTCGATTGATACCCGCGCTCCGGTAGCCGACAAAATCCCAGTGTTCTCGTGAGCCTGGGTTCGCTTCCATGGTGATCTCTGCGTTTGGCGCAAGCCAGCCAGCTAAGCCTTCAAACAGTTGCGCAAACGCATCCGGTGGCAACAGGCTTGGTGTGCCTCCGCCAAGAAAGACAGTTTGGAACGGCGTGATCGATGTGTTGTTAGTTTGGCTCCGAAAATCCGCTAGCAGGGCGGCGACATAGGCATCCGCGTCTAAGGTGCCACGTAAGGGGTGCGAGTTGAAATCGCAGTACGGGCACTTGGCAACACACCAAGGAAAGTGCACATATAACCCCCAACTGTTTGTCGTCACTGGATTATCCGAACAGCTCAGACAGTTGCGGTAGCAACTTGGCGCTAGCTTGGCCGCGATGGCTTAAACGGTTTTTATCCGCCGCAGGCAATTGTGCGGAGGTAAGTTGCAACTCGGGCACAAAGAAGTAGGGGTCGTAACCAAAACCGTTGTCACCGCAGGCTTGGTATTGAATTTCGCCAAACCAACGACCAGTTGCGAGCACGGGCGCTGGGTCATCGGCTGCGGTCACGAAGACTAAAGCGCAATAAAAATGGGCGCTGGTGGCTTTGATTGGTTGGCCATTACTATCGAACAGTTGCGTGATCAGTTTTTGGTTGTTGTCCGCATCGGTTGCGTTGTCGCCAGCAAAGCGCGCTGAGTGAACGCCGGGGGCGCCGCCCAAACTCGGCACAACTAGCCCCGAGTCGTCTGCAATGGCGGGTAACTTAGATTGCTTTGAGGCATGTCGAGCCTTGGTGAGCGCGTTCTCTACGAAGGTGGCAAAGGGTTCTTCAGCACCAGCAATACCAAGGCTTTGTTGGGTGATCACGTCTAGGCCAAGTGGCGTAAACAAGCGCTGAAGCTCTTTGAGTTTGCCTTGATTCCCGCTGGCGAGCACCACTTGCATTAGAGATCTGCGTACATTTTTTGTTGGAACTTGACCGGCAACATTCGACCTTCAGGTGTGCTCACTTGTAGCTCAAACCTGAGCAGGTCGCGATCGGTATGTTTAAGGTCCGCTAAGTAGTAAATCGCATCGCCTTCCCGGACCTCGCGAAACTCGAGCTGTTGGCGCTGGCTCAGCAGGTTGATGACCTCGCCGGATGCGGTAGCTGTGCTGGGTCCGTCGGTGTTGTGGATCAGCGAGACGTTGATCAGCGCTCTGTCTTTGCCGCGAGTGATGTTGTATTGCTCGGCAACCTCTGGCAGCAAAAATGTGGTGGGAATCACGACATAGTGCACTTGCCAGGCGTCAAACTCTTGCATTTGCTCAGCATGCGCCAGCTTGATGCCCGTGATGCAAAGGCTAAACACTAGTGTGGCCGCAAGGGTAGCTTTAGACCAAGCTTTGGCGCAGGTGGGTAGCGACATGAGGTTAGCGGCTCCTAGATAGATGGTAAAAGGCAATGGTGCCAAAAAAGTTTGGAAACCGATTAATGAGCGGGCCGTTCCGATAATCACGGTCGGTCACAAAGCGTTCTACGATGCGCATGTTTTTGTCCCGGCACAACTGCTCGAAGTCTTTAAAGGTACACAGGCGAATGTTTGGTGTATCGAACCAGTTGTACGGTAGGTGCCCACTAACCGGCATGATGCCGTGTGTTGCTAGCTGGGTTCGACAGCGCCAGTTGCCGAAGTTAGGGAAGGTTACGATGCACTCTTGGCCAACACGCAGCATGTCGAGCAAGAGGGTGTCCGGGTAGCGAACCGACTGCAAGGTTTCGGTCATGACCACCATGTCGAAGCTGGCGGAGGCGAAATTTGCCAAACCTAAGTCAAGGTTTTGCTCAACCACGTTGACGCCTTTGGTGATACAAGTGGCAATATTGTCTGCGTCAATTTCTAGGCCGTAACCCGTCACTTGCTTGTTTGCTTGCAAGTGCGCGAGCAACTCGCCGTCGCCGCAACCTAAGTCTAAGACACGTGCACCCGGATTGATTAGGTCTGCAATGATCGCTAGATCAGGACGCATTGGTAACCTCGGTATGCAGATGGTTCATGTAGGCACCAAAGGTCCGCAGGTAGCGCTCAATGGGCAACAAAAACGAATCATGACCGTGTTCAGATTCGATGTGCGCACAAGCGACGGGTTTGCCCGCTTGCACTAAGGCATCCACCAACTCTTGGGATCTTGACGGGGCGAAGCGCCAGTCAGAAGAAAAAGATGCCACAAAAAATTTGCTGGTGGTTGCTGCCAGCGCATCAACCAAGCTGTCGTTGTAATCTTTTGCCGGATCGAAGTAATCCAAAGCGTAAGTCATCAATAGATAGGTGTTGGCGTCAAAAGTTTGGGAAAAGCGTTGCCCTTGATGGCGCAGGTAGCTTTCAACCTGGAACTCAACGTCTTGCAGGCCGGTTAGGTCGCCGGATTTGAGCTCCCGCCCAAACTTGGTCTTCATACCGTCTGCAGATAAGTAGGTCACGTGCCCCAGCATGCGAGCTAAGGCAAGCCCGTGCTCTGGATTGTTACCCGCGGCGTAGGCTGGGTCGTTGGTGATCGCTTGGCGGGCTATTTCGTTGAAGGCGATGTTTTGTGCGGACAACCGTGCAGCGCTTGCAATAACGGCAACCGAGTGCACCCGATGGCTATGGTCTATGGCCCATTGCAGCGCCTGCATGCCACCTAAGCTACCGCCAATAACCGCCGCAAAACGGTGAATGCCCAGGTAGTCGGCAAGCAGGAGCTGGCTGGCAACCCAATCTTGTACGGTCACCGTTGGAAAACTCGGGCCCCAGGCTTGGTTGGTGGCTGGATTGATGGAGGGTGGCCCGCTTGACCCGTGGCAACCCCCGAGATTGTTGACCGAGACTACAAAAAATTTGTCGGTATCCACCGCCTTGCCGGGACCGATGCAGGCATCCCACCAGCCGGGGCGAGCGTCTTCTTCGTTGTAAACCCCAGCTGCATGGTGGTTGCCGGACAACGCATGGCAGACCAGCACGGCATTGCTAGCGGCGCTATTGAGCTGTCCGTAGGTCTCATAGACCAGCTCAAACCCATCCAGGCGTTCGCCGCATTGCAACATCAATGCATCGGCGTGAACAAAGGTTTGCGGCGTGACAACGCCAACGCTAGTCATCAGCCCCTACTCTTCACAGCTAGGTGCTTCACAACAATGCGGAAAACACTTGGGGCAGAATTTGCTCGATAACCCCGATGATCAAAAAAACTAGGATTGGAGAAAAGTCTAAACCGCCCATGGCCGGCAGCAACTTGCGAACCGGTGCCAACACCGGCTCGGTCAGTTCGTATACCAGTGCAAGCGCTGGGTGGCCGTTACCCTGAGCAACAAAGCTTGCGATGATGCTGATCAAGATTGACCAGCGAATAATCTGGAGCAATAGCAACAAGGTTTCGTAGAGACCAAAGAGCGTTATCTGCCAGGGGGTCCCGGCGTAAGCGCCGCCGATGGCTTGCTTGGCGAGATACAGCAGCGCCATCACAATCACCATGGCCAGCAAAGCGGCAAAGTCGATGTTCTTGTATGCCGGCAGAACGAGTCGAAGTGGCTTCAAGATCGGGTCGGTGACCTTCACGATGGACTGAGAGATGGGGTTGTAGAAGTCAGCGCGCATCAGCTGCATTAAAAATCGCAGCGCCAGCAAGAATGCGGCGATGTTGAGTAGAAATTCCACGACATAGCGGGTGACGTCGGTCATGAGTGCTTAAAATCCTTAGCTAGTTCTGCAGCCAGCTCTTGCGCGCGTTGTGCGGCGCCAGCGATAGCGTCACCTAAGTGCGCTTGAGTGTTGTGTTGATCCATTATAGACAGAGCGCGCTCTGTGGTCCCGCCCGGTGAGGTGACATTGTTGCGCAGTACGGCTGGGGTTTGGCCTTGAGCAACGCCTTGCTCAGCCATAGCGGCTGCCCCGCGGGCGGTTGCTAGGGTGAGTTGGGTGGCAATCTCGCGGTCTAAACCTAAGCGTTCACCGGTATCGATCATGGCTTCCATCAGATAGAAAAAGTAGGCCGGCCCGCTGCCGGATACGGCGGTGACCGCGTCCAGGTCTGCTTCGTTGTCGAACCAGAGCGTGGCTCCCGCAGCCGCGAGCAACTGCTCTGCTTGGTTACGCTGGTCGGCGCTGACCGCCGGGTTTGCACATAGCCCGGTGATGCCTTGCTGGAGCAAGGCTGGTGTATTGGGCATGCAGCGCACCAATGGCTGTTGCGCCCCGAGCGCGCTGCTAATGGAAGCCATGTCGACGCCGGCTGCGATACTGATGACAAGTTGGGAGGGAGTCAGGCTCAGACCGCCCACAACCTTTGCCAAAATTTGGGGTTTCACGGCCAGCACAATGACATCGGCAGCGGCTACGATGGCACTGTTGTCAGCGGCGCTATGTACCCCAAGCTGATCGATCAATGCGCGTTGCTCTGCAGCGGGATCTGCAGCAGACAGTTGGCTTGCGGGGTAGCCGCTTGCCAGCAGGCCAGAAATTAAGCTTCGAGCCATGTTGCCCGCGCCAATAAAGGCAATGGATCTGTTGTTCACCACATGTTCCTAAGTTGATTGAGAGGGGCCGCTAAGCGCCACTGTTAGAGTTCGCGAGTTACTGACGGCTGCCAAAGATAGCTGTACCCACTCGAACCTGGGTGGCGCCAGCGGCAACGGCTGCTGGATAGTCACCGCTCATACCCATAGACAGAGTATCCCAGGAAACGCCCGCCTGTGGGGTCAGATCACGGAATAACTTAGCCAACTGCGCGAACCCAACCGCTGGCTCGGTCTGCTGATCCAGTATGGTCATCAGCCCGCGTACCTTGATGTTCGGCAGACCTTGCAGTGCCTGCAGCAAGGCCAACGCATCGCAAGGCGCAACGCCAGATTTGTTGAGGTCGCCATCAACGTTGACTTGAATGCATAAGTTTAGCGGGCGTTGGGCGTTGGGGTTACGTTGACGGCTCAGCCGCGTGCCGATCTTGAGCCGGTCTAGGGTGTGAACCCAGTCGAAGTGGTCGGCGATCAGCTGGGTCTTGTTGGATTGCACCGGGCCGATGAAATGCCAGCACAAGGGTAGGTGTTTTAAAGCCTGAATTTTGGGTACCGCTTCTTGCAGGTAGTTCTCACCGAAATGGGTCAGTCCGGCGGCATAGGCTTCAGCGACGGCGCTGGCCGGCTGGCGTTTGGATACAGCAATAAGATTGGTCGGTGAGCGGCCGCTTTCGGCGTTCAGTGACGCTAGATTTTGCGTAACTTTTTTGACGTTTTCGCTGATCATAAAGGGTTCGATTGAGGCTGCGAAGCGGCGATCCGGCTTGAGTAAGGGATTTAACGCACCAAGACTTTGTTAACGGTTTCTCAAATCTGACAGCCATTTGCCAGCGTCGTGGTTCTACCTGTTGGGAGATAATACTATAGGGCGGTGCTGCTGGTAGCGGAATTACCGCCGCTAGAGCGAGTACTAGCAAAGACAAGGATTGCGAATGGATATTACAGAGCTGTTAGCTTTTAGCGCAAAACAAGGCGCTTCGGATCTTCACCTATCGGCCGGCCTGCCGCCCATGATTCGGGTGGATGGTGATGTACGACGAATCAATTTACCGCCTCTGGAGCATTCTGAGGTGCATGCGTTGATCTACGAGATCATGAACGACAAGCAGCGCAAAGATTTTGAAGAGTTCCTAGAGACGGACTTTTCGTTTGAAGTGCCTGGTGTGGCGCGCTTCCGGGTCAACGCCTTCAATCAAAACCGTGGTGTTGGTGCGGTGTTCCGAACCATTCCTTCCAAAGTGTTGACCATGGAAGACTTGGACATGGGCCAAGTCTTTAAAGATGTATCCATGGTGCCACGGGGCTTGGTGCTGGTAACCGGCCCAACGGGTTCCGGTAAAAGTACAACGCTTGCGGCCATGATCGACTACGTTAACGACAACCGTTACGACCACATATTAACCATCGAAGACCCCATCGAATTTGTTCACGAGAGCAAGAAGTGCTTGGTTAACCAGCGCGAAGTGCATCGTGATACCCACGGCTTTAACGAAGCGCTGCGTTCAGCGCTACGGGAAGACCCTGACATTATTCTAGTCGGCGAATTGCGCGACTTAGAAACCATCCGCTTGGCATTGACCGCCGCAGAAACTGGTCACTTGGTGTTTGGCACCTTGCACACCACGTCTGCTGCTAAGACCATTGACCGGGTTATCGATGTATTTCCTGCAGAAGAAAAAGACATGGTGCGTTCCATGCTTTCAGAATCTTTGAACGCAGTTATCTCACAAACCCTGATGAAGCGTGCAACCGGTGGACGAGTTGCAGCACATGAAATCATGATTGGTACGCCAGCGATTCGTAACTTGATTCGTGAGGGTAAGGTTGCACAGATGTATTCCGCCATTCAAACCGGTGCATCGCTAGGTATGACAACGCTAGACCAATGCTTGGAAGAGTTGGTGACGAAGCGGACCATCACCAAAGAAGTGGCTCGTGAAAAAGCCAAGATGCCGGAAAACTTTTAACCGCGGTCTTTAGCCCTGGTCATTTAATCTCGGAGTAACACCGAATGGAATTCGATAAGCTACTTAAACTGGTTGTAGAGAAAGGCGCCTCTGACCTGTTTATAACTGCGGGCAAGCCGCCAATGCTGAAGATACACGGCAAGCTTTATGCAGCTGGTAAATCAGCGTTATCGCCGGAGCAAAGTCGAGATATCGTGCGCGGTGTGATGAACAAAGATCAGCGTGCTGACTTTGAAGCGAACCATGAGTGTAACTTTGCGATTAACACCCGAGGCCTAGGCCGCTTCCGCGTTAGCGCTTTTTACCAGCGCAACTTGATCGGCATGGTGTTGCGACGCATTGAGGTCAACATTCCAACGGTTTCTGACCTGGCTTTGCCGCCGATAATCGAAGACTTGGCCATGACCAAGCGTGGTTTGATAATCTTTGTGGGTGCAACGGGTACCGGTAAATCCACATCGTTGGCGGCCATGATTGGTCACCGTAACGAAAATTCCAGCGGCCACATCATTAGCATCGAAGACCCCATCGAATTTATTCACCAGCACAAAAGTTGCATCGTGACCCAGCGTGAGGTGGGTGTGGATACCGACAGTTTTGAGGTGGCGCTGAAGAACACCCTGCGCCAGGCGCCGGACGTCATCATGATTGGTGAGGTTCGTACCCGTGAGACCATGGAGCACGCGCTGACCTTCGCAGAAACCGGTCACTTGTGCTTATGCACCTTGCACGCCAACAACGCCAACCAGGCCCTGGATCGCATTATTAACTTTTTCCCTAGCGATCGGCACAGCCAGGTGTGGATGGATCTGTCGTTAAACTTGAAGGCCATGGTTGCACAGCAGCTTATACCTTCGGTTGACGGTCAAAGTCGCAGTGCGGCGATCGAAGTGATGGTTAACACCCCGCTTATGTCAGATCACATTCGCAAAGGTGATGTGCACTTGCTGAAAGAGTTGATGACCAAGTCTGGCGAGCAAGGCATGCAAACCTTCGACCAAGCGTTGTACAAGCTCTACAACGAAGGTCAGGTGACCTACGATGCCGCGTTGCAGCATGCTGACTCACCCAACGATCTACGCTTGATGATCAAGCTGGGTGCAGATGCAGACCCCGCTGCCCTGGGCACAGGTCCAGCATTGTCGATGGAGCAAGACGATGAGCCGGAAGGAATGTATCGCCGCTAAGCACTGGTTCCAAGCTCAGGGTCTGGGTGTACCACCCAAACCCACCAGGTAATCATCGTATATGGGAATGGCTGGCGCCCTGTCAGCTTCCGTCAGCAAGGCCTTTACGGCGGATGCTTGCCAGAGGCTGTTTGCGTAAGCTTCTAGGTCGTTCGGTATCGGCACAGCGTAAGTCTGTAACCGGCTAAGCACTGGAAAATACATCGCATCAGCGATGCTGAACCCCCCAAATAAAAACGGTCCACCCCAGCGCTGTAAACACTCTCGCCAGATGCTGTAGATACGCACCAAATCGTTTTCTGTACCTGGATTCGGCTGATAGTTTGGCACCCGTCCGAAGAGATGGCAGGACAACTCGCCGCGCAAGTTTGTAAAACCACCGACCATCTCGCAGCTCACCGAGCGCGCTTGGGCACGGGCCATGGCGTCGCTTGGCCATAAGTTTGGCGCGTAGTTCTCAGCCGCAAACTCGCAGATAGCCAATGACTCGTGAACGGGTGTATCACCAACCCATAACACCGGAAACAAACCGCTAACGCTGCCTAGCTCTTGCCGCTGGACCATGTTGTCGGCGGGTAGATCAGCCAAGGCGCCACTATCCGCGTCCCCTTGTCGCTGCATGCTCGGAAGTTCTACCGTGCGCGTGCTGAACTCAACGCCAGCTTGGGTTAAGGCCAGCCAAGCGCGCATAGACCAAGAGGAGTAAGCCAGGCTAAGAACGGTCAGTTGGAGTGATGACAAAGATGAATCCTCCGGATGAGCTTAGAGCGAGGTTAAGTAGCCTTGGGCAATAATCACGGCTGCCAGCTCGTGAATGGTTTGGTTGCCGGTGGTGCTTTGCGCCGCCTCCCGTGAGCTCAAGCGTTCGTCCACCAAGGTTACCGGCAATGCAAAACGTTTTTCCAGCTGGGCCGCAAAGCGCCGGGTGCGTTCGGACATGTCGCTTTCGGTATCGTCCATGTTCAACGGTAAGCCAACCAACAGCCGGTTAGGTCGCCATTCACCCACAAGGGCCTTTACCTCGGCCCAGGTGGGCGCGCCATCTTGTGCGCTTAAGGTGGTCACGGGGCTGGCGGTAGCGGTTATGGATTGGCCAGATGCGACGCCGATGTAGCGCAGCCCAAAGTCGAAGGCCAAAACGTGTTCGGTCATCTTAAGCGTATCCAATCCGGCCGGCCACGAGGTTTAGGTCTAGCCCAGCACAGCGTGCGGTGTGCTCAAGGCGCCGCTTAGGCGGCAGCTTGAACAACGATTGCATGGTGAGTGGCCCTTGGAAGGACAGCGCCACCCAGGCGTCATCGGACATCTCGGCCTCCAGCTGCCCCGGGCCCCAGCCTGCGTAGCCTTGCGCGATAACAAAGTCGCGTGGCCCATCACCTTGTGCAATATCCTGCAAAACTTGGCGGTCAGTGGAAAGCACCATCTGGTCGGATATGCCTAAGGATTGTTGGTAGCTGCGTTCGGGGCTGTGGACAACAAAGGCTTGTTCTTTGGCCACCGGGCCACCGTCAAGCAGCACCGTGGCGGGGCTGGTTGATTGGCCTAAGCTGACCGCAACATCCTCTTTTAGGTCCATCACCAGTTGGTTGATTAGCTCAAGCAGTGACAATTTGCTGGGACGGTTCAGGATGAGGCCCATAGCACCCTCTGCGTTGTGCTCACAGACTAGGGTCAGGGTATCGGCGAAGTAGCGGCCGGTTTGCGTTGGCAAGGCCAGCAGCAGATGATTTTTAAAGTAGGGGTTCAGCGTTTGGCTCGGCTGGAGTAGCTTACAGGTGGGTACCTTAACTAGCTCCCGAGGCTGTTGCTACCCTTTGAGAACTGCCAAGTGCGAATGATCTCGAGCTGGTCGTAGTTCTTGGCCATCTCAACCGAAAATGCTTGGTAGGGTGCTGCTAGGCGGACGATGCGTAGCGCTGCGTTGTCGAGCTTGCGATTGCCAGATGAGTCCAAGATGCGGACTTCTTTAAGCGTGCCATCCTGGCGAATGACCACCAACATGCGAATGTCGCCACCACCGGTACTGCCAGGGTAGTTGGCGTTGCCGATACGTTCGACCTTACGCCGCCACATGTTCAGGTATCCCGCTTCCGCAGCGGATTTGGTGGAGACGCTGGTTAAGCGCTTCACTCGAGGTGATTTGCTGAGCTCTTGCTGCTCTTTAGCAATGCGCGCTTCTAGGCTTGCAATCTCTTGGGCTAGGTTTTGCACCGTGCGATCGGTGCTTAGGCCCAAAGAATCAACCTCCTCTTGCGCATCCACCTCTTTGATGTTGACCTTGTCCAGCATCGCTTCTTCGGTGGCCAGCAACTCACGCTCTTCTAGAATTGTTTCAGCGACTGAGGCGGCGGGGTCTGGCACCGTCTCTTGGAATTCGTTGGCCTGCAGCTCGGACTCTTCGATGGTCGTCTTCTCTAGTACCTCCGACTCGGTGCCGCTACCCAGTTGGTTGGCGTCCGCAATAAAGTCAGCATCTTCTGGCACTTCACCGTCATTGTGGGTCGCTAAGGTCACCTCAATGGTGGGGCTGGGGTTGGAGATATCGTCTACATCAAAAGACACACCCAAAATGAGCGCCGCATGCAGCGAGGCCGCGGCAAACAAGGTAAAGGTGAGACGATCACGCGTGGTGATCTGTCTTTTCCCGGGGTTGGGTCCAGTGGGTCCAGAGACGTTTGGGTCTAGTGCAACTTCAGCCATGGTGATTCTTGCGGCGCTAAGCGTCAGTATCCTTGTCGATATTTAGTGTCGGGCTTTATTACTGCCAGTGGTGGCTCAGCTGGAAAGCTGAGCAGCCACTGAATCTAGAAGCATACCGCCAATGTCTAAGGAAAACTGTGCGTCTAGTTCTCGAATGCAGGTGGGGCAAGTGACGTTTATCTCGGTTAGATAATCCCCGATTACGTCGATGCCAACAAAGGTCAGTCCGCGGGCGCGTAGTTCGGGGCCAATCTGCTCAGCAATCCAACGATCGCGATCGGTTAGCGGTCGGCCTTCGCCGGTGCCTCCGGCTGCTAGGTTGCCTCGAGCCTCGCCGGTTTGGGGAATGCGTGCCAGTGCGTAAGGAATGGCCTCGCCGTCCACCATAAGGATGCGTTTGTCGCCATCGGCAATCTCGGGCAGATAGACCTGGCCCATAATCTGCTGCGACTCACCTTCGGTTAGCGTCTCCATAATAACGCCGAGGTTGGCATCCCCCTCAAGCACGCGAAAGACCGATTTGCCGCCCATGCCATCAAGTTGTTTGAAGACGACGTTTTTGTGTTGTTCGTAGAAGGCTCTGAGTTGATCCATGCGTCGACTGACGATGAGCTCCGGACCGCAATCGGCGAAAGCCGTGGCGAAGAATTTTTCGTTGCAGTCACGCAGGCTTTGCGGCCGGTTCACAACCAATGCTCCTTGTTGCTCTGCGCGCTCCAGTAAATAGGTGGTGTAGATAAACTCCATATCGAAGGGTGGATCTTTGCGCATCATGATGACGTCGAAGTCACCAAGGTCCCAGGTTTGCTCTGGTCCAAGTCGATACCAGTCATCGCCAGCACGGCTGGGGTCTAGGTCTGCCACAAAGGCATCGCTTAACTCCAGCGTACGACCGATGCCTAGTGCACGGTTGTTAGCCCACATGAGGTCAGGCTGTTCTAAGTAGATCACTGACCATCCTCGCCGCTGGGCGGCGCGAATCATGGCAAGTGTGCTGTCTTTTTTGAGCGATAGGCTGCTCAACGGGTCCATTACGAAGGCTATTGATGTCATGGGCTCTAAAATACGCAAGTTGGGCACCTTGCAGCAACCACAATGAGACATAAGTCCCGACTCTGGCTCCTACATGGCCACTTCGAAACTAATCGTGATACAACGAGTTTTATTGATTAGTGACAGGTTTTTGGCCCCCTGACCACGCCGATTTAGTGAGCAACTAGCTCGCTTAAAACGGAAAAGGTACGCAAAGAGTGCGAAGGCCACCAAAAGCTCAGCCCCAATAAATTTGGGAAACGAATAAAGGACCATTCAATGGCACAGGCAGACCAGGGCGTGAAAGTCTTAGTGATAGATGACAGTAAGACGATCCGACGCAGCGCAGAAACTCTGCTCAGCAAAGCCGGTTATGACGTCATCACGGCAACAGACGGTTTTGATGCATTGGCAAAGATCGCCGATTCCCGGCCCGAAATTATCTTCGTTGACATCATGATGCCGCGCTTGGATGGGTATCAGACCTGTGCGCTGATCAAAAACAACACTGAGTTCAAAGCCACACCGGTGGTCATGCTCAGCAGTAAAGATGGCCTCTTCGACCGTGCCAAAGGCCGGATCGTTGGTTCTGACCGTTACATCACCAAACCGTTTAGTAAAGACGAGTTGGTGGGCACCATCGAAACCTTGGTGGCACGGGCAGGAACAGAAGATGCGGCGGTGCACTAGCAACCGACTAAACGGATTCGCAACGCACCAACACAAAATTTGAGGTTACCAAAGACACTATGGCAAGGATTCTAGTAGTGGATGACTCGCCCAGCGAGGTTCACAAGTTTGTTAACACGCTGTCTCAGGATGGACACGAGGTGTTAACCGCCGCAAGCGGCACGTTAGGGGTCGAGATGGCCACCGACGAGCAGCCTGATGTGATCCTTATGGATGTGGTTATGCCGGGGCTGAATGGTTTTCAAGCCACTCGACAGCTCACCCGCGCCACTGCCACCGAACATATCCCCGTCATTATCGTGTCTGCCAAAAACCAAGATGTAGATCGGGTTTGGGGTGAGCGCCAAGGTGCCAAAGGCTACCTCACCAAGCCGGTTGATGATCGAACATTGCTCGCCACAGTTAAAACGGTGCTCTTAGATGACTAACAGCAAAGCCAGCAGCGCAGCTAAGCAAGTTAATGCGTTCACCATATTAGAAGAGCTGCGTACCAGCACGTTAAGCAATGCTGCGCCGCTGCCTCTAAAAGAAAATGTACACCCCCAGTGGCAGGGCCTGGGCTTTCAGCTCGGCGGTTTGCGTGTTGCTTCAGCGATGGGCGAGATCGGCGAAATTTTAAAGCTGCCAAAGCTTGCGCCATTACCTGGCGTTAAGGGCTGGGTTCTGGGCATTGCCAACGTGCGTGGCCGCCTGATCCCTATTATTGATTTACACGAATACCTAGGTCTTACCCCAACCTTGCCAGTCTCCCAATGGCGAGTAGTGGTGGTGGAAGACGATGACTTGGTTGCCGGTTTATTGGTAGAGCAGTCTTTAGGTATTCAACATTTCCTTGAAGAGAGCTTCGAAGAAGTGTCAACAGATGATTTGGATGCACTTGGCCCTTATGTGGCTGGTGCATTCCGACATAGCGGTAGGTTGTTCTACCAAATACACCTGCGTGCAATTTTAAGAGACGAAGGTTTCTTTGACGTTGCGGCAATTCCAAACGAAAACTAACTTAGAAGAGTGTTAGGACAATGAAAACAGGTAAGTTATCTCCGGTATTGGTCACATTGATGCTGCTACTGGCCGGCACGCTGGCGGGCATGACCTATATGTTTCTCACCCAGCAAACGGGTGGGGGCAGTAATTCCATAGCTCTGCTTTTGGCAGTGGCCAGCATTGTGTTGGTGGCGGTTATCGCCATGACCATGATTGGTGCCACCCGACGACAGCTTGCTGAGCAAGCGGCGCAGAACGAGCGCAACCAGGCGGCAATCTTGCAGCTGTTGGATGAGCTTGCTGATCTGGCGGAAGGTGACCTGACGGTTCACGCGTCGGTGACCGAGAACTTTACGGGCGCCATAGCTGACTCGATCAACTTTGCCATCGATCAGATGCGCGGATTGGTTTCTAACATCAACAACCTCTCGGTGCAGGTAGCGACCGCAGCAGACAACACTCAAGGCACGGCGGGTGATCTGGCTAGCGAAGCAGACAACCAAGCTCGAGAAATTGGTGCCGCTTCTAACGCGATTAGCGAAATGGCGGTCTCTATTGATCAAGTATCTTCCAACGCAGCGGAATCCGCAGCGGTTGCTGAACGCGCGGTAGAGATTGCCAACAAGGGCGCTACCGTGGTTCAAGATACCATTCATGGCATGGATAACATCCGCGGCCAGATCCAAGAGACCTCGAAGCGAATCAAACGCTTGGGCGAGAGTAGCCAAGAAATTGGTGACATCGTGTCTTTGATTAACGACATTGCAGACCAAACCAACATTCTCTCGCTCAACGCTGCCATCCAGGCATCGATGGCTGGTGATGCTGGTCGAGGCTTTGCGGTAGTTGCGGACGAAGTTCAGCGTTTGGCTGAGCGATCATCTGCAGCAACCAAGCAGATTGCGGCGCTGGTGAAAACCATTCAGACCGATACCAACGAAGCGGTTATCTCCATGGAGCAAACTACTTCTGAGGTCGTGGGTGGTGCTAAGCTAGCCCAAGACGCGGGTGTAGCGCTGGAAGAAATTGAAGGCGTCTCTACCTCGCTGGCAGCACTCATCCAAAACATTAGTAACGCAGCGCGCCAGCAGGCGGCTTCGGCGGGTCACGTATCTAATACCATGAACGTGATCAAAGAGATCACGGGTAAGACTGTTAAAGGTACAGCAGTGACCTCTACATCGATCGGCAACCTGGCGAGCATGGCAAGAGAAATGCGCTCTTCGGTTGAAGGTTTCAAGCTCCCTGAGCACGCGTAACAACTCGCAAGCGATATACAAGTAGCTATCATGGCAGACGATCAAGAACATTTTGCGCTCGACTGGATTAAGGGTGATCTTTTAGACACCCTAGATACCGCCCGCACAGCGCTTGAAGCCTTTGTTGACGGCGACCGCGATGCAACGCGAATTCGCGTTTGCTTAACCTCGTTGCATCAGGTGCATGGCACCTTGATCATGCTCGAGTTAGCCGGTGTCACTTTGTTGGCCGATCATTTGGAGCGTTTAGCCCAAGGATTGCTAGACAACAAGGTCTCCGACGTGAACTCGGCTAGCCAAGTGCTCATGCAGGGCATCCTGGAGCTGCCGGCTTACTTAGAAGAGTTGCAAGGTGGATTGCCCGATTCTGAGCGACCGGTTATTCCCTTGGTCAATGAGGTGCGTGGGCTAATTGGCGAGGAGTTGCTTGCTGCGCCTACGCCATCCTTCCTAGATACCTCAGCAGACGACGATTCGGTTGCTCGGTTTGAGGCCATTGACGGTGTTGATAAAGCTCGCAAAATTCGCGGTGCTTACCAACAGGTATTGCTGGCTATTTTGAAGGGCGAAGACCGCGCGAAATCGGTTAACACCTTGGTTAAGGTGGCCCATGGTTTGGAGCGCATCTGTGAAGGCACTCCCCATGCAGCCCAGTGGCAAGCTTTTGGCGAGTTCATTCAAAGCCTGCGTAAGCACCAAGGCCCAATGGAGCCTGGTGCGGTTAAATTGCTGCGCCGAGTTGACGCAGAAATTCGAGATTTAGCATCTTATGGTTCGGATGCACTGCGCCAGCCCATTAACCCTGAGCTGATTGCACAATTGTTAGAAGCAGCAGAAGAACGCGACCACGCCAGCGAGTTGATGGATGGCCTGCGAGATGCGGTTGATAACCCGGTTGCTGCAACCGACAGCTTGGCTATTTCAGGTCGCCAGGCGCTGTCCAGTGCGGCGCTAACGCTGCGCGAAGAAATTGCAGGCATTCGAGATGTATTGGATCTCTATGTGCGTGCAGAAACCCCAGACCTTCAATCTCTGGAAGGTTCTGTTGAATCTTTACAGCAAATTGGTAACACCCTATCGCTGTTAGGCTTCCAAAGCTCTCGAGCAACCTTATTTGATCAGGTTGAGCGTTTAAGCGGATGGCTAGAAGCCGGTGCGCTTGAGCAAGCCGATGCCATGAGCATTGCCAGCGTACTGCTGCAGGTTGATGAAAATCTTGCCAGCATCATCAGCGGCGGAACCACAGAAGTTGAGCGTATTACCACCAGCGCGCAAAAGTCTGTGGCGATCGAATCGCGCAATGGCCTTGAGTTGGTCAAGCAATCGGTGATGGACTTTGTCAGCACCGGTTGGGATAGAACGTCACTTGAAGGCAATAGCGAACGCATTGACTCCATCAGCAGCGCTTTGGATGTGATTCCCCTGCCGCGCGCCGCACGACTATTGACCGAAATCCGTGTGTACATGGATTACCTGCTGAGCACCCAGGACGAACCCAATTGGGAACAGCTCGATCATTTTGCCGATGCCATCAGTGGTGTTGATTACTATTTAGAGCGGGTTTCTCAAGACGGTCGTAGCACAGCAAGCAACGTGCTCAGCCAAGTCGAGGCAAGCCTTGCCAAGCTAGAATTTGTCAAACCTGAAGTGGTTGCCGCACCTGAAGAGGAAGCGGCTGTCAGCACTGAGCCAGATGCTCCAGATGCTATAGACGCGATGGACTCTGCGGTTGCAGAACTTTCAGATACGCGGACTTCGGCCTCCGACATAGAAGCCGAGATAACCAACCTGGTCCCAGATGATGAAAACATCGAGTTGGGCTTTGAGGCCATCGATCTCGATGAATACGACTTCGGCGACGCGCTAGAGCCTGATGACGTGCAAAAAGCTCGTGCTGCTCAGGATGCGATCGCTGAGTCCGCTGACTTTGATGCCTTTGGCAACCTTAGCGAGACGGAAGAGACCGTAGCCGTTGAACCGGTGGAACCGCCAGTTGAAGTTCCGGTTGAACTCGCTGCGGCGGCAACGGCTATGGCCGCACTGACGGCTGCAGCAGCAGATAACCCGGCGCTGCAGGACAATTTTGATGCAGACCCAGACATTGCCCAAATTTTTGTTGAAGAAGTGGCTGAAGTCCAAGACACCTTGGACGAGTGGCTACCTCAATGGCGCCAAAACCTATCCCACGACGAAGCACTTGGTGAGTTACGTCGGGGTTTCCATACCATTAAGGGCAGTGGCCGCATGGTTGGCGCTAACGTTATCGGCGAGATGGCCTGGAGCGTTGAGAACCTTCTAAACCGTCTCATGGACAACACTGTTGTTGCAGACGAGAACGCTGTGGAGCTCTGCGAACGAGCCCGTGCCTTGGTGCCGAGCCTAATTTCTGCTTACGAAGATCAGCGTGCGCCAGACTTGGCACCCGTTGCTTTGCTAATGGAGCAAGCGGATGTGCTGGCTTCCGGTGGCAGCCTGGCCGAAGCCGGTCTGGTTGATGTTGAGGCGGTTGCGGAAGTTGTTGAAGTGGCTGATGTTGCTGAAGCGGCAGAGGTTGTGGAGCTCGAACCAGTTGATGACGCCACAGATACAGTGGATCCAGTGCAACAAGAGCATTGGCGCCTGTTTGCTGAAGAGTCGCGTGACCATGTTGCCCATTTGCGGGCAGCAACCTCTGGCGGCTCTATGGTGCTGGATACCGCGGTCATGTCAGCGCTACATATGCTGGCCGGCAGCGCTGGCACCGTTGGGGCAACCAAAGCTGAGACCCTGTCTCGTGCCTTAAATGACCTAGCGGTTTCTTATCGTTCGCATAACTTGTCTGCTGAGCTGACCACACGCACCGACGAGTTTATGGGTGAGGCTACTGAAAAACTTGCTGATGTACTTGAGCACTTGAGCTTAAGCATGCCAGATCCTGTAACCACCGAAGAAGCCGAAGCGCTAGCGGCAACAAGCCGAGAGCTAATTGCCGAAATTGAAGCTCAGCAGCCCGAATCCGAAGAGGTTACACCGCTCCACGCTCTCGAAGGCTTGGATGCGCTGGTGAATGCCAAGGCTTACTTGGCTGGCTGGCACGCTGGGTCTGTTGACCAACAAGCAGCCGTGCAATTGCCTCAGAGCTTAACCGAGCTTGCGGAGCAAGCATTGGCACAAGATCAAGTTGAGCTGGCTGAGTTGGCGCAAGCCATTGCCCTGGCCCATGACCGTTTGCATGGCGGCGAGCTTGATGCGGCCAATTGTGCAACCTTAGAGCAGGCGCATGAGCAGCTCTTGGTTGTGCTCGACTGCTTGGCTGTCCATCAGCCGGTGCCGGAACTTGATGAGCTGCAGCTTGCGGTTGCCGCGGTTGGTGTTGCTCCTGAGCCTGTTGTCACCCCTGAGGTGGTTTCAGCAGAAGTGGTCCAGTTGGCGAGCGCCAATCAGATCGGCGAAACCGCTGCTGAAGTCGACTTTGAGGTTGACCCAGAAATTGTTGAGGTCTTCTTCGAAGAAGCAGACGAATTGATGGAAGAGCTGGACGCTAGCGTTCACGCTTGGCAGTCCGAACGAGACAACCGTTTGTATCTTGAGAACCTGCTGCGCAGCTTGCACACCTTAAAGGGTGGCGCTCGTTTGTCAGGCTTGGTGGATCTCGGAGATACCACTCACCAATTTGAGTCTTTCTTAACCGCAGCTCAGGCCAAAGATGCCGTCCACGATGATGCGTTCTTTGAAGAGCTGCAGGTGCGCCAGGACCATTTGGTGGCGACCGTAGAAGCCGTTCGCGCTGGTACCGAGGTAACCCCTCTAACGGCCGGTGCAACAGAGCCTGCGGCGGATACAGCGGTAGCGGAAGCCGCAACAGAAAGTGCTAATGATGTCATTGCCAAAGTGGTTGCGATGTCACCTTCTGCGCAAGAACCCGAGGGCATACCAGATTTGCCAGCCTCTATGGCGGCCATGGTAAGTACCCAAGGTCCAAGCGATTCCACTACCGATACCCGCACCGGTCAAGAGGTGGTTCGGGTTGGGGCAACGTTGCTCGAAGAGCTCGTTAGCCTAGCTGGTGAAAGTAGTATCGTTCGCGCTCGGATTGAGCAAGGCATGGGTGATTTCACCGGTGCACTGGACGAGATGGAAACCACCATCGGCCGCGTACGTGAGCAGCTGCGCCGTTTAGAGATCGAGACCGAAGGCCAAGTGACTTTCCGCCAAGAGAAGATAATCGACTCTGGCAACAACGCCGATTTTGATCCGCTAGAGATGGATCGTTACTCCCAGCTCCAGCAGCTGTCGCGAGCACTAACCGAAAGTGCATCCGACATGTTGGATCTGAAAGAAACCTTGTTGTTCCGTGCGCGTGAAGCAGAAACCTTGCTTATGCAGCAAGCGCGGATCAACACCGAGCTTCAAGAAGGTCTGATGCGTACGCGCATGGTGCCCTTCAGCCGCTTGTTGCCACGTTTGCGTCGCATTGTGCGCCAGATCGCTGGTGAAGTCGGCAAGGCGGTTGAGTTTAATGCCTACAACGTTGAGGGTGAGTTAGACCGCAACTTGCTGGAACGCATGGTGCCACCGCTTGAGCACATGTTGCGTAACGCGGTAGACCACGGCATTGAAACCGCCGAGTCGCGTCGCGGTTACGGCAAGCCTGATATTGGTCGCATCGACTTACGTCTGTCCCGCGAGGGTGGTGACGTGATGATCGAGATTGCGGACGACGGTGCAGGCATCGATGTAGAAACCGTTCGCGAGAAAGCCATAGAGCGTGGCTTGATGGCTGCGGACGCTGACCTACGCGATGATGAGGTCTTGCAGTTTATTCTTGCGCCAGGCTTCTCCACGGCGAAGTCGATTACCCAAATATCCGGTCGCGGTGTGGGTATGGACGTGGTCCATAGCGAAGTGAAGCAGCTGGGCGGCAGCATCAACATCATGTCCAAGCCCGGTCGCGGCACGCGCTTTGTGCTGCGGGTGCCCTTTACGGTATCCGTTAACCGCGCGCTGATGGTGTCGGTTGGTGAAGATCTGTACGCCATACCGCTGAACACCATTGAAGGTATTGTCCTGCTGGGTTCAGAAGAGCTTGAAAAACTCTACGCTGATGACACCACACCTTTTGAATACGCAGGCGCCTCCTACTCGGTGCGCTACTTAGGTAACTTCTTAGGTCGTGAGTATCGCGGGGCAGGCCAGCAAGGTTCTGCGCCGGTGGTCTTAGTTCGTAGCGGCGATCAATCCATTGCGGTGCATGTAGACAGTGTGCAAGGCAGCCGAGAAATTGTAGTTAAGAGTCTAGGACCGCAGTTTGCGGGTCTAGGTGGAATTTCGGGCGCCACCATCTTAGGTGACGGTAGCGTTGTGGTCATTCTTGACCTGCTTGCCCTGATTCGTGCTCGTAGCGAGCAAGACTTGTTTGTTGCTAAGCGGACTTCAGTGATTCACTCTCGCGCTAAGTGTGTGATGGTGGTGGATGACTCGGTCACCGTACGTAAGGTCACAACCCGCTTGCTAGAACGCCAAGGCATGGATGTCATGGTGGCAAAAGACGGTGTGGAGGCGGTTGCCATGTTGCAAGAACGTCGCCCCGACATCATGTTGCTAGATATTGAGATGCCTCGAATGGATGGCTTTGAGGTGGCGCGTCAAGTGCGGCACGACGAAGATACCAACGAGCTACCGATAGTCATGATCAGTTCGCGTACTGGTGGCAAACACCAAGAGCGGGCAACCAAGTTGGGCGTAAACCGCTTCCTTGGTAAGCCGTTCCAAGAAGCGGAACTGATTTCCACAATTGAAGACTTGGTGAAATAGATGTCTGCATTAGCCGTAGGTGCTGAAGCGGAAGAAGTACAATGTGTGCTTATTCCGCTCCAAGATTCGCGCCTTTTACTCCCGAACGAATGTGTTGCTGAGATTTTGCCTTGGCGCCGCATCAAGCCGTTGCAAGCGGTTCCCAGCTGGTGCCTTGGCATCTTAGGCTGGCGAGGTGAAACCATTCCGGTGGTGCGCTTTGAAGTGCTGAACGAGCATGCGGATGCGCGGACCAATGAAGGTCGCTGCATTGTGGTCATGAATCGCGCCAAGCTACCCATTGGCCCGTCGTTTTACGCCTTTGCTGCAGAAGGCTTGCCGCGTTTGATGCAGGTCAACGCAGAAGACATGGAAGGTAGCGAGCCACTGGTGGGTCCTGCAGATACAGCAGCCATTAAGCTTGGCACCGAGATGGTGCAAATTCCTGACCTAGAGATGATAGAGCGCGAAGTGTTGGCTCTGGGTATCGGTCGATAGCGATACCCCCGTTGTAATCCAGCGGCTCAGCTATTCAGCTTGAGCCCATGCCATTTGCACAGCAACCAGCCCGGCCAGCGGGGCGGTTTCAGCCCGTAGCACCAGCTGACCAATCTGCGCCGCTTGTAGTCCCGCGTTACACATTAGGCTCACCTCGGCATCACTCCAGCCCCCTTCGGGTCCGCTCAGCACTAGCGTGTCTGTTGCCGGCAATACCCCAGGGAACCGATCACCCCCAAGCGCTAGCAGGATGCCCTGGGTGGTAGGCAGCATCTCAACGTATTTGGTTAGATCATGGGGGCTATGCAGTTGGGGCAAATGGTTTTGCCCGCACTGCTCGGAGGTGCTTTCGATGATGCGTTGCCAATGCTGTTGGCGAGCTTCGCTGTTCCGTGCGTTGTTGGGAATCTGCGTGTGCTGCGTATACAGCGGCACCAAGTCGGTAGCGCCAAGCTCGGTTGCTTTTTGAATCACGCGATCCATCGCTTGGTTTTTTAGCACCGCACAGGCGCAATACAGGCGCTGTGAGGCCGCAGGAACTTGGGCCACCGCCCCTAGCTGCAGTCGCGTGGTGCGCCGATCTACTTCAATGAGCTGTGCTTGGGCAACCGTGCCTTGACCGTCGAACACCTCAACCGCATTGCCGTTGCGCAACCGCAACACGCTACGTAGATAGTGGCTTTGCTCACGGCTTAGGGTGATTTCGAGCTGTGCTTGCAACAACTCGGAGGAGGGCGCCAAGTATAGGCGCCGGGTCATGCGTCTGTGTTAGGGGTGGTACCACGGCTGCCAGCATTGCCCAAGCCCAGCTCGGAGCAAATGGCTTTGGTCGCGCCCCAACGATTCAAGGTATAGAAATGCAGGCCTGGCGCTCCGGCTGCAATCAGGTCTTCACAGAGTTGGGTCACCATGTTTACGCCGAAGGCTTTGAGCTGCTCTTCGTCGTCTTTGAAGGCTTCTAGATGTTTGCGCAACCATCGTGGAATATCGGCCCCACTTTTCTCCGCGAAGCGCACGATCCCTTCATAGTTGGTCAACGGCATAATGCCTGGGTAGATAGGAATGTTGATGCCTTGCTGCTGGCAACGATTTACAAAGTCGATGTACGAGTGCGGGTTGTAAAAAAACTGGGTGATGGCGCTGTCTGCACCTGCGCTAACCTTGCGGCAAAAGTAGTCCATATCCTGGGCCGGTGTATTGGCATCCGGATGAATCTCAGGGTAGGCGGCAACCTCAATATGAAAATGATCGCCTGAATGGCTGCGAACCCAGCGCACCAACTCTTCAGCATTGTGGCGCCGCGAGGTTGTGCCGACCCCTGACGGGACATCGCCGCGCAGTGCAACCAAGCGGTTGATGCCGGCGTTTTTGTAGTCGGTGAGCAATTCGTTGATGGTGCTTTGGTCGTCGTCGCCAATGGAGAGGTGTGGCGCTGCTTGGCGTCCAGACTTTTGGAGATCGCTGATCGTATCTCGGGTGCCAGAACGGGTTGATCCGCCGGCGCCGTAGGTGACCGAGTAGAACTCAGGGTTAAACTCATCCAACTGCTTGGCCACGCGCTGTAGGCTGGCCTGGCCTTGCTCAGTACGCGGTGGAAAAAATTCGAAACTCAGTCGGAAACTCATGGCGTGAACTCATTGTCTTAAAATGCGGGCTTGATGCTTGCCGCAATTTGGATTCAGGGTTAGGACGGCACCATCAAATGACCGATGTGATTACGGATACTTTACCCGGGCTGCCACCCGGGCCGAGTCGCGCTAGCTAAAGGCTGGCGCGCAAAGTCTCTGCTTTGTCCGTTCGTTCCCAAGTAAATTCGGGTTCGGTACGGCCGAAGTGCCCGTAGGCTGCGGTATTGCGATAGATAGGTCGCTTTAGATCAAGCATGTCAACCAAGCCGCCGGCACGCAAATCAAAATGCTCACGTACAAGTTGAATGATTTTATCTTCACCAATCTTGTTGGTGCCAAAGGTGTTTAGGCTAATAGAGGTGGGTTCTGAAACCCCAATAGCGTAGCTGACCTGAATCTCGCAGCGTTCGGCCAAGCCCGCCGCAACGATATTCTTGGCGACATAGCGACCGGCGTAGGCGGCAGAGCGATCCACTTTAGATGGGTCTTTGCCTGAGAAAGCGCCGCCGCCGTGACGTGCCATGCCACCGTAGGTATCCACGATGATCTTGCGCCCGGTTAGGCCGCAGTCACCCACGGGGCCACCAATGATGAATTGGCCGGTTGGGTTGATGTAAACCTTAGTTTCTTTAGACATCCAGTTGGATGGCAAGACCGGCTTGATGATCTCTTCCATGACCGCTTCGCGTAGATCTTTGGTGCTGATGTCAGGCGAGTGCTGGGTTGATAAAACAACGGCATCAATGGCAACTGGCTTGCCGTCTGCGTCGTACTGAAAGGTGAGCTGGCTTTTGGCGTCGGGGCGCAGCCATTTCAGGCTGCTGCGGCGCATGTCGGCCTGCTTTTTAACCAGCAAATGGGAGTAAGTCAGCGGCGCAGGCATGAGAACGTCGGTTTCGTTGGTGGCGTAGCCAAACATTAAGCCTTGATCACCGGCGCCTTGCTCATGATCACCGCTTTCGTCTACCCCAACCGCAATGTCGACCGATTGCTGCCCGAGCGCGTTCACCACGGTACAGGCTTCTGGGTCAAAGCCAATCTCGGCGCTGTCATAGCCAATTTCTGCGACAACCCGGCGCACCAGTTTGTCGACGTCGACAACCGCGTTAGATCGAATCTCGCCAGCGACAACAACGATGCCGGTTTTGATCAGCGTCTCGCAGGCAACCCGAGAGTCTTTGTCCTGCTCGAGCATGGCGTCTAAAACGGCATCTGAAATTTGGTCAGCCATTTTGTCTGGGTGACCTTCAGAGACTGATTCAGAGGTGAAAACTTGGTAATCGCTCATCTTGCGGGTTCCTGCTAGTTCCGTATCCCGCCATATTAGAACATTGCGGCCCAGAAGTGATAAAGAGTTGTAACTGCGTTGCACGGCTGTTAGCTAGTGCGCACAATAGGTGGGGCTGGGAAGTACACGAATATACAAATCAATTATTTTTTCTTACAAACTTCACTTACAACAACGCGAGGACTGTAGGTTGCGGCACTAAGCATGCGGCGATCACACTGGATCATGACAACAGATAACTCTGCGCCAAAGACAACATCAATTCGCCAAGACAAAGCCAATGCGATCCGCGCTCTTTCAATGGATGCGGTGCAAGC
>CALHVX010000037.1 GCA_938036875.1 uncultured Pseudomonadales bacterium
CTTGGCCACAGGGGCAGCAGCCAAACCCTGGAGCGCTGCAATGGTTGCGCCCACGTTCGTTGCTTTGGAATCGTTCACAAAGCGGACGCCGTCTATGGTCCCAACGACCTCGCCACGGTGGGGCAAGCCTGCAAAATCTGCGGCTACCTCGCAACGCGCCTGGCGCGCCACTTGGCTGGCATCTGTGAGTGCCAGTGCAGCCAAGACATTCAATGCATTGTGCTGCCCAGGCAACATCAGCTCGCTCATTGGCAGCAAAGCCTGGTCACCAAACATTAACTGCTGCCCGCTCGCCGTTTCCGCCAAACCATAATGTCCCAATTGAGGGGCATCACTACCAAAGCTGATGTGGTTTGCATGCTCCGCAGAACCCGTCTGCGGAAGGGTGGACAAATCATCTCTGTTGCTGACACAAACTGCTGCCGCTGTATAGATCTGATGCTTGGCTTGAGCATAAGCCTGCATCGAGCCATGGCGATCTAGGTGGTCTTCGCTAAGATTCAAAATAGTTGCCGCAGCAAAGGGGTAAGCAGACAAACGCTGAAGCTGGAAGCTGGACAGCTCCAATGCATAAGCTTGGCGCTCATCAGCCAAAAGGTCCAAGGCAGGCGTACCTAGATTGCCGCCAACACCAACATTGGCGCCTTGCGCCGCCAACATTTGGCCGACTAGGGTAGTCACCGTACTTTTGCCGTTGGTACCGGTTACCGCGTAGATCGGTGCCTTGGCCGCCATGCAAAACAAATCGATATCGTTGAGTAAAGGCACAGCCAACTGCTGCGCTTGTCGCAACACACAATGGTCATCCGCGATACCTGGGCTGACCACAATGCGGTCAAAAGCACCCAACTCAATATGCGTTGCGCCAAAATGAAAGCTTACCGCCGGATATGCCGCTTGAATTTCTTCTGCCCGCGGCGGCGCCGTTCGGCTATCCAAGACGGTTAACTCGTCATCGGCTGCCAGGTGACGCACACAAGATTCGCCCGTAATTCCCAACCCAAGTATGAGGGTACGTTGTCGCTTCATTGCACCCTCACCGCAGCTTCAACGAAGACAAGCCGATCAACACCAAGATAACGGTGATGATCCAGAACCGCACAATAATCCTGGGCTCAGGCCAACCCTTCAGTTCAAAGTGATGATGAATGGGGGCCATGCGGAAGATTCGCTTGCCGGTTAGCCGGAACGAGGTAACCTGCAATATGACCGATACGGTCTCCAAAACAAAAACGCCGCCCATAATGAAAAGCACAATCTCATGGCGAACGATGATGGCAATAACACCCAACGCAGCACCTAAAGCTAGTGCACCAACATCACCCATAAAGACCTGGGCTGGATAGGTGTTAAACCACAAGAAGCCTAAACCGGCGCCGATAAGCGCACCGCAAAACACAGCAAGCTCGCCAGCCCCTTCGATGTAGGGAATTTGCAGGTAACGGGCGAACTCTACGTGGCCAGATAGATAAGCAATCAAACCCAATGCACCGCCAACAACCACGGTGGGCAAGATAGCTAGTCCATCTAGACCGTCCGTTAGGTTGACCCCATTGCTGGAGCCAACAATCACAAAGTAAGCAATAAAGAGATAGCTAAACCCAAGCGGGATAGCAACGCTTTTAAAGAAGGGCACAATTAAGGTGAGTTCTGCTGGAGTCTGCGCGGTGCTGTACAAAAAAAGCGCAGCAGCGATGGCAAACACCGATTGCCAAAAGTACTTCCAACGACTCGCTAGACCACGACTATTTTTCTTCGACACCTTCAGATAGTCGTCTACCCAACCAATCACGCCAAACGCCATGGTCACTGCGAGCACGGTCCAAACGTAACGATTGGTCAGCTCACCCCAGAGCAAGGTGGTAAGAAAAATAACAATCAAAATAAGCACCCCACCCATTGTGGGGGTACCGGCTTTACTGAGGTGGCTTTGGGGACCATCTGCGCGCACAGATTGACCGATCTGCAGCGACACCAGTCGACGAATAACAAAAGGACCGATAAACAGCGAAACGGTTAACGCCGTTGCTACGCTGACCATGGTACGAAAGGTGAGATACTGAAAGACAGCAAAGCCACCGATGTACTGGGTCAAATATTCGGTTAACCAAAGCAGCATTAGCTTGCCACCTGCGCTTGTGCCAACAACTGGCGCACGCAGTCTCGGTCGCTGTAGGCGCTGCGCCGGCCATCGCGCTCTTGGTAGTCTTCATGACCCTTGCCTGCGACCAACACCATGTCACCAGACTTTGTCCCATCTAAGGCTGCAGCAATGGCCTGCTCGCGGTCGTGGCAAACTTGAACACCAGCAGCGCTGATCAAGGATTGAGGAATACCCGTTTGGATATCCGCAACAATCTGAGCAGGATCCTCACTACGCGGGTTGTCATCGGTCAGCCACAGTTGGTCCGCTACAGCAGCCGCTACTTGGCCCATCTGCGCACGCTTGCCACGATCACGATCACCACCACAGCCAAAGACTATTCGCAGCTCACCATGACAATGCTCGCGCAGGCTGGTCGCCGCTTGCTGCAACGCATCAGGCGTATGCGCAAAATCCACCACCACAGCAGCACCTTGAGTGCTCGCAAAATATTCCATGCGCCCAGGCACCGTGCTGAGCTGTGCGCAGCAACGCGCTAGCTGCTCGAGCGGAAAACCTTCTGCCAGCAATAACGTGACTGCAGCAGCTACGTTGGCAATGGCAAAACGGCCCAGCAGAGGCAGCCGCAGCGGAGCGTCACCCCAAGCGGTGTGCCAACGCCCAACAAACCCATCCGCCTGCACCTCGACGCTTCGCCAAGATACTGATGCTGCACTGGCACCATAGGTCCAAACTCTGGCCGAACCTCGCGCCGCTTGCTCGCCAATAGTGCGGCCACAGGCATCGTCTACGTTAGTCACAATGCGTTGCAAAGAGGCAAAGTCAAACAACGAACATTTTGCAGCAGCATAATTTTCCATGCTGCCGTGATAGTCCAAGTGGTCACGACTTAAGTTGGTGAACAGCGCGCTATCAAACTGAACAGCCGCCACCCGCTGCTGGACCAACGCATGTGAACTCACTTCCATCGCCACGCGTTGGCAACCGGATTGCACCAACGCACTTAGCCGCTGCTGTACTGAACAGGCATCTGCGGTGGTGAGCTTGGCAGCATTCAACTTGGGCAGTTCACCCCAACCTATAGTGCCCAAGTAACCACAACGCTCACCCAACATTTGGGTGAGCTGTGCTAGATAGTGGGCCACGGATGTTTTGCCATTGGTACCGGTGACCGCCACGCTGTTCAGGCTGGCGCTGGGATCACCGTAAGACCGGGCAGCCAGGGCGCTGCGTTGCTGCATTAAATTTGGTACAACACAAACCGGTACCGGTAGATCATCAATGGCACGCTCGGCCAAGACCGCCACCGCTCCATTAGCAATCGCATCTGGTACATAAGCATGGCCATCATTAGCAGCCCCTTGCAGCGCAAGGTAGCCGTTGCCCGGCACCACTTGACGTGAGTCTTCTACCAGCCCATCAACCTGAACCCTAGACGTTGGCGCCTGCACGTAACCTTGAACCAAATCAGCTAACGCTAACCTCATGTTGCACCACCATCGCTGGCGGCTACGGCTGCCGTATTGACCACGGGTGTCTGTGGCGCCACACCAAGCAGACGTAACGAGCGAGCAGCAATACGAGAGAAAATCGGAGCTGCCACGCTGCCGCCACCAACCGCTGCGGACTGCGGCTCATCAACCACTACCACTACGACAATGCGCGGGTCGTCCACCGGTGCAACACCGGCAAACAAGGCAACATGACGTTCATCATCGTAGCTACCATTGCTGAGTTTGCGTGACGTGCCGGTTTTGCCCGCCACGCGAAAGTTAGCAACCCGAGCTTTAGGTGCTGTGCCAGCATCAGCCGTCACCGTTTCGAGCATATCGAGCACGGCGCGAGTATGTACAGGGTCAAACGCTTGGGTTGCCGGAGGCTCACCGTCACGTCGAATAATCGACAGCGGAATGCGCTTGCCACCACTGGCTAAGGTGAGATAAGCACTGGCAAGTTGCAGCGGAGATACCGCAAGTCCATACCCATAAGCCATGGTTGCCTTGACTACCGGGTTTTGAATATTGGTATCCGACAAGCTGCCGACCACTTCACCCGGCAAACCCGTGCCAATGAACTCCCCAATGCCGGCACGAGACAACACGTCAAAAACAGCGCGGTCTGGTAAGGCAAGCGCAACTTTAGCAATGCCAACCTGACTAGACTTTTGCAGCACCTGCTGTAGTGAAATGGTGCCGCGATTAACCGGATCCTCAACCAGTTTGCGCCCCACCCGCAGATATCCAGGTGCGGTCTCAATTGGCGTCGCGCTGTTGTACTCCCCAGATTCCAAGGCAGCGAGAATGGTGAACGGCTTAACTGTTGAGCCTGGCTCGTAGGTATCGGTTACCGCTAAATTGCGCTTGCCGGTGTAATCTGAGGTTTGCACCTCATTGGGGTTGTAAGACGGCTGGTTTACCAACGCTAAGATTTCACCCGTTCGAGCATCCAGCATCACCACGCTGGCGGCACTGGCATCGTGTCCAGCAACCGCGGCCTTCAACTCGCTGTAGGCAAAAAATTGTAGGCGTAGATCAAGACTCAGCTGGAGGTCTTGGCCACCACGCGCTTCTTCTAGGTAGGCTAAGTTTTCGATGGTGTCGCCGCGCCGATCTTTCAACACGCGCTTACGTCCAGGACGTCCACGCAAGCGATCATCAAACGCCAGCTCCACCCCTTCAAGACCAAGGTCGTCGATACCCGTGATACCAACCACGTGCGCGGCCGTTTCGCTGGCCGGGTAGTAACGCTTGTATTCAGGGTCAAAATTCAACCCAGGCACCGCCAGCGCTTTGAGCGCCTGCACCTGCGCCCAAGGAGCACGGCGCTTAAGATAGCGAAATTTGCTGGTGCCGGCATCAAGCTGCTGCTGGGCTAATTTATGAACATCAAGCTCAAGAATTTTTGCTATTTGGCGAGTGGTTTTCGCCGACCACTGTGTTCGTTTGTCATCCGACCAAACGGAAGCAACCGGCGTGCTCAGCGCCAACGCTTCATGCTCACGGTCATAAATGATACCCCGGTAAGCGGGAATGGTTTCTTCGCGTAACGAGCGAGCATTCCCTTGGGCCTGCAAAAAGTCGCGTTCGGTAACCGTCAGAAAAACAACCCTTGCGCCAATGCCCGCACAGGCGGTTAAAAATAGACCGGCAACCAAATAGTGGCGCCACATCTTCATGGCGCACCTTCTGTAATGGTCACAATTTGGTCAGGAAAGTGCATGGCCAAGTTTTCAGATGCTTCTTTTTCAACCCTGGCATATGACGCACGCGCGCCTCGCTCTAAGGTTAAGCGAGAATTTTCTGCCAGCAGAGCGTTGTACTCTTTGCCCATACTCTCCAGCTGAGAGTGCAAGCGTCGCACCTCGTGAGTTTTGCTGGCCACCTGCACACCGCTGGCGATCACCAACCCGAGCAGACCCAGCGCGATAACACCAAGCGGCAAACCCAACAGCTTGGGTGCGGCTGGCTTGGCGCTCAGCGGACGTCGTGCAGAACGCGCTCGCGTCTTATTGCCAGGTGCTTTGCGTTTGCCAGGCGTCTTAGTTTGGCTTTTGGTTTTTACCGCCGTTCGAGCCACTACAAACGCTCCAACACACGCAGCTCTGCACTGCGCGCACGCGGGTTATCCGCCAACTCAAGCGCGTTGGCCCGCATTGGACCTGCAACGGTTTTGGCTTTAGGCTGGGGAAGTTGATCAGCGCGCAACGGCAAATGGCGAGGCGGTGACGGCGGTTGGCAGCCGGTTTTGAAGAACCGTTTCACCATTCTCGCTTCGATGGAATGAAAAGTGATAACCGCCATACGCCCACCAACCTCTAGCAACTCAAAGGCATCTGGCAAGGTACGCTCTAGCTCTCCCAACTCATCGTTGATGTATATGCGAATGGCCTGAAAGGTCTTGGTTGCTGGATGTCGACCACCCGGCTTTTGTGTTGCTCTAGGAATGGCATCACGCACTAGGTCTGCAAGCTGTAGAGTTCGTTCTAAGGGCCTAGCGGCTATAAGACGCTGCACAATACGGCGCGCAAACTTTTCTTCGCCATAAGTGCGCAACACACGAATGATTTCATGTGGCTCCGCTGTGTTAAGCCACTGCGCAGCGGTTTCGCCGCTAGCCGTCATGCGCATGTCCAGCGGACCATCTAACCGCAGGCTAAAACCACGCTGGGCTTCATCTAGCTGAGGTGACGACACACCTAAGTCCAACAAGACGCCGGTAACTTGGGTTACGCCGCGATCAGCAAGCTCGGCCTTTAGGTTAGAGAAACACCCCTCCACCACTTGCACTCGCGGGTCTTGGGCTGCTAGCTCGTACGCCGTCGCAATGGCTGCCGGATCGCGATCAATGACATACAAAACGCTTGAGGCATCAATGCGCTGTAGCAACGCGCGCGCATGCCCGCCGCGACCAAAGGTGCCATCCACAAATATCCCGTGGGAGTGCTCGCCTAACAAGTGATCCAACGCCGCATCAAGCATAACGGGAACATGCGTGTCGGTATTACCAGATTCCGCAGCAGAGCTTGATGGTTGATCGGGCAGATCGCTCAAACCGACAGTCCTGTAAACTCATCACTTTCGCTCAGCAGCGCTTTGCTATCCGGAGACAACCACTCATCACGCCGCTCGGCCCATTGAGCTTCAGCCCACAATTCAACCTTGTTGCCTTGACCAACCAAAACCAAACGCTTGGCCAGCTCTGCGTAGTCGCGCAACATTTGCGACAGCAACACTCGCCCATTGCCGTCCATCTCAATATCCGTGGCGTGACCAATCAACAACCGCTGCAGCAGGCGCGCCTGGGTCCCAACGTTAGGTAGGTCTTCTAACTTGCGCTGCACAATCTCCCATTCTGACAAGGGGTACAGCAACAGGCACTTTTCGCGCATATCAATGGTCACCACCACCTTGCCTTCGCTAATCAGGCGCACCAGCTCGCGAAACCGGGTCGGCAAAGCGACTCGGCCTTTCGCATCGATACTGGCGCTACTAATTCCTCGAAACATTGATCTTTTTAAGTCCCAGGCTTGGTGTTTAGGTATGCTCAGCCATCAAACAAGAGCGAAATTCTTGCTAAACGCGTCTTTAGAACGCGACTGCAAGCTTGTTGACTGAAAATTGGAGGACTATCTCTTCGGAAACCAGGGTTTGCACCGCCGGACCGCTCGAGAAGACCACTTTTTCCCACAATTACCCACAGCTCGCACTATAGAGGGGCTAGATTGGGAGTCAACCGGCTGCATTCAGCTAAGCCTAGGAATTTAAAGGTTTTTTTTCGCAAAACCTGCGCAGGGGCTGCGCAAAAACCGGAGAAAACATGCTCTAGGAGCCACTAGCTAGAATTCACTTTAACAGTGAGATTATTTCTGACCGAGAACGAGTTTTTTTAGATCGAAATGGAATATAAAAACCGCCGAGCATAGCAAAGTGCAACCAAGTGGCTCACTTCATCCCCTGGATCACCGCCTCCGGGATCCCGGGAACGATAAAAATGAGTCGGCCATAAGCCGGGTTCTGTAGCAGCAACCAACAAGCGTCAGTTGCTGTGACAGTCATTCATCTGGGATTGCCGTCACCGACAACCTCAAGCAGCCTACCCGAGTTCTTGCGCGGACACGCTAAGCGAACTCCTATTTGGCCTTGCTCCGGGTGGGGTTTACCTTGCCACAGTATGTTACCACCTGCGCGGTGCGCTCTTACCGCACCCTTTCACCCTTACCTAGCACCGCAGTGCTAGGCGGTCTACTCTCTGCTGCACTTTCCGTGGGCTCACGCCCCCCAGGCGTTACCTGGCACCCTGTCCGATGGAGCCCGGACTTTCCTCAGGTTTTGTCCAATAAAATTGCACAAGACCCGCGACTGCCTGGCCGACTCAAGCGCAGCCTAACAGGGAACGGCGCCACTTAGGTAGTTCGAGGAGCGTATACGGGTGATTTAAACCGACTTAAAGGTGAGCGCTAAATCGTACAATCGAGATTTTTTCATGCCGGTGTAACTCGCCACCAGCCGAGCCGCTTGGGCAGGCCCCATCTCGTCACACAATAACTGCAGCAAACGTTGATGCTCCGCGCTCACGTCTTCACCCACCGGCACGGGCTGCGCGCCTTCTAGGACACAAACAAATTCACCACGCACCGCCTGGGCCTGCTGCAAACTTTCAAGCACCTCACTAGCCGGTCCACATAATAGGTGCTCATATTGTTTTGTTAGCTCACGCGCCACAAATACACGACGCATGGGTGCAAGATCATTCAAGTCAGCTAAGCACGCCTCTATGCGATGCGGCGCCTCAAAAAACACCACCGCGCTATCGCGCGCTAACATGGCCTGCAAACGCTCCCGCCGACGCATGGCTTTGGCAGGCAAAAAGCCCTGAAAAAAGAACTCATGAGTAGGCAGCGGGCAAACCGATAGTGCTGCCATAGGGCTGGCCGCTCCGGGCACGGGCACGCAGGTCACCTGCGCATCCCAACAACGTCGCAGCAGTAAAAAGCCAGGGTCCGACAGCAACGGCGTACCCGCATCGCTGACCAACGCTACGTCTTCTCCGCCCAGCAGCCGTTCAATCAAGCGCTCGCTTATGCTGTCTTCATTGTGCTCGTGCAATGCCACCAGCTTAGGCTTGGCAATACCTAGATGTGCCAGCAGCGAAGCGGTACGTCTGGTATCCTCACAGGCGATTGTCGTAACCGCCGCCAAGACTTCTTGCCCTCGACGGGTGACGTCACCTAGGTTTCCAATAGGGGTGGCGACAACGTAGAGACTACCGTTCATGAGCATTGCAAACCCTGTAAAGACAAAAAAAGTTGATTATCCTGTTGGTGATCTCGCTAGCACCTTGTTGTCACCAAGTGTGCGGCCAAGAGCGTGCCACAAGCGTAAAGCATTAGGCAGCGTGGGGAGGCTGGCGAGCACCTTGCTGGTTGCCATTGTGGCAGTCGCTGGCTGTCAAAGCACGCCACTCCCAAGGCCACAAGCACCCAGCAGCCCACAAGCACCTGAAGTTGCCTCTCAAAGCACGCCACAACAATTGTTGCGACAAGCAGCCCAACGCCACCAACAAGGCCAGACCAACGTTGCTGCAGGTCTCTATCTACAAGCGGCTCAAAGCTTCATAAGCCTACAAGACTATGCCGGCGCTAAAGATGCTTTTGCGCGCATTGCCAGCACGGGCGTCAACCTAGCGCAAACGGATCGCTCTACTGCCTTCCATCGCGTAGCCGCCACTATGGCCCTGCACGAACGGCGCTTTGAAGACGCAGCCAACGCGCTGCACCAAATCATTCCTGCCCGAGACGGCAACCCCAACGCAACCGCTCGCGTCCGTAGTGGGTTATGCGCCGCCAATCAAGACTGGTCGTGCGCAGCAACGACCTTAATGGGTATGACCAACCCAGGGGACAACCCGCCGATAAAGGTCCTAGCACCACCACCGGAACCTATTCTTAAACCCACCGAAGACGGCCAAATCACCCAACAAGCTGGGGCAACGATGACTGGTGATGCACCAAGCCTAGCCACCCCACTTCGGCAACCGGCGGTTGCAACTCTAGCCGAGCCGCTTAGCGCACGCGATGGCAACCAACAGCCGATCAGTGTTGAGCAACAACATAACGACGAAATCTGGCACTACGTAAACCGCACACCGCTGCATCAAACGGCCAACCTGGCAGCCACAGCCCCGGGGGTACAACGCGGTTGGTGGCAACTACAATTGGCCGCCGTCTCTGGCTTTCGTGGCGCAGACCAAAAAGTAGCCGTCAGCCGTTGGCAACGCAGCAACGGTGCGCATCCAGCCCAGTATCCTTGGCCTACCGCCTTAGCACAGCTTCTCCAACCCAGCACCGCACCCCAGCGTGTTGCTCTGTTGCTACCGCTCAGCGGGCCTTTAGCTGCCGCAGGCAAAGCCGTGCGCGATGGCTTTGTAAGCGCCTACCTGCACAACGAAGGTCTGGTTGAAGTAGAGGTTTTCGATAGCAACGCACAACCTATCGAGCAAGCCTTTAGCCAAATTGAGCAATGGCAAGCAGACGTGGTCTTGGGGCCTTTAGCCAAAGGTAATCTGGAGCGCATCAACGCCCTGAACCCAAGCATGCCCGTGCTCGGATTAAACTATCTAGCAAAAAACCAAACCACCTCAAACAATCTATTCCAACTGGGCTTGGCCATCGAAGACGAAGCGGACACCTTGGTTGCCCGCTTGGTCGCCGACGGCTACGAACGCATCTTGGTGCTACACAACGAGCAAGACTGGGCGGTACGCGCCGCAAACCAGCTCAGTCGCTCCTGGCCGCACAACCTTACCGTAGAGCCCTTTGCTGATGTCCGCACCGTCACCGAGGCGGTGGGCAGAGGGATGTTCATTGATGCCAGCCAGCTGCGCTCACAGCGCATCTACCAACTCATCGACTCACACATCGAGTTCACACCCCGAGCGCGCACCGACCTCGATGCCGTGGTTGCCATCATGGATAACACCCAAGCCAACGCTTTGGTCCCAGCGCTCAAATTTCACTTTGCCAGCCAACTGCCCGTCTATGCGAGCTCTCAAACCGTGCGGGGCGCCAAACGAGCAAAGATTGCGCCACTGGCCGGCTTCCGGGTTAGCGAGCTACCTTGGCTCATGCTTACCGAACCGCTCCAGCAAACCGTGCAAGATAGCTTCAGCCTGAGAGGCAGCTCGCTGTCGTCGCTCTATGCACTGGGCGCAGATGCTTACCGGGTTGCTGACCGGCTTCCGATTCTTAAGGTGTCAACGGACTTAGGCATGCTGGGCAACACCGGGGCACTATGGGTCGATGCAGACCGCCGCTTTCATCGCCAGCAACAATGGGGTGTCGTCAGCGATGGCAAGCTCGTTCCAATGCCAACCGTAGTCGATACCAACAGCAACGCCGGGGCACGTTAAGGCCAAAGGTGCCCAGTGCGACCCAACGCTTAGGGCACCTTGCCGAATCCGCGGCGCTCGAACACTTAACCCAAGCTGGATTGCGCTGTTTCAAGCGCAACTTCAACACTCGATTCGGCGAGATTGACCTGGTAATGATTGACGGGCCAGTACTGGTTTTTGTTGAGGTGCGGTTACGCACTAACCGCCATTATGGGAGCGGAGCGGCAAGCGTGACTCGTGCCAAACAGCAACGCCTGCTGAAAGCGGCCAAAATCTTCCTCGCCCGTTTTGCCAACGCACAGCTACCAACCCATTGCCGATTTGACGTCGTGTCTGTATCAAAGCCAAACTACGCTTGGACTTTTGATTGGATTCGCGATGCTTTTTCAGACAACCCCTAAACGTCACACAATCGAACAACTCTGGCTGGCCCTGAGCTTGTGCCTACTGTTTCCGTTGCTCAGCAGCTGCGGCACGTTAAGCAAAGACCCAAGGGTGCGCACACCTGGCACCATCCTGGATGATCAAATGCTAGAGACAGTGGTCAAACGCAAGATTTCAAAGAGTTTGGGTGGACTCAAAGGTGCACACCTTGTCGTTGTCAGCTACAACGATGTTGTCCTGCTGGCCGGCCAAGTCGCCAGCGCCGCCATTAAAGATCGAGCGGAACAAGTGGCAAGCAGCATGGAACAGGTTCGCCGGGTGCACAACGAGCTCCAAATTGGCGGGCCCATTTCATACGTTGCACGAACAAACGACAGCTGGATCACCACCAAAGTTAAATCCAAGCTGCTAGCGGACAAGCACAGCCATGCCAATCAGATCAAAGTAGTAACGGAGAACAGCGTGGTCTATCTGCTCGGCACCGTACCTAGATCTGATGCGGCGCAAGCCGTAGAGGTCACAAAGTCCGTCTATGGAGTCCAAAAAATTGTCAAGGTGTTCGAGTACATGGACACCGAAAGCGTTGCGCTAACGGCGCCCGAAAAAGAGCCTACTTAACAACTTTGAGGTGGCTGCGTCCGCCACTGGCGGGCGTTCTCTTGGCGGGGTTTACCGGCGCTTTAGACCCAGATGTACTAGAAGAGACTTTAGGTACCCCCACTTCGCCAGCACCTTCAATGGATCCTTCGATAGATCCTTCTATGGCCCCTTCTATGGCGCCATCAACCGGCTCGCCATCTTCCACGTACTCATTGCTACTACCCGTTTGCTCTGAGCTGGACTCATCTGCCGCTTGCGGTGAATCATTGCGGTCAAACATCATGCCCTGACCGTTTTCTTTGGCGTAAATCGCAGCAATAGCAGCCAACGGAACCCACACGTCAAAGGAGCGGCCACCAAAACGACCGTCAAAGGCAACGGCATCATCCCCGATGTGGAAGTCTCGCACAGCGTTTGGCGACACGTTCAGCACAATCTGACCGTCTTGCACAAACTCCATGGGCACAACAACGTCTTCGGACGCCACCTTTACCAGCAAGTAAGGGGTGGTGTCGCTATCCACGATCCACTCGTAGAGCGCTCTCAGCAAATAGGGGCGTTGGGACTTCATTCGCGCATTTCCAGCTCAGCCTCGGTCAAGCTTGCACGGAAAGATTCACGCTCAAACATCATCTGCATATATTTCTGCAACGGCTTGGTTGAACGCTCAGGCAGGTTGATGTCTACCTCTTCTAAGCGCCACAAAATCGGTGCAACACAGCAGTCGACCAGGGTGAACTCATCGTTCATGAAAAACTGCTTTTCATCAAATATCGGTGCAATAGCAATGATGCTCTCACGCAGCTCATCACGTGCTTTGGTTAAAACCGTCTCACGACCTTTACCTGCCATGAGAACGTTCAAGCGAACTCCCCACTCTTTTTCTACGCGTCGAATCCACAGGCGTGACAGTGCCCGTTGTACAGGGTAGACGGGCAACAGCGGTGGATGCGGGAAGCGTTCATCCAAGTACTCCATGATGACTTCAGACTCATAAAGCACCAACTCACGGTCGAGCAAAGTCGGCAGCGAGTTGTAAGGGTTAATCTCGCCGAGATCAGCCGGCTTATCGTTGGGGTCAATATCCACGATATCCATGGTGACGCCTTTTTCTGCCAGCACCATGCGTACGCGATGGGAATAGTGGTCTCGTGCGTCGGAATATAGTGTCATGAGCTTGTCTCATTCAATGATAGAGGCGACCAGCGAGGGAACAAGCGCTGGTCGCGTTCGAAATTTTTTGACTACCCGTCTAGTGGCTAAATGGGTTAGCAACTAGAACAGCTTCAGGCAGCGTAATCCCCCAGGCAGAACGGCTAGTGCACGCCCTTCCAAAATTCTCGGTTCAGCAAGTAGGTGAAGACACCTAAAATGATCAAGAACAACAAAACGTACACGCCGGTGCGCTGACGCTGAAGTCGCGAAGGCTCCGCAACATAATGCAAAAAGTTGGTTAGGTCATACATCGCTGCATCATATTCTTCAGCGCTGTACAAACCCGTACCTTCTTCTACGTACAGCAGACCACACTGTTCATGCGTAATGGTTTGACCGGCCACCAGCGGATCACGTCGTTCACCGCCATTGGCAGCAATCTCAGGCACCTGCAAACAACCTTCACGCTGAACACCCTGTAACTCTAGCAACGCATGTGGCATACCCACGTTCGGGAACACCTTGTTGTTGACCCCAAAAGGTCGAGTCTCATCAACGTAAAACGTCTTTAGGTAGTTGTACACCCACTCCGGTCCACGCACTCGTGTCACCATGGTCAAATCTGGTGGCGGTGCACCAAACCATTCTTTCGCTTTGTTGGGATCCATTGCGGTGGTCATCAAGCCACCAATCAGCTGCCCGGTAAACACCAATTGCTCTAGGGCCACTTCGTGCGGAATCTGCAGGTCATCTGCAGTGCGCTCGTAGCGTTGGTACTTAAGCGAATGGCAACCCAAGCAGTAGTTGGCATACAAACGATAGCCATTTTGCAAAGACGGCAAATCTTCAAGATCAGCATCAAAGGCTTCCATCGGGTAGTTACTACCACCGGCCGCGTTAGCTCCGGCAAATACCAAACTAGCAGCAACAGCAAGTAGCAACTGTAGGCTTAGGCTCGCCAGCTTTTGGCGCATGCTTTGTTGTGGCCTCATAGTGACGTCACCCTATCTGGTACAGGTTTGGTCTTCTCTATGCGTGTGTACCATGGCATCAGCACAAAGTAGGCAAAGTAAATCAACGTGCAAACCTGGGACAAGATGGTTGCCCAGGTTGAGGGCGTGACCGTACCCAAGTAACCCAAGATGAAGAAAGCAACCACAAACAGGCCAAGCATCCATTTGGACCAGTTGCCCTTATAGCGAATCGATTTAACCGGACTACGATCTAACCAAGGCAGCAATGCTGGCACCACAATCGCACCAGCCATCACCACAAAGCCCCAGAACTTGGCATCAACACCCAACAGCGGATAAGTCACTGCTCGCAACATGGCGTAGAACGGTGTGTAGTACCAAACCGGTGCAATATGCTCCGGTGTCTTCAACGGGTTGGCCACCTCAAAGTTTGGCTTCTCGAGGAAGTATCCACCCATCTCTGGTGCAAAGAACACAACCGCACAAAAGATAAAGAGGAAAATGACCGTTGCATGAATATCGTGTGTGACCGTGTAGGGCCAGAACGGGAGGCCGTCTAAGGGCACACCGTTTTCGTCCTTATGGTCTTTAATCTCAATGCCATCTGGGTTGTTCGAACCCACATGATGCAGTGCAACGAAATGCACAAAGACCAACATGACCAACACCAGTGGCAACGCCACCACATGCAAAGCAAAGAATCGGTTCAAGGTGATATCCGACATCAGGAAGTCACCGCGTACCCACTCCATCATATCTGGGCCAATCACGGGAATTGCACCAACCAAGGACACAATCACCTGTGCACCCCAGAACGACATGTTGCCCCAGGGTAGTAGGTAACCAAAGAAACCTTCAGCCATGAGTACAACAAAGATAGCCATACCGATAAGCCAAATCAGCTCACGCGGCTTTTGGTAAGAGCCGTACATCATGCCGCGGAACATATGCAGGTACACAACCACGAAGAAGGCTGAGGCACCGGTGGAATGCAGGTAGCGCAACAGCCACCCGTACTCGACGTCGCGCATGATGTATTCAACCGAGGCAAATGCGTTCACACCGTCGGGCACATAGCTCATGGTGAGCCATATACCGGTCAACAACTGGTTGACCAAAACAACGGTAGCAATCCAACCCATCAAGTACCAAAAATTATGGTTCTTGGGGGCGTAGTATTTAGAAAGATGATATTCCCAGGTCTCGGTTGCTGGGAAACGTGCATCTAGCCACTCCATAAACCGGACGCCGGCATGCGGGGGCTTGTTCGATGATGGCTGCGAAGAAGAATCTGACATTAGCTGGTTGCCTCATCTTCACCGATAACGATGATATTGTTGCCTTCAAAGCGGTACGGAGGAACCTCCAAGTTGCTGGGCGCTGGCACCCCTTTCACAACTCGTCCCGCCAGATCAAATTTCGAGCCGTGGCATGGGCAGAAAAAGCCCCCTTGCCACTCTGGGTCAAACGACTCTGGCTGCACGCTGCCGTAATACTTTGGCGAGCAACCTAGATGGGTACACAAACCCAACAGCACCCCAATTTCTGGACGTTTTGAACGCCAGGGGTTTACCGCGTAGTCGGGCTGCTGTTCCGCGCGAGCACTATCAGGGTCCGCCAAGTTTTCTGTTTGGGTTTCGAGACGCTTGATAACGTCTTCGCCTCGCTGCACAACAAACACCGGCATACCGCGCCAAGCAGGGATCGGGCCTAACACGGCGCCAGGCTCAAGCTTGGAGATATCAACACGAATGGGTGCCCCAGCTGCCCGTGCTTTAGCACTAGGAAACCAGGATCCAACAAAAGGTACCGCAACACCGACTGCACCGGCTGCCGCTACCGTTGAGGTAGCGCCGATGAGAAAGTATCGCCGCGATTGATTTATGGGGGGCTGGTTAGCTAGTGCCCCGGAATTAGCATCCTCAGCGCTTGAACTCAACAGTGTGGCTCCCGTATCTCTTGCGTCATCTGCCTTCATGCACCTTTAAGTACACCTGACGCTATTAATTTTTGTCACCTAAACTGCCAACATCTAGGGCCCTAACCAACTTATTTAAGTCGCCAGGACCTCAGCTGTTGCCTGAGGCAACCGAGTGCTCGCTGTTGAGATGGGGCGGCCCAAAATCCAGCGAGCCTTTATAACATAGCCCAAACTAACCAATTTGAGCGTCCACCATGACAAAAGGTGGTTCCAGCAGGACTGAAAGCACCATTTTTCGTAGGAAGTGTTAGCGTTTCGAAAATTGAGGCCGCTTACGTGCTTTGCGCAGGCCAACTTTCTTGCGCTCCACGGCACGTGCATCGCGGGTTAGATACCCGGCTCGACGCATAGAGCTGCGCAGCGCTTCGTCATGCTCGACTAAAGCTCGGGCGATACCCAAGCGAATGGCGCCAGCTTGACCGGAACCGCCACCACCAGCAACGGTGACCTTGATATCCAGCTTGTCGGTCATCTCAGCGACTTCCAACGGCTGACGAACAATCATGCGAGCTGTTTCACGACCAAAGTACTGGTCGAGCGGCTGCTTATTTACTGAAATCGAACCCGTACCCGCGCTTATAAAGACCCGCGCGGTTGAGGTTTTACGACGTCCAGTTCCATAGTTTTGGCTAGGTGTGGCCATGGTATTAGGTATCCAACTTCAGCGATTGCGGTTGTTGCGCCGCGTGGGGATGCTCAGCACCCGCGTAGATTTTCAGCTTACGAAACATAGCCCGACCTAACGGATTGCGCGGCAACATACCCTTCACAGCCTTTTCTATGGGTCGTGTTGGGTGCTCGTCACGCAATTTCTCGAAGCTTATGGACTTGATGCCACCGGGATAGCCACTGTGGCGCCAGTACATCTTGTCCGTCATTTTATTGCCGGTAACCCGCACTTTGTCAGCGTTGATCACAACGACAAAATCGCCAGTATCCACGTGAGGGGTGTACTCAGCCTTATGCTTGCCGCGTAACCGACGAGCGACCTCAGTTGCCAAGCGCCCCAGCACTTGGTCCTGGGCGTCAATCACAACCCAATTTCGGCGTACATCTTCGGCACGCATACTTACGGTTTTCATCGGCTATTTGACCTGATTATGCTCTTGATATTATTCAATTTATTGCCGTTTCCTGACATCAAACACGCAACGGTAAGTAGACCCCCAACTGGTACCCTCACTGGGACCTAAGCGCATCCACGAACCCTCCCGCCAGGACGGAAATTTTCGAGCGCGAATATTAGCCAAGTGATGGGGGCTTTACAACAAAGAAAGGCCCTAATTCTCAAGCTGCCACTCAGAACCGATTCGTAGACCCTCGAGGTAGACCCTCGCTGAGTCAAGCTTAGACAAGCGGTTATGCCAGGTGGTGGCGCGCCAAGTAATCTTGAGACTGCATCTCAATTAGACGACTAACCGTGCGCTCGAATTCGAAGCGTAGCCGCTCACCAGCATAAAGCTCTGTGAGAGGCACTGCAGCGGACAGGATGAGCTTAACGTTGCGCTCGTAGAACTCATCTACCAATGAGATGAAACGTCGCGCAGCGTCCTCCTGGGAAGTGGTGAAGCGAGGTACCCCGCTAATCAAAACCGCATGAAACTCCCGTGACAGCTCTATGTAATCCGCTGCGCTGCGCGGGCCCATGCAAACTGCCGGAAAATCAAACCAAACTACGTCATCTGCAACCGCCAGCGCCATAATCGGGCGACCTTCAATGCTCAGCTCTACGTTCTCCTCACTGTGCATGGGTGCCAGGGCCTTAAAGCTGGCATTCATTTGTACTTGCGCAGCAGCGTCAAGCGGCGAGTGGTAGATCTCGGCTTGGCTCAACACACGCAGGCGGTAATCGACCGGGCTATCTAGGTGCACTATCTCCGTATGCTGCTCCAACAAATCGATGGCAGGGAGAAATCGGCGGCGCTGCAGCCCGTTGGCATAGAGATTGACCGGCTCCACATTCGAGGTGGCGACCAAAGTGACGCCTCGATCGAACAGATGGCGGAGCAACTCCCCTAGAATCATGGCATCGCCGATATCCGAGACAAAAAATTCATCGAAGCACAACACTTGGGCCTGATCAGCAAAACTGTCAGCCACCTTTTCCAACGGGTCAGCAGTGCCCGATAGCTGGTTGAGTTCAGCGTGCACGCGGTACATAAATCGGTGAAAGTGCATTCGCAAGCCCACGCCTTGAGGCAAGCTCTCATAGAGCAAGTCCATCAACATGGTCTTGCCACGGCCGACACTGCCCCAAAGATACAAACCCTGCACTGGCGCTTTGACCTTGTCCTGGCCGCGCAGGGCCGCGAGGATTCCAGCAGGGCTAAACCGGCTTTTCGCTTGACCCGCCCCTTGCAGAGCCTCGGCCAAATCATCAAAACGCAGAGCTACCGCTTGCTGCATCTCGTCAGCATTTAGCTCTCCTGCATTAACCTGCTGTTGATACCGTTGTGAGGGTCGCACCAAACTACACCGTTGAACAAACGCCGCGCGGACTTTAGCCGCTGGCTTGCACCTTAGCAATAACACGCCAGGGCAATAACACTTCTGGGCAATCATACTTCAGGGCAATCCGAGCCCATAGCCATGCTAGCAAGCCCGCCCCAACACCATGGGTCGGTCTGTAGCAGCCCTTGTTGCCTTGCACCACCGATGCCAAACTTGAACCATGCAAAACATTATTCGCTACATTGCTATCCCTGGCATCATCGGCGCCCTGGTTGGGTTAGCCGTCATCTTCCTGGCTCGCGATACCACCACCGGCAACCCGGGCTACGCCAGCGCCGTTCGCCAAGCGCAACCGGCAGTAGTCAATATCTACACCACCTCCATCACGCAACCGGCCATCTGCGATATTCCTCGCTTTCGTGATTGGTGCGAAAACTTCCAGCAGCGTGGTGGCGGTCGCCGCTCTAGCTCGCTTGGCTCTGGCGTCATTGTTCGCGAAGACGGTTACATCATCACCAACAACCACGTTGTGGCCAACGCTGACGAGGTCCTCGTCGCCTTTCACAACGGCCAAGCTACCACCGCAACCTTGGTTGGTTCTGACCCAGAGACAGATCTTGCGGTGATCAAAGTGGCGGCCAGCGACCTGCCCGCGATACGCACAGGCAAAGTCACCGCTGTTGAGGTGGGCGACGTAGCTCTAGCCATTGGTAACCCCTTCGGTTTCGGGCAAACGGTCTCGGCCGGCATCATCAGCGCTAAAGGTCGCATGGGCATCACACCCTCACCTTACAGCGACTTCCTGCAAACGGACGCTGCCATCAATCCAGGTAACTCTGGCGGCGCGTTAATCAACACACAAGGCGAGCTGATCGGGATCAATACCTTAATCTTTTCGCGTTCCGGGGGCTCCTCCGGCATCGGCTTTGCGATACCGGTAGAAACCGCACTAGCGGTGCTCGAAGATTTGCTCGATGACGGTTTGGTCAGGCGCGGCTGGCTGGGTATCGAGCTTGGCGCATCCCTCCCAACGGGCCAAGGGTTGCGCGTGAATCGCGTGTTACAGGGCGGGCCAGCTTATCGAGCGGGGCTGAGAAGTGGTGATCTTTTGCTGGCCGTTGATGGCGAACCGAGCACCAATGCCACCCAAGCTAGCCAACAAATTGCCGCCGCAGATCCTGGCTCACAAGTAGTGCTGAACATCAGCCGCAACAACGAGTCGCTGGATCTAACCGCAACCACCGCGCTACGCCCGCAAACCCAATAGACTTAGCGGTTGGTCATCCGAGCGCGCGCTGCGCTGGCATGCGCTGCCAGACCTTCACCGTCAGCCAACTCGCCAGCAACGGCACCCAAAGCTAGAGCACCGCGCTCAGATATGTTGATAACCGAGGTACGCTTTTGAAAATCGTACACACTGAGTGGCGAGGAAAAGCGCGCGGTACCAAAAGTCGGCAACACATGCGACGGGCCCGCCACATAATCACCTAATACCTCAGCGCTACGCGCTCCAACAAAAATAGCCCCTGCATGCCGCACCTGTGGAATCAACCTCTCTGCATCAGCCACCGCTAGCTGCAAATGCTCAGGAGCAACACGATTGGCCACCGCAATGGCCTCATCGCTGTTGCGTACCAAGATCAAGGCGCCCCGCTGCTGCAATGATTGAGCAATGGTTTCAGCACGAGGTTGGGCGGCCAACAAACGCTGCATCTCACCCGCAACCGCATCCAGATAGTCCGCATCACTGCTGACCAAAATGGACTGCGCAGCCGCATCGTGCTCAGCCTGAGAAAAAAGATCCAACGCCACCCACTCAACCGGTGTGGTTTTGTCTGCGATCACTAACACCTCGCTAGGACCGGCAATGGAGTCGATGCCAACCAAGCCGTATACCAAACGCTTGGCGGCGGCGACGTACGCGCCACCCGGCCCAACAATTTTGTCTACCCGAGGAAGACCCGCGGTACCCAACGCAAGCGCCGACACGGCCTGTGCACCACCCACAGCAAAGCCTTGATCTACACCTGCAACATGCGCAGCCGCCAGCACTAGCGGGTTAGGCTCACCGCCAGGGGTTGGCGTAACCATAACAAGCTGTTCAACGCCCGCCACTTTGGCCGGAACCGCCGTCATCAGCACCGTAGAAGGGTATGCCGCTTGGCCACCGGGAACATATAGGCCAACGCTATCTAACGAGGTCACACGCTGGCCTAAGCGGTTGCCTAGTTCGTCCGTGTACTCAAACTCGCTGTCTAGCTGATGCTTGTGGTAGTCGCGTATGCGCTGGGCAGCATGCTGCAGTGCGTCGGCTTGAGCCCCGGGGAGCGAAGCAAAAGCTTGCGCAAAATCGTCGGCAGACAAAACCAGGTCGGTAACCGCTTGAGGCTGCCAGCGGTCAAGCTGAGCGGTCAGCTCCAGCAACGCGCTCTCGCCTTGGCTACGCACACGATTGAATATCTCTTCGGCGGTGCGATTTACCGCACCATCAACCGCAACATCCCAATGCAAACGCGCGGCTAGCGCGTCTTCAAAATCGGCGCTGGTACTATCAAGGCGTGCAATTTTCAGCTCGTTACCGCTTGGGTTCATCGGTTAGACCACAGCTCGCAGTTGTGTGATCAAAGCTTCGACCGCATCGTATTTAGTTTTCATCGCCGCTTTGTTGACGATCAATCGGGTAGAGACTTCGGTGATGCTATCTAGGGCTTCCAAGCCGTTAGCACGCAAGGTGTTGCCGGTATCCACAATATCCACAATGCAATCAGCCAACCCCATCACCGGGGCGATCTCCATCGCCCCGCTTAACGCTATGATGGACACCGGCTGACGCAGCCGTGCGTAGTGGTCTTGTGCTACCCGCACAAATTTGGTTGCCACCCTCAGCTTCGGTAAATCCAAATCCGCACCAACCGGGGCTGCGGTCATCAGCTGACAGCGACCTATACCCATATCTAAACGTTCGTAGTAACCGCTGCCACCATCGTGCTCAAGCAACGTATCTTTGCCCGTCACACCTAGGTCCGCAGCACCGTGCTCGACATAGGTCGGCACGTCTGACCCACGAACGATCAGCAACTGGAAGTTGCCGCAGACGCTGTCAAAAACCAGCTTGCGTGAAGCGCTGATGTCTTCACCCACGTCAATTCCGCAGCGTGCTAACAGCGGCAAACACTCTTTTAATATGCGACCACGATTTAACGCGATGGTGAGGCTCACAAGGCATCCTTCATTGGTTGGTTCTTTGGAATCTAGAAAACGTTGCTATTGTAACCGGCAGGCGGCCCTCTCAGCGAGAGCGTTTGCAATAGCGCCGTGCAAACCCCATTAGGAGATACGCTGGACCACCGCTCCAAGCTGGGTCAGCTTCTCTTCAATGGTCTCGTAGCCACGGTCAATATGATAGATGCGGTCGATCTGGGTTGTCCCTTGGGCCGCAAGCGCCGCAATCACCAAGCTGAACGATGCTCTCAAATCCGTGGCCATTACCGGCGCAGCATGCAACTCATCAACCCCGGTTACCACTGCGGTGGAGGGCCCTTCTAGCTCGATTTGAGCGCCGAGGCGCATTAGCTCTTGCACATGCATAAAACGATTTTCAAAGATGTTTTCCACAACCCGACTGGCGCCCTGGGCAACCACGTTAAGCGCCATGAACTGGGCCTGCATGTCCGTGGGGAAACCAGGGTACTCGGCAGTTTCAATATCCACCGCTTTGGGTTGCTTACCATGCGAATCCAAGCTCACCCAATCTGGTCCCGTTTGCACATCCATACCTGCTTCACGCAGCTTGTCGAGCACCAAGGTGTAGGTTTGCGGGGCGGCATGTTGCAGCTTAATCCGGCCACGGGTGGCGGCTGCCGCAATCAGATAGGTGCCCGCCTCAACCCGGTCAGGCATGACGTTGTAGTCCCCACCATTAAGCGCATCAACACCATCGATCACCAGGGTTGAGGTTCCTGCTCCCTCAATCTTGGCCCCCAATGCGATCAAAAAATTAGCAACATCAACAACCTCAGGCTCTCGCGCGGCGTTGCGCAAGATGGTCTGCCCCTGCGCTAAGGTTGCCGCCATCATGAGATTTTGGGTGCCACCGACCGTGACCAAGTCCATGGTGAAATCCGCACCTTGCAGACGCGTTGGCACGCTGGCTTTGACATAGCCATCCACCAACTCAATCTGTGCACCCATGGCAGCAAAACCTTTGAGGTGCTGGTCAACGGGACGCGAGCCAATAGCGCAACCGCCTGGCAGTGAGACTTCAGCCACACCATGCCGAGCCAACAGAGGTCCTGCCACCAAAAACGAAGCGCGCATGGTCTTCACCAACTCGTAAGGTGCATACACCGCGCGTTGGTCTGCGTTGGAGACCTGGACCCGCATCTTTTCGTCCAGCAGCACGCTAACGCCCAAGCAACCCAACAACTCGATCATAGTGGTGACATCGTGCAGATGGGGCACGTTGCCAATAGTGACCGGACCATCCGCCAGCAGGCTCGCAGCCAGAATTGGCAGTGCCGAGTTCTTTGACCCAGACACCCGCAGGTTGCCCCTGAGCTGGGCACCACCTTTGATTAACAGCTTATCCATCGCAACAGTACCTGTGCTGAGGTTTAGTCGGGTACCCGGGTCACAATGGTCACCGCATGTAATTCGCCGCTAGTGATAAGCTCGTTGATGCAAGCATAGACCGCTTGCTGGCGCTGGACTCGAGACATATCAGCAAACTTCGCGTGGCATATGTCGATGTTAACTCGGTTGCCATCTAGCGCCAGCTGCAGCTGCGCATCGGCGAACTCCGCCAACAACAATTGTTCAATTTGCTGTTCCATATCTATCAACTCAGGTTATCAAAGTGGGTAATTAAAGTCGGTGGTGAAAATCGTTCGCCAATGCGGTGCTAGCTAGATCGACAATACTTCGGTCAATCCAGAAAAATCGATGATATATCGAAGCGACTGAGGTACCTGTGCAATTTGCAATGCTTTACCTTGGGAATCAGCGCAACGCAGCCAAGCTAGCAACAACGCCACCGCCATTGAGTTCGACCGCTCAAGACCTGCTAGATCGATCTGGACAACCGGTTGAGCACTGCCTTGGATATATTGCTCACCTTGGCCTTGCCATCTCTTGAAGTTGGTCGCATCAATCTCGCCAGACACTGCAAAGTGGTCCAGAGTACTTGGCGTAACAGCTTGTGTCATATTAGCTCGACCAGGGTTGGAGTCGCACTACAATGCATGAAAACAAACGCATGAATGCAAACGCATGAATAGAAACGCCTAAAAAGAGCCTAAGAAGAGCAACTCAGACCGGATTAGGCACCGGTCGGGCTTACCTCTTCTAAACCAGTGGCCCATGCGTCGATCACCTTATCCAGATCGCCTTTGTACTGCTTGTCGTTGACCGCCGACTTAAACTGGCTGCGGAAGGTGAGCCCCATATTCACGCCGTTAACCACTAAGTTGTATACCACCCACTTGCCCGCTTTGTTTAACCGCAGAGAGTAAACCACCGGGTAGACATCACCAGAGCTCGTCTTGATCTCCATCTTCACCCGCTCCCGCTTGGGGTTGTCCGATGGGCGTGTATCTTTGACCAAATCAATGTCGCCGCCACTAAACTCGGTCAATGCCAGGGCGTAGGTTCGCACCAAGCCCCATTTGAATGACTCCGCAAAGCGTTCACGCTGTTCCGAGGTCGCGCGCTTGTAGCTTGCGGCCATGACATTTCGAGAGAAAGCCCGGAAATCGACAACCGGCGCCAGCACGGCCTCTACCTCGCGGTAAAAACGCTCTGGCTCCTGCTTTGCATAGCCTTTAGCCGATTCAATCAACGCCAACATATCTTGGGTGGATTGATTCACCACTTGCTGCGCCTCACTTTGAGCCGACTTTGCTTCTGTGCTGACTACAGCATCGGCTAGCACCAACGGGCTGACGCTCAAACCCGCAACAGCCAACGCACCGCTGAATACAACACTAAGGACATTTACACCGAGTCTTAACACTAGGACGCTCCCATACGGGTGACAAAGTCACCGATCAAATTTTCCAATACCAGCGCACCTTGGGTTTCGCTAATGGTGTCGCCAGCTTCTAACATTTCTTCATCTGCACCTGGCAGCAGGCCAATGTAGCGTGCGCCAAGAATGCCTTCGGTGAGTATCTTTGCGCCGGTATCAATGCTTAGCTCACCAGGCTTGCCATCAATTTCCAGGGTAACAATGGCTTCGCCATAGGCGATATCAACGTGGATATCCGCCACCCGCCCGACGTTTACCCCGGCAATACTAACTCGCGCACGTCGCCGCAAGCCGGCAACCTCATCAAACCGCGCTTTGAGCTTATAGGTTTCTTGTTCGGCCCCAAAACTGACGCCACTGACTCGCACCGCCAAAAACACCATGGCAACAATGGCTGCAGCCACAAAGGCCCCAACACTGATTTCAATCGTGCGCATTCTCATGAACCAAAATTTCCGTACATGCCTAAAGTCAAAACAAAATCCGTAGCCAAAATGGCAATAGAGGACAACACCACGGTCCGAGTGGTTGCTGCCGAGATTCCAGCCGCCGTGGGCTCAGCGTCGTAGCCTTGAAACACTGCGATCCAGGACACCAAAACGCCAAATACTAGTGCTTTGATCATCCCTTTGCCAAAATCGTTCCATATATCTACAGCATTTTGCATACCGGACCAAAAGCTGCCCTCATCAGCACCCAGCCAGTGCACACCCACCACAACCCCGCCAAATATGGCTATTGCGTTGAATATAAGGGTCAAAAGTGGCAAAGAGATCATACCAGCCCAAAGTCTGGGGGCCAGTACGCGGTGTAAGGGGTCAACCCCCATCATCGCCATGCTGGAAAGCTGCTCGGTAGTCTTCATTAATCCAATTTCAGCCGTGATGGCTGACCCAGCGCGACCGGCAAACAACAGGCCAGTAACCACTGGACCCAGCTCTCTCAGCAGCACCAGCGCCAATCCAACCCCAACGGAGTCCTGTGCGCCAAAATTGGCAAGCTGGGTATAAAACTGCAGCGACAACACGGCCCCGATGGCAAAAGCCGAGAGCACAATGATCATGATCGACTGGACCCCAACCTGGTACATCTGCCGGGTTAGCAAACCAACGTCAGCCCAACGGGGTAAACCCCACATGGCTCGCGCCCATAGCACGGTTGCCCGGCCTAAGTTAGAAAAACCGGTTAGACCAGCAATGCCAAGGCGACGCAGGTAGTCCCTGGTCAAACCGAGTTGCCCAACACATCAAACATATAGTCATCTGAGGGGTAGTGGAAAGGCACCGGCCCGTCTGGCTCGCCATGCATAAACTGCTGAACGTCTTGAGCCGGATGCTCGCGCAACGACTGCGGATCGCCGTGGGCGATCAGCTTGCCATCCGCAAGCAAAAATATGTTGTCCGCGATGCTAACCGTCTCGTGAATATCGTGGGAAACCAGCAGGCTGGTGATCTCTAGCGCTTGGCTCATGCGCCGGATCAAACTCAACAACACACCCATCGCAATCGGATCTTGGCCGGTAAAGGGTTCATCGTACATGATCAGCGCTGGGTCCAGCGCAATAGCTCGGGCCAAAGCAACCCGTCTAGCCATCCCACCGCTGAGCTCGCTAGGCATTAGATCCCGTGCCCCACGCAACCCCACCGCATTGAGCTTCATCAGCACTAGGTCGCGAATCGCTGACTCTTCAAGCTCGGTATGTTCGCGTAAAGGAAAGGCCACATTTTCAAAAACCGACATGTCGGTAAACAAGGCAGAGGACTGGAACAGCATGCCGATGTCTTTGCGCAGTTCAAACAACTCGCCACGACTGAGGCGACAGACATCATAGCCACCCACCAGCACCTCGCCGGCATCGGGCTTCACCTCACCGCCAATAATACGCAGCAACGTCGTTTTACCGGTGCCACTCGGCCCCATGATGGCGGATATCTGCCCTCTTGGAATGGCCATATCGATACCATCAAAAATCACACGATCACCACGCGAAAAGCGCAATCCGGAGATTTCGATCAAACTGTCCTGGTCCATAAGGTACTGCAACACGATTGAAAGCGAGATAATGGCAAAAAGTCACACTCAAAACAGCTAAAGCTGCGCTGTGTCGGACCGCCTATCCGGCTAATATAAAGCACCAATTGGCCAATTACCTTAAGAGGGATTAAAGTTACCCATCGAGTATCTCTCATTCGCTAACAAAGAACCCATCTACTCAACGTGACTTGGCTCCCCTACCTCGCCCTGCTGCTTGGCTTTGTAACCTTAATTTGGAGCGCTGACCGTTTTTTGTCAGGCGCGGCCAGCACTGCCAGCAATCTCGGCGTTTCAAAAATGCTCATTGGTCTTACCGTTGTATCGGTAGGCACTTCTGCACCAGAAATTTTAGTTTCTCTAGCGGCCGCGCTGGAGGGCCAACCACTGCTCGCTGTAGGCAACGCCATTGGCTCTAACATCGCCAATATAGGCTTGGTACTGGGTATCACCGCCTTGGTTGCCCCGCTACCCTTTAATCCCAACGTGCTGCGCACCGAGCTACCTTGGCTGCTGGGTGCCACCACCCTAACCATTGTGCTGCTATTCGATTTAGAGTTAACCCGGCTTGATGGGGTCTTTTTGCTGACGGGCCTGGCCATGATCATGTATCGCTTGGTAGTTAACCAGCGGGCTGCAAAAGAGGCCGGCGAACCTGAACCCTTAGCGGATGAACTTGATGAACTACCTCAGCTAAATCAACGTCAGGCTATCTTTTGGCTGGTTGTTGGCCTGCTTGCGCTAATCCTGAGCGCCCAAGTTTTGGTCTGGGCCGCAACGCAGGTGGCGCGAGATCTCGGCGTGAGCGATATGGTCATCGGCTTAACCATAGTTGCCATCGGCACCAGCTTGCCCGAACTTGCCGCCACCGTTGGCTCGGCGCTTAAAGGTCACCCGGACATCGCTATTGGCAATGTGGTTGGGTCCAACATTTTAAACATCCTGGCGGTCCTGGCAGTACCTGCATTGGTCGCGCCCGTTGGGCTTAGCCATCTCGCGCTTTGGCGCGATGCAGGCATGATGGTGGCTTTAACCATGTTGTTGGCGCTGTTTGCCTACGGTATCGGTTCTCGGGCCGTGATCACGAGATTTGAAGGCGCCGTATTGCTGCTGGCCTGGACCGGTTACAACGTTTTGCTCATATTCCAAGCCTAAGCAGGGAGCCGCTCCAAATGAATCTTTCAAACCGTGTCCCTTTCTAACGTGGCTTTTTCGGAACACGCGCTTGCCGCCGCTCAACCTATTGCCTTGGTTGTGTTCGATGTGGATGGCGTTTTGACCGACGGTAAGATTGTCTACACCAGCGCTGGTGATGAGATCAAAGCCTTCCACGTCCAAGATGGCAGCGCCTGCAAACTGCTCCAAGCCCAGGGCATAGAGGTGGCGATAATTACCGGTCGCGAGTCAACCATGGTGGCGCGACGCGCAGCTGAGCTTGGGATATCCCTGTTATATCAGGGCAGTGAGCGGGGTAGCGAGGCCAAACGAGGCAAAGAACCCGACTACGAACATCTACTGCAGCGCTTAGCACTCACCGATGCCCAAGTGGCTTGTGTTGGCGACGACCTTGCCGACATCCCTTTGCTTAAGCGGTGCGGCCTTGGAATCAGCGTCCCGAACGGTCATCCAGCGGCGCAACAGCATGCCGCACACATTACCCAACGCGCCGGTGGTCAAGGTGTGGCCGCTGAACTCGCGGAGTTGTTGCTCCGTGCCCAAGACAAATGGCCCTACTAATCAAGCAACAGCTTAAGCGGCTTCGGGCCCAATCAACGCTTGTTGTACCCTTGGTCTGCGCGCGATGACCTTTGCCAGCGGGGTGCGCTTAGTCGCACTAACCTTAGCTTTACTACTTCTCGCTTGGTTGGTCTGGCGTCCCCCAACCGCGATCGTAGCCACTGCAGAGCCTCTGCCCAGCGCCTTCATTGGGCAGCCGGACCTGTACATGCTTGACGCACAGATTACTCAATACACAGACAGCGGCGACTTGAAGTACGTGCTCGAATCTGAGCATGTTCGACACTTTGAAACCGCCGGTATGACGCGTCTGTCTGATCCGGTGTTGCTGCTGCAGGGTGATGCTCAAGCACCCTGGAAGGTCAAAGCCAAGCAAGGGTTCATCCGCCGCGAACCTAGCCCTGGCGGTAACATCGAAGAGGTGGTGTATCTGCGCGAGGACGTTGCGCTGCTCCAACAATTGCCGGACGGCCGGTTTCTCAAGTTGAAATCTCCGACCTTATACGTCTATCCAGATCGTCAATTCGCCCAAACTAACGACAGTGTTATGATTGACACCGAAGGTGGACGAACAACCGGCACCGGGCTAGCCGTAAACATGGCGGACGCAACCTTAAAGGTTGCCTCTGAACCACCCAGCCGAGTGCAAACTATTATTTTGATCGACCAATTTAAATGATCTGAGCGCGTATCCTTCATGCTGACCCCAAATTATTTTTCGCTTACCTCACTAGCCCAATCCCGTGGCGGTTTATGCATCGCACTGCTTGTTGCTGTGCTCAGCGCCATGAGTTCAACCAGCGCCCGGGCACTGCCGGAAGATGCGGATGCACCAATTGTTGTTCGTGCCGACGATGGCGAGTTTGACCAGAAAAATAATCAAGCGATCTATCGCGGCAACGTGCAGGTTGACCAAGGCACCATGCGCGTTACCGCAGAGCGCATGATCATTCAACGTAAAGATAAAAAGGTTACCCGCATTACCTTCTTCGGGGACGACACCAGCCCGGCGCGCTACAAGCAGCAACTGAATCTGGAAGAAGGTGAAGTGAACGCACACGCGGATACCATCACCTACCACACCCAACGCGAGTTGTTAGATTTAGAAGGCCACGCGTTTCTAACCCAAGAAGGCAATGAGATCACGGGTAACAGCATTAAGTACGACATCGTGGCCGGCAAGGTTAACGCCGCCTCAAAACCTAACAGTGGCCCAATCAAGATGGTGATCATGCCTGATGGCACAACCAAGCTGGCACCCTAAAGCGACCTAAGCCCAACTTTCAGGTTAAGCTTTCCATCTCGATTCTCAATCTAAACCTTAAGGCGCCCAACCCAATATGGCCACACTCAGCGCGGCAAACTTGCGCAAGACTTACGGCAGCAAGATCGCGGTTGCCGACATCAGCTTGAGCCTGAGTAGCGGTGAGATAGTCGGTTTGCTGGGGGCCAATGGTGCAGGGAAAACCACCAGCTTTTATATGATTGTGGGTCTGCTGAAAGCCGACTCGGGCAACATCGAGCTAGACGGCAGAGATCTCACTCACGCGCCCATGCACATAAGAGCCCGCGCCGGTATTGGCTATTTACCGCAAGAAGCCAGCGTATTTCGTAAGCTCAGCGTCGAAAACAACATCACGGCCATTCTAGAACTGCGCTCTGGGCTCACCAAGTTAGAGCGTAAAACGCTGCTCGGCGAGCTGTTAGATGAATTCAGTCTCACCCCTATCCGAACCACCCTCGGTGAGCAGCTATCCGGTGGCGAACGGCGACGCCTAGAGATTGCCAGAGCATTGGCAACGCAACCCAGCTTCATCTTGTTAGATGAGCCCTTTGCCGGCGTTGACCCCATCTCTGTCAACGATATCAAACAAGAAATACGTGACCTGGCGCAACGTAATATTGGCGTGTTGATTACTGATCACCAAGTTCGAGAAACCTTAGAT
>CALHVX010000038.1 GCA_938036875.1 uncultured Pseudomonadales bacterium
CCTTTACCCACGGCCCCGATATCCGGCTTGAGAATGACTGGGTAGTCGAATTGACCCGCGAAGTCTCGAGCTTGGTTGGTACGATCTGGATCGTTGGGCTCAAGCAGAATTGAGGGTAAAAATCGGCTCTGGTCAAAGGCCATTTGGGTCGATTGCTTGGAGCCTAGACCCAGCTCACCATGATCTAACGCGTAGTTGGCTTTGGCCAAGTATTTTATCGGCAAACGTCGCCATGCGCAGCGAGCCAATAGGTACAGATAGTAAGGCGCCTCGAATATCCTCGGGTGCCAGAACTCAAAAGGTGGAATGTTCACTCGGGTGTGTTGGACCCTGTTGGTTCTGTCAAAAAATCAAAGGTTGAACCCTGGTATTTTTTACTGCTCAAGATTTCCCGCATATTGCTTAGGGTTTGATGCGGCGCATCCACGAGCAAACGATTGGTTAGCCAAGCTGGCGTTGCGCCCCCCGGGTCTAAATGCGCTAGGCTCTCAACCGCCACCCTGCCGTTGCCAAGGGGGGTAAAGCTCCATCCGGTCACGCCATAGCCTATACGAATGGTCCCTTTACGCCGCGGCTTGCCCTCGGGGGTTACAATTGCCGACATCTCAACCCTCAGGGTCTGTGGGTCTTGGCGCCATTGGATTTGCGCAACGGCATCGCGGTCCGATACGGGCCATGGTAGGTCATTCAGCGTATACACCAACATCTCGGTTTCTGATGTCACCTCGATGTGTTCGGATAGCTTGCACAGCTCTGCCCATTTCGGACAAGCCTGAGGGTCACGGACCAAGGCAACAATCTCACCTAGGCTTGCCTCAACCTCCATAGTGGCTCTTACCGCCTTGAGCTTAGAGCCATCAACATCCCCGGTGTAAACCTGAATGCCCTTTTTGTCGCTGCGCAGGTCCCACTCGATATCAAACAAATCGGCCTTTACTAGGGGCGCGAACAAAGCACCGATCAAGGCGAGCGCCAAAGCCATCACCTGAAGATACTGCTGCATAACAAAGCTGCGCACCTAGAGGTGACGCGCAGCAGGACGGTTTAAGTAGATAGTTATGGCGCTGGCAACCCAAACCGCACAGGCCATGTAGAACAGCACCCCACCATCGGTGTTACCCATGGTATCCACCGCGCGATCTACACCTAGCGGCGTAAACAAGTGGAAGAATATGGCGCCGCTGATTGTGCCCAACGCAAGAACGGCCCCCCAAAGTCTGGTCTTAGGGATAAGGAGCAAAATGCTGGCAACCAGCTCCGTGAGCCCAACCGCCCAGCCACCATAGTGCCTAAAGGGCTCGGCGATACCGCTGAGAATATCGATACCGGCCATCCAATCCGCAATGGTATTAAAGATAATCACCGTTTCTTCGGAACCAGCGAATTTGAAAAATAACGATTGGATAAAGACAAAGGCGATGAAAACGACGAGGATCCAGGGAAAAACGGTCTTGAAGTTCATGTTGGGCTCCAGATATTTTTGTTTTTTATGTTGGGCCTGATTCGACGCTCTGAGTCTGAGATCAGGCGGCCCTCTTGCTAGGCACCACTATTCGGTACCACCGATAAATGATACCACCGGCGTAACCCGCAACAGGATACCGGCACCAAGCTCTAGGACAATGGCAATTGGGGAGAATTCCCCATTTTGGGCAAAAAAAACCAAGCCAAGCCCAACCCATTTGCTAGGCCAACCTAGGATGCCATGGCAGAATGAGCGGCTTGGGTCTAATCAACGCCCCGTTCAGCTCGTCTAGCTAACTAAGGAACCGTCAATGCCTGATATCTCCCCCTTATTCGAACCCATGACCATTCGCGGAATGACCATTCCTAACCGGATCGTTATGGCGCCCATGACCCGATCGTTCTCACCGGACGGCATACCCGGCCAGAACGTTGCCGACTACTACCAGCGCCGCGGCGATGCTGAGGTTGGACTGCTTATTACCGAAGGCACCACCATCTCCCGGGGCGGCGCCTCCAACGACGTGAACGTACCCAACTTCCACACGGAGCAAGCGCTTAAGGGTTGGGCTAACGTGGTCGAGGGCGTACACCAAACGCCAGCAAAAATCGGCCCCCAACTTTGGCACGTCGGCATGATGCGCACGGCGGGTACCGGTCCAGAGCCAGACGCCATCTCTGATAGCCCATCTGGACGCACGCATACAGGCAAGCAAGTTCAACCCGAGCCCACCGACAGCGAAGTGGCAGACATGGTCATGGCCTATGCCAATGCGGCTGGTGATGCGGCCCGACTGGGCTTTGATTGTGTTGAGATCCATGGTGCTCACGGTTACCTGATCGATGAGTTCTTCTGGGGCGTCATGAATACTCGCTCGGGCAAGTATGGCGGCAACCTTTTAGAACGCGCGAAATTTGCAGGAGAGGTCATCTCCGAAACCCGCGCTCAAGTGGGCGCAGATATGCCTATCATCCTGCGTTGGTCACAATGGAAGCAGCAAGATTTTAGCGCGCGTTTAGCCGAAACACCCAAAGAGCTAGAAGCTTTTCTGAAGATTTTTGTGGATGCTGGCGTTGATGTTTTACACGCCAGCCAGCGTCGTTGGTGGGAAGCGGAATTTGCAGAAGAAGATGGCGAGCACGGCTTAAACCTAGCGGGTTGGTGCAAGAAATTAACGGGGTTGCCTTCCATCACCGTGGGTTCTGTAGGGCTGTCATCGGACTTCATTGGTAGCTTCCAAGGAGAAGCGTCAAAGACACAACCCATTGCGCTAGCCGTAGAGAGGCTCGACAAAGGTGAGTTCGACATGATCGCTGTTGGCCGCGCGTTGCTACAAGATCCGCTGTGGGCGCGCAAGATCAAAGATGGGCGTCTGGATGAGCTCGAGGATTGGGATTCAAAATCACTAGAAACCTTATCCTAGAGACTCAAATCGACGTTGGCACTTTGCTTCATGCAACCAAAGTAGAGTGCCAACATCTGCACAACCGAACCTTTGACTCTTTATGCCTTTACCCTTTTTCCCTCAAAACAAGGTAACACCCCTCACTCGCGCGGCCATCCCAGGGTAACCAGCAACTCAACACTCAACTAGAAACCATTTGCCACAAATGGGGGCAGGGTTGAGACTAGGCGGCCCAATTGTTTTCGAAGAACTCGATGCTCTTTCTTTATGCTCCACGCCAAACCTATGTCTGCGCCTTAGTCTTTGGCTTGCTCAACCTTCTCATCGCCTGCTCCCCCAAAACCGGACAAAACCTAGAGCAGCCAACTTGGGGCCCAATCAGCCAAGGCGATTGCATCAGCGAAGAACCAAAACGAAGCTACAGCGCCACTCTGTACGGTAGCGATACGAACGCCTGCAACGGTCCCTTCAAAAACATCATGGGTGCCCATTTTGACAAGCCCAACGGCTGTGCAGCTGATATCGGCTATTGGCATGTGTATGACTCCAGCTGCAGCGCACAGATGCCAACCTTACCCGGGCGCCAGCCTGGAACGGCGCCAACCGCACCAGCCGAAGGTTACGCTGACCTTCACAACCACCTGCTGGCTCATGTCGCTTTTGGCGAGTCCGTCTTCTGGGGCGCGTCCTTCGGCGAGCCTGCAGATGTTCTCAAACCTATCCCCGAACAGCTCAAAGGACCACATCAAAAGGTCGAAGCCATCTCTTCTTCTCGGGGTGTTACCGGCATCTTCGATTCACATGAAGAAGACGGACATCCAACCTATCAGGCCTGGCCTACCCCACACTTAAAAACACATCAGCAAAGCCATGTGGATTGGTTGTATCGAGCCTATCAAGGTGGCCTGCGCCTAGTAGTTGTCCATGCGGTGAACAATCAAGACATGTTCGATCGAGGCGAGAATCGACTACCCTTTTGGCTTAAACCCATCTTTATGCTTATCGGATCCGGTGCACAGCCCCTGCCCCATCGAACCTCAAACGATATGGAAGCACTGGAGCACCAAGTGCGAGCGGCCCATCAGTTGGTTGCCTGGGTAAAAGAACACCGAGGTGGGTGGCTTGAGATAGCGCAAACCCCAGAGCAGGCATCACGGCTCATTGCCAACGGCAAAATGGCGCTTGTTCTCGGCTCCGAGGTGGATCATCAATTCAACTGCGATCTTGGTCGCCGCTGTAGCAAGGCGCACATACAAGAAGGACTTACCAAACTAGAGGCCATGGGTTTCGCCGTATTGTTCCCTACCCACCACAAAGAAACGCAATTTGGTGATGCGGCAAACTTCCAACCACTAAATACCGGACCGCTGAGAAACTGTGTGGCATTCAACCAAGATTGCGCAGCCATTGGCTTAACAGAAAAGGGTAAGTTCCTGATAAAAGAAATGATGGCACGTGGGTTGCTAACCGATTTAGGTCACGCCGGTGACCGACCCTTTGCAGATACCATGGCTCTGTTGGAACCTTTTGCCTACCCCACCCTCATGACTCACGCCTCTGCACATCCATTGCGGCCCAATGGCACCGCGGAGTACACGCTGACCTACAAACAGCTACAGCAAATCAATCAAGTTGGGGGCATGGCCTCGCTACACTCATCACAAGGTGAATATGCAGGCATGGATAACTTGGGAGCCGGTATGCCCTTTGCTTCCACAGACGGCGGTGGTGGATACGTGCACTCCTACTTATACACGCGTGATGCACTAGGCGACGGCTACTTCGACCGCAGCAACTTAGCCTTAGGCGGGCAAATCGCCTTTGCCGCGGATTGGAACGGCTTTGCTGGCTGGCCATACGGTCGCTTTGGTGAGCAAGCAAAGCCCCTGCGCCTTCACGAGGCGACAGGGCAACCTCTCATTCAACCACCTCCGTTAACCTATCCGTTGGAACTACCAACCAATCTTGTGCCCGCCGCTGTAGGTGCCAGCCCAACCTTAGCCATGATGAAGCTTGCGAACGTAGCGTTTGATTTCAACAGACGTGGTCTCGCGCAAGCGGGGTTGTCTCCAGATCTCTTGGCCGACATGCGTCAGCACGGTCTGTCAGATGCTGATCTTGATCCGATGTATCGTTCTGCACGCGGCTTTGTGGAGATGTGGCGACGCGCCAGAGAGGCCACCGTCGAGCAAGATAGAGGCTGGCTACGATGGCTGGCGCAGAGTCCAACCGATCTTATTGAGTTCGACTACCTCGACCGGTCACGGCAAGTTCAAGTAGCAGATGGGGTAGCCATATGTCGGCGTCGGGACAATCATGCCATTGGGTATCTCAGCGCAGGAGTTTGCACGCCCATCCAGAGCCAACCGCCTTCAGCCCGAAAGAAACCAGCCATTCAAGGCGAGCTGCGCAATGCCAATAGCGGCTTCTGCCTAGACCGGAGCAACCCAAAGCAGCTAACCCAAGCACCTTGTGATGACTCAACAAACCAACAGTGGGTGTTCCAGCCTGCCGCACCACTAAGTGCCTTAGGTCAACTACAAGCATCAAGCGCCGATCGATGTGTTGCAACGCAAGGCGGCAACCTGTCCATGGCAACCTGTAGTGCAAACACCTCGCTAAGGCTAAACCGAATCGGCAACACTTACAGAATACAAACAGCCCAGGCTGTCTGCGCCCACACGCAGAACCGCAGTTTGGATGCACAGGCACCAATCGAAACAGCGAGCTGCCCGGCGCCCGGGCGCGCAGATTTTCATTGGGAGTTTGACGCCTTGCGAGACGTTCGAGACTACGAAACCCTGTTTAGCACCAAAGCCCTAGCTGACACGGTTGCCTGGGGGAACGCCGCCAGCGAGGCATTTTCTTATGCGATCACCGCAAGTGATGGCAAGCCGATTTGCAGATCAAATCAGCTATTGGGCCTCGCCTCGAACAATCGCTGCGAACTGGCAAACTCTAAGAGCACTACTGAGTACGAGCAGTTGTGGTCCAACGCTGCGCTTGTGGAGTAACCAGGTCAATTGTTATCGCTGCAATATTGCCCTAGACGTTTGGGAGACCCGCTCTACCCCGGCCGGATCTGTGGGTAGCTCCAGCGGCTCAGGCACCTCGATACCACGTATGCAGGCCGGTCGCTGATCCATCGCCTGCTTCCAGCGCTGTAGGCCATCTAGCCCATCTAACGGCACACCGGACCAAAAATGCAGTCGTACCCAACACCAGTTGGCAATATCCGCAATGCTGAAGTCTCCCGCCAGCCATTGATGCTGATTGAGCTGGGTATCCAGCACCGTAAACAGACGATGTGTTTCGTTCTGATAGCGGTCAATGGCCGGCTGTATCTTCTCTTCCATCGCACGGTAAAACACATTGGCTTGCCCCATCATGGGACCCACGCCACCCATTTGAAACATCAGCCACTGCACAACCCGGGACCGGCCTTGGGCATCAGTTGGGATCAGCTTGCCGCTTTGTTCCGCCAAGTACATCATAATCGCCCCGGACTCGAAGATGGCAAACCCATCATCTACCAACACTGGTACCCGGCCGTTAGGGTTTAAACGCACAAACTCCGTCTTCTTTTGGTCGCCCGCTCTTAAGTCCACTTTGTGGACTGTGTAAGGTAACTCCAGCTCTTCCAAAGTCACTGAGGCTTTCCAGCCGTTAGGTGTAGCAGCCGTGTGTAGCTCTAGCATGAGTTCTCCTGACGATACTGGTTTTAACGCTTAGACATCAATGTACTGGGTTTGCTTCTGGGTTTGCTATTAAGTGAGCACATAAGCGTGCAACAGTTGCTTCTTTATCTTGATACCAATCTTTGCCTAAGACGAATTCTACCTGCCAGCCGAATGCCTGTAAGAGCGTTGCACTACCGGCGTAACGGGTTTCGATATCTGGGATAGCATAATGACTGTTGTCGTCGATCAAGATCGCTAAGCGATAAGCGGTGCTGGGGTTAGCCCGAACGGCCAAATGACAACGTAAGTCTGACTGGCCATAGTTGCTGGCAACATCATAGCCTTTGCGAGTTAAAGCCTCTTTGATCTGCTGTTGCAAAGCCTGGGCACTGGTGGTCATATCCAAGGCGCTGGGGGAATCACCATATTCATTCAACGCAGCCAGCATACTCTCGGTATCACCTTGAGAGACCGAGCTCGAATACTGCAAGTATTGGCGCAACGCATTGGCGCCTTCATTGTAGGTATTGGTAATTTGCTCCGGCTTGATGGAGGTAACAACAACCATATTCTGTTTGGCGCGTGAAAAGATAACATTTAGCCGTTTATGCCCGCCGTTTTGATTGATCGGACCAAAGTTCATGATCATCCGACCCTTTGAATTTGGCCCGTAACAAACGCTAAGAATAACAATATCGCGCTCATCGCCCTGGACGTTTTCCAGGTTTTTCACAAACAAGCCAACAAACTGACCGTCTTCTTCACGCTCTTCTTCAAGCTCTAGCTGGTTGCGAAACGCCGCATCTTCGTTGGCTAGGCGTTGCAGAGCGCTTTCAATCTCTGCTTGCTGGGCCTGAGAAAAGGCAACAATACCCAGGGTTGGCTGACGCTCATCCTGCATAAGGCGCCGTACCAGCTCAGCGATGTATTCTGCTTCGCCGGTGTTTCTCTGGCTTTCATAGGGGCTATTGATCAGCCGGTGATGACTAATGGGCCGGTCAAACACCGCGTTTGGTTCAATCGTTAGTGGCTGAGTGTTGTTAACGGTAATCGCTGGACGTGCAACAAGCCCACTAGGTGTAGGAATTGTTTTCAATTCACCGCCATAGAAGGCTCGGTTACAGAATCCGATCAGACTTTCATGCTTGCTACGGTAGTGCCAAGCCAACATGGTGCTCGGTAGTGCGGCGCTAGCCCTGGTCAAAAAGCTGTCGGCATTCAAGTCAAACTGCACAACATCGGGTACGGAGTCATCTTCGTCTTCTGCATCTTGCGCATTGCTTTTGCCGCTGAAAAATTTTGTCGGAGGCAATTGCATCTCATCACCAACAACAATCATCTGTGTCGCTCGATTGATGGTTGGGATCGCATCTTCTAGCGGTATTTGGCTGGCTTCATCGAAGATAACCACATCAAACAGCGTTTCTGCCAAAGGCAACGCATCCGCCACGCTCAACGGGCTCATCAACCAGACCGGTCGCAAATCTCGAAGCACCGGACCCGCCTCACTAGCAAACAACTCACGCACCGACCGATAGGCTCTAGTTTTTTCGAACTCGCGCTCTAACGTCTTGCGCCCTCGGGTGTACGCCCGGCGCCAATCTTTCTCTTCTTGCGAGGTTTTGGTCATGGGCTCGCTAGCGCGCGCTAAATGCGCATGAAAGCCTTCAGCGCAGACATTCATAGCCCAGTCACCGTTTAGCCGCCGACCTTCTTCCGCCAACTCAGTGAGGCTAGTCAACGCTCGGCTTAGAGTTTGGGCATCAAACTTAGACGCTTTGCGAAGGATACGTAACCGGCTGCGAATGGTTTCATCTATCACTGCAACAGATAAGGCTTCAAAGGGGAGCTCCACGTTTCTGAGGGTTGTGAGCACCTTGGCGTCGAGACCTTTCAGCTGTGCAAGGTCATCCACATAGGCGTCACAAGCATCTGCCTCTTCGCTCAACCTTTGAACTAGGGCTAGTAGGTCCGCCGGTTGTTGCTCATGGTAGTCAACCAGCAAGCTAGCAAGTTCCGTGTCAACGCGACCCAACAGGCTGGCGTCCGCTGCTAGCTGCATCACAACTTGCCCCGCCTTTGGATCTTGGCTGATGAGCGCCAACAAATCGCGCTGAGCCGGTCTAAGCCCTTGCGCGTTATTCCAACACTCGTCAAGCAACGCGCGGCACTCGTCAAGGCTATCCTCATCGGCTAAATTCAGCTCATCACGTAAGCTCTCTTGCGCTTCGCTGAGCTTAGCGGCTGTTTCTAACCGGTCATGCAACAGGCTTAAGGCTTGCGTAACCTTAGCTTCCTCAGGACCCGAATAGTTGGACTTAACTA
>CALHVX010000039.1 GCA_938036875.1 uncultured Pseudomonadales bacterium
GGTAACGTGATGCGCGATTACTTAACCGATCTGTTCCCCATCATGGAGTTGGGCACCAGTGCCAAGATGTACTCCATTGTGCCTCTTATGGCGGGTGGTGGGCTTTACGAGACTGGCGCCGGCGGTTCGGCACCTAAGCACGTTCAGCAATTTGAAGCGGAGAATCATCTACGTTGGGATTCCCTGGGCGAGTTTCTGGCGCTGACCGTTTCGCTTGAAGACATTGCCGTTAAGACCAACAACAAGCGCGCTGACGTGTTGGCCAAAGCGCTGGATGCGGCAACGGGCAAGTTGCTCGAAAACAACAAGTCGCCTTCACGCAAAACGCACGAGCCCGACAACCGCGCCAGCCACTACTACTTAGGCATGTATTGGGCAGAGGCGCTGGCCGCTCAAGATGTGGATGCAGAACTGCAAAAAGAGTTTGCTCCTCTAGCCAAAGCCCTGGCAGACAACGAAGAGAAGATCATCAAAGAGTTGGTTGAAATTCAGGGCGTGGCGGTAGATATGGGCGGTTATTACCATCCAGATGCGCAGAAGGTTGCAGCGGCTATGTGCCCCAGCGCCACGTTGAACGGTATCCTTGAAAGCTAGGGGTTGTCCGCTAAGGCAACTCGTACTCAGAGTAAAAGCGCTGTCGGTTGGGTAAGTTCACTTTGCTTAACTGTGCAGCGTTCAAGGTTAGATCTTCTTCGATCACCCCATTTTTAAACAGTAGATAAGCCACAACGGCATAAACCTCGTCATCGCTTAATGACCCCGGCGTTCGGTAGGGCATTGCTCTTCTAACGTAGTCAAATAGCGAGGTGGCGTAGGGCCAGTACGAACCCACCGTTCTCAGCTTGGGTAGGCTAGTTGGTGCTACTTGGCCACCAACCAAAGTGTCATTGATCCCGTCTTTGCCTGACAGGCCGTGGCAAGCTTGGCACTGTTGCGCATAAACTTTTTGTCCGGTAACCGCATTACCGCTGCCTGGGGGCAAACCTTTGCCATCGGGCCAAACGGTGATTGAGTGAACCTCTTGGGGCTCTAGCTGCTGGCCTAATCGGGGTGTCTCTACCCCCTTGGGATCGCTAACGGCATTCAACGAGACGAGCGCAAAGGCAGTTGCGACTAAGCCTCTAGACGTAAACATTGTGAATACCTCCGTCTGCTTCGATACGCCAGGCTTGCATGGCGTTGTAGTGGTAAAAGCCGCTTGTACCTTTGGCTTTGGTGTATTGCGCACGAGTGGGCTGGTGGTTTTGGGCATCAGCCGCTCGGCTGAGCAAGGTGCACGGCGTGCCGTCCCAGTGCCAGGGAATGCGGAAGCGGGTTAAGGATTTATCTAGGATAGGTTCCTCCAGCTGGGCGGCGGCCCAAGTTTTGCCGCCATCCGCGGATACATCAACCTTGCGCACCGGACCGTAGCCGCTCCAAGCCAGCCCGGATATCTCGTAGTACCCTTTGCCGGTGAGCTGTTGGTTGCCGGAAGGTGAGGTGATCGCGGATTTGACCCCCATCTCGAAGGTAAACATTTCTGCTCTTCCATCGAGGTTTAGATCAGTGTACTTGGAGGTTTCTTGGCGGGACATGGCAGGCTGAGCGCTAACCTCCAGGCGGTGCAACCACTTGACGCTGGTGTTGCCTTCGTAGCCCGGCAGCAAAAGCCTGACGGGGTAGCCCTGTTCAGGTCGCAAGCGTTCACCGTTTTGGTAGAGGGCTAACAGTGCGTCATCCAACATCTTGTCTAAAGGGATGCTGCGGTTCATGCGCGCCGCGTCTGCGCCTTCAGCAACCACCCACTTGGCTTTGCTGTCGATACCGGCTTCATCTAGCAAGTAGGACACCGGTACGCCCGTCCACTCGCTGGCGGAAACCAAGCCGTGGATGCCGCCACAAGTTAGGAGCGCAGGGTTTGGCCCGAGGTTCACCGCACTGTTGCCTGAACATTCTAAAAAATAGGTTTTTGTGGTCAACGGGTAGCGCGCGAGGTCGTTTAGGGAGAATTTTAAGGGCTGCTTCACCAAGCCCTGAACGCTTAGTTGCAGCTGTTCCGGATGAATGTCTGGAATGCCCGAGTGATGCCGCTCGAAGTGCAGCCCCGAGGGGGTAATGGTGCCTTGCAGGTCTTGGAGTGGGGTTCGCGATGCACCGCTCCCCAGGGTGCCTACTTGGCTAGTGCGACCTTCTCGCACCACGGCAGCTTCGTGCTGGCTGGGTTGCCCGTAGTCGCCAAGCGCACGGCCAGGGCTTTGCATCCAGGGTTTGCGTGCCCTATTGATTGTGCTTTCGCTTGCGTTGACTACTGGGGACAGGGCAATGCCTAGGCTGGCCAGGCCGCCGGTCAGAAACAAGCGGCGATCGAGCAAGCCGTTGCCAGCGCTGTTGGCGATTGGGTTAGCCGGTTGCTTCTTAGCCATAGGTCACGATTCCTCAGGAGCGGTTTTAGCTGATTTGTTGGATAAGCTCGAATCCCCAATCTATATTTGATGGGCATTGGTTTGTGCAGAACGCGTTAGTGCAAGACAAGATAATCAATGGGGATATCTTTGCGCAAGGTTCGTTTTTGATTGCTCTTTGTCCTGTCTTAGGGCGCCATAGGCTGAGATGGCACTAAATGGCATAATCAGTGGATCTTCTCTATAGCAGCTCAGGTCCCTTCGATGTTTGATTTCAAGAGTAAAGTAGTACTAATTACCGGCGCATCCTACGGTTTGGGTGAGTACTTCGCTTATGCCTTTGCCGAGGCAGGTGCGGACCTGATACTAACCGCGCGCAGTGCAGATGCTTTGGCGGCGGTGGGAGAAAATTGCCGTAAGAAGGGTAGCAAGGTCACCGTAGTTACCGGCGATGTGTCCATCGAGGCGGATGTTCGCAACGTGATAGCAACCGGTATTGCGGATCATGGTCACATCGATGTGCTGATTAACAATGCGGGCGTTGCGGATACCAAAGGGGTGGTTGCTGAGCAATTCAGCGCTGAGAGTTTTAACCACATCATCGCCGTAGATTTAGCTGGGGCGTTTTACTTTGCGCGTGACTGCGGCAAGCATATGTTGGAACGGCGTTCAGGCAGCATCGTCAATATCTGTTCTATCTTGGCTAACGGTGGTAATGAAAACAGCATGATCGGTTACTCAGCGGCAAAAGGTGGGTTGCGCAACTTAACGCTGCAACTTGGTGTTGAGTGGGCGGACCGCGGCGTACGCGTTAACGCGGTGTCACCGGGTTTCATTGTCACAGAGATGACTCGGCCGATGCTGGCAGCAATGGGGATGGATAAGTGGATTGCGAGTCGAACGCCAATGCGTCGAGTAGGTGAGGCGGGCGAAGTCACCAACGCGGTATTGTTTCTGGCATCCGATATGGCCAGCTATATTACTGGTGTTGACCTGCAGGTAGATGGTGGTACCAACGCGGGCAACGGTACTTTCCAAATTCCTCCCATTCATCACGAGTGGAACAAAGAATCGCCAATGGTGCCAACAGACTATGAGCCGGTTGCCGCAAGGCCAGATTGGTATCAAGGTTTGGAGGCGGGTATTCCCGGGTTGCACTATCCGGTGGAAGATTCCAGCAACGAATAAGTAATCGTTAGGTTAAAGGTAGGGGTAACACAATGCGATTCAACGCCCAACATGTTGAGCAATGGCACCAAGATGGCTTTCTCATCATCGAAGATTTTTTTGCGGCAGACGAAGTTGCGCCTGTTTTGCAGGACTTCGAGGTGCTCTACAAAGATGCAGGCCAGAACCTAGAGAGCAACCCTAGCGCAGGCTGCGCAAAAGTAATGCAGGAAGGTGATGACGTGGCGGCCAATAGTGCGTTGCAGTTTAAAAATATTGATACCTTGCCTTACCATGGGTCCAGTGCAATCAATTTAATCTCGCTGCACCCCGAGCTGATCGCCCTTGCCAAAGCGTTGTTAGGTGTTCCACAGGTGCATTTGTATCAGTCGCACACTTGGGCCAAGTACACGGGTCAGGCAGACTACGACCAAGAGTTTCATTGTGATTTCGGCAATCATACACTGACGGTACCAAGTGACGACGCGGCCCAGCGTAGCGTGGACTTTGTCTTCTATCTAACCGATGTGACATCAGATCAGGGTGCGTTGCGCTACGTAACAAAACCAGACGTAGAAGAGGTGTTGGGTCGTGCGCGCCTTTCTGCCAGTACGCCACAGCAGCAGGCGGCATTGATGAGCCGAGAACGTGCGGTCATCGTGCCTGCAGGTGGTTTGGTTGCACACAGTATCGACACCATGCACAGGGGCTCTAACCTGACAGAGCCCAACGGGCGGCGATTCTCAATGACCGTTGGGTATAAGGCTGCAGGCAACGACCAGATTGGCTTCCACGTGTGGCAGTCGGCGGCTAATCGGCCTTGGCAAAATGTGATGGATCATGCCTCGCCAGAGCAGTTGGCTTGCTTGGGTATACCTTTGCCTGGAGATTCCTTTTGGTCTCTGCGAACACTGAAGCTAACTCAGTCCCGTTGGCCCCAGTGGGATATGACCCCGTACTTTGCGGCGTTACCCGCAAGCTAGGGTTGTTTTAGTCGCGCCACAGCCAAAGTAGGGTGTCCGCGAAAACAGCGCCCCCGTGATCCAGGTTGTGCCCGCCCGTGCCAAACTCGAATTTATAATCGTAGCCTGCCCAATCCAGGGCGCTGGCCATGGTTTTATTTGCTAAAGCCCAGTTGCCGAACGGTGTGTTGGCGTCGTTGGCACCGCTTTGTAAAAATACCCGCAATGGTTTGGCAGGGTTTTGACGGACCAAAGAGGGGGTGTTGTGGCCGCCCCAGATATCAGTAAAAGAGCCGCAATGGCTAATCACACGCTGACATTGATCTGGGTGATGCCAAGCAGCCATAAAGGCTGCAATGCCACCGCTACTGATGCCGCAGCTTGTTCTATGGGTTGGGTTATCGCTAATGTTGACACCCATCTGCGTGGCAACAAACGGAAGCACTTCCTGAAAAACGAAGCGTCCATAGTCCGGTGCGAGGCGGTCGTACTCATGGCTACGCTGTGCGCTTCGGTCATCGTAAGAGTCGATAGGGCCCAGCACTTTGTGGTCGGGGTTGCCCGGATTGATGAAGACACCAATGGTTGGCTCGATATCGCCTTGGTGGTGCAACACGTCTAGCACATGGGTTGCTCGCACTGGCCCCTTGCGACCTAGATACCAGGCCCCGTCGTTAAAAATAACGACGCGATACCGGTCACTTTTTGTTGCTGGCAAGTAAACCCATAAGTCTCTTGTTGTACCTGGGTAGATATTGGACTCGGCCCATTGCTCGAAGCGTTGCACCGTTCCGGATGGCGTGTCGGGCGCCGGGTAAGCCTGCTCACAGGGGTGGTAAGCGGCATCCCATTCTGGGCGATTGTGTACCCCGTTCTCACGTCCGTTCACCGATGCGGCGATGCTTTGGTCTAAGCCCAAGCGGGTTATGATTTCTGCATCGGTGGGCATAGCTGGCTCCTGGGTTAACAAAGTGCTGAGGCAATGCAGGGAGTATGACGCCGTGGGTAAGAATAACCCAGAAACGAACGCTTTGATCTTGCGGGGTAGTGGCTAGCGCAATGCTAGTGGGGTTATCAAGTTAGCTTGTTCAAACTAACCCATTGTTAGGTACGTCGTAGTTGTAGACGTACCTAAGCTGGCTAAGCCAGCCGAGTGATAACCAACCTAAGAGGCTGGTTTGCTCTCGTTTGTGCTAGCTTGCTCAGCTGCAGGCTTGGCGTCTGCCTCAGTGCTGGATTCCGCTTTGGCTTCGACCTTTGCTTCCGCTTTAGGCTCAGTTTTAGCCGGCTGAGCTGGACGATGGTTTGCTGGTCGTAAGTTTGCCTGTGCCGAAACACCGCTGGGAATTTGCTCGATAGTATTGCCAGACTTCAGAAAGGCTTCAACATCTGACGCAAGTGCTTCACGACGTAGCTGGGGGTCAGGATTCGTTTCCGGTTGCTTCTTCTTCATTGGTCGCCCCCTTGGTGGCTTTGTTAAGTTTCTTAGCGTCTTTCTTCTTCTGCTTGGCTAACTCTCGTTGGCGCTTCTCGTGCGAGTAATTCGGCTTTTTCATCGCTTTGGATTTTGGTTTCCGTCAGTTTGATTGGGGTGTCTGCAGTCGCCGGGTGAGATGGAGAATTGGGTAACCAAAGACCCGTACATCATACCCTGGTGCGATGAAAAAGAGCTTGTTAATTTACGTTTGAGCCCCTAAATCGGACACTTTTGTTGGCCGAAGAGGGCTGTGGGTGAGAAATCTGGGTGACAGGCCTAGGTCTTTAGAACAGGTAATGTTCCAAGCCTTGGGGGTTTTGTTCCGCTGTCTCCAGTCGAGCGATGGTTTGCAGGTGCACCTCGTCTGGTCCGTCGTAAATTCGGAATGCGCGCGCACGGCTAAACGCTCGTGCCGCCGGTGTATCCGAGGTTACCCCACGCGCTCCATACAACTGTATAGCCCGATCCGCTATCTCCTGATATACGCGTGCGACAGCCACTTTGATCATCGATATCTGTTTGCGTGCGGCTTTGTTACCCACCTGATCCAGCAAATGGGCTGCTTGCTGTACCAACAACCTAGCTTGATCTAACTCGATTCGCGACAGGCTGATCGCGGCTTGGGTTGAGCTGTATTCATCGATGCGCTTGCCGAAAGTAGAGCGTTCTTGAGAACGTTTGACCATGAGGCTGATCAATACCTCACATTCTCCAATGGCTCGCATGCAGTGGTGTAAGCGTGCTGGACCTAAGCGTGCCTGACCAATGGCGAAGCCAGCGCCAGGTTCACCAAGCAAATGGTCAACTGGAACCCGGACGTTGTTTAGGGTGAGCTCCGTGTGGGTGTTGGTTGGAGAGCTATGCTCAAACACAGGTAGGTTTCTAACGATGTCGACGCCAGGTGTGTGGCGTGGCACCAGCACTAGGGATTGTCGCTGAGATTTTGGTGCGTTGGGTTCAGACACACCAACCACAACCAGTAGCTCGGTGTTGGCATGGCCGGCATTGGAAGCGAACCACTTATGACCGTTGATCACATACTCATCCCCTTCGCGCACGATGCTGGTCTCGAGGTTGGTTGGGTCCGATGAAGCAACTGAGGGTTCGGTCATGGCAAATGCAGAGCCCATGGTGCCGTTGAGCAAAGGCGTGAGCCATTGCTCTTTTTGCGCCTCGGTAGCAAAGAGCTGCAGTAACTCCATGTTTGGTACATCGGGAGCATGGCAATTAAACACCCTCGATGCCCACTCTAGGCGTCCTAGCACTTCCGCAACCCCAGTGAACTCAAGGTTTGACAGGCGCAGCCCCGGTTCGTCTTCACCCAACCTGGGTAGGGCCATGTTCCACAGGTTTAAGTCGCGTGCTTCGCGTTGCAATGCTTGCTCAACCTCGGGTACCGCTTGCCCTGCAGCGGCTTGTTGGTTCCAGAGTTTGTTGGAAGGCAAGACGCGCTGCATAAAAAAGGCGTCCACTTGCTCTTGTATTTCTAACGCGCGTGCTGGGAGTTCAAACATCAGACTTCCTATTGCTGGTTGGTCGCTTTGCTTATCCTAGGAACTTTACAATTTCTTCCAATGGCGCGCGTTCCGTTCGGGCAGTGTTTGCCGGAACCTTGTCGTCTTCGTAGCCGAAGCTAATGCCGAAAAGGATTTTGATCTTGTCGTCGAGACCAAAAGTTGAGCGGACAAAGTCTGGGTAGTTGCGCAGTGAGCCTTGAGCGCAAGAAGCAACGCCATGTGCGGTCATTGCAAGCATCAACGTTTGGGCGAACATACCCACATCAGCAGCCGTTTGCGTGCCAAAATCTTCGTGCATCCCAAGAAAGACCACGTGCGGTGCATCAAAAAACTCACTATTTCGAAAGGCTGCGCTAGCGCGTCCTGCTTTATCTTCCCACTCGATACCCATGGCGTTGTATAGAGCTCGAGCACAGGCGCGTTTACGCTCGCGCCAAAGGTCATCAAGACGACCGTCGGGTGCGTGATCGGTTACAATTTTCTCTTTGTTTTTAGCGCGCGATATGAAGCCGGCTCGAAGCGCTTTGGTCACCTCGCCAGAGGCAACACACACATCCCAAGGTTGCACGTTGGTGCCCGAGGGGGACCAACGTGCCGTTTCAAATATTTGCTGCATGACCGAGTCAGGTACCGGCTTGTCCAAAAAACCGCGTACCGATCGACGTGTTCGAACTAGGGTGTCAAAGGCTTCTATCGCTTGGGTGCTAGCTTCTATCATGTGTGATCTCAGATTGATTTAGACCCTAGGCTAGCAGCAGCCGTCTTCGACTGGAAGCTGGTTAGGGTGGGGTTTGGGATTAGGGGACAGGCGCATGATGATCTCGTGAAGGATGCCGAAATGAACCAGCCAATTCGGGGGCTAAGCAACAAAACCGCTCGTTTGGGGGGGTTATAATGATCCCATGAGAGTTTCGCCATGAAAGTACTGCTAGTTGTCGCTGTTGCGCTCGTCACCTACCTTTGGCTTAGCGGACCCGCTAGTGTGGGCCAACTAAACGCGGATGATAGTTACTATTACCCCGGCTACACCATAGCCTCGTTGGAATCCTTTCGTATCTCTGGACGAGTCCTTTCGGTGCATACCTATAACAGCGGTCGCGAGGCTGAGTTATCACCCTTGGATATCGCCTTAGGTTGGGGTGGCATGGCTGACCTGGGGAATATCAACCAGCTGGAGTTGGCTCAGCGTAATCGCTGGCTATATTGGAAGGCGCAACGCCTTCCTATGCCTCGCGCTGAGCTTGTTGCTAGCATGGCCAATATTCATATTATCCCGGCGGATGCAGCGGTTGTTGCGCAATTGGCAGATCTCCCTGTGGGCGTGATGGTTGAATTGCATGGTGATCTTGTTGAAGCGCGTGGTGAGGATGGATGGCGCTGGCGTAGCTCGTTATCACGCACGGATACCGGTGCTAAATCTTGCGAGCTGTTGCTGCTACGCAAGGTTGTGTTCATCTCTTAAGTTGCACTGGCGCATGGCTGGCTCATAACCAGATCCTTACTAGGCAATGGCTCTGAACTCGGTCACTATGTGGCTTGCTCGGAGTGATCAAATCAGCCAGGGGTGCCCTTATGAACCGACGTAGATTTTTGAATCAAGTGCCAACGCTAAGCGCCATGGCTGGGTTAGCCAGTTGCGCCAGTGACCCAGGTTCAATGGGCATATCCGTCGGCGCTGGGCAATCGCAGAGCTTTGCGCACGGGGTGGCCAGTGGTGACCCGCTGGCCAATGCGGTCATTTTGTGGACCCATGTTCGGCCTAGCAGCGGGCAGGGTGATGTTCCATCGGTTGCGGTTAAGTGGCGTGTCGCCAAAGATCAAGGCATGCAGCAAACGGTTGCTCAAGGCAACGTATCAGCCTTGGCCAGTCGAGATTTTACGGTCAAAGTGGATGTGCAGGGGCTAGCGCCGGATAGTTACTACTACTATCAATTCGAAGCCCAATCCGAACGTAGTCCAGTAGGCCGTACGCGTACGCTAGCCGCTACTGGTCTAGGGGATGTCCGTATGGCGGTTGCCTCCTGCGCAAATTATCCTTTTGGTCACTTTAATGTCTATCGTCGTATTGCTGAGCGAGATGACCTAAATGTGGTGGTGCATCTTGGTGACTACCTGTACGAATATGCCCCTGGCACCTACGACGGCAAATCTACGACCCGAGCGCACTTTCCGCCGCGCGAAATTGTGGCGCTGGCCGACTACCGTATGCGGCATGCGCAGTACAAGCGTGACCCGGACCTTCAAGCGGCGCACCAACAGCACCCTTGGATTTGTGTTTGGGATGATCACGAAAGTACCAACAACAGTTGGCTTAACGGCGCGGAAAATCACAATCCAGGTGAGGGTGAATGGTCGGTGCGTAAGCAAGCGGCTATTCGTGCTTACCACGAGTGGATGCCCATTCGAGAGCAATCCGCGTCTACTACCGGTGCTCATATTTACCGCAGCTTCCAATTTGGCGACACCGCCGACTTATTGATGCTGGATACGCGCCTTCACGGTCGCAGTGAGCAGGTAGATCGGCTGGATACCAAAGCGTTGCAAGATCCATCACGGACCTTACTTGGGGCCGATCAATTGGCCTGGATGCAAGCTGAGCTGCAAGGCTCGAAAGCGCGTGGTGCACGTTGGCGCGTATTGGGCCAGCAGTGCATGTTGGGCCAGTTGCTTAACGCCCAACAGCAAGTGCTAAATGCGGACCAATGGGATGGCTATCCGATTGAACGCAAGCAAATTCTAGACCATCTGCAACAAGCGGCAATTGACAATACGGTGGTATTGACCGGCGATATACATTCCTCCTGGGCAATGGATGTTACGCAAGATGCGTTTGGTGGTGACTACAATCCAGATACAGGTAAAGGCAGTGTTGCCGTTGAGTTGGTCACTAGTGCGGTAACATCGCCATCACCCTATGGCACAGTCGAACAGGCGGCTCCACGCGAGTTAGAGCGAATGCAAGATCCACATATTCATTGGGTTAACTTTCAAAAGCGTGGGTATCTAGTGGTAGATCTCACGGCGGAGCGAGCGCTTGCTCAATGGTGGCTGGTGGATAACGTTGCCTCGGTGCAGCACAGGCAAACACTGGCGAAGAGCATGGTTACGGCTAGCGGCACTAACCATCTGGTTGATGCTTGAGCTGAAAAAGAGGAGCTAGGGAGCAGATATGGGTCGACTAACGGGCAAGATTGCCCTCATCACCGGCGGTGCATCGGGTTTGGGCAAAGGGATAGCGCAACGATTCACCCAAGAGGGCGCAACAACCCTAGTAACGGACGTAAACCCACAGGGGGCAGAGACGGCTGAAGCGCTTGGTGCAGATTTTCTAGAGCAAGATGTACGGTCCGAAGCAGGTTGGGAGCAAGTGTTTGCTCAGCTCGTTGAGCGCTACGCAAGGGTTGACGTGGTGGTGAACAACGCGGGCATCTTCAGCAATAACCCAGTTGACGAAACACCCCTTGATGAATGGCAGCGCACCTTAGATGTCAATTTAACCGGCGTGTTTCTGGGTTGCAAACACGCGGTGCGCGCTATGAAGCGCAATGTTGGTGGGGCGGGTGGCTCAATCATCAATCTATCGTCGGTGGTTGGTCTGCGCGGGCAATTGGGTGGTTCAGCCTACGGCGCAAGCAAAGGTGGCGTACGCTTGCTCACGAAAACCGTGGCTTTAGAAAACGCCAGAATTGGCATCCGTTGCAACTCTATCCATCCGGGTGTTATTGATACGCCTATTATGGATCCGCTCTTTGCGTCCTCCAGTGATCCGCAAGCGATGCGCGCAGGTATTGAGGAATCGTTACCTATTGGCTACATGGGCGAGCCGGCGCGTGACATTGGCAACCTAGCGTTATTTTTAGCGAGCGACGAAAGCGTATACATAACTGGCGCCGAGATGGTGGCCGATGGTGGAATGACCATCGGCCTGCCTTAGCCTCGATGTTGAGTTTTAGTAGATGCGTCGAACAACCACTTTAGCAACAGGATTGCGCCAGTCGTAGGTGGCCGAGTTCACATCACCGATTCCTTGAATGCCATTGGCAATATGGACGTGTCCTTCGCCGCCAGCGTTCGGTGAATCGCCTTCACCGCCGCACAGAGGGCCTGGAATGTTGGCGCACCACTCATCGTTAGGTTCGCTACCAGCGTCATAACCCAGCGCGTAAAAGGTCTTCTTGCCATAGCGTGGTAGGCGCACTGAGTTCAGCGCGACAAAGCTATCGTTGGTTGGAAGAATCATGGCTGCGAAGCTTAGGCGGGTTCGGTTGCGGCGACCTTCCAGCTTAAGCGTTACGCTTTGCCCAGCGAAGAGTAGAGGTGGGGTGCCCAAAACATCCGCGCTATTGGCGGTGTCGATCACTTTGCCAGTACCTGCTAGCTCGTTGGCTAATTCAGTGGGGTTGCCACCTTCGGCCAATAAGGCAAGGCCAGGACTACTGGGTTGGCCTAGCTCGAAGTAGGCAATAGCTGGTCGGTGAGTAGCCGCAAGTATCGGGGTAAATTGCGATGCTTTGGTGATGTTGGTGATGGTCACCTCATACACAGGGTTGTTGTAGTGCTCAGCCTGGGCTGCTTGGGTGAAGAGTGCCAGGCAAGCGATTGCGGCACCTAGTACGTAAGCTTTCATGATAGATCTCCCTTGGTTTTATGTGTGCGACTTGGTTGCTGAAACACATTGGTGTGCGGCAGCGAGCGAGCCTGGGGAGTATGAAAATCTGCCCATTGGACTTCCTCACGAATTTCTCACGCTAAGCTAACCAATCTATATCTGGCGGGCTGATTAAGGTGGAAGCATCAAAGATTTGCCTTTTATGGACATATACTGTGTAATACATAGTATGTTATGCACAGCAAGTAAAAGTCTTTGCCCAATATGCCTATTTGCGAAAGCAAATAGGAGGGGTAGCGCTAGTGGATGATCAGCTAGAGCCAGAGGCGCTCGATAAGCTCCGCGCAGAGCTTCGTCGTGGTGTCATCGTGTTAGCCGTAATGGCGCAGCTGCGTACGGAGCACTACGGTTACTCGCTGCGTAAAACCCTAGCAGACGCTGGAATCGCGGTTGAGGAGGGTACCTTGTATCCACTGATTCGACGGCTTGAAAAACAGGGCTTATTGGACAGTCAGTGGCGCGTTGAGGCTAACCGCAAAAAGCGCTTCTACCGCTTGTCGGGCGCAGGTCAATCTGCGCTGGCAACGCTTGGTCGGGAGTGGACGGCGCTAAATGCCGGGGTGGAGAAGCTACTGGATCCTTCGGAATAACCGTATCGATCAACAGTACCGATGGACCCGAAGTAATGAGAAAAAAAATTAGACACGAGGATGCTATGGAATTGGTGAACAGCTATCTATTGCAAGTAGGGCAACATCTACCGCGCGATCAACGTTCCGACATCATTAGAGAATTGCGCGATGACATCACCGAGCAGCTTGACGCGCTGGCGGAGCAAGCTGGACGCTCGCCCGATGCAGCGGATGAGCGTGCAGTGCTCGGTCGTCTTGGCCATCCGCTTAAAGTGGCGAGCTCCTACTCTTCTCGGCGGTATTTGATTGGACCGGGATTGTATCCAGCTTACCTAAAAACACTACGAACTAGCATTGGGCTGGTGCTAGCCTCGTTTTTGTTGTTCTGGGTGGCGATGGGCTCTGACAATACGGGCACCTATGTATTGAAAGGCTTGTTGGGGCAGGTACTTGGAATCTCATTTTGGGTTGCCGTTATAGTGACCACGGTATTTCTGCTGCTAGAAACGTCCGGGGACAAGTTGGGTTGGTACCATGACTGGTCGCCAGATCAGCTGAAAAGGGGTGTTTCCTCTGTCGACACTGGGGATCTGGTGATCAACCTGATAGCCGAAGGTTACTTTCTGCTGCTATGGAATGGCTTTGTTAGCTTTAGCTGGGGTGCAGATCCGCAATGGCTTGCGGGGCTGGATTTTTCTTCGATCTGGGCTGATCTATTCTTGCCGTTGAACCTGACAGTAGGCGGGTTGTTTGGGGTTCATGCCGTTGTATTGGTGCAATGGGTTTGGCAACGTTGGTCTGCTTGTTTGGAGTTAGTCTTTGGTGTTCTGCTGTTAGGGGTGCTTGCGATCTTACTGCTTGCAGGGAACCTTGTGACTTGGAATGATACCGCACCAGAGGAGACTGTCGTTTGGGCAGACCGTACGCTACGTTTTGCGGTTGTTATGGTCGCTGTGTTCACCCTTTGGGATAGTAAATTAGCCTACGGGCGCTGGCGGCAGCCGGCGTTTGATGAATAAGCTAAACAAGATAAGGTCGTGTGGGGCACCTTAACCAGGTTAGCCAAGTCTCCAAATAGCTGAACCCAATAACTTAGGCGGTACCCTGATTATGTCTGAAACTCTAACCACCAATTTGCAGCGGGTCATGCTGGTGCACGGCCTGTTGGTCATTCTCATTGCTATGTTGGCCGGCTTCATGTTGATGTTTGGTTTGGTCGGTGGCTTCGAGGTCTGGCCGGGTAAGATCCTCGATTTTTCGGTCTACGGAACCACCCAGGGCTGGGTGCGTGCGCACACCGGCGGTATCACCAACGGTTTGCTCGTGATGGCTGTTGCCTTTGCGCTGCCTAAGCTCAACCTTTCTGGCTTTCAGGAGAAGTTTGTCGCCTATGGCTTTATTTATGTGGCCTGGTCTTTCACGGTTTTTTATTGGCTGGGTAATGCTGCAGGCAATCGTTCATTAACCTTCGGCGATAACCCGTTGGGCGAGTCCAGTTTGATTAGCGTTCTTGGCTTTTTGCCTGGATTACCCAGCGTGTTTTTAGTGCTAGTGTTGCTAGTGATTGCGATCAAAGCGTTGCTGCAGAAGGCGCCTTAGATTTAGCTTAAGCCCACATGTTTGATGAGATCTTGTTGTACATCCCCCAGGAACCTTTGTAGATCTGCTTTAACCTGTTCCAAGCCACCGGCGGGAACTTGCTTGTTGGCAAATAGGTAAAATTTGATCTTTGGCTCCGTGCCTGAAGGTCGAATGGCAACGCGATAGCCCGCTTGCTCCATGGGCAGAACTAACATGTTGGCCGCTCGGCAATCGATTTTGCTCTCTGCTGCACCAGTCAGTGATCGGCAAACGCCGCTTTCGTAGTCTTCAATAGCCGTGACCAGCATTCCACCTAGTGTAGTTGGTGGCTGTTTACGCAAGTTGCCCATGATTGTCGCCATGTCTTCCATGCCTTTAGCGCCGGGCATGGCCTGCGCAAACGACCGTTCTTGGTAGCAGCCGACGCGCTCGTACAAAGCATCCAGCTCTTGGTGTAGCGTCCGGCCTAGTTGTTTTGCCTCTGCTGCTTGTTGCGCGAGCAATAGGGCCGCAATACTGGCATCTTTGTCTCTGATGTAGCTGCCAACTAAATACCCGTGAGCCTCTTCCATGCCAAAAACGAAGTGATCCTCGCCATGTTCATCGATGGCGTTGCTTATCCATTTAAAACCGGTCAATACATTGGTGATGGCTTTCACGCCATAAGATTCGGCGATAGCGGGTAACACATCGGAGGTCACCACGGTTTTTACCACATAGTGGTCTGCGGTGAGTGTTCCCAATGCTTGGCGTTTCTTTAGAACGTAGTCACCAATCAAAGCCCCGATTTGGTTGCCAGATAGAGTGTCCCAGGTATCGGACCCCAAGGTCAGCGGTGCGGCTACGCCTATGCGGTCGCCATCTGGATCGCTCGCCATGGCAAGCTCTACACCCGTAACTCGCGCTTGGTCGATAATAGCATCGAACACAACCGCATTTTCAGGATTGGCAACGTTGTTTGGTACGTTAGGAAAATCTCCGTTTGGTTCCCGATGCGGCGCAAATACTTCTACCTTTTTGAAGCCATCGCGCCTTAAGACTGGTACCACGCTGGACTCCGCTACTCCATGCAGTGGAGAAAACAAAATGTTTAAGTCTTTGGGGCTATCGAATGCTTGTTTAATCACCAGCGCTTGATAGAGATCGTCCATTACCTCATGCACCGAAGTTATCTTGCCATCCGATACTGCTTGGTCAAAGCTTCCGCGATGAATTTGGGTTACTTTCTCCATCGCGCGGGTTATCAAGCTGTCGTGAGGTGCGCAGAGCTGCCCGCCGTTGGACCAAAATACCTTAACGGCATTGTCTGATGGTGGGTTGTGACTTGCTGTGATCATCAAGCCAACCTGGCAGTTGTAGTGCCGCACTGTTGCGGCGAGTTCTGGTGTGCTCCGCATTTCTTCTAAGAAGTAGATGCTGAAACCGTTGGCGACCAATATCTCTGCAGCTAGCTTCGCAAACTCTAAGGACCGGTGTCGGCAGTCGTAGGCGATGGCGCAGCGTAGCTCGGTTGTGTTGCTTTGTTCCTTACGAACATAAGTTGCTAGTGCTTGTATGGTTTCGCCAATGATGCGAGTGTTGATCGCTGCAGAACCGATAGGATACATGCGTCCTCGGCGGCCGGCTGTACCAAAAGGTACAACTTGCCAGAATGCCTGATCAAGCTCGGTCCAAAGGCCGTCGGCCACATGGCTAGCTATGCATTGGGTATCCGTGTCCGAGTAGGGTGTATCTAACCAATGTTTGATGTTGACCTTGGCAGGCTCAGTGAGTAGGCCTTGCTTTACGGCAATAGTAATTTGATCCATCAATTCGGAAGTTTGCATTGGTTGTTACCTAGATTAAGGTTGCTTAGATATGAGGTTCAGTCGCGCGATGCCTAGCTTTGACTGCTATGTAGCGAGTCCGGGCACTCTATGCTTTGGGTTGCAGAGCGCAGTGCAGCCTCTTGGACGATTTCTAGCAAATGTTCCACGTGCGCTGCGACTGTATGAGTTTGCGTGACGGCGATTTGTGCCCTATCGCACATCGCATCTACGGCTTGAGTATTGGCTTCGCTTAGCACCCATTCGATCGCCTCTGCATAGCTTTTGGGGGTGTTTTCCACAACTAAGCCGGTATCTTTGTGGTCAATAAACTCGCTAACACCTAGTGCGTTGGACACGATGACTGGCTTGCCAGCGCGCATAGCTCTTAGGTAAGTCAGCATGCCGGTGATACGTCGTACTTCGGTTTTTAGAGGCACCACCACTGCTGCAGCGGTTTCGATTAAGTCATCGTAGTCTTCTGGAGCAACTAGCCCGGCACGTACGTTTGCGGGCAGATCCGTTCGGCCTTCTAACCTGTTGCTACAGATGATGATCTCCCTGTTTGGGATTAGGCGCGCTGCTTCGATAAGCGGTTCGTAGTCACGAAACGAGTTGCCGCCAGCAAAAACGTGGTTGCCGCGGGGTTTAGGCACGACAAGCTGCCCCATGTCTTGGAGGTAGAAGCCGCTTGCGCGTATTTTGCCTGGGCTGATCCCCCAATTTTTGGCCAAGACCGGAATTTCTGCCTTAGTATGGGTTGAGTACAAAGTGATGGCACGATCCGCCAAACGCATAGCGCAACGCTCCAGCCAACCCTTGAAGCCCGGGTCTGGCTCAAACATTTCACCGTAGAACACAATCGCCGGTCGCCATCGCTGGGGTAGGAAGCCAAGCAAAATAGTGGCGACTAACTCAGGTTTTAGGTGACCCCTAGAGCTGAATAGCAGCAATGTTTCATAATCGAACGCCGCTCGCAGGACACGCCAGAAGAGAGCGAGCTCATGCCGTAAACACAGAGGTCCTTGAGGTAAGGTATCTAATGCCTCCGCGACTTCAATCACGTCGGCAGCCGCCATAAAGGTTTCGTTGCGCCATGGCCCAGCGCTAGTCGCTAGAGGTTTGCGTTGGCGCAAGCGTTTCATGACTTAGTTAGCACATTCTTGAATTTGGCAGAGTTGCTCTTGCTCCAGCGCATCAACAACTCCGATATCACGATAGCTGTCGATGACCAAGTGATGGCTCCACTTAGCGGCGTTCATTGCAGCGGTAAAATCTTGCGCTTTAACAATTTGCTCAGTAAATGCTGGTTGCCAGATGAGTGCGCCCCAACAGATGTTTCCGTAGTAACGCTTGGGTTTATCGATGATGGTGTTGTTGTACTGGTCGATGACGCCGAAGTGCTGCCAGCTGTCCCCGCTAGCCCTGAAGCAAAGCAATTGCAACGTGCTCGATTTAGGCTCGCCGGTAAATATGGATGTGAAGGGTGCGGGGGTGACAATGGTATCTGGCATGCAAAAATAGACGGTATGCCCACGAATAGCATCAGCTGCACATTTGATGGCATCCAACAGGTTGCCAATATCCCCTTGCTGGTAGACAAACTGAAAAGTCGTATCCGGGTACTCGCTCAGAAGATAGTCTCGAATGCTCTCTTTGCCTTTGCGAATGACAACCACTATGTGATTTATTCCGCCGGCTAACAGGTTGTTGATGCTGTAGCTGATGACAGGCTTACCAGCCACCGTTAGCAGCTCTTTGGGCATATTGATGTTCAATCGTCGCGCCATTCCTGCCGCTGGAACCAAACCTATCTTCATATAATCAACCCACTTGTGGAGGCGTTAGCTACTGCCTTTGATAGCGAATTTGCTAGGCTCAAGCATACGACGAGTAGGGCGCTCACAGTTTGTGAGTTTGTAATGGATGCGTGAGTTTGGGGTGGCGTCCGTCAACAATCTGCGCATAGAAATGCAAATTACTTACTAATGATTCGAGTCCTGTGCGCTCGGTCATAGATAAACGCTATAGTTCGAGCTATGCAGGGATATACAGACCAACTGGCGCCTGATGGCCATCCGGTAAGGGTAATTACGTTAGGCAATGCCAATGGCTGTCAGGTGGTGTTCATGGACTGGGGGGCAACCTGGCTATCTTGCCTGGTGCCAATGCAGCCGTCTGGCACTCGAGAGGTCGTGCTGAGAAGTCCAAATCTCAAGCAACACCTGCAACAAAACGCATACCTAGGTGCCACCATTGGGCGCTACGCTAACCGAATCGCTGAGGCTAAGTTCACAACGTCTGATGTCTTAGAGCCGCAAACGTTAAAGCTCTCCCCCAATGACCATGGCAACTCTTTGCATGGCGGGCCAAATGGATTTGATTCCAAACGTTGGCAGGTGGAATCATACGATGCGGGTAAAGTGATGTTTAGCTTGGTCTCTCAAGATGGCGACCAAGGCTTTCCGGGGCGGCTTAAGGTTCGAGCTTGCTATGAACTGGGTTCTGATAATTCGGTTACCGCAAGCTTTGAGGCGAGTACAGACAAACCTTGTCCCGTAAATATTACTAATCATGCGTATTTCAATCTAGCATCCAGCCACAATAGCGTGCTGACCCATGAGTTACAGATCCTGGCTGACCGCTTTTTGCCCGTGCATGGGTCTGGCATACCCCGAGGAGACTTAACGTCAGTGGCCGGAAGCCGATTTGATTTTCGGGTCTCTAGGCGGATTAGCGATGAGCCGCCACCTGGCCAAGTTGTGGCGTCGGGTTACGACCATGCGTTTTTGCTAAATGTTGATGCAACAACCGGATTGCAGCCTGTGGCGAGCCTCGTGGCACCAGACCGCAAAATTACGCTTACCCTGGCGACGACCAAACCCGCGTTGCAGGTGTACACCGGCAACCGCCTCGCTGGCTTGGCGGGTGCTGGCGGTCGGTTGTATGCAGCACATGCCGGCATAGCCCTTGAAACCGGCTATTTGCCCGACTCGCCGAATCATCCTCAATGGCCGCACCCCTCTAGCATTTTGCTACCGGGGCAGCGGTATGCTCACCAAACCAACTTTTGTTTTCGATCCTCGCCTTAAGGGCAGGCCCCTAGGTCTTCTAAGTTAAATGGGGTTGTGATTGCCGTTTTGTTAGGACCGAAGTAAGCGGCTGTACCCGCCGGAATGGTGGTTATGTCCAAGCATGCCTCAGCGCCATTCGGAATATCCACTTCGAAACCGTCAATGCCGGTGCCGCCGACAAAGAGACTGAAGTTAACAAAGCCGTCGCCAGGCAATAGATCCAATAGGTCGGTGGGCTCAAGTGATACGGGGCTAGGTACCAGGGTCTGCGTTGCCGTTATATTCCCGCTATGTTGTGCCCACGGCCCGCTCCCACCAGGAGCGCGAACTTGCCATCGATTGGGAGCGGAACACTCTTTCCAGACATAGATGCCAGCATCCGTAGCGTTGTCTAAGGTTGGTGCGCCGCATTCAATCCCGGTAGGTGGTGCGCAGGAATCAAGGGTGTCGAGCTTAAATGGGTTGCTCATAGGGGTGTTGTTCGCCCCAATTGTGACGCTGGCGCCGCTGGGTAGTATCGCGGGGTCAAAGCAAGTATCAGACCCTTGGGGTAGCGTAACGGAGAAGCCGTCTATGCCTTGGCCACCGGCGCGCAGCACGTAGTCCACGACCTCGTCTCCAAGTACGGTATCTAGCTCGTCCGATGCCTCTAACAGAACGCCAGTAGCACTGATGTTCACAGAAGAGGTTAGCGAGCCTTGGTACGTTGAGTATGTGGTACCACCTCCGGTGATTCTGAATTCCCATGCAGTATCTGGCCCAGCGGCCCCGCAATCCTGCCAGGCAAACACACCTAAGTCTGTGGCTGCGTTAAAGCTGGGCTCACCACAAGCGGTCCCTGGAGGTATGGTTGTGCAAGACTGTAAGGTATCCAAAGCGAATGCGTCAGTCATGACGGTGCGGTTTGCGCCCAGGGCTACCACTGCACCTGGCGGTAACACGCTGGCGTTGAAGCAAGTGCTGGTACCACTAGGTATATCTACTGTGAAGCCATCTTGGCCAGAGCCGCCGGCTCGCAGCACAAAGTCTATTTGATTGTCTCCCGCCACCGTATCAAGCACGTCATTGGCTTCTACCGATATGGGGGTAGGTAGTAAGTCAGCAGAACTTTCCAGCTGACCTTCAAAGCTAGAAAAGACCGTTCCGCCGCCCGTGATCCGCATCTGCCAGCGCTGATCGCTACCCCCGAAGGTGCAATCACGCCACAGGAATAAACCAATTTCAGTTGCCGCATCGAAGGTCGGCTCCCCACAGGCATCACCGATGGATAGCGTATCGTTGTCGGTGATGGTGCCTATCGCCGCGCTATGGGCTGACAGAGTGGCTCCAATAGGATTGGAAAGGGTTAGGCTGAAGGTTTCATCTGGCTCTTCAAAGGTGTTGTCAACGATGTCGACCGAGATTGTTTGTGTTGTTTGGTTCGGCGCAAAGCTCAAATTGCCGCCGGTGGCTACATAGTCGTCGGGCGCTGTGGCCGTCACATCACTGGTGTTGTAGTCAACGCTAATGGTATTGCTGTTTGGTGCAGTTAGGCTGACTGTAAATTCCATAGTACCGCTAGCAACGTCTTCTAACGCCTCAGAATCAGAGATGGTGACGGCGGGGATACTATCGTTCGGGTCCCTGACGATAACGATGTTGGCACTGGAGTTAGCACCCAGCGTGGCATTGGAAGCGTTGCTTAATACTAAGCTGAAGGATTCATCCGATTCATCCACGGTGTCGTTCTGAATGGGTATGTCTATCACCATAGCTTGTGTGTTGGGGGCGAAGGTGAGCACACCGCTTTGCTCGATGAAATCTTCAGGTGCAACGGCAGTGCCACTAACGGTGGTGTAGTCGAGGGTAACCGGTTGATTGCTTGGGTTGCTCAAGTTCACCGTTACGCTGGAGCTGGCGCTAGATTCGCTAACACTGGCGTTGTTGATGCTAATGACGGGCTGGGGGTCATCGTCGGTGATAGTTGCTGTTCCAGTTGCTGCCGTTCCTAAGCTTGCCCCGACAGGGGCGGCTAATATGACTTCAAAAGTCTCTAACGGCTCGTAGCTATTGTCATCAACTAAAGTGATGCTCACCGGGACGCTGGTGGTGCCAACAGGGAAGGTCAGCGTATTGGTGTCGCTCAGATAATCCTGCGGCGCCGTGGCTGTGCCTGGAGACGTCGCGTAAGTCACTTGGACCGGTTGGCTTGCCGGGGTTGACAAGGACACGCTAAATTGTGCGGCGCCCACGCTCTCAGATGTGCTGACATCGGATATGTTTAGCGTTGGTCCTTGGTTGCATACGCCAAGGCTAACTAGGTCCAGCGGTGCGGTGAGCTTTTTGCGCGAGTTGCCAACGATTAGCGCTGGGATGTCTTGGGTGCTGAAGCTGAGGCAGGCGCTGCTCTGACCGGTTGTATCGATGTTGATGTCTTTGACGTTGTTAAACCAAACGCCAACCGAAAAGTCGACTTCGTTGGCCGGGGCATTGGTGAGGCTATCGCTGCCGGTGAGCGCTGTGCCGGTCACCAAGTTAAAGGGGGCATCACCGACTATGTTGCCAACCGTGTTACGAATAGAGTCGCTCACACCACCGCCATGCATGCGCAGGTGCCAAGTGCCTGTGGGGCAATCACGCCAGGCCAAAACTACCGGGCCATAGAGTTCGTTGTATGGCGGTTCACCACATTCTTCCCCGGCGACCAGTTCGGTAGTCAATACAGGACCTAATACGGCAGGTACAACCGTTGCTGGGTCTGTGGCAGTGCCTTCCGTTAGGTCGTAGAGTTGGTTGGCCGCGACATTGGTAAAGGTGTCCACCTGGCCTGATGGCCATTTTACGGTGATATCAACCGTGGTATTGGTGGCAAGACCAAAGTGGATACGCTGGTGATTTTGCGACCAGCGGTGTGTGCCGTTGTTTTGCTCGCGTAGCTGACTGACCCCACCGGTAGTGGCAATCACTTTTGCGCCAATACCATCTCGGTTTGAGGTGGTGCCAATCAAGTCAATCTCTATCCAGTTGTTAGCGTTGCCTTCATTACGCAGCAGTATGTCGTCGCCGCCCCGGCTGAGGGGGTAGTAAAGCAATCCATTGACCACAGCGAGATCCATGAAGCCGTCAACATTGTAGTCAGCGGTGGCAACGCTGTCGCCAACACCGATGGTCAGCCCGGCACCGACGGGACCCTCACCGCCGTGGCTGAGGACCTCCACAAAAGTGCCGTTGCCTTGGTTGTCAAAATATCGGTTGGCCAGATTGTCGATACCATCTCGGCAAACCAGATAGAGGTCTTGATCCATGTCGTTGTCAAAGTCCGCGGCAACGCCGCTAACGCACGGCATCGGTGTGTTTAGCCCGGTGTTAAAGTTGAAGCTCAAGCCTGAACCCGTGTTTACCGCGTGGTAGTTGGCAATAGGGAGCTCGCTCGTCTCTTTGCCGTAGGTGGTAACGTTGCTGAGTCCGGCCGCCGCCTCCACTTGCACGTAGATCTGGCCAGTGGCGCCGGCAGGCCAATCCACCTCCCAAAGACCCGAACCCGTGTTTAGCGATACGTTGACAGGGCCAACGCTACCAGACGTTTGGCCCGCGCTATCCAAGGTCAAGGTAGCTGGGTCACCAAAGAACGGCATACCGCTAAAGTCTACTGTGAATGCTACCGAACCTGTTGCGTTGAAACGGAAACCTTTGGCAGCGCTGCCGGTTTTTCTAAACCAGCCTTCTGCTCGATTGGATGTAGTTTGGCTTGCGCCAGAGGGGCGCAGTAGGCCACGAACCAAAATCACGTCTTGCAACAAGTCGTTGTTGAAGTCGCCCACTACCTGATCTAGAACCGAGCCAACGGTTGGAAAGTTGCTGGTGATGTTAGTGAATGGCAGGCTGCCAATTTCATAGACTTTTTGTGGAAAAGCACCTTCTGCGCTGCAAATGAAGTCCATGATGTCATCGTTGTTCAGATCGATTAACTGTCCGTAGTGAATCCGGTTGGGACAATTGAACGGAGTGTTTAACTCATCGGTAAACACTAAGCCTTGGGTAGGTTCTTGCCGGCGCAAAAATTGGCCGGTGTGGGAAAGCTGGGTGACGTCCAAGTAGCCATCACCGGTGTAGTCGAACCAAGTAACGTGGCGAGCGCGTGCATCATCGGCTAACCCTGCTTGCTGTGCTCGTTCAATAAACTTACCACCAGTGCTGTGCTCGTTGACCAGTAGTTGTGCATCGTCCGTGGTGGCTGCGATAAGAATGTCTTCATCGCCGTCGTTATCGAAATCGCCGAACGCCGCTCCGTGCTTGTCCTGCCATGGTTTACCTATCCAAAGACCGTCGGGGTCGTATTCATAGGCCACATCGTCAAAAACGCCTGAACCTGAGTTACGGTAAAGGCGAGGGTAGTCGCGGTGACCCTGAACAAAGAGGTCTGGCCAGTTGTCCGCGTTGATATCACCCCAAGACAAGCCCCAACTTTCTGTCTGGCCGCCTAGGCCAACGCTAGCTGAGACATCTTGAAAGCTGATCGGGGCAGCTTGGATCGTTTGGACGCAGGCCACTAAGCTAGCAAGTAACAATAGCTGGCTAGCCTGATGTTTTAGGGATTTCATGATACTGACAAGGTACTTATATGGCGCCAAAATCTGACAGGTTGGTTGATGCTTGGCGCACTTTAGCATTTCAAATCGGCAACGAATGCAGCCAGAGTGATAGAAGTTGTAAAATTAGTTGAGCAAAAAAGGACAAATTTCCGACCCAGTAGCCGGGTCGGGCAATTATTTACATTTGTCCATTTTGGGTCGCAAAGGAAGGTTTCTGGCAGCTTTGCGCCCAGGGCAGACCGTTTAGAACAACGTATAGATGAAGGGTGCGATCACGGAGCCTTCGGCAAACACAAGCAAACCACCTAGCAGCAGCATGGCCATTACGATCGGTGCCATCCAAAATTTCTTGCGTACCCGCATGAATGACCACAGGTCTTGTATGAGTTCTAGCACTAAAATGGCCTCTCGCTATCTGAAATGGGTGAACTGATGGTTCTATAAGTCTCTGCATTGGGCTCTAGCTTTAGGTGCAATGGATCTTTACCCATTAACCGCATGACCACCCCATAAGGTAAGAATACCCCGAAGAAGAGAACACCCAGTACCACTGGGCTGACAATTCTATTAAGCAACACCCCAAGTAGCATCCAAGCTTTGTAGACCGGGGTGAGAAGGTTGGGAAACAGCACGCCAGGTAAAAGCAAGGCCGCACCCACTATCCAAGGCCAGGTGACATAACTTAAGTTAAGCAGGTAAGGCAGCACTAGGCCGAATAGAATCGCGATGATAAGCCCAACAACAATACCGAAGCGTCTGAGTTCATTCTTATCGGCCATCTTGGTTAGATTTTGCATTGTTTGGTCCTAGCTATTTTCTTGCCATGCTTAGGTTAGTCGAGCACAAACTCTTCTTTCCATTTTAAGTCGTCTTCGCGTTCTGGCTGGTCAGATTTTTTCAATACACAGTTTTCTAAAACTAGGTAGTCCATCTCAGTGCGCATAAAGCAGCGATAGGCATCTTCAGGTGTACACACAATAGGCTCGCCTCGAACATTGAACGACGTGTTGATAAGAACAGAGCATCCGGTGAGTTCGTTGAAGGCGCTCAGCAGGCTATGGTAGCGAGGGTTGGTTGTTGCTGAAACCGTTTGAATTCGCGCTGAGTAATCGACATGTGTGATAGCGGGTAAGGATGAGCGGGCAATGTTCAGGCGGTCTATACCAAACAAGTTCTGTTCTTGTTCTGCTGCTGGTTTGCACAGCGCTGACTGAACGTTAGCGACCATAAGCATATAGGGGCTAGTTTGTTCATGCTCAAAGTACTCGCCGACGGTTTCTTCCAGAACCGAAGGGGCGAAGGGCCGAAATGATTCCCGGTACTTAATCTTGAGGTTCATCACCTCTTGCATCTTAGGGTCCCTGGGGTCTCCGATAATGGACCGGCCGCCCAAGGCGCGAGGGCCAAATTCCATTCTTCCTTGAAACCAGCCAACAACCTTGCTGTCATCCAAGACTTTGGCGACGCTTGAGTATAAGTCTGGGTCTTCGATTTGTTTGTATACCGCGCCGATAGAGTCGAGGTAAGAGGTAATTTCGGCGTTGTCAAAAACTGGGCCTAGGTAGGATCCCGACATGGCATCACCTGGCACCACCCGACGAGGGTTGTCCAGGTGTTGGTGCCAAAGCGACATGGCAGCGCCAACCGCGCCGCCGGCATCCCCAGAAGCGGGTTGTATCCAGATGTTGTCAAAGGGGCCTTGGCGTAGCAGCTCACCGTTGGCAACGCAGTTCAGGGCTACGCCGCCGGCAAGACATAAATGGTCTACCTCTAGTTCCTTTTGTACCGACTTACCTAGCCTCAAGACCACTTCTTCGGTGACGGCCTGAATGGAGCTTGCGATGTCCATCTCTTGCTGCGTAATTTCGGATTCTGGGTCTCTAGGTGGTCGTCCGAATAGATCGCTGAACTTGCTGTTGGTCATGGTGAGGCCGGTAGCATAGTTAAAATACTGCATGTCCAGCCGAAAAGTACCATCGGGTTTTAGGTCAAGTAGATGCTTGAGAATGAGATCTTTGTAGATCGGCTTGCCGTAGGGTGCTAGCCCCATCAGTTTGTATTCGCCGGAGTTCACTTTGAAGCCGGTAAAGTATGTGAACGCTGAGTAGAGCAGCCCGAGTGAATGGGGGAAGTTGATTTGCCAAACCGGTTCAATTTTATTGCCCTCACCAAGCCACACCGAGGTGGTTGCCCACTCGCCAACGCCATCCATACAAAGCACAGCGGCACGCTCATAGGGGCTAGGAAAGAACGCAGATGCTGCGTGTGACTCGTGATGCTCAGTGAATCTCAGGGGGGGTAAATCTTGCTCGCTGCAATCACCTAGCTTCGCCAGATCTTTGCGCAGCATAGATTTTAAGAACAATTTTTCTTTTAGCCAAACCGGAATAGCAGCTCTAAAAGAGCTGAAGCCTCTTGGCACGTAAGCGAGGTAAGTTTCCATTAACCGCTCGAACTTGGTCAGCGGCTTGTCGTAGAACACAACAAAGTCTACATCGGACAGGCTAATGCCGGCCGTTTGTAAACAGTAGGCTAGAGCTTGGCCAGGGAAGGCCGGATCGTGCTTGATACGCGTGAACCGTTCTTCCTGGGCTGCAGCGACTAAAACGCCGTCTTGAACAAGCGCCGCGGCGCTATCGTGATAGAAGGCTGAGATCCCAACAATGTTCATCGCTGATTCTATCCATAGAGGTACAGGGCTGCAGGGTGCCGCGCAGTACCAGCGGTTGAAAGTGAAATGTGCTTACGCAACCACCAGTTTAATCGGTTTAGGCTGCTGAGTATTGTGAAGTGGTTTGCAGGTCTGGCGATTGATTTAGCGGGATTTGGGTTCTAGGGTGGTTTGAGGGGGAGTTGGAATACGAGTGCCCTCTCCAGACGAGAGGGCACGTTGACAGCCCGGGTAAGCTTTAACTTGGCTGGGGCTCAGGGTCGGCAGGTGGGGCGTTGCCCCCCTTAGCGGCCGTAACCTCTGCAACAGCGGCGCGAATAGCATCAATACGAAGGGCGTATCTTGTATTCGTCGGTATGCAATGGTCGGAGCCTAGGCCGTCCAGAACCGAGGCAACCTCTTCGTTCAGGCCAACGACGTATACGGTTTTGCCCGCATCCTTCGCATCGCACGCGATGGTTTCCACCGCACGCGAAGCAGAGACATCGATGAAGGTAAGCCTGGTGAAGTCCAGCACGATGGCGCTTGAGTGTTCGCGTACCCGTTCGCGTACCTGATGTCCCAAATCGGCTGCAGCACCGAAACTCAGTGGGCCGGTAAAGTCGAATAAGGTGACTTTGTTGCGAACGCTGTCCAGAAGAGCGAGTTCTTCTGGGGTGGTGGTGACACTATTCGGGTCGTCCAGATCGGACAATTGACTGTCTGCGAGGCGTTTGACGAAGGCTAGTGCCGCCATAACAACACCCACAGCGACCGCAGTAATCAGATCAACAAAGACGGTTAACCCAAGTACCATGATCATCAGCACAAGATCCCAGCGTGGGCCTCGGTGCGCGCGTTTTAAGTAAGCTACATCAATAATGTCGTAGCCGACTTTGACCAAGATACCGGCTAGCACCGCATGTGGAATTTGCGATGCGAGAGGTGACAGGCTTAAAACAATAGCAAGCAAGACAAGCGCATGAATAATGCCTGCAATTTTGGTTGTACCGCCTGAGCGAATGTTGACCACCGTGCGCATGGTTGCGCCAGCGCCAGGGATAGCACCAAAGAATCCAGCAACCGTGTTACCTATGCCTTGGCCAATGAGTTCTTTCTCCGAATCATGTCGGGTACGAGTCATGTTGTCCGCAACTAGAGATGTCAAAAGACTATCCACCGCGCCAAGGATGGCGAGAATAAAGGCGGCTTCGATAACCACCAAAAAAGTGTCTCTGCTGAATTCTGGAATAATCAGTGAGGGTAGGCCGGTTGGAATGTCACCAAGGATAGGTGAACCCTTGAGGACTAGGCTAAGCAGGGTACCGATGATGAGAGCGGCCAAAGCACCAGGCAAATACTTGCCGAATTTAGGTGGCCAAAAAAAGACAATAGCCAAGGTCACCAAGCCTATGCCTAGCGCTGCGAAGTTGGGGTCTGCAACGGCGCCAGGGATGGCGGTCAACGCTGGGATTGTACCTCCGCCTTCGGGTTCGTGACCGAAGAGTCGGGAAAACTGGAGCGCTATAATGATACAGCCGATACCGCTCATAAACCCTGATATGACGGGGTAGGGGACAAGCCGAATATATTGCCCTAAGCGCATGAAGCCAAAGAGGATCTGCAGCAAACCGGCCAATATAACGGCGGCAAACACCAGGGCTGGATTGCCGGTTAGCGAGGCGAAGACCCCAGCAAATACCACAACCATTGGGCCGGTAGGGCCAGAGACATTGGTTGGTGTTCCGCCAAAGAGTGAAGCAAAGAAGCCCACAAAAATGGCGCCCCATAATCCTGCAATGGGGCCCGCGCCAGAGGCTTCGCCGAAGGCGAGAGCCAGTGGTAAAGCGACGATGCCGGCGGTAACTCCGCCAAAAATGTCGCCTCTGATGTTAGAGGTGTCAAAAAAACTCATTGGATCTACTCACTAGTAAACGGGGCCGAATAGCCCCGATTGTACAATTTAATGCAAGGTTGATCTTAGCTTTAGCAGTCGCCGAGCGCGTGCTTGGCAACTTCTGCAGCATAACGCTCTGAAACAGGCGAAAACTGATCGGCTTTTTCATCGTAGGCAGAAACATCACCCGTTCTAATATCGTATACCCAACCGTGTAATTGCAGATCACCTTTGGCTAAGCGCATAGCAACGGTGGGGTGTGTCTTGAGGTGTTGCAACTGCAGAACGACGTTCTGTTGCAGTAACAGGGCCATGCGTTCGGTATCGTTTAGCTCTCGACCGAGCTCATTGACAATGTCCACCGCAGCCTTTGAGTAGCCCAACCACTCACGTACGTGAGGCAGCGCATCTAAACCCTCTGGGGCCATGGCGCCTTTCATAGCACCACATTCTGTGTGTCCACAAACGACAATGTGCGGCACATTTAGTGCAGCCACTGCGAATTCGATAGAAGCCGTCATGCCACCGGTGTGGCTTGTATGTGGTGGAACGATATTGCCTGCGTTTCGACAGATGAAGAGTTCACCTGGTTCGGTTTGCGTGATCATGGCCGTTTCTATACGGGAATCGGAGCAGGTTATAAAGAGCGCTTCGGGTGCTTGGCCAAGACTAAGGTGTTCGAACAACTCGCGCTTTTGGGGAAACACCTCGGATTGAAATTTTACGACTCCGGCGGCGAACTTGGGCATCTATAACTCCTTGCTAGTAGACTTTGGGGTTGAGAAAAAAAGATTCATGATAGGTTTTAGGTGTTGTTCGCCTGTGACCACATCCGGCGAACGGAATTAATATTTGACTTAGGAATATTGGTGCCTCGACCTTCAACAAAGTCTAAGGCGTCGACAATCCAAACAGCAATTTCTGGTTGCAACAACGAGTAAATGTGACGGCGCCCCTCTCGACGCTCAGCGACAATTCGATGCACTCGTAGTTGGTTAAGGTGCTGAGACACCCTAGGGCCACTTATATCCAGGCGTTCGGCAAGGCCGTTGACGTCTATCTCACCCTGGGATAGCTCCTCGATCAACCTGATGCGATCTGGATGCGCAACAACCTTAAAGATTTCCGCGAGTTCTTTGGCAACGATGATGCGGGAAGGCATGGCCCAACTCCTACTCAACGCGTAAGCGCTATTTCTAGTTCTTCATGCGGCTTGCTAAGTGATCTATTCAACCGATCTATCCAACCGATCTTTCCAACCGATCGATCCAACCTGCTCAATTGATCTGCCTAGCTGACCTGTGCATATATTCATATCTGCATAAACATGCAGATGAGTAGATAATAGCGAGGTGGCGCTGGAACACAAGCATTTTTCGCCGGATATTCGTGCTGGTTGGCATGAGTTCATGGGCCTATCCGACCCTTGACTCAGCGGTTAAACCACTGGGGCACAGGCCCTGGAAGACGGTGGGTTAAGCTAAGTGTTGGTCAGACAAAATATGCGGTGTGGCTCAGATTTCGTCGCTATACTCGGCCAAGGTACTGTCGATTACTCTTGAGCGTATGGCTTTGTGAAAAACTTTCTCATCAACACGACGTTGTTGCTGGTGACCCTGGGGCTGGGTTTGGCATTTGTGGAATACGTCGGGCAGAACTACCTTTTCAAAGATATGTTGTATTTTGTGAACGATGTTGATCATCGCATGCGCCCAAATTCCCGTGAAGACATCAACTCTGATGGTATTCGATCAAGGTTGGAGGCATCGGCGTTTCCAGCACAAGACCACAATATCGTGTTTTTAGGGGACTCTTTTGTTTACGGTTTTGAGGTAGAAGAACCCCAGACGGTGCCTGCCTTGCTGCAAGAGAAGGCGCGTGAGCGTCACCCTGAGTTGAACATTAACGTGGCGAACTTCGGTTGGATTTCTTCATCACCGTTGCTTAGTCGTCGCTTGCTGGAAGACATAGGCTCAAAGTACCAGCCAGATGTCGTGATGCTTGCTATCGATATGACCGATTTCAACGATGACATCAAGTATAAGAAACTGATTGAGCGCAAAGGCATCTACAGTGCGGTCGACTATTTCCCGGTTACCTTCATGGGGGTTCGTAAAGTGATCTCTAAGATGCCGTCTTTGTACAAACGAATATTTAACGAGCCGGCCTCACGCTTTTTTATGACCCAAGCACCGTTGTCGGAAACGCTCCCTTACTTCGCGAACCTGCAAGAAAATCTGGACCTTCTGGACGAATATGTAACCCAAACCTTAGGGGCTAAGTTTGTAGTCTTCGTGTTTCCACGCGGTTATCAGTACAACGCTGCTGAATCGCCTAACAATTGGGAGAAAGCGGAATATGAGGTCCTTGGTCCTTACGCCCATGAGCCTTTTAGATACTTCAAAGCGCTTGCGCCCACGGTGGATTACCCGATATTTTCGCTGTTGCCAGACTTTCAAGCAACGGACGTGTTTCCCACGGCCTTAGACCACGACCCGCATTGGACGGCTCAAGGCAACGCGGTGGCTGCTGAAGCGGTTTATCGTTACTGCTTGGAGGCCGAGTGTTTTCAAGCCCGATAGGGGAATGCTTGGAAGCCCCCCCTTGCCCCTGTAAACCTAGGTACAAGCAGGTTCGGATTTAGTGGCAATGGATGCACAACGTTTAGATGGTTTGCAAATTCTGCGAGCGCTTGCTGCAATTTTGGTAGTTTTTGATCACCTAGGATCGCTAGGTCAATCGCAGTTGGGCCTGAACCTACGGCTACCCGACTACCTAGGATTTGATGTCGCTGGGGTAGATCTGTTTTTTGTGTTGAGTGGCTTCATCATTTGTTATGTTACTGCTGATGTCGCGAAGTTTGATTTAAAAAACTTTGCTTGGCGACGGTTTGCGAGAATTTACCCGTTTTATCTGTTTTTTACGTTGGTGGTCTTAGGTGCGTGGCTCTACAACTCGAGTTGGACCTTTGGCATGCCTCAACACACGACCGATGCGATCCTGAAGTCTTTGGTTTTGTTCCCTCAGTTACAATCGCCGATTCTTTATCCTGGTTGGACCTTGGAGCATGAATTTATCTTTTATGCTTTAGCAGGCTTAGTATTGAGCTTTGCCTCACATCGTTGGTTGGTGGTCTTGTTGGGGGGATTGTTTCTGCTCGGCATTGGGAATCGCTATTGGCTGAGCGAGCCCATTTGGGATTTTCATCTGCTTTCTTTGTTTCACTTCCAATTCATGGGCGGCGTTTTAGTGTTCCTAAATCGAGATCGCCTGGTCCAACTGGGCAAGCTGATGCCCTGCGTGTTGGGAGTGGTGTTGCTGGGTGCTACTGCGTATGGGATGGAGCACAACTGGGGTCCAGACCTAGGCAATGCAAATTTTTACGGTGTGCTGCGGGTGGTCGGGTTTGGCGTAGCGGGTGTCTTTTTTTTGGTGGCGGCGCTTAACTTCAGTTCCACCATGCGTGGTGGTTGGTTCCAACGTCTGGGGATGGCGTTAGGAGATGCCTCATACACACTGTATCTGTCTCACCCAATTCTATTGGCTGTTTTAGGTAAGGTCGCGGTATATCTCGGTATCGGTGGTTGGGCTGCCTATCTGTATCTCGCGGCATGCTTGGCAGCCTGCTGTGTGGCTAGCTTGTTGTTCTTCCGTTGGATCGAGCAGCCTTTGGTGAGCTATCTAAAACGTTTCTAGAGGCGGGCTACCACCTGGCGCTTGCTCCGGAACGGGAATGCTAGGGTTGCGCCAATGTCTTGATAGTTTGGGTAGCTGTCTTGGTTTACGGCACCTAGCGCACATGGTGGTGTGCCGGGGGTGTAGACAAAAGTTCCAAAAAGCTGGTCGTAAACTGAGGTCAAAGCGCCAAAGTTTTTTGCCTCTTTGAGGGCCGAGCTGTGGTGGTGTCGATGCAGCTCCGTGCCAACAAATAGATAGTTCATCCAGCCCATACGCACGTCAACGTTAAAGTGCGCCAGCAACCCATGCAGAGAGTTCAGCATCAAAAAGGCAGTGCAAGTGGCCTCGGAGTAGCCCATCCACCAAATAGGTAGCACCATGGCTGTAGTTTGTATTAGCAGGCCGTTCAAGGGATGGCCAACCGCATGCATGCTAACGTATAGCTTTTGTGGCAAGTGATGAGCGCTGTGCAGCCTCCATAAGAAATGGTTGAACTTGCTGTTACCCTCATGCATCGCCCGGTGAATGCTGTATTGAACGGCTTCGAAGGTAAGCACGGCACAAATTAGTTGAATCCACAGCGGCCAGTCGCTAGCTGGGCCAATAGAGTCTCCGGCTAATGATATGGCGTACAAACCCAAACCGGCGCGTACCAACCCGAGAAATGCGCCGTTCATCACGATGTATTGTAAGTCGGTGAGTACGCTTGACCAGGTGGCCCCCCATCGGCGTTGAAATGGGTACAGAGTTTCGAGTGTGATTAGCAAGATCAGCAATGTGACGTTGCCCAGTAGCCAGGCGGTGTTCCACTGAATATAGCCTGTTGCAGCTGCGCTGAAGTAGCTGACAATGATTAGCCAGCCAAAAGGGTAGATGCCCCAGCGAAGCATGCGCTTTAGGTTCACAGGTAAGTCTTCCCATGGCTTAAAAAATGTTGGCATGCTCGGCGCTCGCATTTGGGTTTGCAGGAGCGCTAGTATTCATGATGCGACTGTTGGTTGCTGTACGAAAGGTTGGTTTCTGCACGTTATCGTACATTTTGGGTTGATGTGACTGGGAAAACTTATGGATCGTCGTATTCAAAAAACTCGAGCGCTGTTGATTCAGACTTTGCGACAACTAATGTTGCGATATCCATGGGGTACTTTAACCGTCGCTCTAATTTGCGAAGAAGCCGGCATCTCGCGCTCTACCTATTATTCGCACTTCACCACCAAACAAGAGTTGTTGGAGCTCTCCATTGCTTCTCTTGCAGATGAGTTGGCTCCGGTTGACCAGTCTAGGGGTTTGGATGCCTTTGGGAACCTAAAGTTTTTGCCAGCCTTCTTAGCTCACATTAGAGCGCATCGGGAGATCTATTTGCAGAATGAGTCTAGTGCAGCCATGAGCATCATTTTGGCGAATATCCGCCGCATGACTGATGGTTTGATCCAACATGAGATTCAGACCTCAAGTTATTGTGAACCCGTCAGTCCAGATAAGTTGGTCTTTTTAGGTGGTGGAGTATCGGCGCTGATCGAACGCTGGAATCAAGAGGGTTGTGTGGAGCCTGAGCCAAGTTTGTTGCAACGAATAGATGCATTAATCCTTGAGTGCCTGCCTAAGCGCGTTTAGCCTTTGGCGCTAGAAACGTCTTCTGTCAAGAGGTAGTCTTAAGTCATTATTGAGGAGGGTAGAGCATGCCATACGTCGAAAACCGTACAGTCCATGATGCCGATTCACATGTAATGGAGTTACCTTCCAAAATTGTGGACTACTTTGAGGCCGACTATCTAAAAGACTTCACAGCTAAAGCGAACAAGTCCATCTCGGTCACCAAAGACCTAGAGGATGCAGTTGCTAAACAAAATGATGCGAGCTTTCGTGCAGACGAAGAAGCGCAATTGTTGCTGCGAAAAAACCATCTTGCTTTAGGTGCCTTTAGGAACGAAGACCGACCCCTGTGCTTGGACTACCTTGGATTCACCAGCCAACTGGTGTTCACCACAGCGGCTTTAGGGAATTTCGGGCTGGATGACGGTGATCCGGCGCTAGCAGGTGCTGCGGCACGCGCGCACAATCGAATGAATGCTGATTTTTGCTCTGTGGACAAACGCTTGCTGGCTACCGGGTATGTTCCGCTTTGCGACATTGAGGCAGCGCCCCGCATTGCCCAGCAAGCATTGGAATTAGGCTGCAAGGGGTTGGTTATTCCTAGCAAGTGCCCTGCGACCCATAGCCCTAGCCATATCGGGCTAGATCCGTTGTGGGCTTTAGCGCAGGAAGCTGGGGTACCCATATTGTTCCATGTCGGTGGTGAGGAAAAGATGGCCTCAAGCTATACCGAAAACGGTTTGCCTAAAGTGCTGGATTTTCACGGCGGGGACGAGAACTTTACCGGCCTATCCTTTATGAGCATTCCCTTGTCTTTGTGGCAAACCATGGCAGCAATGGTTTTTGATGGGGTTTTGGATCGCCATCCCAATTTGATGTTTGGTGCCATCGAGCTCGGCGCTTCTTGGCTTCCCAGTTGGATGCAGTTTCTAGACTCCGGTTTTGAAGCGTTTCGTAAAGGGGAGGAGCGTTTACAACGGTTAACCGCTAGGCCTAGCGAGTTGGTGAAACAACGCTTTCGGGTTACCCCTTATGCACACGAACCAACGGGCTGGATCATGCAAAATTCCAGTGAGGACATGTTGTTATTTTCAAGCGATTTTCCCCACGTAGAAGGGGGGCGCAACCCGATCAAGCGCTTTGAAGATAATCTGGTTGGTATCGATAACCAAGCCAAACAACGGTTTTACCGAGACAACTTTATTAGCTTGATGGGTGCTGGGTTGGATAGCTCTCTGCATGATCATCCATCGCTGGCGCTTTGATCCGCTGGACTTTTGGCCCGAGCACTAGATAGAAGGTTGGCAGTACAAACAGGGTGAACAGTGTGCCAACCAGCATGCCGGCTGCGATCATAAGGCCGATAGCAAACCGTGAGTTGGCCCCGGCACCAAAGGCCACCAGCAGTGGGGCAACTCCGAGCACGGTCGCAAAGGTTGTCATCAAGATGGGTCTAAGCCTCAACCCTGCGGCGTCCAATACCGCTGAGTAGCGGTCGTAGCCTTCGGCCACCCGGGCGTTTGCGAAGTCCACGATTAATATCCCGTGTTTGCTGATCAGGCCAATCAGGGTAAGCAAGCCGACTTGGGTGTAGATGTTTAACGTGGCGATACCAAGCGCTAGTGGCACCAGCGCGCCAAATATGGAGAGCGGCACACTGATCAAGACAATGAACGGGTCACGAAAGCTATTGAATTGTGCAGACAACACAAGATAGATGAATACAAGCGAAGTGCCAAACAGCATTAGGAAAGTTTGGCTTTCTTGCATGAAACGTCTTGACTCACCTTCATAGCCGACACGATAACCCGTTGGCGCAACTTCGGTTAATGCCTCTTCTAAAAAGCTCAAACCGGCACCAAGCGAGTTTGGGGGCAGCACCATGCCTTGCAGGGTTACACTGTTGAGTTGCTGAAACTGCTTTAGAGTGTTGGGTTCAACCGATTGTTTGAGCGTGATAACCGTGCTTAATGGCACTAGCGACCCTTGAGTGGTGCGCACGTAGTAACGTTCTAACCATTCTTTGCTGAGCCGAAAGTCTTTATCCGCTTGTGGGATAACTTTGTAGCTGCGTCCTTCCATGCTAAAGCGGTTGGTTTCTGCTTCTCCCAACATTATCTGCAAGGTTTCGCCGATCTCTTGCATGGACAGTCCAAGTCGAGATGCTAGCTCGCGGTCAATGCTCACTCCAAGTTCTGGCCGAGAGTAGCGCAAATCTTTGGTCACAAAAGCGAAGATGCCGGATTGGCGTGCTTTGTTTAGTACCTGTTCGGCTACGTTGTTCAGCGAGGCGTATGGGGCATTTGCAGAGATGACAAACTGCACGGGCAAACCAGAAGAAGCGCCGGGCAAGCCGCCAGCAGCAAACGTAAATATCTCTAATCCACTAATTTTGCTGTACTTGCCTTGCACCTCCTGTTTAATCTCATCCAGTGTACGCTCGCGTTCATCCCAGGGTTTTAGCTCAATGCCACCGAATACCGAATTAGGCTCGTTAACCTGCCAAGAGTGTGAGACTTCAGGTATGGAGCGCCAGGCTTCAACCATCTCGTCGAGGAAGTAAGTGGTGTACTCCAAGCTGCCGTAGTCCGGAGGGGTGGCCACAGCAAAGATGTTGCCGCTGTCTTCTTCGGGCGCCAGCTCCTTTTGGCTTAGCTGATAGAGCACTGGCAAGCTGGCAAAAATGACAAATGCAAAGAGCATGACCGCACCGCGGTTGTGCAAGCAATGGCCAAGCAGGCGCTGGTAACGGTCATGCAGACGTTCAAATTGTGCATCTAACCAATTGGCGACGGCTCCCTGGTGTTCATGATCTTTCAGCAGATAGGCGCACATAACGGGGCTTAGCACTAAGGCCACGATGCCCGAAACAACAACCGCGCCCGCCAAGGTTAGAGCAAATTCACTAAAGAGCACCCCGGTGAGGCCACCCAGAAACCCGATTGGTAGATAGACGGCAACCAGGGTTAAGGTCATGGCTACCACCGGCATGGCAACTTGCTGGGCACCGACTAGTGCTGCTTGCATTGGCGTTTTACCCTCTTCTATGTGCCTATGCACGTTTTCGACAACAACGATCGCATCATCTACCACCAGACCTATGGCAATCACCATGGCCAATAGCGTGAGCAGGTTGATCGAGAAGCCCATCATCCAAATTAGAAACAACACGCTAATTAATGACACCGGAATAGCAACGATGGGAATTGCTACTACCCGTAGCGAGCCTAAAAATAACAATATGACCAACACCACAATGATGGACGCTTCGATAAGCGTTTGCGCAACTTCTTTGAGGGCTTCGCTAATGTATTTCGAGCCATCTGAATCCAGGAAGATGCTCATATCTGCCGGCAGCTGTGCGTTCAGCTCTTCGATTTTTGCCTTTACATTTGCCGTCATCTGTAGCGGGTTGGCGCCTGGTGCCTCGGTAATGGCAATAAAAACGGTTTCTTGGCCGCTTGAGTAAACTGCAGATTCGTAGGTTTCGCTGGCAAGCTCCATGCTGGCCACGTCGGCCAACCGTACCCGTTGATCTCCGTCTTGGCGCACCACAATTGCGCCAAATTTGTCGGGGTCTTGCACGTCCGTTTCAGCATCTACGCTGGCACGGACCAACTCGCTGCGAGTGGTGCCGGCGGCGGAGATGTAGTTGTCGCGCCTAATGGCTCGGTTAACGTCTGTTGCGGTCACTCCAAATGCGGCCATCTTGGCGGGGTCTAACCAGATGCGCATGGCAAACATGCCACTACCAAGTAGCCTTGCTTCGCCCACGCCCTCAACAGTGCTCAAAACGGGTTGAATCGAACGCATGGCGTAGTCAGCGATTTGTTGGATTGACATCTCTTTGCTGAGTAACGCTAGGTACATCAACGCATCGCCCCCGGTGCGATTGCTCACGACCGGGTCTTCGACTTCGCGTGGTAGCTCGAAGCGGGCTTCGTTTACTTTGGTGATCACCTCGCCTAACACTTCCGTAGAGTTTTCGCCTAAGCGCACACTAACTTCTATTTGAGCTCGGCCTGGATCGCTCTGCGAGGTCACGTACTCAACACCCTTTGCCGCTGCTATCCGGCGTTGCAGCGGGGTAGTAACAAAACCTTGTACTGTTTCTGCGCTAGCGCCCGGATAGGCCGCTTGCACAAAGATGACGCTTTTTTCCACTTCAGGATATTCACGCAAGGTGAGCTGCATTGCGGCCTGTAAACCCAATAGCAACATCACTGCGCTTAGCACTAGAGCCAGTACCGGTTTGTGGACAAAGGTATCGGTAAAACTGGCCACTAGAGTTGCACCGCATCATCAATTACCACTCGAACGCCTCGATAGAGCTTGTTCTGCCCAACGCTGACAACCTGATCTCCTTGCGCGATGCCGTCCAAAACAGCAACCTTGCCGTCGCGCACAGGGCCTGCGCGCACTACCTTCGCAGTGGCCGTGAGTTGGTTGTCATCTGTGGGTTCGATCACGTAGACGATATTGCCTTGTAAGGCGTAGGTCATGGCGGTTTCTGGAATGGTGACGACTTGCTGAGAATCCCCGAGATCAACCTCTAATACGGCGAACATACCTGGTAACAACCCATCAACCTCATTGAGCTTTGCACGCACCAGCACATTACGGGTGTTGGGATCTATGGCCGAATCTATGGCGGTAACCGTTGCAGTGAACACGCGCTCGGGGTAGGCATCGATAGTAACCTTGACCGTTAATCCAGGTTTTAGCTTGGGCGTATATTGTGATGGAACGGTGAAGTCGATCTCCAGCTCGGAGTGATCTTGCAAAGTAACAATGCTTGAGCCGGGGGCGACGTAGTCGCCAACATTGACTTGGCGTATCCCAAGGGTTCCTGCAAATGGGGCGCGTATCCGTTTGTTGGCCAGCCTTGCCTCGGTTTCTGCTACCTGCGCGCGCGCACGCTCGAAATCGGCGCGGGACCGATCTAGCTGGGTTTGTGGAATAGATTTTTGCCGGACTAGGGTTTGATCGCGTTCAAACAGGATTTTGGCTAAATCTAAGTTGGCCAGTTGGTTCTTGCGGCTAGCCTGTTCCACTTCATCGTTGAGCACCAGCAGCAGCTGATTTGCCGGGACCTTGTCGCCTGATTCGAACTCGATGGCGATCACCTCACCGCTGGTTTCCGAGGTGAGTTCTACCCCCCTTACAGCCTTGATCGTGCCAACCGCGTTTAAGGTTTCATCCCAAGTTGCTAAGGTTGCGATGGAGGCGGCGATAGTGACCGGGGGTGGGGTGAAATCCATGCTGGCAAAGGTACTAAAGCGCTGATACAAGTAGCCACCGATAGCCCCGAAGATGACCAGCAACAGTAGTATCACAACAAGGTAGGCTTTCACGTTAACTCCCAAATGCTCTGCCCCGCGGCAACAGAGCCAAATTGTGCTAAGAGGGCGGCGGACATTTAGCTTATCCTATGTGGCGCTTTGGGTGTCGAATGTCAGGATCATTACTGCCACTATCCGGTGGCCAAGCTAACCTAGCTAGTTTGCCAGATTGGCATAGTGAATAAAGTTCAACCAATGTAGGGATAGAGAGGTTTAGTGTTGGCACCGTTAACTGTGCGCTGGGTTCTGGGCGGCTTAATCATCGGCACCGGTCTTGCCCTGGGGCTCGCCTGGTCATTGACTCGGTCTGGATTGATTGACCCCCATCGATTGGATTTGTTGTTGTTGTGCTGTGCGCTGTTGAGCCTTAACTTGATGGTTGTACCTGGGCTTTATTGGTGGGACAAGCGCAAGGCTCGGCAAGAGCGGGGGCTGCGAGTTCCAGAGGCTGTGTTGCACTTTTTTGCCTTTGCCGGTGCTGCCTTTGCGGCGCTGGCTAGTCAGCGTGTGTTGAGGCACAAGACGCGCAAACGTCAATTTGCAGTGATAACCTGGATCGCCATAGCCGGCAATATTGGCCTGTTCTATCTAGGTCTGCGCTACTTCGATTTTTTGTGAATGCATGGGTTGAACCCTGGGTTGAACATTGCCCCGGTTTTCGAAAGTTGAGTTAAAAAAGTGAGGGGTAAAGATGGAGTACTTTGACTGGGCAGCTAAGCAGGCGGACACAAGGCCAAACAAAATCGCAATTACCGATGAGGCTTCTGGCCAACAGTTTACCTATGCTCGTTTGGAGCAACGCAGCTCGCAACTTGCCGGGTACCTTGCCCAGCAAGGGGTAAGCAAAGGCGATCGCGTTGCCATCTTGTCGCGTAACTCGCCACACTTTTTTGAGCTAGAGTTTGCCTGCGGCAAAATTGGTTGCATTGGGGTGCCGCTGAATTGGCGTCTAACGGTGCCCGAGTTGGAATACATATTGGGTGACTGTGCCCCGAAGGTCTTGATCTACGATCGCCTGTTTGCTGAGCAAGCTCAGGAGTTGCAGCGTCGCTGTGACGTTGATGCGTTGCTTGCCATCGATTTTGATGACACCGATGAGTACGAAGCGGCGCTAGAGCAAAACCATAACTATGCTGAGGAGCCCCTGACCCTGGATGATGTGGCGATGGTGATGTATACCTCGGGCACCACGGGTCATCCTAAAGGTGCCATGATTACCCATGGAATGAACTTCATTAACTGCGTCAACCTAGGCATACCCACGCGTATCTCTCCCGCAACCGTTCAGTTGGTTGTGCTGCCTTTGTTTCATACCGGCGGGCTCAATTGTTACGCCAACCCGGTGCTGCACGCCGGTGGTCACATCATTTTGATGCGTGAGTTTGAGCCAGGCGCCGCGTTACGATTGTTGGGGGACCCTAAATTGGGAGTCACCCATTTCTTTGCAGTGCCAGCCCCGTACCAATTTATGATGCAGCATCCGGAGTTTGCAAATACCGACCTATCGCGCTTAGAGATCGCCGGGGTGGGTGGAGCACCCTGTGCAGAGGCTATTTTAGCCGGTTGGACAGAGCGTGATGTGGCGATGATTCAGGGGTGGGGGATGACGGAGACCAGCCCAGGTGGAATTGGTTTAGATGCGGATGATGCCGCTCGCAAGATCGGTTCTGCAGGCAAGCCATTGATGCATACACAGATAAAGATTGTTGATGATGCCGGCGATGCGCTCCAGCCAGGAGCAGTAGGGGAACTGCTGATACGCGGCCCTAACATCACGCCTGGGTATTGGAACAATCCCGAGGCCACCGCTAAGACCTTTGTCGGCGATTGGCTCAAGACCGGGGATGCCGCGCGCATGGATGATGAGGGCTTTGTGTATATTGTTGACCGTTGGAAAGACATGTATATCTCCGGTGGGGAGAATGTTTATCCTGCCGAGATTGAAGACGTGCTGTACCAACTGCCGGCCATTGCGGAAGCAGCCATAATTGGAGTTCCCGATGACCGTTGGGGTGAAACGGGCAAAGCCGTTCTCGTGCTGAAACCTGGGCAAGCGCTAGAGCCTGATGCGGTTATCGCGCACTGCCTCGCCAACTTGGCTAAGTTCAAAGTGCCTGCGTCGGTTGAGTTCATCGAGGCATTGCCTAGAAATGCCACGGGTAAAGTCCTCAAACGAGTGCTCAGGGAGCGCTTTGTCGACGCCTCAGCCCCTGCCATCAGCTAGGAACCCGTTGCTCTGCTGAGGGTGGCATCTTAGTTGACTGTATTGGCAATGGCCCAAGTGGGGGCATCGCTCTGTTTATGCTCGTTTTTTGCTGTTGTTACACTCTTCTGTCTGAGAAATCCCGCACAATGCGCGTTCCCGAGGTAATGGCCGTTTCGAATGGTTGATCCGGCCCAAGGTAAGACTCAAGGACAGGACATAAGATGAACTCCCTGCCAGCCGACAACGACGTTGTGCTCGCTGTAGATCTTGATGGCACGCTGGTCAATACCGATACGCTGCACGAAGCGGTATTGACGCTTGCGCGTGACAGTTTGTCTAAATTATTTTTGCTACCGGGTTGGCTATCCCAGGGCAAGGCGGTTCTCAAGGCCAAGCTTGCTGAGCAGGCGCTGCCAGATGTGACATCGCTGCCCTACAACACACCATTGGTTGATTGGCTGCGAGAGCAGCGAGCGGGCGGGCGCAGGTTGGCCCTGGTTACTGCATCTAATCAGTTGCCTGCTCAGGCCATAGCAGACCATCTTCAATTGTTTGACCATGTGTTGGCAAGCGATCGAGAGCGTAACCTAGCAGGGGACACCAAGCTTGAATTGCTGAAAGAGACCTTTGGAGCCGAAGGCTTTGATTACGTCGGCAACTCTCAAGCAGATGTTGCTGTTTGGGCCGGTGCTCGACGGGCCATCTTAGTCAATACCCCTAGTGCAGTGGCGGTTCAAGCTGAACAAGTGGCCGAGGTTGAGCGACGCTTTGCAGCACCACGGGTCACTATGTCGGACTGGCGTCGTGTCTTTCGATTCCATCAATGGCTAAAAAACCTGTTGTTGTTTGTGCCCCTGTTGGCTGCACATAAGATTGGTGATTTGGCCATGCTTGCTGAGTTGGTGCTAGCCGTTGTGTCTTTTTGCCTGTGCGCATCGGCGGTTTATGTAACCAACGATTTATTGGATCTAAAAAACGATCGCGAACATCCGCGCAAGAGGTATCGACCTTTTGCGGCTGGAGTTCTGCCCATAAAGCTGGGCGTGACTTTGGCACCTGCCTGTTTGCTTGTCAGTTTGATTTTGGCTTCGTTGGTGGGCGCTGATTTTGTGTTGACGCTGTTAGCCTATTTTGCGTTGACAACCCTTTATTCGCTTTGGTTAAAACGATTGGTATTGGTCGATTGTCTTGTGCTAACGGGGCTGTATACCTTGCGTATCATCGCGGGCGGCGTTGCAGTAGGTTTATCGCTGTCTTTTTGGTTGCTTACGTTTTCTATTTTTATCTTTCTTTCATTGGCTTTTGTAAAGCGCTACGCGGAAATAAAAATGCAGGAAGATCAAGGAAACGCGGGAGTGCAAGGGCGTGGCTACTTGGTTACCGATGCGCCCTTAGTGCAAATGTTAGGTACAGCTGCAGGTTATATGTCGATCCTAGTATTGGCGCTGTATTTGCAAAGCGAAGCGGTTGTGCAGTTGTACGCCGCTCCCGAACTAATTTGGGGAGCAATACCCTTAATTTTGTTCTGGATTAGCTGGGTTTGGTTGCAGGCGCACCGTGGTCACATGCACGACGACCCCATTGTGTTTGCGATAAAAGATCGAGTGAGTTTGGTGATTGCTGTGCTGGTCGCATTTTGCTTTGGTTTTGCCAGCACTTCAGGCTCTGTTTGATGGCCAAAAGCGCGTTAACGATAGCGGCGCTGTATACCCTGTTTGCGCTATTTTCCACGGGGCTTAATATTGGTAGTCAGATGATCTCAATGTGGCTATATACGGGGCAATTCGCGGTAGAAATTTCTATTTTGATCGGCACTGCCGTGGGGCTGCCGTTACGCTACTTATTGGAAAAACGATTTATCTTTGCTTTCCAATCTCGAGACGTGACTCATGATGGACAGCTATTTTTTCTGTATAGCTTTATGGGCTTGTTCACCACCGCTATTTTTTGGGGCGTTGAGTACGGTTTTCACCTTTGGTTTGGAACCGACGCCATGCGTTATCTAGGCGGTGTTTTGGGTCTAGCGCTGGGCTTTTACATAAAGTACCAGCTCGACAAAAAATATGTGTTTGTCCACAAAAGTGTTGGAGTGGCGCTCTAGTGCAGGTCCAGGGTTGGGGTGGATATCCAGCGATTGAGGCGCAGGTGCATTGGCCCGCGCAACGTTCCGCTTGCGCTGCATTGGTGCAAGCTGGTTCCCTTATTCCCCGCGGTTTAGGTCGCAGTTACGGTGATAGCGCTAGCGCTCCTCGGGTTATGCAGACCGACTATTTAGACCACTTCATTGGGTTTGACCCGGCAACCGGGGTGCTTGTAGTGGAGGCGGGCGTCAGCCTGCGCGAGATACTTGAGTTAGTAGTGCCTGCTGGCTGGTGCTTGGCGGTCAGCCCCGGTACTAGCTATGTGACAGTTGGAGGTGCCATTGCCAGTGATGTGCACGGCAAGAACCACCAGGTCGCTGGTACTTTTGGGCAGCATGTTCATTGGCTGACCTTGCTACTTGGCAATGGAGATGTGGTCACAGCCTCGAACACCGAGCATGCTGATCTCTTTCATGCCACCTGTGGTGGAATGGGTCTCACGGGTGTTGTGCTGACGGCATCCTTGCAGTTACAGCGGATTCAATCCTCGTACCTGCAGCGCACTACCTATAAAGCGTCTTGTTTAGATGAGGCCTTTGCTTTGTTTGAGGCGCACGAGCAAGCGAGTTATAGCGTTGCTTGGATTGACTGCTTAGCTCAAGGCAAAAACATGGGGCGATCTCTTGTTAAGTTGGCAGAACCATCAGTGACAGGTGGCTTAGACTTCTCGTTACGGCAACCATTAACCGTACCCATGCATTTACCCGAATTCTGTCTGAATCGCTGGTCGATTAAGGCTTTTAACAGCGTCTATTTTAATGCGGCGCGGGCTAATCGAACGGAGCCAGTGCCCCTGCGCTCCTACTTATACGAGCTCGATAGCATTGGCCATTGGAATCGCATCTACGGCAAGGCGGGCTTTGTGCAATATCAATGTGTGATACCCCAAGCCGATGGATTGGACAACATGCGCAGATTGCTCGCTAAGATTTCCGCTAGCGGTGCTGGCTCTTTTCTTGCTGTGCTGAAACAGTTTGGTGCTGAAAATCAAAATACGCTGTCTTTTCCTATGCCCGGATATACCTTAGCGTTAGATTTTAAATGGACTCCAAAGGTTGCACCGCTTTGTCGCGCGCTTGATCAGATGATTAGTAGTATAGGTGGCCGCGTTTACTTGACTAAAGATGCTTTGCTGGACGCGGCTTCGTTTCGACTGATGTATCCCCATTGGGAGAAATTTGAAGAAGTTCGTGCTCAATATGGCGCAATAGGAAAATTTGCCTCCGCTCAATCGGCTCGATTAGGACTGCAATGAAAAAGATACTCATCATTGGTGCAACCTCGGCAATTGCTGAGCACTGCGCGCGACTCTGGGCCAAACGTGGGGCAAGTCTATTCTTAGTGGCGAGAAACTCGGGCCAACTTGAAACCATAGCCACAGACCTCGCTGTGCGAGGCGCGAGCAAGGTTGATTGCATGGTCATGGATGCTAACGATCACAATGCCCACGAAGCGATGTTCGAAGCGGCGCATCTTGCATTGGATGGACTAGATTCGGTTTTGATCGCGCATGGCACATTGTCCGATCAAGCACAATGTGAGCTGAGCGTTGCTGAGACCCTATCCGAACTGCACACCAATGGCTTGTCGGTGGTGGCACTGCTTACCCTTTTAGCAAACCGCTTTGGTGCGCAAGGGGGCGGAAGCATTGGGGTCATCTCATCGGTAGCTGGTGATCGTGGTCGAGCAAGTAACTATGTCTATGGCAGCGCCAAAGCTTTGGTCACCGCTTTTACCTCGGGTATGCGGCAACGTCTTTCCAAAGCCAACGTGATGATCACAACGATCAAACCTGGATTTGTTGATACGCCCATGACAGCCGCTTTTGACAAGGGATTGTTGTGGGCGAAACCAGATGCTGCGGCCGCCAGAATAGTTGTCGCCATGGATAAGCGAAAAGCGGTGGTTTACGTGCCGGCATTTTGGTGGTGGATCATGACTATCATCAAAGCGATACCCGAAGCCATTTTTTATCGCCGCCAACTTTAACTGCAAGGATTCTTCTGGTGCCAACAACGCGCGAATACACGGCTTTAGTGTTCACAGCTTTTTTGATTTTAGTAGTGGGGCTAGTTAAGCCTGGCTACAACTGGGATATGATTGGTTACGTTGCGGCCGCCCATCACTATGATGGTGTGGCTGGCGCCGAGCTCACCGAGCGAGTTTATACGGAGATAGCGGCTGAAGTTGGACCACAGCATTTTGAGCGGTTAACCCAAGGTGACTACGTTGGCACTGTGTATGCTGATCCAGAAAGCTTGGCACAACAGCTTCCGTTCTATACGCCGCGGCTAGCCTACATTGAACTGATGAGGGTGCTGAAGTTAGTTGGCATCAGTTATGCCCAATCTACTTACCTAATCAGTGCTGCCTTTGCTTTTGCTTCGATAATTCTGGTTGGCAGGCTATGTGTGATGCTTGGCGTATCGCTTTACTGGCTGCCGAGTATTGCATTTTTCGGTGGTTTTGCTGCCTTGCCGCGTTTATCAACCCCGGATGCTTTTGCTTGTTTTTTCTCGTTGTTGGCATTGTATTTTTTGGTGCGACGCAGCAAGTGGTTGTATTTGTGTATCGCGTTGCTGCCGCTGGTGCGAACGGATTTCATCATCTGCTCAGGGTTGTTGGCAATCTACACACTCTTCGCTGGTAATCGCCCGCTGACGGTAATCAGTGGGCTGGTGGCTTTGGCCAGCTACTTCTTGCTGAACAAAATCATGGGCAACTATGGATACTTGACGATCTTCAATTTTACTCTGATTGGGAATCACCCTTACCCAGCGACTATGCCCATTGCCACCGATTTCTCCGCCTATCTCAAGCCTTACCTTTCATCCATTGCGGTGACGTTAAAGCATCCCCAATCCGTGATCTACATCCTAGCGGTGTATTTGCTTTGGTTTCGTAAGGGCTACCAGATGCTGAGCCCCCCTATGCAAGCGGCCCTTTGGATTAGTGTGTTGTTCATCCTGGCGCACTTGGCTTTGTTTCCCAGCTATCAAGAGCGGTTCTTGGCATTTGCCAACACGATGATTGCCGTCATCATGCTAGCCTGCCTATCTCAGGCGACGCGTGAGAACTTTAGCCGTCGTGGTTTAGGCGATTCGGCTTAGGCTGCAATTTTTGGGAAGCTAGCGTAGCAGTGCCTTAGTAGGGTAGATTTTGGGGTTGGGATAATCTATCGGGGTTTAGGGTGGGAAAGAACGAAGTATTACCAAAGCGCACTATCTACGCGCACGGCACTTTGGGCCTACCTTTGGCGGTTATTGGGTATCCATTATCCATCTGGATCCCTGCGCATTATTCCGGTGGTCTCGGGATAAGCCTAGCGGCGGTAGGCACTATACTGATGCTAGCCCGTCTTACCGATGTACTCACAGACCCAATCATTGGTGATTTGTCTGATCGCTGGCAAACCCGATTTGGTCGACGCCGGCCTTGGCTCATCATGGGTACCCCGGTAATGATGTTGGGGGCGTATAAGCTCTTTGTCCCGGATCCCGGGGTCGGCATGTTGTACTTCTTAACCTGGCTGGCCATTTTCTTTGTGGGCAGCACCATGATCTTGCTGCCACATCGAGCTTGGGGTGCAGAGCTCTCACCGGATTATCATCAACGCAGTCGGGTAACCGCCGCGCGAGAAATTTATGTACTAATCGGCTTAATGGTTGCCGCTGCGGTACCTATGATCATTGAGATTCGGGCCGACGGCGGTACCGGAGTAGGCGAGGTGTTCAAAACCTTGTGGCAAGACGCGGTGGGTGCCTTCGCTGGTGATTTCGGTGAAAAAAAGGTGGTCGATCGTGCCACCCTAACCGGGCCTGTTTTGCAGGGCTTGGCGTTCACCGTTATGTTGGCCTTGCCAATCTGCGCCTCTATCGTGTTGATCTTTGTAAAAGAACCGAAGGTTGCGTCAACCGAAGCTCGGCCGAGCTTTAAAGATGGGTTGCGGCTAGTGCGTAAGAATGGCCCCATGATGCGTGTGCTCATGATTGCCGTGCTGGTGTATTTTGGTGAGTCGTTTCGGAACGCGGTATCGCTCTTCTTTATCCGAGACATAGTGGGTGTGCCGACCATCGGAGCAGCCTATTTTTTCTACTTTATTGCGGCGCTTGGCGCGATTCCTTTTTGGCTTTGGCTTGGTCGAAAAATTGGCAAGCATCGCGCGTTCATGTTTACCTTGATTACTGTTGCCTGTGTTAGCGCCTGCAACCTGTTGCTGGATTACGGTGACTACCTTGCGTTTTTCTTGCTCTTTATCGTGAAAGGGTTTTGCTTTGGCGGGTTGCAATTCTTGCCGGTAGCGATGGTTGCTGATGTCGTTGATGTGGATGCCGCCAAATCCGGTGGCGGTCGAGCCGGCACCTATTTTGCATTCTTGGGTTTCAGCGAAAAGCTGGCCATTGCGTTTGGTACCGGTGCCTCTTTGAACATTGTTGGCTTGTTGGGTTTTGATCCCTCTGGTGGGGTTGCCGCTAGCACGGAGATCGGCGTGCAATCTCTCAGGTTGGTTTACTGTTTGGGTCCCGTAGTCTTTTACGGCATGGCTCTTAAGCTTATCTGGAATTACCCGCTGACCCCGGAGCGCCATGCGCGGTTTCGTGAGCGCCTGGAGCGTCGTGCGGCGCGGCTTGCCGTTAAGGCTAATACAAGCTAGCGGTTGTGCTAGGCTCAGCGCATGAACCAAACCCAAACTCTAGAAGAACGTATCGATGCTCAAGAGCAATGGACCTTTCGTGAATGTGTGGGGCTTGCGAGTGAGTTTCAAGTCAGAACACGTATGGTGGTGGTGACCGTTCTTGCGCGAGGCAAGAGCTACAGTGAGAAAGCGCCGGAAGAACCCGGCGAAAACACTGGAAGTTAAGCCTCTATGAACTCTGATGCGAATGGGGTTAATCTACTAATGGCTGCTGTTTGGAGTTGCTTGGTATGACAGCACGGCAATTGTTCATGAGCTATTCGCGCAAAGACAAAACCTTTGCACAGACGCTGGCGTCTGATTTGCGCGCTTCTGGCATGGACGTCTGGGTCGACCTGGAAAGTATTCCTACCGGTACCCGTTGGGATAATCAAATTGAGCAAGGCATTGATACCTGTGATGATCTGCTGGTTATCCTCTCAGAAAATTCAGCTCGATCCGACGTTGTGCTGGACGAAGTTAACTATGCCCTTGAGACCAAGAAGCGCGTTCTACCCATCTTGCTTGGCGAATGTAAGGTTCCGATGCGGCTTCGGCGTTTGGAATCGCTGCGTTTAGGTACCGACTATCAATCGCTGCTAGAACGTTTGCTGCTAGAGATTCAAAACGGCTCCAATTCGGATGCGCTAGTTGACCCTACCTATCGGGTCGCCGGCCAACGGTACATTCCGGCAATTGCCGTGTTGCCATTTGCGGTCTTGGGTGCCCAAGAAACCGATCTGGTCCTTAGCGACGGCTTGCTTACCGAAGTGGTGAACGCTATTTCGACCAACCAAGACCTGTTTATTATTTCTAGCGCAACAACACGGGGTTATCGAGACAGCACTTTGTCTAGCGCCGACATTGCATCGGAGCTGCGAGTCAATTATTTGGTCTCTGGCCAACTCACCACAATCGGAGATCAGCTCCGTGTGAGTTGTGAGCTAAGCGATGCTAAAAGCCATGGCGTGGTATGGAGCCAGTCGTTTCAGCGAAATGTAACCGACGTGTTTTCTGTGCAAGACGAGATTGCTGCTGCCATTGCTCATCAATTGCAGCGAGGGGTTGGCGGGCAGGAACGTAAGCGGGTGGTAAGCAAACCACCGGGTAGCCTCACGGCTTGGGAGATGGTGGTACAGGCGTTGTACTACGGCTGGTCTGAACAGTGGATGAAGGATTCGATCCAGATGTTGCGGCGCGCCATTGAGTTGGACCCCTTGCTTGCAGAAGGTCATGCGTTGCTAGCCGCTCGGTTGGCCTACATGGTTTGGTTCGGGGATTTTGCTGCGGTGGCTGAGTCGTTGCGTTGTGCTGAGCGGGCGCTGAGCCTTGCACCAGATAATGCCAACGTGTTGGTTTGTAGCTCGGTTGCTCTCAACAGCAACGGACAGGCCGATCAGGCGTTGGCTCTAGTGCAGCGTGCGGTGGAGATCAATCCAAACTTAGCCGATGCATGGGCCTACTACGGATTGTATCTTGCGGTGCGCAGGGAAAACGAAGAAGCGTTGGAGATGCTGGACTACGCGCTTGAGCTGAGTCCGAAAGATCCAGTGCGTTACCTTTGGTACTCGCATAAGGTGATTTGTTATGCCAATGACGGAGACTACGAGCAAGCGTTGGTCGCTTGCAAAGAGTCTACCCGGCTGCACGATCAATGGTTTTGGTCGATTATGGCCCAAGCTCAAGCGGAAGCGATGTTGGGGCAGCATCAAGCAGCCCGGCAAAGTTGGGAGCGTGCGCAAGCGTTAAACCCAGCGGTCTCTATGACCAGCTTTCCGGTTTGGCTTGCCGCATCGGCCCTTGATTCAACACAGCAACAGCAAGTGATACAAGCACTGACTGACGCCGGCTGTACTTAGCTGCACTTAGCTGATGTTTAGTCTTGCCATTCACCTTTAAGGCACCGATTGCCCTAAAAGGCGCTTACCAAACATCAGCCATAGCGTCAGCGCCACACTGACCACAAGGCTAGCCGCCACGCCGATCACCAAGGCGGTTGAAGCCGAGCTAGCCAGGTAAAATAGATACAAGAACCCACAAACGAGGACAATGGAGAGGGTGGCAATTAACGCCCACCAGTCAACACGGTAATCGCGCCGCTCTTTGCCCGCCTTAAACAACGCGACAACCCCGAAGAACATCAAGGTGCCAAGAATAGCCCATCCCCAAATGCCTAGGTCGATGGTTAGAAAGCGTCCCAAGAGCAGTAAAAACAGAGCAACAGATGCCGTCATGGCGCCCAGCAGGGCGGCCAGCTGAGCGCTGGTTGACGAGGTGAAGGTGCTGCGCTGGGCGATCAGCAAGAAGGTGGCAAAGACCGCTACCACTAAAAACCAGCCGTAGAAATTTTGTATAGGTACGCCGAACCAAAAGTGGTTAGGTGTGTCGGGTATACACCATACCCAATAGCCGACCCCTTCAGCGGCGCCTGCAGCGGTTGCTGCTAGGCAGTCGTCTCCAAGCGTGGTAATTAGGCGAGAGGAAGCCGCAATAGGATCCAAAGCGAAGTCTAAGATGACCGCAAGCATCGCGAATAAAGGGGGGAGCCAGACCCAACTGAGATTTAGCCGTTCCCCCAGCCGCATCAGGCAAAAGATGATAATGGCCCAATCCACTGCAATGACCAAGGGTACGTCTTTGCCGGTGGTGCCAAAGAAGTCGAGAATGACCGGGCTCACGGCGGTGATGACCAACAAAAAGTCGCCATAGTAATAGCCGTGACCGTCACGCACGCCAAACAGCTCAATGGTTGCGGTGGTGACAATAGCCACAAAAAAGGTGATTAGGTGAAAGCGATTTGGGTCCCGCGCTAGTTTCCAGATGATGGCCAGTGCGATGGCATAGCTGGCCAGTTCGAATACCAAGTTTTCAAACGGAATTGTCATATTTGTATCCTAGCGCTCAACAAAATTGAATTATGCTGTCTGTCTGTCTGGCTTGCAGTATCTGCAGTCACAGGCTCTGCGGTAGTAAACACCAAATTTGGCCGCAATCCAGTCGTGTAACTGACACAACGCGTTGCAAACTCTAACTGAGAGACCAGAGGTTTTTTCTGGCAGCAAGGAATGGGCATGACACTCAAACTAGGACACAAGCTACGCATTGGGCTGCTCGGGGCATCCAAGATAGCGCCAACAGCGGTGATTCATCCAGCGCTCGCGGTTCCCCGGGTTAAGGTTACTGGGGTTGCCGCGCGTGACCCTGCTCGAGGTCAAGCCTTTGCCGACGCGCATGGTATTGAGACCTGCCACCCTAGCTATGCCTCGCTCGTGGCCGCAGAAGACGTGGACCTAGTGTATTGCGCGCTACCGGTCAGCCATCACGCGGTATGGACCATCAAAGCGCTTGAGGCGGGCAAACATGTGCTGTGCGAAAAGCCCTTTGCCATGAATCTAGCGGAAGCAACGCGCATGCAGGATGCCGCCAAGGCTAACCAGCGACGCGTTATTGAAGCCTTTCACTATAGCCATCATCCCGCATTTCAGCGCTGCTTGAGTTGGGTTGAATCCGGCTTGATTGGCCCGATAACGCGGCTGCAGGGGCAATTCAACGTCTCTATTCCCATCGATGGGGTGGAGATTCGATCGATAGCGGCGCTTGGTGGCGGTGCCATGATGGACCTAGGCTGCTATCCATTGCACTGGGTTCAAGCGCTAATGGGTGGCCCGCCCACCTCGGTAACAGCCACCGGTGTGCTGACTGACACTGGGGTTGATCAAAGTATCGCCGCGCAGCTTCAGTTCAGCTCTGGGGCAGTTGCTGAGATAACCACCGATATGGGGCCAGCAGCGACACTGCAAGCCAGGCTGAGCATTCAAGGTGAGCTGGGCAGCATTGAATTTGTGAATCCACTGGCGCCCCATCTTGGGGCCAGCTTGCGGGCTAAGGTGGGTGGGCAGGTTCATGAGGCTGAGATCAGCTCATTGAGTACCTATGCGTACCAGCTCAGCGATGTGGCCGATGCGTTGTTTGCAGGGGCGGCTTTGGTCAATGAAGGTGAGCGGGTTCTCCAGCAGCAGGCGACTTTGGATTCGGTTTATGCCGCTGCCGGGTTTGCCCAGCTCAGAGAATCTACCTTTCCCTAAAATATTCATATTTTACAGTCTCTTAAGTGACCTATCTCAAAAAGTGTTTGGACTTGAGGTATTTGCCACCAAGGGGGCTGGCATGGTCCAATTCCGGGGTTACTTTCTTATTTAGCTAGGGGTTAGGGGCGAATTGTGGGGAATCTTCCAGTAGGTCAAAGTTACTTGTGCGGTGAAGCGAATGAACCGCTGCTTTACGAAACCATCGGCGCTTGTGTGGATCGTATTGCCGCACAATATCCAGACGGTGAGGCGTTGGTTGTACGGCATCAAAACATTCGCTGGACCTTTGCTCAATATCGCGCGGAGATTGATGCCCTGGCCACTGGGTTGCTTAAGCTAGGTATTGAGCCCGGTGACCGGGTTGGAATCTGGGCACCAAACCGGGTGGAGTGGTGCCTGACCCAGTTCGCGACGGCCAAGATTGGGGCCATCATGGTGTGCCTAAATCCTGCTTACCGTCTTTACGAGTTGGAGTACGCCCTGAACAAAGTAGGGTGCAAAGCGGTCATTGCTGCGGAGCAGTTCAAAACCAGCCAGTATCTAAGCATGTTGCAGGAGTTGGCTCCTGAGCTTGAGCACTGCCAGCCGGGTGAATTGCGCGCGGCTAAGCTGCCGCAGCTCACAACCGTGATCCGTATGGGTGAGGCGAATACCCCAGGCATGTATAACTTTGATTCGGTTTGTCGTTTGGGCGGTGCAGCGGAGCAACAACGGTTGGCCGAGATAGCGCCAACACTCCAGCCGGACGACGCGATCAACATTCAGTTCACCAGCGGGACCACGGGCGCACCCAAAGGCGCCACGCTCACCCACTTCAATATTCTCAACAACGGTTTGCAAGTGGGTGCCGGCATGCGCTTTAGCACCAAGGACCGGCTGTGCATCCCTGTACCTTTGTACCACTGTTTTGGCATGGTGATGGGTAACCTTGCGTGCATGACACACGGCGCCTGTGCGGTCTTTGCGGACGAAGCCTTTGATCCCGCCTCGGTTCTAGAAACGGTAGTGGCCGAGCGTTGCACCGCATTGCACGGGGTGCCGACGATGTTTGTCGCGGCCACCGATCTGCCTACTGTTGCTGACTACGATTTATCCAGCTTAAGAACCGGCGTAATGGCGGGCGCCCCCTGCCCGCTAGAGCTGATGCATCAAGTGATCGATAAGCTCAACATGCAAGAGATAACCATCATGTACGGGCAAACCGAAACTAGCCCGGTGAACCACATGACGTCTATTGATGCTCCCCCAGAAAAACGCTGTGGCACTGTGGGTCGGGTTGGGCCTTACCAAGAGATTAAGATCATCGACGAAGCAGGGCGCGTGGTGCCGTTGGGTGGTAAAGGTGAGCTCTGTTGTCGCGGTTACTCGGTGATGCAGGGGTATTGGGATGACGAGGAACGCACCCTAGAGACCATCGACGCGGCGGGTTGGTTGCATTCCGGTGACCTTGCAGAGATGGACGAAGAAGGCTACGTGCAGATTGTCGGCCGTATCAAAGACATGATTATTCGTGGCGGTGAAAACGTGTACCCGCGTGAGGTCGAAGAATTTTTGTATACACATCCGGATATCCAAGAAGTGCAAGTGTTTGGCATTCCCGATGCTAAATACGGCGAGATAGTTTGCGCCTGGGTGCAGCTCAGAAATGGTGCCCAACTCGAAGAAGAAGCCATCAAGGCTTACTGTCGAGATCAAATAACCCATTTTAAGGTGCCCAGCCTGGTGCGCTTTGTAGATGAGTTCCCTATGACGGTGACGGGTAAAATCCAAAAATTCGTGATGCGTGATGCCATGGTTGCGCAGGAGCAGCAAGCTTGAGCAGCCAAAGGACACGACCAACCAGCTTAGCAGAGATGCGTGAACGCACCGAGCCCATGTTTGCGATGGAAGGGATAAAAAAAGGGTTAGCGTTAAAGCTCAGGCCAACAGATGTTGTGGTCACTCCGTTTGGTAAGAGCGGCACCACCTGGACCCAGCAGATTGTGCACACATTGCGCACCCGGGGGGATATGGACTTCGATGATATCTCTCGTGTGGTGCCTTGGATAGAAACGGCTCACGTCCTGGGGCTTGATTTGGATGCGGAGCAGCGGGCGAACCCGCGCGCATTCAAAAGCCATCTTGATGCCAACGTCATTCCCAAGGGTGGTCGTTATATTAATGTCGTTCGTGATCCTATGGATGCGGCCGTATCAATGTTCAAGTTTCAAGAGGGCTGGTTCCTAGAGCCCGGTAGTGTTGGTATCGATGAGTTTGCCCAGGCACAGCTAGGCAGCAAGATGAGCTATCACTCCCATCTTCTCAGCTGGTGGCCCCGGCGCAACGATGAGGACGTCTTGTTTTTGGCCTATGAAAAGATGTTGCAAGACGCGCCGCAAACCATCCGTCGAATTGCAGGCTTCATTGGCGT
>CALHVX010000040.1 GCA_938036875.1 uncultured Pseudomonadales bacterium
GTGGGTACCGAGGAACCAAAGGTTGAAAGGTAAGCACCCAAGTTTGCTTTGGTGTGCACCTTCATGCCGGTAAAACGACCCTGCGCATCCATCCCCAATTGCACCTTGGTTAAATGGTCGCGGCCGTGCGCATCGGCCAGAAACGACTCGCTACGTTCGGCAACCCATTTGATCGGGCGCTTCACCTTAGCCGCCGCCCAGATGACGACCGTTTCTTCCGGGTAAATGAAGATCTTCGAGCCAAAGCCCCCGCCGACGTCTGGCGCCACCACGCGTAGCTTATGCTCAGGCGCTACCTGTACAAAGGCTGACAAGATCAGTCGCTCTAAGTGCGGGTTCTGACTCGTGGTGTAGAGCGTGTATTGATCTGTTGCTTGCTCATGCACACCAAGCGCTGCTCGGGGTTCTATGGCATTGGGTATGAGGCGATTGTTACTCAGCTCTAAAGTCGTGACATGGGCCGCTTGCGCTAGGGCTGCATCGGTTGCCGCCTCATCCCCCAACTCCCAATCGTAGGCCAAGTTCTTTGGCGCGTTGTCGAAGATCGGCTCGCATTGGGTCGCGGTTGCCAGATCTACCACGGCATCTCGCTCATGAAAGTCTGCTGTGACCAACTCTGCCGCATGCTTGGCAATGGCCACCGAATCCGCGATCACCACGGCGTAGGGTTCACCGACATAGTTAACCTGGGACACGGCCAGCGGGGGATGTGGGGAGCTGATCATCTCCGATCCATCTTTAGATTTGACCATCCAGCCGCAAGGCAGGTCACCAAGGCCGGCCGCCGCAGTATCTTGGCCAGTAAAAACCGCCAGGACCCCAGGGACGGCAGTCGCCTCGTTGCAATCAATGTCTCCTAACCGAGCATGGGCATAAGGGCTGCGGCAAAACACCGCGTGCACTTGCCCGGGTTGGTATAAGTCATCGGTGTAAGTGCCCGTGCCGCTAATAAAGCGCGCATCCTCGCGGCGTTTAACCGGCGCGCCAATACCCGTATTGGAAGAAGCCTGAGAGTTGGTGCTTGCACTGGAATCGCTCATCGGTTGCTCCCTACATTTCGTCTTGGGCTTGAAGCACAGCGCGTACGATGTTGTGGTAGCCGGTGCACCGACAAATATTACCTTCCAACCCTTCACGCACCGCCCGATTGTCTAGCGTATCGCTAGTGTTCACCAGATCGATGGAGCGCATGATCATGCCCGGGGTGCAGAACCCACATTGCAAGGCATGACAATCTTTAAACGCAGCTTGCATGGGATGCAAGTTGTCTAGGTCACCAATCCCTTCAATGGTCACCACCTCGGTGCCATCCGCCTGGCCAGCTAAGACCGTACAGGACTTCACCGCCTGACCATCCATATGTACGGTGCAAGCGCCGCACTGGGACGTATCACAACCAACATGAGTACCGGTTAAACGTAAGTTTTCGCGCAATATCTCGACGAGCAAGGTGTTATCCGACACCTCTAAACGGTGTTCGGTTGCGTTAACGGTTAGCGTGACTTTCATGGTTGACGTTACCTGTTTGACTGACCTGCATAATGAAAAGGGTGTGAGTTTGAAACGGTTACCCCCTGAGGGGTAGCTACATAGCCAAGACTAGGGCTACAGCTAAGCCACCAAAAACCAATGCCCATATCCACCAGTGGCTTTCACCGCTGGAGGCTTGCTCTTCTTCTTGCTGTTTGCGCGGCTGCTCTGCTGATGCACTTTGTGCAGTGGGTGACGCTTCGACTGCTGGAGAGGCATCAGGCTTCACCGCTGGGCTACCACCGACTAACTCACCAAAGGCGGCGAAGAAGTCATCCGCCATCTTGCGCGCTGCACCATCAATCAAGCGGGAACCAATTTGCGCCAACTTGCCGCCAACGCTGGCATCCACCGAGTAACTTAACAAGGTCGTGCCTGTCGCCTCACCATCGGCCAGCACTACCTTGGCAACCCCTTTGCCAAAACCTGCTGGACCACCTTTAACGTTGGCCGTGATGGTGTAGCTATCAGGCGGGGTAATCTCGCTGAGCATAAGCTGCGCCGTAAAGGTGGCGCTAACCGGGCCGATCTTGGCTTTAACCTTGGAGTCGAACTGCTCGTCAGACACTTTATCCATACTCAAGCAACCGGCAATACACTGCTGCAACACGGTTGGATCGTTTAGGGCCTGCCAGACAACATCACGGCTCGCCGTGATGAGATATTCACCGCTTTGTTCCAATTTCCCCCCCAGGAATGTACGTTTTTAACCATCCGGGTTGGATGGAAAATCGTCCACGCAGATTCGCACGATTGACTTCAGTGGGCAATGTTCCTGCAGGCTTGTTAGGCCAAATAAATGCACCAATCGGCTCTCTGGGCTCGATATTGGTCGATGTCTCGCGAAACAATCCCAGATAAATCGTTTTTTTGTTAAAAAATCTGCCTTTATAGCCGAACTGAGTGGAAAGGTGGTTGCCAGTTACTCAACATTGCGAAACAATACTCGGACCTGAAATTTGCCGACAGGCACCTGAGCTTGGACGCTGATGTGAATGACTGAAGAACGAGTCAAGAAAGGATGCAGTTTGACCCCGTTCCAAATTATCCACATGCAGCCCTGGGACCAGATTGATGAGGCTTGATATGGAAGATCAACCAAACGAAGTAATGATGCGATCGTTGTTGCGCGCCTACTACTGGATGGACGAAAGTCTGCAGAATGGGCTACAACAGGCAGGGTATGCACCCCGCACTCGAACGCAAACCATGATTCTGATAAACATCTCCAATGGAATTACTCGCGCTGCAGAACTAGCAAGAGTCCTTGGGGTGAGCCGTCAGGCGATCCAACAGCAAATCAACGAACTGGAGCGCGACGAACTCGTGACCCAGATTCCTGATCCTGATGATCGTCGGGCCAATCGAATCGTCTTTAGTGAAAAGGGCTCCGCCCTGATCAACGCGGCACTGCAAACGCTGCGCGAGTCAGAGCAAACACTGTCACAGCGAATTGGCTGGGACAATGTGGCCAATATGCGTCGGGCGCTTGCGGTCGACTGGGGTTCTGTTATCGGTGAGAGACATGCACCGGGACGAAAACGCTCCGTAGGCTAGACCTTAAAGAAGCAGAGTAATCTTCGGCTTACGGCGCCCTGCGCCATAGGTCGAAGATCACTTAAAGCCCCCTTCCCGCGCCTCAAATCGTTCCCGCTAAGACCTAAAACCACCGCTGCTTACCATTTCATCCGCCTCACAACCCCCTAAAGCACCCAATATCCGTTCTGTCGCGCCCCCTAACTTCGTCGGCACCGCTGCGCTATGGTCAATTCTCCTTAACGGCAACCAATCAGCACCGGAGAAACCACCATGCACAAGCAGATACCCAGCGCCATCTCGACCATTTTTGGGGCCATTGTTTTAGCTAGCACTAGCCTCGCGGCTCAAGCCGACAACCTGAGTATCACCGTTAGCAATATTGCTGTCGCCAAAGGTGAGCTGATGATTCAAGTAGTTGCGGGCGAATCCGGCTTCAAAGAGGAGCAACCACCCGTAGCGTCCTTTATCCTGCCCGCTGCCGAAGGCTCGGTTACCATCACTACCGATGCCTTAGGTGCCGGCGAATATGGCATCCGAATGTTCCACGACGAAAACAGCAACGGCAAGATGGACTCCAACCTAGTTGGCATCCATAAAGAGCCTTATGGCTTTTCCAACAGCGCCAAAGGCTCTTTCGGCCCACCCAAATGGGCAGCGGTTAAGTTCACCATCGACGGTGATACCGACCAGACCATCGATCTAGCCAAATAAACCAAAGAGGTAACCGGTATGCGTCGTCGTGACTTTTTAAGCCGCAAT
>CALHVX010000041.1 GCA_938036875.1 uncultured Pseudomonadales bacterium
TGACGTGCAACCAAGGTGGGCTGACGCTGGGGCAAAACCAAGACACCGGTTCCCAAACCAATGGTAGAGGTGATGCCAGCAGCAAAAGCCAGCACAGAAAAAGCCTCCATGATGGGCATGGTGGGTGCGTAGTGAGGTGGACGCCGGGTTTCGGTTCCGTAACCCATCACCACGTGGTCAAACATGGCCAGCTCATCAAAGCCAATGGCTTCAATACCTTGGATGAGCTTCACCATCCCCTGCTGGCCTTCCCGATACATGACGTTGGGGAACACAACCCCGATATGCATACTCATCAAACATCCCTCATTTTGACCCGCCGCTACTACCATAGGTTAAGCTGGCACCCGAATAAACCGTTTCCCAAACGCTAAACCTGCACCCTATGTAGCAACTTATGCAGCAACCCAACAGCAAACAGCTATCCGTTCAGATTGTGCTGCTCACCAGCCTAGCGATGGCTGCCTTTGCAGCCAATTCGGTCTTGTGCCGACTAGCGCTTGGCAGCGGGCTGATCGATGCGGCTTCGTTTACCACCATACGCTTAGTTGCTGGCACCTTTTGCCTGCTGGCCATTGTTGTCCTGCGCAATCGACAATGGCGACCGCAACCACCTAAGTGGATACCAATACTAGCCCTCTACGCTTACATGGCCTGCTTCTCTTTTGCGTATCAAGGCTTGAGCGCTGGCACCGGCGCACTAATCCTCTTTGGTTGCGTGCAGTTCACAATGATTGGTTCCGCCATCTTCAAGGGCGAACGGTTACCAACGCGCGCCTGGGCTGGACTAATGCTAGCGCTCGGTGGGTTGGTCTATCTTGTGTTGCCAGGCATCGAAGCGCCGCATCCCGCTTATTCCTTGCTAATGGCAATCGCTGGCATAGCTTGGGGGATATACTCGTTGAGCGGAATTCAAGGTAGCGACCCTACCAGTGCAACGGCCACCAACTTTCTCTACGCTTTGCCCATTGGGGTTGGCGTGAGTCTGCTTGTGAGTGACAGCCTATCTATTACTTGGTCAGGCGTTGCGCTTGCCATGGCATCCGGCGCTCTTGCCTCCGGGGTTGGCTACGCTATTTGGTACCAGGTGCTAACCCAGATCAAAGCATCAAACGCGGCTATTGTGCAGCTTTGCGTTCCAGCGCTGGCAACCATTGGCGGTGTGGTCTTGCTAGCAGAACCTGCAAGCTTGCGGCTTGTGCTAGCTACCGCGCTCACCATTGGCGGGATCGGCCTGTTTCTCACCAGACCAACACCCGCCAGCAATCCCTAGCAACCTAAACCAAGCCTTAGCTTTTTTTCTTGGCCATGGAATCAAGAAACTTCAGCAACACCAGGGTTTCCGCTGGATCCATGCGCCCGACAGGAGAATTGCTATAGGTAGAGGCCATCACGCGGTTGCCCTTGAGAATAAACTCTGAGGGTTGGATGTGATCGCGCCGCTCCTCCCACCAAGCACCAACCGCATCACCGTCTGCACGGGTCATGCCATAGGCAACCGGGAAGCTCAGTGGCTTTGCAACATCTAAGGTCTCTGCTTCGCTATCAACCGTACCTGCAACAATGCTCACATCTAAGGCTTTGTACGCATCAAGGTTTTCTTCGTAGCCGGCTAACAGTCGGCGACAGAAAGGTCACCAGTGACCGCGATAGAACAACGCAATGGTATAGGTGGTGGTGATATCGCTAGGCAGCGAAAGCGTACCACCCCCGGCGATGTTCAGGTTCAGGTCTGGAAAGACCGCACCTGGAACTAGTTGATCAGACATCATGAATCTCCTAAGTTTATTTATGGAGCAATCGTTTTGAATCTATCTACTCTTTCGGTGGCAAGTTGACCGGGTCACCAAAGTCTTCGGCTGGCACCGACGTACCCAAGACAATGGTATACCCTTGCGCACTACGCTCCGAATGCAGCAAACCCGAAGGCACGCTCACCAGACTGCCAGCACCACACTTATGTCGAACATCAGCGGCCACATCAGTGAACTCAAGGTCACCACTGAGTATGTGAAATTGGGCATCAAAATGATGCCAATGGGCTGTGTTTTGAACCGGGTCGACGGTGAGCGTCATGGTATGCAAACCTTGGGCTTGCAACTCGCGAGTCGCCTCTTCTTCACTCAGCTTGTTGTTGTGATGGATAGCAATGGGCATGTCATTTCTCCTCGGCTTTACCTTAGCAGTGGATAAACCATCTGCGCTACCAAAATGGTAATATCTACGCTGGACCTATACTGACCAGGCGCCGCTTATTTCTATGCTGAAGTTTGACCCCAAGCAACTCAAGCAACTGCGTATCCGTAAAAAGATCACCGCCTCAGCGCTCGCAAAACAGATGCAAGTCAGCCCGGCCCAAGTACACCGCCTAGAAAACGGCGATCGGCGGCTAACCGTTGATGCCATGTTTTCTTACTGTGATGCTTTAGGTATTCCGCCCGGCCAACTCTTATCACCCAACTCATGGGTTCCTATACTTGGAGCGATTCAATCGGACTTTGAGGTCCAACCTATCGCGCCGGACACTGATCAACGCACCTTGGCACCACCCATCACCGACAATATGGATACGCTCGCAGCTTTACGCTGGGAACCAACAAAACGCTTTGCCCCTATGCGTGATCATTTCGCTTTCTACAACCAGCACAATGAAGGCGTTCCACAACGCGCCTGGAACCAACGTTGCTTGATCACCCGTGAAGATGGGACCCAGTGCTTAGGCTGGCCGATCAAGCAAGGCAACAAAGTCCACATCGATACCAGCGATGGTCAAGTCGAGTTTGAAGCAGAAATCCGCTGGGCCTCACCCATTGTGAGCGTGATGCCCCCATGGGCTATCGAGCAACTCTTGCCACCTTCTGCCTAAACCGCCAAACCTCAACTGCCAAAAAACCGCCGCTCCTGCCCTGCAAACAACCGGCCCGCAGAAAATTCAGGCTATTTGAGAAATGAGAGTACTTAGTAAGTCCAAAAAAGCTAACCAGGGCAAAACATCGCCCTGAAAGTCCGATACCATGGGCATTATAGGTTATGGAATATCACTATGAGCGAAGCAAGAACTGAGAATGACGCGTTGCCGCCAGCGCAATACACAACGCCAGAACAGCAGGCGGCCCAGAGCAAATCTGAAATCCCATCGGCTTACGATATTCCGATTGAAGATATTAACCCCATCAGCCCCAAGCTGTTTCGGGATAACCGTTGGGCCGAGTACTTTGAGCGTCTCCGAGCAGAAGATCCTGTCCATTTCAACGAAACCGAAACCGCTGGTCGCTACTGGTCGCTAACCAAGTACGAACATATCAAGCAGGTCGATACGGACTGGCAGAACTTCTCTTCTGCCCAAGGCATCACCCTAGGCTTTCCGGTGGATGCTGAGTTACCAGAAGGCATGCTGAATCTAAGTACCTTTATCGCCCAAGATCCACCTGACCACGACGTTAAGCGTAAAACCGTGGCGGGCGTGGTAGCACCAGGCAATCTTGCCAATATGGAGCCGCTAATTCGCGAACGCACCCGCAAGGTGTTGGATGCACTACCTGAAGACGAGACCTTTGACTGGGTAGACACCGTG
>CALHVX010000042.1 GCA_938036875.1 uncultured Pseudomonadales bacterium
AGTAGCACCAGCAAACTGATGCCTACCCACAACAAGCGGTTGTGCAGCAGAACACCGGCCATACTAGGTATGGAAAAGTTGCGCTCGCTAACCGTCCAATAGCGGGACAGATCCCCTATTGCGGTACTCCCAAAAGGTTCAGCAACCGCCCACTTAGTTAAGGTCTCGGCATCGGCTATGGTCTGCAACGTTATATACAGAACTAAAAACGCTAGCGCCGCGAGATATGCGGCCAGCATAGATCGCGTGAGCGCGGCCACCGCGAAAAACAAAGTGCAAAAAATTAGCGCGTTGGGTAAAACAAACGCCAGCAAACTGAACACATAGGGCGTTGCGGTAAAGGGTGCCAAGCGTTCTGCATCGTGCACCGGCAACAGCTCACCCACCAAGGTACCCAGCAAAGCCGCAACCAAGACCAACGCGGCAAACAGGTATCCACCCCAAAACCGACCCAACAAGTACGCCGCCGGTGATATGCCGCTAGAAAAAAACAGCTCTGCGGTCTTGGCTTCGTAGTCTCGGGTAATTGCGCCAGCAACAAAGGCGATGCCCGCAAACATGCCTAAAATCGAAAAGGTTTGCTGGGTGCGCATGATCACGTAGCTAGCGTTGATCTTTAAGTTTGCACTCGGTCCACCAACAGAGACGCTGTCGCTCGCCATGGCGAGCAAAGCCAGCAGAAAGAACACAGCCGCCACGGACCAAAACAACGGCGAGCGAATCTGGTAGCGACACTCAAATTTAAAGACTTCCCACATGCGCTTAGTCCAGACCCAGGCTCAAATCAGCCTCACGCAGCGTATGAAAATACAGATCTTCCAACGTTGGTGGCGTTGGTTTGAAACCCTGTCCCGGCTGGCCATCTGCCACCACGCGCAGCTCCATCTGTCCCGCAACCATTCGCGTAGATACCACGGGCACCTGCGACTGCATCACCTCAGCATCCAACAGCGGCAGGGTCTGACTCCACAGCTGACCCTCTAGCTGGGCAACCAAAGGCAAAGGTTCACCTTCAAGCAATATCCGACCACCACCCATAATGGCCATGCGCGGGCAAAGGTCCGCCACATCGTCAACGATGTGGGTCGATAAAATGACCACTACCTCTTGCCCAATGCGCGCCAGCAAGTTGTGGAAGCGCCGGCGCTCAGCAGGGTCCAAGCCAGCGGTTGGTTCATCAACAATGATGAGCTTGGGGGGTCCCCAGCAACGCCTGCGCTATACCAAAGCGCTGCTTCATCCCTCCTGAAAAAGTGTCGATATTTTTGCCACGCACATCCCACAGGTTGGTTTGCACCAGCAATTGTTCAACAATTTGGGTACGTTCTCCTTTAGCCCGAATGCCTTTGAGAACCGCAAGATGGTCCAGCATGACTTTGGGTGAGGTCCGTGGATAAGCACCAAACTCTTGGGGGAGATAACCCAGCTGACGACGCAGCGCCATAGGGTCGGCAAGCACATCGAGATCGTTCAATTGAATGCTGCCGGCATCTGGTACCTGCAGGGTGGCAATGGTTCGCATGAGCGAAGATTTGCCCGCCCCGTTAGGGCCAAGCAAACCGAACATCCCGGTGGGCACCTTAAGATTAACCTGGTTCAAGGCACATACGCCGTTGCTGTAGGTTTTGGTTAACCCCTGTAGATGTAACACGCCACTCTCCCTGCAATTTTGGTAGAAGCTGAACCTATAGATAGAACGCGCTACTATTGGCCTATGGCAAATTCAACCAGTACCGCACTTATATTAGACGCACGAGATGGCCAATCCATCAATGTGCAAGTCTGGGCGCCGGACCTTTCGTCCGCCTCTCAGGCTAAAGGCGTTGTCCAAATTGCCCACGGCATGGGCGAACACATCGCCCGCTATGCGGAGGTGGCCAGCCACTTAAACGACGCCGGTTATTGGGTGTACGGCAACAATCATCGGGGGCACGGTCCGGATTCCATTCCAGCGGCTATTCCAGGTGCCATGGGCGCCGATGGTTGGAATCAAACCTTGGCCGATATGCACAGCATCAACCGGCATATCCAGCGCGAACATCCAGACCTTCCCAACGTACTGTTAGGGCATAGCATGGGTTCCATGCTAACCAGCCAATACTTATATCGTTGGGGATATGACCTCGATGGGGTTGTGCTCTGTGGCGCACCCGGCTTCGCACACCCATTGCAAACCTTAATGCTCAGCGCCATTGCTACCTTTGAACGCTGGCGGCACGGCCAAAACGGCGCCAGCGAGCTGCTGCAAAAAATGTTGTTTGCCGATGCCAACACTGCCTATGACAGCCCCGGCGCTTCAGGCTACGAATGGTTGTCTCGCGATGCAGATCAGGTCGAACGCTATGTCCAAGATCCACACTGCGGTTTTGTCTTGAGCGCGGGCAGCCTGGTTGACCTAGCGCGTGGGCGGCGCGAAGCAGCTCAACAGAACAACCTGCGCAGCATCCCCAAACAGCTGCCCTTGTACGTCATCAGCGGTACCAAAGACCCAGTACACAACGACCAGAAAAATCTCGATCGCATGCTTAACGCGTTTCGTAGTGTTGGTGTTAACCCGGATGTTGTGCTCTACCCAGATGCGCGCCACGAGCTGTTCAACGAGACCAATCGCGAGCAAGTGCTCAGCGAGCTGGTTACCTGGCTAGATCGCAAGGTAACAGCCCAGTAGCCTCAAGGAGAAACACCCATGGCAACCGTTTTGCAAAAACCACAAGCAGTAGGCCTTGGTAAGTTAGGCTCGCCACCGCACGCGCATAAATTTGAGCACATCGACGTACGCCCTATCACGCCCCATACCGGTGCTGAAGTGCGCGGGGTGTCGCTGGGCTCGTTAACCCCTGAGCAAATTGAAGAAATCAAGATCGCGTTTCACCAACATTTAGTATTGGTGTTTCGCGATCAAGACATCACCCAAGAACAACACAAAGACTTTGGTCGAAACTTTGGCTCACTACACATCCACCCAAGCTTCAGCCACTTAGGCAAAAAGGGTGACCCTGAGCTGTTTGTCATCGATACCACCCAAGAATCACGATTTAGCAATGGGGAAGCTTGGCATAGCGATGTGTCTTGCGACCCGGTACCGCCACTGGCTTCGCTTTTGTACGTCAAAGATGCGCCTCCCAATGGCGGCGGGGACACCTGTTTTGCCAATATGTACGAAGCCTTTCATGCGCTATCCGAACCGCTACAACAAATGCTGTATCCACTAAGCGCCGTACACGATGGCCGTAAAGATCTAGATAACTACAACTTTCAACTCAAACCTGGGCAATCTTATCCCCGGGCTGAACACCCCATTGTGACCAAGCACCCCGAAACCGGGCACGCGGTGCTTTACGTGAACGGTAGCTTCACCTCTCACATCGTGGGGATGTCGCGTACAGAAAGTGATGCGATCCTAAATTTGTTGTACCAACATCTGGAGCAAAACCCTCGTTGGCAGTGCCGGGTGAGCTACGAACCAAACACCCTCACCATGTGGGATAACCGCTGCGCCCAACACCACGCCGTTTGGGACTACTACCCCCATTCACGTTACGCAGAACGCGTAACCGTCCAATGCCCCGCTGGCCCAGATGCGTTTGCGTCTTAACCTAGCGCTGATCACCAGATGAAAAAAAGGTTAATGATCGTTGGGGCCCATCCAGACGATGCTGAATTCAATGCCGGTGGTCTAATGCTGCGCTACGCCGAGCAAGGTTGTGCTATAGCCATCACCTGCCTCACCGATGGTTCTGCCGGCCACCAAACCCAGCCGCGCAAAGACCTCGCCAAGCGTCGCGCCCAAGAGGCCGCCAACGCTGCTCGACAATTGGGTGCTGAACTCACTATCTGGCCCGATGCCGATGGCGCGCTGCAACCAACTTTGGCGAGGCGCGAACGCTTGATCCACGAGATTCGCGTCTTTGCTCCAGACTTACTGATTACCCATCGCCCCTACGACTACCACCCAGATCACCGAGCCGCAGCCCAGCTGGTTCAAGATGCTTGTTATATGGTGCGCGTGCCAAATGTGGTCCCGGAGATACCGGCGCTACGCGAGGATGTGGTTGTTGCCTACATGTGCGACTTTTTCAGCTTGCCCCAACCCTTTACACCTGACGTTGTGGTGCCCTTAGACGACCGCTTTGCAGCCGCTTGCGACTTGCTCAGCCACCACAAGTCTCAAGTAGAAGAATGGTTACCCTATACGCTCAACGAACCCGGTGGACCCGATTGGCTAGAACCGGCGTATCGAGCTCGAGCAAGCAGCATTGCACGGCGCTTTGCCGGCGGCCACTGTGAGCTTGCCGAAGCATTCCAACTCGGTGAATACGGCCGTCAAGTTGGTAACCAAGCACTTAGAGAACTATGCTTGTTAGACCCCATCACTATTTAAAGACTTACCCAACCTATGAAACCTAGGCGCAAAACCGCACGTTGTATCTTGTATCGCGACGATGCTTTCTTTCTGGCTGTTCACTCAAGCTTTTGGCGCAGCAAGAATCCGCGTTGGGGCATTCCTGGTGGGGGTATCGAGTGGCGCGAAACGCCAGAGCAAGCGGCACGCCGAGAGTTGCAAGAAGAGCTTAAGGTGGAAGTGGGTGCAATGCTTGATCTCGGTGATTTCTTGTACAAACGCGCCAACCACCGAGTGCTTGCCGCCCCCTACCCCCATGATATTCACGACTTTGACGATCGTGAGTTGCTGGACATAGGCTGGTTCAGCAGCGCTGATATATTTCAAATGGAAACCGATAGCAAGTTACACGCCGGCTATGAAGCGGATGCAATTCGCTCGCTGCAGGCTCAGCTTGCTGCTGGCTAATCGCAAGCCTCTCTACTTGCCACGAACGAAGCGTTGAAAGTCTTCGGTGGTATTGACCTTGGGATAGGGTGAGTCGGGTACTGCACAACCTAAAAAGTCACACAGCGGCTCCCACCCATCACCGGGCTGATAGACCAGCAATTGGTCTGCTGGCACCAAAGCTTTAACTCGAGCGTTGTGCGCCTCAAACACCTGGCAGGCATGTTCCGCATCCTCAATCTTGCCATCGAAGACACCATCCCAGATCAACTCCATGGCCATGTGATAGCGAGCTTGCGCCTGCACGTCCATCTCGCCCGAATGTTTGGCTGCCTCTTGAGCACGCGCCCAACTTTCGACTGTCACCGGGTAGATGGTGTTCATTACACTCTTATGCCAGGCCGCCGCAGGGCGTTCAGATAAAATCACTTTGGCTTTGGGGTAATGCGCTAGCTGCTGCTCCCAGTAGTTGCAGGAAGGCCAATCTACGGTGGCTTGGTAGCCTTCAAAAAGCGCGTCCCAATCGGTATCCGCCCCCCGCTCTACTGCACGCCATAGCGCCACATGCTCAGGGTGATGCTGAACTTCCATCATGTGATAACAGGGGCCGAAACCTAACTGCTCTAAAGCCCCCTTAAGCGAGAGCGTTCCGGTACGACCGAAACCGGCACCTATGACTTGTAACCCCATGTAACCTCCGCTGCGCTGACAAACTGGGTCTAGTCTACTTCAGATCAGACAGCTACTGACATACAGCTGTCAGTAGCTGTCTGTTAGTCTGGATGCTTCATCCATACCCTGAGCCGAATCGATGCTTGAGCTAGTTGTCCTATCACCCGCTTTTGGCATGCGTAATGTCAGCCCTTACTGCGTCAAAGCCGAGATGCTTCTCAAATCTCTGGATCTACCCTTCAAGCTCACCGAAGAAGCAGATCCCAGAAAAGCGCCTAAAGGCAAAATGCCCTATCTGATCGCCGATGGTGAAAAGATTGCCGATTCCGAGTTGATAACAGAATACTTAAACAAGTTAACCGACGGCCAGGTGTACAAAAACCTAACCCCCAACCAATCTGCTCAAGGGCTTGCCATCTCGCGTTTGTGCGAAGACCACCTCTATTGGCTGATGGTAGCCAGCCGTTGGTTGGACGATGCTTGGTGGCCCAATGTTGTAGAAGGCTTTTTTCACATCGCACCAAAATTGTTACGCGGCCTAATTGCTAACGGCGCGCGCAAGCAAGTGCGTCAAACCTTGGCTTTGCACGGGTTAGGCAAGCACAACTTGGATGAGCAAAAAGGCTTTGCCCAACGCGATCTACAGGCGCTGGAAGACTTAGTGCCCAGCAGCGGTTTTTTGTTTGGGGACACACCCACCATTTACGACTTCACCGTCGCTGGCTTAATGACCGGCATCTACGACAACCAGCCGGCCACCTGGCTAACAACTCTGGCTCAACCTTACCAAAGGCTACACAACTACACTGAACGCGTACAAGAAAAAACAGGGGTGTACGGACGCATTATTTAGTCCACAATCCGGCGGTTGCCTTTTTTAGAGACGCTATGCCCACTGAATCCGAGCGGCTGAATACGCTCCAACTCTATAACGTGCTCGATACCGCGAGCGAGAAGGCCTTTGACAATTTAACCTTATTGGCGTCCAGCATTTGCGGAACACCTATCAGCCTAGTTAGCTTCGTTGATAATGATCGCCAGTGGTTCAAATCCAAAGTGGGGCTTGAGGTGGATGAAACCCCACGGGAACAGGCATTTTGCGACCACGCCATTCGCAGCAACAACATCCTAGTTATTGAAGATGCGCAAGCAGACCAACGTTTTGCAAGCAATCCCTTGGTCACAGGCAATCCGAACATACGTTTCTACGCGGGCGCACCCTTGCAGATGGGCAATGGCGCGGCCTTGGGCACACTTTGTGTTATTGACCACAAACCGCGCAGTTTGACTGCGGAGCAGACGAACGCACTATCCGTGCTACGAGATGCCGTTGTCTCCCAGCTAGAGTTACGACGAGCGTTGCAAGATATTCAGACCATCAACCAAATCCTGCCAATATGCGCCTGGTGTCGCTCGGTAAAACTGGAGGGCGATGATGGCGCGGCTACCACCTGGCAACCTCTGCATGAATATGTGGCGGACAACAACAAGGTATCGCACGGCATTTGTCCAACCTGCTCACTAGTGCTCTAAAGACAATCTTAGCTAGGCCGACCAAAGCCTTCCGGCCAACCTGCATGCTGAGGCAAGGTATCTGTAATCTGATACCAACCTACCCGCTCGCCAACAAAGATATGGCTCAATACTGTCACAGGTGGATCGCCATCAAACAGACCCACCGGGATGGCTTGGGTATTGTCTCCCGTTTGCCCATGCACCAGTACATGGGCCCCACAAGTTGGGCAAAACTCGCGAAATGCTTGGGGTGAGGATTCAAATTTAACCAACGCAGCCGGGTCGCTCACCCATTCAATCTGCTCTGGACGAATCACTGCATGGGTGGAAAAGGCGGTACCGTGGGCCTTGCGGCACATCTGGCAATAGCAATGCACGGCATTAAGATGGCGGCGCTGAACAGTAAAACGCACCCCACCGCACAAACAACCTCCAGCAAACGACATCACTTCTCCAAATCAAGTAGGGACTGAGTTTTTCCCGGCATCCTTAATCTACACCATAAGCCTGCAATCAAAGAGTGATAATATTCCGCCCCGACTACCTCATCAGTGACAGAAGGAAAACCTAATGAGCCGAAAGCTGTGGATCAACATCCATCTATATCTAGCCGCGTTTTTCGCGCCCATGTTGCTACTGGTTGCTGTATCCGGCGGCCTTTACCTCATTGGCGAAAAGGGTAACGTCGAGAAAGAAGCCATCGCCCTGCCTGCTGACACCCAGCTGGACCCAAACTCCAAAGCATTGAAACCACAAATCGAGCAGCTGCTCAGCGCCGCCGGCATCGACCACAGCTTTGAATACGTGAAGGTTAAAGGCAACACGCTCTTTACCCGCCCCACATCACGTACACATTACCAATTCAACATTTCAGATGCAGGCGTGAGGGCAACTCGCAACGAGCCAGACCTGCAAGGCAGCATGATTGAGCTGCACAAAGGTCACGGGCCGACCCTGTTTAAGACGTTACAAAAGGCGCTTGCTGTTGGGCTGCTGATCATTGTGCTCAGCGGACTATGGCTGGGATTAACTAGCGCAGGTCTTAGGCTCACCACCAGTTTGGTTACGGGGCTTGGCTTAGTGGCATTCATCTTAGCCGCCGCGGTGCTCTAACCCCTTTGGAAAAGAAACAGCGTATCGATGGGTTAGGCGCCAGCTTGCTCATCGGCTTCAGCATGCTGCTTGGGTTGAACCAAGTGTTGGTTAAGCTAGTCAACGAGGGATTTGCACCGCTGTTCCAAGGCGGGCTACGGAGCGCTTGCGCTGCCGTTCTGATTGTTATCTACGTCTTGATTCGCCGCCGCAGGCTGAACTTTCGCGATGGCACCTTAGGCTTGGGCACACTTAACGGCACACTCTTTGGTTTGGAGTTCGCCCTGTTGTTTATTGCTTTGGACTACACCAGCGTTGCTCGTGTCTCGCTCTTCTTTTACACCATGCCGTTTTTTGTGGCCGTGGGCGCGCACTTCATCTTTCCTGGAGAACGGCTCACGTTGATCCGACTTGGCGGCTTGGCACTGGCCATTTTTGGCGTCGGCATAGGTTTGTTTAGCAGCAATCCAGATAACGGTGAAGCCTCTCTGCTGGGCGACCTGCTGGCACTCGGGGCCGCTGTTGCCTGGGCATGTATTGCCCTGCTAACCCGCGGTACCCGCCTGGCCGCGGTTCCATTGGAGCAGAACCTGCTGTATCAGCTTGGTGTCTCCGCTGTGATACTTATTGCACTAGCCTTGCTAACAGGCGAAACCGTCAGAGAAGTCACACCCACCATTCTCGGTATCTTTGCGTTTCAAGTGGTGTTTGTTGCCAGCTTCGGTTTCTTGCTCTGGCTGTGGATACTGTCCATCTACCCGGTCTCAGACATGGCGTCGTTCAGCCTGCTAACGCCCCTGTCTGCGGTATTTTTTGGTTGGGTTGTGTTTGATGAAACCTTAACCATCGAATTTCTGATTGCATTAGCGCTGGTTGCTTGTGGTTTACTGCTCATCAACCACAAGCCCAAGGCTAGATTGCCAAGCTGAATCCGCTACTCGCTAACCTTCTAAACGGTAAACACGCGTTGCGGTGTCATGAAACAACGCCGCCTTTTCGCTGGGCGAAAAATCCTTCGCTAGCTTCTTGAACGCATTCCACAACACCGGGTAAGAACAGCTCACCTTATCCACAGGAAAATTGCTTTCAAACATGCAGCGGTCAGCGCCAAATTGCTCAATCGCATGGAGGTGGTAAGGCCCAGTAGCAGCAACAATGGCATCTGAGGTCGCTGGCTTATCCGCTTTATGAAAGCCGAACCCGTTAATCGCCATGACGATGCCGCCAATCTTAGCCACAACGTTTGGGCAGCTAGCCAGCTCGCTAACATCATTTTTCCACTGCTCAAAGATGGGCTCACGCTTGCCAGCATAAGGCCCAATACCTAAAGGCCCACCAAAGTGGTCAAAGATGATGGTGGTTTCTGGAAAGGCACGGGCAAGATCCGTAAGCTCCGGAATTTGTGGATGAAAGAGCCAAGCATCAAAGGACAAGCCACGCTTGCCAAGCTCCGCATAACCTTCGCGAAACCTGACATCGCTAAGCAAATGCTCCGTGGGTTTGGTGTGGGCATTGCGAACCTCTTTGCTGGCATCCCAAGAAGACGCATGCCGAATCCCGCGAAAGCGTGGTGATGCGGCCATGTGTGCATCCAACACCTCACCAACCGCAGCACCCAAAGTGAGATCTGCAAAAGACACAATACCAGCACAAGCGCGCATGTCACCGTAAATCCCGCTAGCGCTCATCGCGGCAACACCGTTCACAAACTCGGTTTCACCAACCGGCTGCATCGCTACCGGACCGGCGGCTCGATACATGCTGGCGCACTCGACAAACACGGTGCTGACCACGTTGTGGCCGCTGCCGGTGTCGAGCATCAACTCATCGAGCAAGTAACGACTACCAGGGTGATCCCACAAGTGATGGTGGGGATCACATATTGGCATTTGCGGATCCACAATCTCTTCACTGACCTGAGCCAACCACTGTTCTGTATCCATGACCTCTCCTTAGTAAACCCCTAACTAGTAGACGACAACCGAACGAATACTCTCGCCGCTGTGCATCAAGTCAAAGCCTTTGTTGATGTCTTCCAGGCTCAACTTATGGGTAATGAGATCATCAATGTTGATCTTGCCATCCATATACCAATCCACAAT
>CALHVX010000043.1 GCA_938036875.1 uncultured Pseudomonadales bacterium
AGAAGCGCTAGCATCGTGATGTGCATGTCGCACAGCTGAACGGTGTACGGGAAATCGGTGTAAACCCGGTACTGTCCTCGCAACGGTAAACGAGTGATCTGCGTTACGGCCACTGTGCAATAGTGACTGCATGGGAAGGCAACATAGATCCATACTCGTGAGTCCGGAGACCGGCCGTTCAGATTGCTTCTCCGCTCGAGGGTTGGCGGCTGTTGGAGTGATTTCGATGCAAACGTCTCGTCTCGTTTTTCTGCTGCTTGTCTTGTCCGTGCTTGGGATCGCCACCCACTTGATACCTCACAATATGGGTGTTTCGACCGTTGGTGCGGTGGGTATGTTGTGTGCCGCCTTCCTGCCCCTGCGTTATCTTATGGTGCCAGTCTTGGTGACCGTTGCAGTGGCGGATGTGCTGCACGGTACCTACGGCACCCTTGCCATGAGTTTTGTCTATCTGGGTCACATAGCGGCTGCCTATGCGGCTAAGCCGGCCTTAAGCCGCAGGGTTGCGCCGCTAACAGTGGCTGCGGCCGCCCTGTTGAGTGCGGTCGCCTTTTACTTGGTGTCGAACATCACGCCCATGGTGATGCAATACTATCCAAACACTTTGGCCGGCTGGATGGCTTGCTACCTCAACGGTTTGCCTTACTTACTACGCGGTTTGATTGCCAATCTCGTGTTTGGTGGCCTGTTCTTCTCGTTAACCTACTTGGTCAGGCAGAAATATGCGCATCGTCTCTCTGCTACCTAGCGCCACCGACATTGTTGTGGCCTTAGGTGCGGCGGACAGCTTGGTGGGTGTTAGCCACAGCTGCGGCGCTGACTGGTCACATCTACCGGCGTTAACCAGCACCAGGATAGACACCAAAGCGGCTAGCGCTGAGATTGATGCACAGGTGAAAACAGCAGCCGAGCCTTTGTACGATCTTGATATCGAGCGGTTGGAGCAGCTAGCACCGGATGTGGTGGTAAGCCAATCACTTTGCGATGTTTGTGCCGTGGCCTCTGGCGATGTTGAAGAGGCCGTAAAAAAGCTCAGCAGCCGCCCTGATCTAGTTAACCTGGCTCCATTTGGCCTAGCGGATATTCCGCAAGGATTTGATGATGTAGGGCAGGCATTAAACTTAGCGCCAGCGGCGCGGAAGTTGGTCGCTGATTGGGAAGCGCAGCTGGCGAGTTATGCTGGCCGCTACGCGCAACAATCGCCGCGTATCGCTTTTTTGGATTGGTTGGACCCACCTTTTGCAGCGGGTCATTGGATACCGGACATACTTGAGCTGTTGGGGTGCGTTAGCACCTTGGCACAGCCTGGTGAGCCGTCCCACGAGGTGACTTGGGCTAAGGTTGCAGAGTCCCAGCCGGAGCTTGTTATAGCCGCCTGTTGTGGGTTTTCCCAAGAAAGGGCAACTCAGGACCCGACTCCACAAGGGTTGGCGGTTCACTTGTTGGATGGTTACGAAAACTTCAGCCGTCCGAGTCCGAGGTTGCTTGACAGTTTGCCTCTATTAGATGCGCTGTTGACGCAACAATGCAGTGCGAGCCAAACCTAGCTAGCCGATCGCGGCAATCCAACGGCGCCAATCTTTTTCCAGCTGTTGAATACCGCCAGGGTAAGCGTCGTTTAGTGTTTTCACTAACTCCCCAGGCTCTTCGTTGTAGAAGCGTTGCTGTTGCAGGGTGAGTGCTAAGGCACGCATCCCTTGCTCGGTGGTAATCATGTAACGCATGAGCGACCAAGCCACCATGTAGTACGTACTTTCGACACGGCTAGATTCCGCGCCCCATTGTCGATTCGGAATGTTTAGGTAAGTCTCTAGAGGCGCTAAGGAACCTTCTTTAAGCTTTAGATTCATGCGTTCGCTCCAAGCGCCCGCGTAGAGCATCTTGATCTCACCGCGCTCGTAGATTAGCCCTTCGAACATACCCGCGATGCCTTCATTGAGCCATTTGCTGGTGCCGCGCACCTGCATGTCCATGACCGCGTGTGAGGTTTCGTGGAGTAAGGTTTGTAAGGTGGTGTCTGCAAATTCCGTGGCAAGCATCAACACCTCGCGGTGATAGGGCGAGTAATGGCTGCGGTTGGTGATAAAACGCCCGCGATGTTCAATCTGATATTGCTCGAATAGCTCGTAGCTGCCGAAGATCTTGAGCGTTACTGGATGGGTGGGTTCAACGCTCCAGTCAAACCAGCGTACGTAGGCTTTGTAGAGACCGCGTACCTGCTCATCGATGTGCCGCCGCTGTGCTTTGGTCATGGTGTAGCCGATGTTTTCGATACGGATATCCACCGTAGCGTCGCGTTGGCTGCGCTTGGGCTTGTAGTAATCGATGGGGCCTGGGTCGACAAAAGTGATCAGGTTGCCCACGTCTTTGAGCTTGTCGCTGATGTCTTGTGCTTTGGCTTTGTCTTGCGCGTTGGTGGGTTTTTCTTCGCTAAAGTGTGTGACGCCGTTCGCATCTACCCAGCGGTATATTTGCGCGTTGGCGGCAGCAAAGGTGAGCAGCAAGGGCAGGCTCAGTAGCAACGCGGCTCGAACAAATTTTGGGCAAGTTAACCACATGCCTAAACTCTATCCTACCGCGTTAGCTCCGGCTGGCGCTGGTTAGCAAAATGGCGCCATAAAGACGCATTTTGGTGTCCTGTTTCTACTTTGCGGCCTTTGCTTTGGCCTTTGGTCCAGTTTTGGTCTTAAGTTTGGTCTTGGTTTTGGCCTTAACTTTTGCCTTTGTTTTTGGGGCGGTTGCGGCCGTGCTCTTTGGTGTTGTCTTTGATGTCGTTTTGGACAACAGGGGCTTCAAGAACTGGCCAGTGTGAGATTGCTTGACCTTCACCACGTCCTCTGGGGTTCCAAAGGCCACAATTTGACCACCGCCAGAGCCGCCCTCTGGCCCTAGATCGATAATCCAGTCGGCGGTTTTGATCACGTCCAAGTTGTGTTCAATCACCACAATGGTGTTCCCTTGGTCCCGCAAACGATGCAGTACCTCCAGCAGTTGTGCAATGTCGTGAAAGTGCAAACCGGTGGTTGGCTCATCCAAGATGTATAGGGTCTGGCCGGTATCGCGTTTCGATAGCTCACGAGATAGCTTGATGCGCTGGGCTTCACCACCCGACAGTGTGGTCGCGCTTTGACCTAAGCGAATATATGACAGGCCAACATCCATTAAGGTTTTTAGCTTGCGTGCCAGCATGGGGACCGCGCCAAAGAACTCGTAGGCGTCCTCCACCGTCATGTCCAAAACCTCGTGGATATTTTTGTGCTTGTATTTTACCTCTAGTGTTTCGCGGTTGTAGCGTTTGCTTTTGCACACATCGCAAGGCACGTAAACGTCCGGCAAAAAGTGCATCTCAACCTTAATCAAACCGTCACCTTGGCAAGGCTCGCAACGACCACCCTTCACGTTAAAGCTGAAGCGCCCGGGTTTGTAACCTCGAGTGCGGGCTTCTTGGGTTTGTGCAAAGAGCTCACGAATGGGGGTGAACAAGCCAGTATAGGTTGCTGGGTTTGAGCGGGGTGTGCGGCCGATTGGGCTTTGATCGATATCGACCACTTTGTCCAGATGGTTTAACCCTTCTAGAGACGCATGTTCTTGTGCAACTAACGTGCTGGCTTTGTTAAGTGCGGTGGCCGCCACGGGGTATAAGGTCTGGTTGATAAGCGTTGACTTACCGGAACCGGAAACGCCGGTAATACAGGTTAACAGCCCACAAGGAATCTTCATGCTCACGTTGCGCAGATTGTTGCCGGTTGCACCCGCCAGCTGAACTTCTTTGTCGGCATTGTAGGGCGTACGTACTTTAGGAACCTCGATGCCCATCTTGCCGGATAGATATTGCCCGGTGATGGAGTCGGTGCTCTTAAGGATTTTAGCGATCGAGCCTTCGGCTACAATCTTGCCGCCATGAACGCCGGCGCCAGGGCCGATATCAACTACATAGTCGGCACGTCGTATGGCTTCTTCGTCATGCTCAACCACAATCACCGTGTTGCCGAGGTCCCGCAGGTGATTGAGCGTACCAAGCAAGCGCTCGTTGTCACGCTGATGCAAGCCAATGCTGGGTTCATCCAAGATGTACATCACTCCAACCAGCCCGGCGCCGATTTGGCTAGCCAAGCGAATGCGTTGTGCTTCACCACCGGACAGGGTGTCGGCGCTTCGATCTAAGGTTAGGTAGTTAAGACCCACGTCGACCAAAAACTGTAGCCGTGCCTGAATCTCTTTTAAAATCTTGTCAGCAATGGTGGCGCGTTGGCCTTTAAGCTTAAGCTTTTGAAAGTACTCCAACGTAGACACCACAGAGCCGCCCGTGATTTCTGGTAGCGCGGTGTCTTTGATAAAGACATTGCGTGACTCGGTACGCAGACGCGTGCCGCTGCAGCCGGGGCAGGGCCTAACCCGTAAGTACTTCTGTAGATGCTCGCGCACCATGTTGGAATCGGTCTCGTGGTAGCGCCGCTCCATGTTCGGGATCACGCCTTCAAACTTATGCCGGCGTTGAATCACATCACCGCGGTCGTTGGTGTAGCTGAAATCGATGCGGGTGCTGCCACTGCCGTACAAGATGGCGTCGCGATGTTTTTTCTTCAGCGAGCTGTACGACGAGTCCACATCAAAGCCGTAATGATCTGCAATGCTGCTGAGCATGTGGAAGTAGTACACGTTGCGTCGATCCCAACCGCGGATGGCCCCCTCGGCTAAGGTCAGACTTTCATCTTGAATCACAAGCTCCGGGTCAAAGTACTGCTTCACACCCAAGCCATCGCAATCTTCACAAGCACCGGCTGGGTTGTTGAAGCTAAACATGCGTGGCTCAAGCTCGCTGATGCTGTAACCGCAAGTGGGGCAGGCAAAGCGCGCAGAGAACACCAGTGGCGGATCGTTGTCGTCATCCATGTTTTGCACGGTGGCAATACCGTCGGCGAGTTCAAGCGCTGTCTCAAAGGATTCTGCTAAACGCTGTTGCACGTCTTTGCGTACCTTGAGCCGGTCCACGACTGCCTCGATGGTGTGCTTTTTGTTCTTCTCCAGCTCCGGTGGGTGGTCTAGATCGACGACCAGCCCATCAATGCGAGCTCGGATGAAGCCGGCGGCAATGAGCTCCTTAAAGACGTGTAGGTGCTCGCCTTTGCGCTCACGGATGACGGGCGCCAAGATCATCATGCGTTTGCCACCCGGTTGCTTGAGCACGGTGTCTACCATTTGTGACACGGTTTGAGCGGCCAAGGGCTCGCCATGGTCTGGACAGCGTGGTTCACCCACTCGGGCGAACAGCAGGCGCAGATAGTCGTAAATTTCGGTGATGGTGCCAACCGTGGACCTAGGGTTATGGCTGGTGGACTTCTGCTCGATGGAGATGGCCGGGGACAAACCTTCGATATGGTCCACATCTGGCTTTTCCATCATGGATAGGAATTGCCGGGCGTAGGCTGACAGCGACTCAACGTAACGCCGCTGGCCCTCCGCGTAGAGGGTATCGAAGGCTAAAGATGACTTGCCAGAGCCGGATAAACCGGTGATGACGATGAGCTTATCGCGGGGCAGGTCGAGATCGATGCCTTGCAGGTTGTGCGTACGGGCGCCGCGAACCGAGATGGTGTCCAAGCTATTTCCAAACTGTACCAGGGAGCCGGAAACCATAAGCCCATACCCCGGGGGCCGCAACTGCCAACAGCTGCCAAACCCAAGGCTACTGACAGTTTTTCCGGCGCTTGATCGTCCTACTCGGGTTTCATCGTATCTCCATACCGTTAGGGCGCTAACAGGGTTAGAATCACCTCAAATATTACCTTGAGAGATGAATCCTATGGCTAGGGGGATCAACAAAGTCATTCTTATCGGCAATCTGGGCAGAGACCCAGAAACGCGGTATGCACAGGGCGGCAGCGCCGTGACCAACTTCAGCGTTGCCACCAGCGATAGCTGGAAAGACAAGTCCACCGGAGAGCAGCAAGAGCGTACCGAGTGGCACAACGTGGTTTGCTTCGCCCGGTTGGCGGAGATTGCCGGTGAGTACCTAAAGAAGGGCTCGAAGGTCTACATCGAGGGCAGCCTGCGCACCAGCTCCTGGGAAAAAGACGGCGAGAAAAAGTACCGCACCGAGGTGATGTGCCGAGATCTGCAAATGCTTGATGGCCGCAGCGGTGGTCAAGGGGGCGGCATGGGTGGCGGCCAGCAAAATTATGACTCTGGCTTTCAAGGTGGTGGTCAAAACGGCGGCCAAGGTGGTGGCGGTATGCAGCCCAACAATGCGCCAACCTTGGCAGAAGACGATTTTGAGGATGACATTCCTTTCTAGGTCGCGTGCTGAGCCTGGTAACAACCTTTTATGACAAGCAGAGATACTGACGATACGGCGGGAGATGGCTCCAATCCCGCTGAATCCGCACCAACGGCTGGCCGCAAAGCCGGTGTGGTATCGGATGGCCCTGAGTTACTTGAGATTCCGCTCTTCCCACTGCGCACGGTTTTATTCTCTGGTGGCCAGTTGCCGCTAAAAATCTTCGAAGCTCGCTATACCGGGATGGTCAGTAGCTGCCTCAAGCAAGGCATTGGCTTTGGTGTGGTGTTGCTGCGCAAAGGGGGTGAAACCCGGCATGTCTCTGAGGCGGGTTCCGATGCCGGGCCGCCGGTGTTTTTCGACGTGGGTACCGAAGCCAGCATTGTGGATTTCAACCAGCTAAGCGACGGTGTGCTGGGCATTGTGGCCCAAGGCGGACGCAAATTTCGGGTGCACAGAACCTGGGAGCAACCCGATCGGCTGATGATGGGTGAGGTCAGTTACCTACCCGATGAACCCAAAGCCGCGCTTGGTGATGAGCATGCGGGGTTGGTGGATATCCTACAAGAGCTGGTGCAGCACCCCATGGTCCAAAAACTCAGCCTTGATATCGACTTTGCCGATGCACGGTCCGTAGGTTGGCGCTTGGCCGAACTATTGCCCATCGAGCCAGAAATCAAGCAGAGCTTGCTCCAGCTGCACCTGCCAAAGGAGCGGCTCAGCGAACTCACCCGGCTTGTGAATAAGTTGCGTGCCTGATTTGGGTCAACCACTTGCGGCGCAGAAGCCGCGGTTCATCTGCTCTTTTGGTGGCACCTTTGACCCCTTTCACTTGGGCCATCTAGAAGCGGCAAAGGCCGTGTCTCGCGCGTTGGATGGTGCTCAAGTGAACTTGATATTGTCTGCACGCCCCTCGCACCGTGGTGCAACCGGGGCGGATATAGAGCAGCGCCTAGCCATGTTGGAGGTGGCCTGCGCGGAGTTCCCGTTGCTCCAGGTAGATGCGCGTGAGTGCCGACGCGACGCCCCGTCCTACACCGTGGATACCTTGCTAGAGCTGCAGCAGGAACACCCAGGTGTCCCCTTGGTTTGGGTGATTGGTAGCGATGCCTATCACTACCTGCCCACTTGGTATCGCTGGCGTGAGGTGGTGGAGCTGGCGCATCTGTTGGTGCTGGATCGGGTCGGCCATACACAGCCGCCCCAGGAGCAGCGCGCGGTGCTAGCGGAACTAGAAGCCCAGCATCGAGTCGAATCCGTAGAAGCGGCGGTGGCATCCGGGGCAGCCGGCAGTATTTGTCGACTGCCGGTGGTTTTGCCGGATATATCGGCAACCCAGGTCCGACAACGGGTGCAGCAGGGTTATCCGGTGGCACATTTGCTCCCAGCAGGAGTATCCTCCTACATCAGGCAGGAACAGTTGTATTCCCGCCAGCCTGCAAACTAAAGTCCTTGAGGTAAGCATTACGTGACCGTCCCATCTGCAAACTTGGCAACAAACCTAGCCAAACTCGTCACTGAGGTGTTGGAAGACCGCAAAGGGGAGAATATTGTCACCCTAGAGGTCGGCCATCTAACCACGGTGACCGAAGGCATGGTGATTGTCAGCGGTACCTCCACCCGGCACGTAAAGTCCTTGTCAGACTATGCCATCGTGGCCGCCAAAGAGGCTGGTTACGAGGTTGCTGCGGTTGAAGGGCGAGATACCAACGAGTGGGTCTTGGTCGATTTTGGCCACATCTTGCTGCACGTCATGCAAAAAGACGTTCGCGAGTTTTACGACCTAGAGCGGCTGTGGACAGAATTGCCATCAGACGTAGCGCCGTCAGAAACGGAATCCACTGTCGAGTGAAGCGCTAGCTCGGTGAATCTGCGCTTGCTCGCTGTCGGAACCCGCATGCCAGCTTGGGTGCAAACCGCCTACGAAGAATATGCAAAAAGGTTGCCGAAATCCTTCCAACTAAGCTTAGTAGAGGTCGCTGCAGAGAAGCGGAAAAATGTGTCTGTCGACACAGCGCGCAAGGCGGAGGCTGAACGAATATTAGCTAGGGTCGGTCCAACCGATACCTTGGTAGTGTTAGACGAAACGGGTAAAGGACTTAGCACCGTGGAATTTGCAGGACAGCTCAAAAATTGGCAGGAGGCCGGAGCCAACCCAACCTTTGTGATCGGTGGGGCTGATGGTTTGGATGCCAGCTGCATGCAGCGAGCCAACCTGCGCATGAACGTGTCCACCTTCACCTTGCCCCACGGCATGGTGCGCGTCATGTTAGCGGAGCAGGTGTACCGTGCTTGGTCGCTGCTCAACAATCATCCATACCATAGGGCTTAGCAGCAGTGGCCCGTACCCACATAAAAAATGTAGCCTTAGAACGCTCCCAGTTTTTAAGCCGTGCGTTGTTTTGTTTTGCTGTGATCACGGTGCTGTTGCTGGTGTTGGTTGGGCGTTATTGGAACCTGCAGATTGCGCAGCACGAAACCTTTCAAACACGTGCCGATGACAACCGCATTCAGGTGCAACCCCTGGCACCCATTCGCGGCATCATTTTTGACCGCAACGGTATTCCACTAGCCGACAACAAGGCGGTTTACACCTTGGCCATTGTTCCCGAGATGGTGCCAGATAGAGAGGCGTTGCTGACCGAGTTGGCAGCCCTGGTTGATGTGACTGCGGCGGATATTGAAGGGTTCGAAAAACGCTTGAAGCGCCGTCGCCGGCCGTATTCTGATGTGGCGTTAAAACTTGCGTTAACCGAGCAGGCGAATGCTGTGCTGGCCGTGAATCGCCATCGTTTGCCTGGAGTTACCGTGACCCGGCAAATGGTCCGGCATTATCCGTTTGGTGCGTTGTTTGCCCACTCGGTCGGTTCTGTTCGGCGCATCAACCAAGAAGATCAAGCCAAGCTAGATCCGGTCCGTTACAGCGGCTCCACTTTTATGGGCAAGCGCGGCGTCGAAAAATTCTACGAAGAAACCTTACACGGCGAGGTGGGTTACCAACGGGTTGAAACCAATGCCCATGGTCGTATCACCCAAGTGTTGGATGTGCAGCCGGCCAAACCTGGCCAGAACATTACGCTGCAGCTAGACAGCCGCTTGCAGATTGCAGCATCAGCCGCATTGGGGGATAGGCGCGGGGCCATCGTGGCCTTGGACACGCGCTCTGGTGGGGTCTTGGCAATGGTGAGCAACCCGGGTTACGACCCAAACCCATTTGTTACCGGTATTAGCCAAGAAGACTATCGCAAGCTTGCTGACTCGCGCGACACGCCGTTGTTCAATCGAGCGGTCAACGGGCAGTACGCCCCTGGCTCTACCTTTAAGCCCATCGTTGGGCTGGCCGGGATCAGTCACGGCGCTGTGACTTGGGATGAAACTATTGAAGACCGCGGCTGGTTCAAGTTGCCGGATCAAAAACGCATCTTTAGAGACTGGAGCTGGACCCGCGAGAATGCGGGAGGCCAAGGTAAGGTGGACTTGCGCCGAGCGATTTACCGTTCCTCTAACGTATTTTTTTACGATCTGGCAACGCGTATGGAAGTGGATGACATAGCGCGCTTCGCTGATCAATTTGGCATTGGCTCTCGCACCGCGTTAGATATTGCTGATGCTAGTTCTGGTCTGCTGCCTAATCGCGTTTGGAAAAAAGGTGCAAAAGGCGAGTCTTGGTATCCTGGTGACAGTGTGAACTTTGGGATTGGTCAAGGTAGCTTGCTGGTCACGCCGCTGCAGTTAGCAACGGTGTCGAACCTCATCGCCAATCGTGGGCAGTGGGTGCGCCCGCGCATGTTGCTAGCCAGTGATGCACCGGTTACAGGCACGACACCGAAGGAGCCGATGCCTCCAGTGATTGGGCCTAAGCCTGATGATTGGGAGCGCATGGTAGATGCCATGGAAGACGTGGTGCATCGCGGGCGTAAAGGCTATCGCCAAAACGGCACAGCCTGGAGCCACATAGGACGTGACGTGGCTTATCGGATGGCGGGTAAGTCAGGCACCGCCCAAGTTGTGGAGATTCTGCAAGGCGAGGAGTACGACGCTGAGTTGCTCAGCGAGTACCGACGCAAGCATGCGTGGTTTATGGCCTTTGCGCCGGCGGATAAGCCGACCATAGCCGTTGCTGTGCTGGTCGAAAACGGCGGCGGTGGTAGCTCAGTGGCAGCACCAGTGGCGCGTGAGGTGCTGGACTCTTACTTGCTGCCTCAAATTGCGCAGCGTTAGTCGCCGCTAGCGATGAGTTCTCAAGACTTTGTCCGCAGCCTTCAAGGCCCATCGGCGGTTACCACCAACCGCGCCGGCAGCGGCGTTGGCTGGGACCCGATTTTAGTCTTCACCTTGCTGCTGGTGATTGGGTTTGGGTTGACCGTTTTGTACAGCGCCTTGGGCGGTCAAGAGACGGTGTTTAGAAACCAATTGATTCGTATTGCTGCGGGCCTTGTTGTGATGATGATTGCCGCACAACTCTCTCCCCGGTTTTACTTACGTCTAGCGCCCTTGTTCTACGGGATTGCCGTGGTGCTGGTTGCACTGGTGTTAGTGGTTGGGGTTAAGGCCAAAGGCTCGACGCGTTGGTTGGAGATACCGGGCGTGTTGCGCTTTCAACCATCTGAGCTGCTTAAAATTGCGGTGCCCATGATGGTGGCTTGGTACTTCCACGACCGTCCGTTACCTCCAAGCTTTCGAGATTTGCTCATTGGCCTGCTCATCCTGGCTGTGCCGGCTGCTTGCATCGTAGTGCAACCCGATTTGGGGACCTCCATTTTAGTTGCCTGTGCTGGCGGTGCCGTTATCTTGCTTGCAGGGGTGTACTGGCGTTGGTTGATGATTGCGGCGGGTGCGTTGGCCGCAGCAGCACCTGCGTTGTGGTTTACGCTGCAGGATTATCAAAAACAACGCATTTTGACCATGTTTGACCCGCAGTCGG
>CALHVX010000044.1 GCA_938036875.1 uncultured Pseudomonadales bacterium
TTGAAAATAGAGGCCACGGTTCGACAGACAGCTAGTGGTAACCGGTGGGTTCCTTATTCCGGAAACGTTCGAACTCTCCCGTTTTTTGTTGGATACAGGAAAAAACCGAAATCGAATGGGGTGTTTATTCGATCTGTACAACCTTTGGCGGGCCAGGGGGTTCCAGATGCTGTTGCTCAGACTTTAAATTTTGCGTTTTTGAAAAATCTATATGGAACAGATACATGGGTTGGAGTTAAGAAAACTGGGTCGCTCTCGCTTCCCGAAGATTTTTGCTCTGCGCTTGCTTTTTTCCATCTTTCTTCCGTGTGTCGTTACAATCCTGAATTTCTCTCTAAGCTCAGTAGCGGGGAGCACTGGCCGATGTTGCTAGCCCTAAGACGACATGCGCTATATCAATTTGTAGTGTCCAGCTATTCTTTCATGATCCAAAGTGAGTACCATTCTTCGGGATACTAGAACCCCTTAGAATGGAGGCGGTGGCATCATACGGACCTTTTTGGACGGTGTTCGACAGAGCAGTTCGTTTTATAAGCGCCGCTCTCTCATGGCAGTCACACCACTTAAGTACCGGTCACTAAAGCCTCGACTGGCAGGTGTCGCCAGAGCTATGAGACCTGATCTAACACATCGCTAGCTAGGGAAATTGGCTACCTTGCTCGTGGGTGAATTGAGGCAATCCGTTTCGTCATTACGATTCTGTGTGGATAGTTCCAATTTTTGAGCTTCCAAGACCAAAGCGTATCTAACTCCCTCCAATATTTGGAAGATCCCGTAGCTTTCTTCCGTGCTCAAAAAGCATCCGTCGCCTTCACCCGTAGTTGCTTGCTGGACTGCTGCGAGGGCTTGCTCCGACTTGCCCAAGGTTTCTCCTAAGTCTGAACCAAGGAAGGGGTTAGGATGAACTCGGCCGAATTTCTTTTCCATCCGCTCCGCGTCGGTTTTCTGTCTTAGTGCCGGACCTAAGTGTTCCTTTACGATAGCCATCTTTTCAGGAGTCATAGGTGTCATCAACTGACCTAATACCCGTTGTAATTTGGCCGGTTTCATTTTAGTGAGTTTCTTCTTGGTTAGTTTCTCAAGGTTTACCGGTTTGCGATTGGTTTTAGCCACTTTGGACCTCCTTCAAGGTCAGATTTCGGTTAGGCCGCGGTGGTGATGGCTCACCATCTGGCCGCATTTGTCGCAGTTTTGTCGCAGTAGCACCCCAAAAGGAGCCGCTACAGACAACAACGAACAACATCGAAATCAAAGCGAATCAGTAGCTTAGTGTTGTTGATTATTGGTGGTTTTGGGCCTAATCGAACTGCAACTCCGTGTACGCCGGTTCGATTCCGACCTCAGCCTCCAATATCGATCAGCTACCTCTAGTGGTACCTCATAACCTCCGTGGTGCCGGTTGAACTTAGGTTTTCTCGGTTGCACGAACCCTTTAGAGGCTATGACCTTTCCGCTCTAGGGCTTACATGCAGCCCATATCCTTCACGCGGGCTCTTTGCTGTAATACCCAGGTAACGGCCTAACATCCTTTGTCAGGGTTCCTGTCAGGCAGAGGAGGTATCGCCAACAAGTCTATGATTTAAGTCTAGGTTTGGTTACTATATAAACATCTGCATAAACATGCAGATGTTTATATAACAGGCGCTTATTCAGCAGACAAATGGTTTGTCTAGGGTTCTGCTGGCAGCACAACGAACAAAATTTGCTCGGTCAGGAACAAGGATTTTAGGGGCCGCGCGGGGTAGAAAGAAGCTAATGCAAACAGCTCACATGTCCAGAACGCTAGAGATTCTGAATCGATTAGATTGTCCGTTACCCTTAGACGCCAAGATTTTAGATTTCGGCTGTGGCGAAGGTACCAATGTTTATCAACTGCACGACCTTGGCTATAAGAATGCGGTAGGTTTTGACGTGATGAACATTCTTAACCTACGCAAACCTGAAGATGAGGCCGTATTTACTATCGGCTATAACTCAGACGGTCGCCTACCTTATGAAGACGCCTCAATAGACTTTATTTTTTCCCAAGAAGTCTTTGAGCACGTTCAAGATCAAATTCCAGTTTGGAAAGAACTGCGCCGTATTCTTAAACCGAATGCGGGGGCAATGCACGTCTTCCCAGCCCCATACGGCATTATTGAGCAACACAATTATGTGCCGCTTGGTGGTGTGATTCCCCACTATTGGTGGTATTGGATATGGGCCAAACTTGGCATTAGAAATGAATTTCAACAAGGTTTGTCAGCGGACAAGACCGCGCGTTGGAATGCTTTTAGGTACATAGAAAACCTAAATTATGTGAACAACTCTTGCTACAAGGTAATTTGGGAAGAGTTGGGATTTGATTGGCGCTGGGCCGAGCAAGAGTCTTTCGATACCAATGCCAGCTCCAAGGTGCGTCTCGCCGGTAAATTCAATCGGGTAGTGCCGCTGCTGGGTTGGATATGCCGCACTTTTGTCACGCGACGGGTGTTTATGCGGCGCCTACCAGGCGATGCGGAACTTGCGACTTCGGGAACAGAGCTTTCTCCGGTTGAACGAGCACGAATGACCTAGTTGGGTTGAGGCTTTTCAGCTCAACGCCAATTACTCGCTGGCGACCAGCGTGATAACCTAACCGACGGTTTTCACGCTGAGAGGCAAAGATGTATTCCCAAGGCCTAGACAATCTTGGCGACCTGCCGCCAGAGCAAGAAGCAGAGTTGGTTGCCACCTTCCAAGCGCGCATTGACGCGGAAGAGAAGATTGAGCCCAAGGACTGGATGCCCGCACGGTATCGCCACACCCTAGTACGCCAGATTAGCCAGCATGCGCACTCAGAAGTGGTCGGCATGTTGCCCGAGGGTAACTGGCTAACGCGCGCGCCATCATTGCACCGCAAAGCCATCTTGCTGGCCAAGGTGCAAGACGAAGCAGGCCACGGTGCGTATCTATACTCAGCGGCAGAAACCTTAGGCGTCTCTCGTCAAGAGATGGTGGATGACCTAATTGCGGGCAAAGCCCGTTACTCCTCTATCTTCAATTATCCAACACCTACCTGGGCTGACGTTGGCGCTATTGGTTGGTTGGTGGATGGTGCCGCCATCATTAATCAAGTCCCGTTGTGTCGTTGTTCATACGGACCCTACGCGCGAGCCATGGTGCGTATTTGCCGTGAAGAGAGCTTTCACCAGCGTCAGGGTTACGACATCATGCAAAGCTTGTGCTCCGGTACGGATGCCCAACGTGAGATGGCTCAAGATGCGCTCAACCGCTGGTGGTGGCCGTCGCTCATGATGTTTGGTCCGCCGGATTCGGATTCAGTGCACAGCGACCAGTCCATGGCGTGGAAGATCAAGCGATTCTCCAACGATGATCTTCGCCAAAAGTTTATCGACATCACCATCCCTCAAGCAGAACACTTAGGGCTCAACGTGCCTGACCCAGACCTGCGCTGGGATGAAGAAAGCCAACACTATGAATTTGGGCCCATTGATTGGGAAGAGTTTAGCGCGGTGTTAGCAGGTGATGGCCCATGCAACGAAGAACGTGCGGATGCGTTTGCGCACAAGTACGAAGACGGGGCTTGGGTTCGCGAAGCGGCTGCTGCGTACGCGCAAAAACACACAACCCAAAGCAAAGGTAAGTCATGAGCAATGCATCTAACCAAGGCTGGCCCTTGTACGAAGTGTTTGTCCGCGCCAAAGCGGGTCTTGATCATCGTCACGTGGGTAGCGTGCACGCACCCGATGATGAGCTGGCACTCCAGCACGCCCGAGAGCTTTACACCCGGCGCATGGAAGGGGTGAGCTTGTGGGTAGTGCGCTCCAGCGCCATTGTGGCCTCGGATCCAGCGAGCAGCGATGCGCTGTTCGCTCCAGCTCAAGATAAGATTTACCGACACCCGACTTTTTATACAGTGCCAGAGGGTGTAGACAACCTGTGAGCCAACAAGAATATATCCTCCGATTTGCCGACACGGCGCTTATTGCCAGCCAACGCTTGTGTGAGTGGGTGGGGCATGCACCAGAGCTGGAAGAAGAGTTGGCGCTGGCAAATTTGGGGCTAGATATGCTCGGCCAAGCGCGCAAGCTTTTAGTTCATGCGGGCAGCTTTTCTGAGCCGGTTCAAAGTGAGGACGATCTCGCCATGCATCGGTCCATTGGTGAGTTTCGTAATCTCAGTCTGGTGGAGCAGCCTAACGGTGACTTTGCGTTCACCATTGTGCGGCAAGTGTTGCTCAGTGCTTGGCAAGAGCTGCTCTATAGCGAGCTGTTGCACTCCAGTGATGAGGTGCTAGCGGATTTTGCTAAAACTCATCTTCCAGAAGTGTCCTATCACTGGCGCTACGCATCCACCTGGTTCTTGCGTATGGGTGATGGCACCGAAGAAAGCCATCGGCGTGCCCAAGAGGCGCTGGATACCTTGTGGCGTTTCACGGGGGAGCTGTTTACGGTGGATGCGGTTGATGCCGCCGCTCAGTCATCCGGGGTTGGTCCGGATTTAACCCAGCTGCAGCCTTTGTGGTTGTCTCGGGTAGCCACCTTGTGCAACGAATCCACCCTGTTTCTACCGACCGGAAAGCCCAGTCGTTGGTTTGGCAAGCAAGGGGATCATGGCGAAGCCTTAGGTTTTTTGTTGGCCGATCTGCAGTCGTTACCGCGCGCCCATGACGGCGCCAGTTGGTAGAGGGTTCATGATTCAACCACCGCAACAATATCTGCTACTGGGGCTCGATGCGTCGGTAGGCCACTTGCTCGCGCTTGCGGAGCAGGCGTTGGAGCAAGATCAGCCCGTGCTGCTCATAGCCAATTGTTCAAACGTCGCTTCGATTCCTCAGCTGGAAGCTTGGTATGCGTTGAAGAATAGCTACCTCACCCAGCTAACCCTGCTGTTTGTACTGCGCGACGAACCCCAGTTGTACCCAGTGCTTGAAGGGGAGATGACCCAAGCGCGCTTGGCTGAGTTGCAACCAGCGGTCTTTGATGCCTGTCGGGTTCAAAATGCGGTTATTGCTGGCCCGGCTACTTGGATTGCAGAGCAGACAGAATTTTTGGTTCAGCTAGGCATGGCTGCAGGTTTGGTACAAGGTTTGGTTGAACACGCTGAGGTTGTTGCTGATGCACCGGTTGCTACAAGGGCAAGCAAGCAGCAAGCGGTGCAGGTTAGGGTCACCTTGCAAGGGCGAGATATACAATTTGCTATGGACCTGGACGGCTCGACCGTACTAGATGCGGCAGAAGAGGCAGGGCTAGACTTACCCTATAGCTGTCGCGGTGGCGTTTGCTCCACCTGCCGCACGCGCGTGCTGCAAGGGTCGGTCGACATGCTAGAAAACACATCCCTGGATGACTGGGAGGTTGAGAACGGTTATGTGCTTGCTTGCCAGGCGGTTCCCAGCACCTCAACGCTCCACATCAGCTACGACGAGGTTTAGCGCTCGGCTGAAATCACCGGCGTTTGCTGAGGCTTTGCGTAGAGCCACACAAGCAAGGCTGGCAGCAAGGTTAAGTTGGCAAACAAGGCCAACGCCATAGCCACGGCAACCAACACCCCAAATAGTATAGTGGGTACAAAGCTTGAAAAGGCCATCACCGAAAAGCCGGCAATGATGGTCAAGCTGGTGAAGTACAGTGCGCGCCCCACGTTTGCGTGAGCAAAAGCGACGGCTTGTCGAGCTTCACCACGCGCTTTGTATTCCTGCTGAAAACGGTGCAAGTAGTGAATCGCATCATCCACTCCGATACCAATGCTCACCGCGGCGATCGTGGTGGTCATCATATCCAGCGGTATACCGGTGAACCCCATAAAGGCAATGACCGTGGCAGCAGCTAGCAAGTTGGGTAGCAACCCAAGGATCGCAAAGGTAACCGAGCGCAGCAGTATCAATAGCATCAAAAAGGCTGCGCCCAAGACGTAAGCTAAGGTATCTACCTGGGAATCGAACAACTGCTTTAGCATGGAGTTGAACAGCACCATCATGCCGGATACTTGGACCTCCTCAGCAGAAAACTGCAGCTCGTCTTCTGCAAAGCTGCGTACCTGTTGCACCAGCGCATCGCGATCGAAGCTTGGGGCTGTTTCACGAATACGTACGTTCAGGCGAAACTGACCGGTGGCTGGTGACGCGTAGGGCGTTAGCAGGTCTTGCAAGAGGTCTTCCGGTATAGCGCCTAACACCCCGGCAACCTCCGGATTCGTCAGCTTGCGACCATCGGTGAAGCCCCGTGCCAGGTCTTCTAGCGAGGTCACCGACATGACCTTGCCGATTTCGGGTTGCTCATGCAAAAAGCGATGCATGGCTTCCACTTTGTCTAGCTTGTCGCGGGTAAACCAATAGCGTTCGGGGAAACCGTTGCTAGCGCCTTCGTCGGCAAAATCATCAGCAAAGTCATCTTCGAAATCGTCGGAAAAATCATCGGCAAAGTCATCTTCAAAACCCTCATCGCCGTCGCTGGTGAAGGTTTCGTAAGGGGCAAATTGCAACACAACATCGAAGGGGATAGTGCCCCCTAAGTTTTTGTCGATGAAGTTCATGCCTTGGGAGATGTCGGTGTTGGCCCGGAAGTAGTCTACGAACCGATTGTCTAGCGAGACACGACTGATCCCTTCGGCCGCCACTACCGTAAGAATGGCTGAAAGCAAAATGATGGTGCCAAAGCGCCAACGTGCCCACTCAGAGAACACCCGGGTGGCCGCAAACTCTTGCCCTAGCGTCACGCTAGGCTTGCCGCGCCCGGCGAGTATCAACACGGCAGGGAAGAAGCTAAAGGTCACCAAGAAAGCGATGCCGATGCCTAGGCACATCATCCAGCCGAAATCTTCAACCGGCACAATGCGGCTAGCCATAAGCGAGCCAAATGCAGCGATGGTAGTGATGGTAGTGTACAAACAAGGGGCAAACTTGCTGCGCATGGTTTCTAACACCATCTCTGTATGCGGCATGTCCGGTTGGGTTTGCAGCAACTCCCGATACTGCACAATCAAATGAATGATCAGCGAAACGGTCGTGATCACCAGCAAGGCAATAAAGTTTGATGAGATAACGGTTGCCGGCTTGTTGGCATAACCCAACACGCCAACCGTGATAAGCGCAGCCAAGCCGCTGGTCAAAATGGGCAGCATCATCCAGCGGATGCGCCGGAAGAAGAACCACAGAACCAGCATGATGAGCCCAACCACGCTCACCCCAAAGATCATGAGATCGTCGCCCACAAAAGCAATCATGTCTGCCGCGATCATAGGTACGCCGCCGATAAACAAGGTGCCTTGATCGGAAAAGTTGTCGCGTACCGCGCGTACATCCGCAATGAGCTGCTGACGCTGTGCTAGAAAGGCTTCTCTTCTTTGGCGCTGGTTTAATGGCGTCGTCTCGGCCTGGTTGGTATCTGTTGCCAATAGATCGATGCGAATACCCGTAGCGGTGCCGTCTTTGCTAACCAATAGCTCGCGAAACAAAGGGCTTTCGTTGAGCTCTATTCGAGCTAAATCTAGATCTATGCCATCTGCGGTGATGGACTTAAAGCCTTCAGACAGCTCGGACAGTGGGACAGGCGGGCTTTTGAGCAAAGGCACATCCAAGATTGATAGCGTGCCGCTGACACCTTGCACTCCCTCTAGCGCCTCAACCAAAGCCTGTAGTTGGGTAATCCCCGCGTCGCTAAAGGGTTTTTGGCTGTTTGGTTGGAAGGTTAGCAACAAGAAATCGTCGCCGCCGAAGGTTTCCGCAATTCGTTCGTAGGCCAGTAAATCCGGGTCTCCAGCGACGACTAAAGTCTCTGAAGAGGCATCAAACCGAAATTGCATCGCAAAAAAGGCGCCCACCAAGCTAACCAGTGCAACCAGCCCCAATATTGTTTTGGGGGATCGCAGCAGTTGCAGGTAAAAATTCATGGATCGATTAGCAATGTTAGACACGTTAAAGCATTCGCCGGTGAGTTGTTTCGGACCGCGTGCAATGTCTACGGTTTGGGGATGAAGATCAAGCCGGGTTGCTCAAGAAGTGTCTTCAAGGTGTCAATAAAGGAGGCTGCATCAAAGCCATCGATGATTCGGTGATCAAAACTGCCGGATATATTCATCATGGTTCGAACAACGACCGAGCCATCGAGGACCACTGGCCGGGGCACGGCCTTGTTGAGCCCAATAATCGCAACCTCTGGTGCGTTGATGACGGGTGTGCTCACAATGCCACCCAGCTTGCCTAAACTGGTGATGGTGATGGTCGAGCCTGAGAGTGTCTCGCGACTAGCACTGCCATCCCGGGCATCACGGGTTACGCTGCGTATTTGTTCAGCGAGGCCCCAAAGGGTTTGCCGTTGGGCGTCATGAACCACGGGCACTTTGAGCCCGGTATCCGTTTGGGTGGCAATGCCCAGATGAACGGCGTCAAAGCGCTCGAGGGTTTCCGATTCGCCGAGATAGCGCGCGTTGCACAAAGGGTGTGCCTCGAGCGCTTGCATCAACGCCAAGCTTACCAAGGGTAAGTAGGTGAGGGCTGGTATACCCGCTGGTTCAGCCTGGCTGGTGTTTAAGCTTACCCGTAGCGCATCTAAAGCCGTGACATCCACTTCTTCCACATAGGTGAAATGTGGGATGTTCTGCTTGCTAGCCGAAAGACGCTGGGCAATGACGCGCCGAACGCCACGTATCTTGATTTCTTCTGCAGCCGCGCTTGGGCTGGATGCGCTCGGTGATACAGCATTTGCCCCAGCGGTCGAGCCACGCGCAGCAATCGGGGCCTGCTCTAAGTCTCGCCGTAAGATGCGACCCCTCGGGCCCGTACCTTGAATTTGCGTTAGATCGATACCGGCTTCTGCAGCCTGTTTGCGGATCGCCGGTGAGGTAATGACTCTGCCACCGGTTGCTGTGTTTGATGCTCCTGGCTGAGGTGCCTGCGCCTGCACTTCTGGCTTGTGCGGCTGCTCGGGTACGGGCGCAGCAGGGGCCCCAGGTTTGATGCTTTGCTCTGCTGGGGTTATCTCTTCAGGTTCGACTGGTTCAGATGCCGTAGGAGCGGCAACGGTTCCAGCCAAAGCAAAAGTAATGAGCGGTGCGCCAACCGGTACTATGTCTCCAACAGCGCCACCTAGGCTGGTAACAGTGCCAGACACGGGTGCAGGGACTTCCACATTGGCTTTATCGGTCATCACGTCAACCATGGGCGCGCCTTCTGTGACCTCATCGCCGACCGCGACATACCACTCAAGCACCTCGGCTTCGACAGTGCCCTCACCAAGGTCGGGGAGGGTAAACACAAATTTGCTCATGGCCCCTCCAATACTTCTTGCAGGGCGGCCGCCACACGCTTCGGCCCAGGGAAGTAGTCCCACTCAAAGGCGTGCGGGTAAGGGGTGTCCCACCCGGCCACGCGCAGTACAGGTGCTTCGAGGTGATAGAAACATTGTTCTTGCACAATGGCTGCCAGCTCCGCACCAAAGCCGCCAAATTTGGTGGCTTCATGGGTAATGACGCACCGTCCGGTTTTTTTCACCGACTCGATGATGGTGTCGGTATCTAAGGGCACCAAGCTGCGTAGGTCGATGATCTCCGCATCTACCTCCGCCAAGGTCGCTGCCGATTCGGCTACGTGCACCATGGTGCCGTAGCAGAGCAGCGTGACATCAGCACCCGGTCGCACAATTTCGGCGCGTCCAAAAGGTAGGGTGTAGTAACCCTCGGGCACTTCACTTTTAGGGTGTGTGTTCCAGGCTTGCGCCGGTGCATCGGGATAGCCAGAGAAAGGCCCGTTGTAAATACGCTTGGGCTCGAAAAAGATGACTGGGTCATCATCCTCGATAGCGTTGATCAACAAACCTTTAGCGTCGTAAGGGTTTGACGGCATAATAACCTTGATGCCATTGACGTGAGTAAACAATCCCTCTGGGCTTTGCGAGTGGGTTTGCCCGCCACGAATACCACCACCACAAGGTGTGCGAATGGTGACCGGTGCAAAGAAATCGCCGGCGGTACGATAGCGTAGCTTGGCCAGCTCACTCACAATTTGATCAAAGCCTGGATAGATGTAATCCGCAAATTGGATTTCGGCCACCGGCCTTAAGCCGTTTACTGCCATACCAATTGAGGTGCCAACAATGCCACCTTCTGCAATGGGTGCATCGACCACGCGATGCGCACCATATTTACGCTGCAAACCATCGGTGCAACGAAACACGCCACCGAAGTAGCCTATGTCTTGACCAAACACGATCACCGACTGGTCACGTTCTAACATGACGTCCATGGCCGAGTTCAATGCTTGCACCATATTCAGTCGAGCCATATCAGTCGTCCAGCTCTAGCAGTTGATTGCGTTGCTTGATCAACGCATCTGGAATGTCTTTGAACACATCTTCAAACATCTCGTTGCGATCAAGTTGCGGACCACTGCTTAAGGTGCCGTAACGTAGAGCAGCCTCCCAGCTTTCGGTGACCTGAGCTTCAACGTCACTTTGCATAGTGGCTTGATCGGCATCGCTCCAACCTGCATGACCCAGGTGCTGGCGCAGTCGTTCGATGGGATCGCCCAATGGCCAAGCGGCACCTTCGTCTTCGGGACGATAGCGTGTTGGGTCATCACTGGTGGAGTGCGCGGCGGCTCGGTAGGTCACCAGTTCAACCAAGGTAGGGCCATGGCTATGGCGTGCGCGATGCGCGGCCCATTGTTGTGCGGCATACACGGCAAGAAAATCGTTGCCGTCTACGCGAATGCCGGGAACACCGTAGCCGGGACCACGTGCCGCAAAAGAACGGCGCTCGCCACCAGCCACCCCTTGAAAGGTTGAGATGGCCCATTGGTTGTTCACCACGTTTAAGACAACGGGCGCTCGATACACCGAGGCAAAGGTTAGCGCATGATGAAAGTCCGCCTCAGCGCTGCTGCCTTCGCCGATCCAAGCGGCAGCGATGTCGTCATCCCCTTTAATGGCTGCGCCCATGGCCCAACCCACCGCTTGCGGAAATTGGGTGGTGAGGTTGCCGGAGATAGAAAAGATGTTGCCCCGTGCCCAGTGATACATGATGGGCATCTGGCGGCCTTTGCACATATCTTTGCTGTTGGATAAACACTGGCACATGAGGTCTACCAGGTTGCGTCCGCGCGTGATGTGTAGCCCCTGGGTTCGATAGGAAGGGAACAGCATGTCCCCTGGGCTCAACGCCATGGCGCTTGCTACCGCTACGGCCTCTTCACCCGTGCACTGCATGTAGAAGGTGATCTTGGCTTGACGATGCATACGCAGCATATGGGTATCAAAGGCGCGGGTCAGCAGCATGTGGCGCATGGCCACCTGCAGGTCTGCAAGCTCTAACTGGGGTGCCCAAGGACCAACCGCATGGCCTTCGTCATCCAGAACGCGAATCATGCCTTGGTTGAGATGCTCAATATCTCGAGCTTTGACGTCGGTTGGAGGGCGGTCTAGCGCGCCAGGCGGCGTTATTTCGAGATAGTCGAAATTGGGTGCTTCACCCGGTCGTGCGGGGGGAGCCGGGATGTGCAATCGGGATTTATTCGTCATGTTGGTTGCCAAAGAGTCCCTGTCCTATGCCCATTCAGTGTAACCCAAGCCAAAGCGCAAAGAATGGCCGCTATGCCTCATTTTGCCGAGACTTTGCTGCGGGCCAGATCGGGGTGATCAACCCAGCATTCTTGCCAGCTTTCTCCGCAATGCTGGCCTAAATCACGTATAATTTGGGCGCGCGAATTTTAACTTGTAGGTTTAACTTTTAGGAGACCAAGCATGGAACGAGAATCCATGGAATTTGATGTGATGATTGTTGGCGGTGGCCCGGCGGGCTTATCTGCAGCAATTCGTCTAATGCAAAAAGCTGCCAAAGCGGGTACCGAGGTATCTGTGTGCTTGGTCGAGAAGGGCTCGGAGGTTGGGGCGCACATCTTGTCTGGTGCGGCTTTTGAACCAACGGCACTCAACGAGCTGTTCCCGGATTGGGCCGAGCGCGGCGCGCCGGTCACCAACCCCATTCATCATGACGAGGTGTACTACCTGGTCAATGACACCAATCGAATCAAAGTCCCAGGTTTTTTCGTCCCGCCGGATTCGCACAACGAAGGCAACCACGCTATCAGCTTAGGCAACCTGTGCCGCTGGTTGGGTGAGCAAGCAGAAGAGTTGGGGGTGAACATCTTCCCAGGTTTTGCCGCTTCCGAAATTCTGTATAACGAAGATGGCAGTGTTAAGGGCGTTGCTACCGGCGATATGGGTGTTGGGATGGACGGTGAGCAAAAGCCTACCTTCACCCCGGGTTACGAGTTGCATGCTAAGTACACCATCTTTGCAGAAGGCTGTCGGGGTAACCTCGGTAAGCAGTTGATTGAGAAGTTTAACCTCGATGCCGATTCTGGCACTCAGCACTACGGGATTGGTTTCAAAGAGTTGTGGGATGTGGATCCTGCCAAGCATGTGCCTGGCAAAGTGGTTCACACGGTGGGTTGGCCACTTGGACATTTGCCTAGCGCTTCAACCGGTGGCTCTTATCTTTACCACCTAGAAAACAACCAAGTGTCTTTGGGCTTGATTGTGGACTTGTCTTATAAGAACGCACACTTGTCACCCTTTGATGAGTTCCAACGTTGGAAGCATCACCCGTTGATCCAAGACGTGATTGAAGGTGGCACCCGTGTTTCTTATGGTGCGCGCGCTATCATCAAAGGTGGCCTACAAGCCTTACCTAAGCTGTCGGTACCTGGTGCATTGCTAGCCGGTGACGATGCAGGCTTTTTGAACCCACTGAAGATCAAGGGCAGTCATACCGCGATGAAGTCCGGCATGTTGGCCGCGGATACCGTCTTTGAGGCACTAGGGGCAGGGCAGGCTTACACCGAGCTGGATGGTTATCAAGCCGCCTTTGAGAAAAGCTGGTTGCATACCGAGCTAGAACGCTCGCGAAACATTGGTCCGGCGTTGCACAAGTTTGGTGTGTTGGCTGGTGCGGCTTACTCGTTTGTCTCGAACAAGTTTTTGCAAGGCAACGAGCCTTGGACCATGCAAGATCCCACGCCGGATCACGCAACGCTGAAGACAGCAGCAGAGTCGAAGAAGATTGACTACCCCAAGCCGGATGGCAAGATTTCTTTTGATAAGTTGTCCTCGGTATTCTTATCGAGCACCAACCACGAAGAAGATCAGCCTTGTCACCTGACGTTGAAAGACGCCAGCATCCCAATCTCTAAAAACCTGCCCATGTACGATGAGCCTGCTCAACGTTACTGCCCAGCAGGGGTGTATGAGATTGTCGAGGAGAACGGTTCACCGCGCTTCCAGATCAATGCGCAGAACTGTGTGCACTGTAAGACTTGCGACATCAAAGACCCGGCCCAGAACATCACTTGGGTTGTGCCTGAGGGTGCTGGCGGACCTAACTACCCTAATATGTAGTTTGGGTAGGTTTGGCGCTGCTGCAATGGCAGCGCCGTTGTTAGATAGTGCGAGTTACAACAGGGTCCATACACAACTGTATTGACTCTGGGGCTGGCTTCAGACAAGCTCTGAGTCATGCCGATTACTAATACCTCCACCACTAAGCCCAAGCGTCTAGCGAGTGATCTAGCGCCTGAAGATTGGATTAAGGCTGGGTTTACCGCGCTGACCGAAAGCGGTCCAGCTGGAATTAAGGTCGACCGGCTCGCCAAGGCCCTCAACATCTCCCGTGGCTCCTTCTACTGGCACTTCAAATCGGCTAAAGCCTTAAAGCAGGCCATGTTGGCCTATTGGGTTCAGGTGGGTACCGAAGATGTGATCTTGTTGGCAGAAGGCGAAGGGCAGAGCGCACTAGAAAAATTGACGGTACTTGGGCAGCGCATCTCAGGACCTCGTGATTCGGATTACGGCGGCGTTTTAGCCGAGAGTGCGATTCGTGATTGGGGCCGATACGATGCCGATGTGGGGCAGGCGGTGGAGTCGGTGACACGCAAGCGACTCGATTATCTTAGAGCACTCTTTGAAGAATTGGGCTTACCTAACGCGGATGCTAAAACTCGAGCCAACCTGCTTTACGGCGCAATGATTGGGTTGGAGTTCTTAACCGCGATGGAGGTTGCGGATATGGAAACCGAGTTGAGTGCGCTCATGCAAATGTTCGTGCAGTTACCAACATCATCAACCGAACGAGGTCATGACAATGAATAGACTGTTATTTTCAGCTGCTTGTTTTTCCCTGCTGTTGGGGTTTGCTCATGTCTTTGGGGGTGGTCCTGAATTTCACGTCACGGCGCTTGCCAGCAATTTGCTCGTAGATCAGAAGGCCGTTTACTCGGTGTTGTGGCATTTTGCTTCGGCGGCTCTGTTTATTAACTCTGCAGCGTTGTTTCTAGCAGCATTTAAATCTGCGCATCGCAACCTATCAGCGCTGGTTTTTTTGCAGTTCTTTGCCTTTGGTGTGCTGTTTATTGGCTATGGGATGTTGAGGTTAGGTTCGCCTTGGGTATTACCCCAGTGGTTATTCTTTGCACTTATCTGTGTATTGGCAGCGCTTGGTTACATGCGCGGCCGGCCACAGGCTATCTGAAACCGAAATTAGGTTTGGTGTTGTGTGCTTAGAAGTGTGTTGGTGCCCGGGGCCGGACTTGAACCGGCACGCTGTTACCAGCGAGGGATTTTAAGTCCCTTGTGTCTACCAATTTCACCACCCGGGCAGGGTGCGCAAAATGCAGGCGCGAAGCTTAGCTTGAACTTTTCGGCAATGCCACCGGCTCAGAAACATTTGCGGTAGTTTCAGTGCCACCCGGCGCCCGTTTTGCCTCAAAAGCTTCTATGGATCGATGGAAGTTTTCGATCTGCCGATAATTCTCTACATACTTCTCCCAGGGATCTTCCTCTGGGGGCATGGGGCGTAGGGTTGTTCCGGTTAACACCACAGCCAGAACTGCAGCCTGGCCAACCAGTAGCAGCACGCGGTCGTAGGGATCACTATGGCGCTCAACAAGCTCGCGTAGCTCGCGTTGTGCCAACAGCGCCGTGATATCCCAGTGTGGGAGCGGTTCCGGATGCATCAACGCCTTTAGCGCTACTAGATAGTTTTGCAGGCCGGCCTTTTTGTGACGAACCCGACTGGTGAGGCGATCTCGCAAGCTCAGCTCTACTTCAGCTGATCGCTTGGGAGCGCTGCGCTTGGGTAGAGCCAACCTTTGATCGATTTGGCGTAAGCCTCGAGCGTAGCCCATGGGGTCGCGATAACAGGCCTCCGATAGCTCATCTGCAGACAATTGCAGGCTTTCATCCAGTCTCGCTTGCAAACCCTGAACCCAAGGAAAAGGCCAATACGCGCAGGCCACAACCTGGCTGAGCAGGTGCCAGCGCGGGCTTTGTTTTTGGTAGTGACATAACTCATGCAGCAACAACAGATCTTGAATAGGGGCCGGCCAGTGCTCGGCAGCATTCGGCAGCCCGATCAGCTTTTGGCCGGTCTGGCTATGCCAGGGTCGTTGGGTGCTGGAGAAGCACAAACCGATGTCCCCATGGTTGCCTAGACGGCGCTGCCAATGTTGCAGACGACCGTAAAGCTTGCTATGGGCAGGGAGAGCGCTCAAAGACTGTTGATCTAGGCGCGCTTGGCGATGCGCTTTGTACAATTGATATAGGCTAAACAGCGCGCCTAGGTTCCAGATGGCAAATAGCCCCGGCCACAGGTACTGGGTGGGCGAGTTGATGGACGGCAACACCTCGGCGTAAACCACCATTCGGATACCGGGGAAGAACGCTACGATTAATGGTAGAGCAACCAGCGCTAGAAACGCGGACTTACGAAACAGCTCCGCAAATCGGGTTTCTTGATCTTGAATTTTACGCGCAAACTTTGCCAGCAACCAAACTAGCAAGACTGCGGCGAGCATCGCTCGAATATAGCCAGGCAAAGCATCCAGCAACCCAACAGCATAGATCAGCACATCAAAAACCGGCTGGAGAAACGGCAGGAGGTGTTCCAGAATGCTTGGCTCTTCGTTCATGCCGAGAACACCGTTTGCAGCAGCGTGCGCAGCGTTGTGTAGAGCAACACCAAAGCAACGGTAAAGATTAGGGTGTAGCTAGCCGCCTTCAAACGGTGGCAGCCCAGTGCAAACTGCAGGCTGTTGCTGGTCCCCAGCATAACAATGAGTGCGAGCACCCCAGCAAATCCGTAACGTGCAGCTGGCAGCTCCCATAGCGGCAAGGCAGAGGCTAAGACCAACAACAGCAAAGCCGCAGCAGCGATCAGCAAGCTAGTGAGCAGGGCAACCATGAGACGTTTGCGCGAAGCCTTCCAGGTTAACCAAGACGAGGCAATGAGCAGCCCGGTGACACAGACGAACACCAGTACACCGGTATCCAGCACGTCGTTGTTGAAGTACCAGCGTTGAGCCGCAATCAGCAAGCCAACACAGGCGGCGATGGCAAACAGAAAACGATTGTTGGTGAAATGCACACGCTGCAGCGAGCCGCGTCGAAAGACGATCCGGAATAGGGCTTGGCTTAAATTGGCGGCTGACTGCATGGCTTCACTATACCAACCGCGCGTGGGTTCTTGGATGCTCTTTCTGTCTTGATCTTGGTGTCGCGTTAAGCAACTAGAATTGATCTTAAAGCCCTCTAGAATATCGACTAAATTCAATGCTTTAAAGGTTTTTTCTAGAATGAATTTGAGGGTTTTCAAGCGCGCCCACTAATGGGTTAAACCAAGTCAGGCGCTCTTGTGAATCTAGAGGGTAGTCTGGACTGACTACCCAGTGCTTGAATGGTGCCCAGAAGAGGACTTGAACCTCCACGCCACTAGGGCACTAGAACCTAAATCTAGCGTGTCTACCAATTCCACCACCTGGGCAAGCGCGAGCATGGTACGGAGGTCTGCGACAAGCTTCAACCATTGTTGCGGCTTTAAGCCCAATGCTGGGTGAAAAAGTTGGCGGCTGTTAAGCTTTGCCCATGCAACCCAACCCCAATATCCCTATCCAAGGTCGTTGCGCTCCCGTCTTTGCTGAGGTGGAGCGGGCCTTTCGTTATAACTTTGAGCACGACATCGAGGTTGGTGCGAGCTTCTGCGCCTATGTTGGCGGCGAGCGCGTCGTCGATCTCTGGGGCGGCCACAAAGACCGGGAGGGTATTTCCGAGTGGCAACAGAACACCCTGGTGAATTTATACTCAACCACCAAGGGGCTGACCTGCATTGCGCTGGCGGCGCTGCTTGACGACGGGGTGTTAGAGGTTGGAATGCAGGTCCGTGAGCTATGGCCTGAGCTGCAGGCGGCGCAAGATGGCTTAAGCCTGGGGCAGATGCTGTCCCATCAAGGTGGGCTGGCTGGCTTAAGCGATGCGATCACAACAGCCGATCTCTACAACTGGCCCAAGATGATCGGCTTGCTGGAACACCAAGAACCGCTGTGGGCGCCAGGCACCAACGTGGGTTATCACGCCATGACCTGGGGTTACTTGCTAGGTGAGATGGTTCGGCGGGCGTCAGGCCAAACTCTGGCTCAAGTCTTTGCAGAACGTGTTGTCCAGCCGCTGCAAGCAGACGTTCATTTGGCCGTGCCAAGCGGCGCTGAACTGGATATCTCACCGCTGATTGGCCCTAACCATGCGCGAGACTTGCCGGCAGCCAGCGCAAAGGCCGTTGCTGCGGATGAGGGATCTGAGCCACCACCTTTAAGTGCCATGGTGATGACTAACCCGGTTGTTCGACCTTACCAAGATGCCTCGAGCGAGGTTTGGCGGCAGGCGGAAATTGCAGCGGCTAATGGTCAGGGCAATGCACGAAGCGTCGCAACGCTCTATGCAGCGGTTGCCATGGGCGACGAGAGGCCGGGCACAAAGATCGTGAGCCAAGCATCGCTCGAGGCGCTGTGCACGCCGCAAGTTTCAGCCAGCCAAACCGATCTTGTGTTGGGCTACGGATTAAACCGCGGTAGCGGCTTCATATTAAACACCAATGCCCAATACGGACCGAACCCGGCCGCTTTTGGTCATTCTGGTGCTGGTGGTTCTATTGGTTTTGCGGATCCCACCGCGCAGGTGGCGGTGGGTTATGCCATGAATCAAATGCAACCTGGGGCGGTGGAGACCACCCGGGCAGCGCGCTTGATTAGCGCGCTTTACGATTGCTTATCCTAGCTGTTCTTGCAAGCGCGGCTACTTAGGTTTGCGGAACATCAAGGTCCAACGATCGGTATTGCCGCTCACGGACCGACGACCCACTTCGTAACGTAGCTCATCATCAGCACGGTAGTGCAAGTCTGAGTAGTCAACAAACTCGAACCCTGCAGCTTCGATCTCTTTGATCGCCTGCACTGGGTCCATGCGCCGCCTGCCTTCTGAGCTATCGCCTTCCATATGGCGACGGGTGTGGTCCACCACGCCGTAGATGCCGCCTTTCTTTAGTGCCTTGAATACTGATGCATTCATTACCGCGCGACCAGGCTCATCAAAGTTGTGCATATTGCGAAAGGTGAGAACCATGTCCAGGCGTTTGACGTCCAGCTTCAGGCTGCGAATAGTGAAGCGAGGAGCGCCTTCGTCACGACCCATGTCGGCTTCCAAGCCGGCTACTTTGACTTTGCTGTACTTAGGCTGGGTTAACAAATACTCCTCAACGTTTTGCGTACCGATACCCACGTAAAGCTGACCCTTGTCTTCTAAGGCTGCTGCTAGCAACCGGGTGTACCAGCCGCCTCCAGGCAAGAGCTCGAGCACCCGCATGTCTTCTTTGAGGCCGAAAAACTTTAAGGTCTCTAGCGGTTTACGGTTTTTGTCCCGCGCTTTGTCTTTCTCGGGACGTTCGTCATCTGCCATTGCCGCCGTAATGGCGTCCGCCGCATCTGCGGATGCAAGCGGCGCGCACAAGCTAGCGGCTACGAGTAGCAGCATTGCTCGTAGAAAGGTTGAAAGTTGGTGTGAAGCGTTTTCCATGGTCTATCCCTGGTTTGGTGGTTAAGAGTTTGGTGGTTAAGAGTGTGGTGGTTAAAAGTTTGGTTGCTAAAAGATCTATCGATTTGGACCTCGATCCATTGGGACCGGCTGCCAACGCTCTAATGTGACGCGCGGCAGCACGGTGGGGTTTACGCAGCTCATGGGCCAACGGCCTCTAAGCACTAGTGCTACCTCGCGGGCTGCGCGGCGGCGAGTCTCCGGTCGCATGCGGGTGGTTGCAGACGCCACATGTGGGGTTACTACAACGTTCGGCATGCTAAGCAATGGGTTGTCTTGAGCGGGTGGTTCCGTTTCTAAAACGTCCAGACCAGCGGCGGCAATCTTACCCGCTTGCAAGGCGGCAATCAGATCGTCTTCTTTGATCAGACCGCCTCGTGCCGTATTCACAATGATGGCGTGTGGTTGCATTTGGCTTAGTGCATCCGCGTTGACTATGTGTGCGGTCTCCGCATTGAGCGGCGCATGAATCGATAAGTAATCACAACGCTCTAACAGCTCACCGTAACTCACTGGCTCCACACCTGCGCCGCTGATGGTCAGCTCGCTAACGTAAGGGTCGTGCGCAATCACCCGCATGCCAAATGCTTCTGCTCGGCGAGCCGTGCAGCGGGCTACGTTGCCAAAACCCAGTAAGCCTAAGGTCTGACCCATCAAACGTGGGCTTTTGCTAAGTAACGGGCGACCTTTGAACCAAGCGTTTTGGTGGACAAAATCTTCCATCTCTTTCGTGCGGCGCGCGGTGGTTAGCAACAACATCATGGCGTGGTCGGCTACCTCTTCGATGAAGACGTCCGGAACATTGGTCACCACAATGCCGGCAGCGGTCGCTGCTTTGATATCCACCATGTCCACGCCAACGCTACCAACGCCAATGACGCTGCAGCGCTTCATCTGGCTGATAATGGTGTCATCAATATGAATGCCCCAACTGGTTATGATGGCGTCGGCTTCTCTAGCGCCTTCCGCAAATTCAGCCGAGGTGTCCGCTTTAACTTCAACGATGTCGGCAATGGGGGCCAGGGCTTCAAGCTCTAACGCGTAGCGTTCTTGGATGCTTTGCGGCTTGGCAAAGGAGGGCAATTGAACCGCAACAGTTTTACGTGATGTCATGCTTACTCCCGTTAGTTTAGGTTAGCTTGAGGCTGGCCATAGCCTGCTCGCGCAGCTCGCGTTTGTAAATCTTGCCTGAAGCGATTCGTGGTAGTTGCTCGGTGTGGATGAACACATGTTCTGGGACTTTGAACTTCGCCAGCTGCCCAGTAACGTGGGCCTTGATGACATCCACCTCAACAGTTTGGCCTGGCTTTGGCATAATCACGGCGGCCAGGGTTTCACCTAAACGTTCGTCGGGCACACCAAAGACAGCGCACTCGCTAACCGCCGGGTGGTCGTAGATAACCGCCTCAACTTCTTGGCAACCAATGTTCTCACCGCCGCGTATCACCATGTCTTTCATTCGGTCGGTGATGAACAGGTAACCTTCTTCGTCCAGGTGACCTACATCGCCTGTGTGCACCCAGCCGTTCACTAAGGTGCTAGCGGTGGCTTCGGGTTTGTTCCAATAGCCTTTGAAGTTCATGGCGCCGTGAATGCAGATCTCGCCGCTTTCGTTGGGGCCCAGCTCATTGCCTTGCTCATCGATGATTTTCACCTTGACCACCGGTGGCGTGCCTTTGCCACAACTGCGCGGGCGTAACATCAACGCCGCGCCAGAAATGGTGGTCCCTAAACCGTTGGTTTCGGTCATGCCATATCCTGTGCCCGCATCTCCATTGCTCAGCTTGTCTTCAATTTGCCTGGCGTGTTCCGGCGCCATAGCCGCGCCGCCACCACCCATGGACTTGAGTGACGAGGTATCGTACTTGCTGAAGTTTGGCGATTGGATGACTTCCCACGCCATGGTGGGTACCCCATTAAAGGCCGTGATGCGTTCCGCTTCGATCAACTTTAACGCTTCTTCAGGGTCCCACTTGTACATACCGACCAACTTGCGGCCCACTCGGAAACAAGACAGCAGCTGGACGTTGAGCCCGGCCACATGGAACAACGGCACCGCGAGCAACATGCTGGGGTGAGGATCGTTGGCATCTGGCGGCGGCAGCAATGACCCAACAATGGCCGCTGCACTTTCCCAGCCCAGCAAAGCGTGAATGATGCCGCGATGGCTAGAGAGCACCCCTTTGGGGTGCGCCGTTGAGCCTGAGGTGTAGAGGATGAGCGCGTTGTCGTCTTCAGTGATCTCGATGGCCGGCATGCTGGTGGGTTGGCCACTGATGAAATCAGACCAAGGCGTGATATTGGCTGCTGTAGCATCGCAACGTACGCTGATCACGGGAACCTCGATCTTAGTGCTTTGCAGGCGATCAATGCGTTCGGCATCGGCAACGAGCAAGGTCAGACCGCTATCCTCAATCCCATAGGCCATCTCTTCACCCGTCCACCAAGCGTTCAGCGCAACCGCGATGCCGCCGTAACTGGTAATGCCCATGAAGGCGATGATCCACTCGGGGTAGTTACGCAAGGCAATACCAACTCGGTCACCGGGTTTGATGCCCCTAGCTTGTAAGGCATTCGCCACTTGTCCGGCTTGGGCTAATGCTTCGGCATAGGTAAAACGCTCGCCAGCATAGATATAGAGATCTTGGGTTCCGAAGTCCTTGGCAGCGTCTTCGTAAAGTTGGCGTAGGCTAATGGGGGCATTAACGAATACGGGGTAGGTGGCGTCCCCGTAGTGACGTTCCGTCATTTCGTAGGGCTGCCCCGGCGCGATGGCGTCTGTAAAGGCTGCCGCCACTTGTTCGGGTGTGGGGGCTTCGTCTGCTGGTGCGTCGGTTGGTGCGTTGGTTGGTGCTGCGGTGTTTGTCATAAGTTGCGCCCCCTCAAACGCAGATTTATTTCCCTAACGCGGTTTGCGTTGGGCCGGTGCGTGACGCTCGATGGCATCCAGCAGCTCTTCAATTCTAAACGGTTTGGCAAGAAATCCTTTGATGCCCGCCTTCTGCATGTCTTCACGCGATGTCTCGGCAGCAAACGCGGTGACCATGATGATGGGTAGCTCCGGTGCAAATCCAGCCACTTTCTCAGCCAGCTCGATCCCCGTCATGCGCGGCATCAATTGGTCGGTGATGACCATGCCAACGTTCTCAACTTGATCGGTGATGAAATCCAAGGCGAGGGTGGAGTCGTTGTATATGGCCACCTCGTAACCGGTATCGCGCAGGACCTCGCCAATAAAGTTGGAGACAGACACCTCATCATCAATCACCACAATGCGCCCAGGAATATTGGCTTTGCGTGATGCAGGTGGGCGTTCCAGCGATGCATCCCCCGGTGCGCCAGGCAAATGGATCGCAAAGGTGGTGCCTTCGCCTATCGCGGAATTGACGGTTACGTGGCCCCCGTACTCGTGAACAAGATCGTTGATCAGCCACAAGCCAATGCCAGTGCCTTCACCTGGCGCGCGAGTGGTGTAGTACATCTCAAATATTTTGTTGGCCACGTCTTTAGGGATGCCGTGCCCGGTGTCGCCAACGCTTAGCACCACATGGTCATCATCTAGCTGCTCGCCACAGGTAGCGCAACGTTCGAGCTGCTGATCAAGCCTGGCCGTTATCTCAATAACCCCATTGCCGGATATAGCGTCTCGCGCGTTGATCAGCAGGTTGAGCACAATTTGTTGCAGCTGTACCGGGTCTGCGACTACTCGAGGTAACGCATCTTGGTAGTCAGTGATGATCTCGATGCTGGTTGGGATGGCAGCGCGCAGCATGCGCGAGACGTCCGTGATGGTGCCAACCAACTGCACGGGCTCCGGCTCACCGCGACGTGCTCGGGTGAAGGTGAGCATTTGGGAAATCAGGTCGCGAGCGCGATGGCCGGCAGACACCACCTCACCAAGGTATTCATTGATCTCCGGTTCTTTCATGCGTTGGCGCATGTTCATCACCAGCTCGGCAAAGCCGATGATGCTGGCCAAGATGTTGTTAAAGTCGTGGGCGATGCCACCGGCTAACTGACCAATCGCCTCCATCTTGCTGGCTTGCTGGATCTGCGCTTGCAGATCGAGGTGCTCTTGTTGGGCCAAAAACTTAGCCGTGATGTCCCGCATAACCCCGTAGGTGCCTGAGTAATTGCCGTCCGGACCTTCGTACATACCGGTCGCCGAAAACTCCAGTCGGTGTTGGTGACCGCCGCTAGTGTGAAAATCGAATTCGTACTGTTGGGTTGCGCGTAGGTCCGTGCGGCGTTCGTTAAACCGGTTGCGGAACGCGGTGGCCAATTCGGAGTTGTCGCTTCTACTGAAGAGCTCCGTCCAAGGTTGGCCTTGTAGCTCTTGAGGTGAAAAGCCAAATATATCGCCTAACTTATTGTTAATGAAAGATATATCTCCTTTATCATCAAGCATATAAATAAGGTCAGGAATGGCATCAACCAAAAACTTGTGCAAACGGTTGGAGTGGTCGGCGGCTTTAGCCATTTGACTGGCTTGCTGCTCAGCGGCGCTTAGCTGCAGTGCCTGGCGAACGCTAGCCAACAAGGCTTTGGTATCGGGTGGCTTGGCCAAGTACTCGCAAGCGCCTAAGCGCACCACGGGCGACACGGTGTTTAAGCTAGTTTCGCCGGTTAGAACAATGGTTTTGGTGATCAGTTTGTGCTGGTTTAGCTCAGCGAGCACTTCCAATCCGTTGGTGCCCGGCATGTTCAGGTCGAGCAATAAAACGTTGGGTGGGTTGGCAAGCACCGCAGCTAGGCCATCCGCACCGTTGTGAATCGCATCCGCCTGAATCCCAGATGCGCTCAGCAGATCAACCAGGGATTTTGCATGTGCTATGTCATCGTCTACAACCAGCACATTGCCGTCAAAAACAGTGGCGCCTTGGCCAAAAGGATCCTTAAGCGCGGGAATGACGAGATCAGTCACAAATCTTTTCCTCAGATGAGAATTGGCTAGCGTTGGCGTACTCTAGCAGTGCTGTTGCCGGACACCAAGGTACAGCACTTAATAGACATTATCGTTAATCAGTTAGGGGCTTGGATCGGTCTTATGGAAGCGAACAGGGAAGCAAACTACGAGCAGATTTTAGTCAGCGAAGAAAACGCGGTGGCCACGATCACGTTAAATCGTCCAGAGCGGATGAACGCCTGGACCTATCAAATGCACGATGAGCTAACCCGGGCGATTAACAGTGCCAACGCGGATCCAGACATTGGCGCCTTGGTTATTACCGGTGCCGGACGGGCATTTTGCGCCGGTGCGGATATTGGCGATGTCTTTGCCAAGCAGCAAGAGTCGGGTGGCGAGTCTGCTCGAGGTGGGGTTGCCGGTGATTGGGTGGCGTTGCTTAGACGCTCCAAGCCCATCATTGCAGCCGTTAACGGCGCTAGCATTGGCGTAGGTGCCACCATGATCCTGCCTTGCGATGTCATTATGGCCTCAAGCGCCGCCAAGATCGGCTTAGGCTTCATCAAGATGGGGGTGGTGCCCGAGTTGGCTAGCTCGCATTTCTTGGTCCAGCGCATGGGCTTTGGACGGGCCAGCGAGATGTGCCTGTCCGGGCGTCTTTATCCTGGCACCGAGGCGCAAGAGCAAGGCTTGGTTGATCGGCTAGTGGAGCCTGATCAGTTAGTTGCTGCCGCGCAAGCGCTGGCTGGGGAGATTGCCCAGAATCCAGCTCCCCAGTTGCTCTGGATCAAACAATTGCTTACAGAAAATGGCTCCGAAACGGATTTGCAGCAGGTGCAAGCCCGAGAGATGGCATTGCTCCAGCAAGCCTATGACTCAGTGGAACACAAAGAAGCCATATCCGCTTTTATGGAGAAACGCACCCCAGATTTTCGTGCGGCAGCCGCCTCAAGCAAGCCGAAGAGTTGAGTGGTTGAACCTATATTTGAGTAACTTCGTTTGAACGATCTTGGCGATTGGGTTCAGCTACATTGGGTTGAACTGGCTTGTTTGGCCGCCGGTTGGTTGCTGGCAGTGTTGGTTCTGTCCATACGCCACAACGCCAACGTCAGGCGCAGCTATGCGTTGGGCCAGGCGCAAGGTGAACAACAGCAAGACCTTGCCCAGCAGCAGCACGACCTGACCATGGAACGTCGGTTACGGGAGCTGTCGTTGTTGCAGGGGCGTCACCAAATGCTCGAGGCAGAGCACGAACTCTTAGTGGACAGCGCTGCGCGGCAACAAGCCCAGCTAAGCCAGGCGCAAGCCGATTTAGCCGCAACCACCGCAAGGCTCGAAACCGAGCGGCTAGGCTTTGCGGAAAAGCAAAAGGTCTTTGCGGAATCTAGCGCGACGCTCAAACAAGAGTTTCAAGGATTAGCCCAACAAGTCTTTGCCAGCCAAGGTCAGTCACAGGACCAGCGGCTTAGCACCTTGCTACAGCCGTTTCGCGATCAGCTTGGCGACTTTCGTAAGCGCGTTGATGAGGTCCATCAAAGCGAAACCAAAGATAGGGCGTCATTGCTTGCGCAGATGCAGCATCTGCAGTCCGCTAGCGAAAGCTTGAACCTCGAAGCGGGTAACCTCGCCAAAGCCTTAAAGGGGGACAAGAAGCTTCAGGGCAACTGGGGTGAATTAGTGTTGGAGAGGGTGCTCGAAGATTCAGGGCTACGGCTCAATGAAGATTACTTGCTGCAGCCGGCTCGGCGCTCGCCAGCAGGAGAGTTAAAGCGGCCAGACGCCATTGTGCGCCTACCGGATAATAAAGACGTCATTGTTGACTCTAAGGTGTCCTTAAATGCTTATGAGAGGGCGCTGCTAGCAACGGATGAAGCGGTTCGCAACGCTGCACTCGCCGAGCACGTGGGTAATCTGCGCAGCCACGTGAAGCGTCTATCGGCCCAAGATTACTCCGATCTAAGCGACGTACGGTCACTCGACTTTGTTTTGATGTTTGTCCCCATAGAGTCGGCGTTTGCGCTGGCAATGGAGCACGACCCTAAACTCTTTACCGACGCTTTTACCCAACGCGTAGTGCTGGTTTCACCCTCAACCTTGATGTTGTGCCTACGCATCATTCACAACCTTTGGCGATTTGAAAACCAAGACCGCAACGCTCAAGAGATTGCCCGGCGAGCGGGTGCTTTGTATGACAAGCTACGGGGCTTGGTTCAGGACATTGACCTACTGGGCAAACAGCTGCAGAGCCTGCATGGCACCTACGACGCGATCAGCGTCAAACTGGTCTCTGGGCGGGGCAATTTGGTCGGTCAAGCAGAACGCTTCCGAGAGTTAGGGGCGGCCGTCAAGAAACCTATCGATATCAGCACTCTAGATACCTTGGCCCAAGATATCGATGAGGTGGTGTTACCCGAGGTTAAACCCGACTAGCCTAATCTGAGCAGTTAGCACCCTCAAACTGTCCACCTGTTCTCAAAATTTTAGCCTTAAAGTTAAGGTCGCGATGAGAACCGCTAGAACTTACGGAGGTATCACAGAACCAAAATTTGAGAGCGCGTAAATTGTTTGTCTTGAGCCAAAGAGAGGACAGCAGATGCTGGTTTTAACCCGGCGAGCCGGCGAATCCATAATGATCGACAACGATATTGAGCTAAAAGTGCTCAAGATTCGCGGCAGTCAGGTCCACCTTGGCATCGACGCTCCCAAAAAAGCGACCGTACACCGTAAAGAGGTTTGGCTGAGAATTCACGGCGAACCCCAGGCTGCCGGTTACTCCGAGCAAGCCTAGCGTCAATGCAGCAGGTATGGATCTACGGCGACTTCGGTCGCCGTTTTTAATGGTGCGGCATTACTTCTTTTGCAATGCTTCTATAATATAGGCGGGCGTTTCTACGATGGCGTATGGATGCAGTCCATGCAGGGTCAGCGCTTGCCGTTGCTGGGTAATGCCTTCTTTTGCTTCGCGTTCGTATTGCTCTGCGGTGGGCTGCACAAACACACTATCGATGCTGGTAAATATAGGGTGCACCGCGCGCAAATAATCAAATTGCGCCCGGGTCTGCCAGGACGAGCGGTGTAGCTCAACCAAGTCCACATTCGTCAGCAACCCCCAATAGGCAAATTCTGGTCCAATATCTGGACTATCCCCAGCACTAAACAACAAGGGTAGGCTTTGGTTGGCTGCCGCAGCCTCTTGCCAGAGGCGATGCGCCACAATCCAAGGGTGAGCATCTCGATAGGCGCCGCTGCCATCCGCGCTTTGCTCGCGCAGTGTGGCCAAGGCTTTTTCTGTCACCCGAACGCAGATTGAAAAGGGGCCTGGTGGTTGTTCCATGCCAGCTGCGGAGTCTTGCTCGTTCATGGGTAATGTATCTCCTGCCTGGGGGCTGACTGAACCCTTGGTTGCTGTGTTGTATCCTACCTGTATATTTATACATATTTTTAATGGGTGGCGCTATACTGCGTAGCGTCAACGCCTAGCCAACGGGTCAATCTGGCGCATGCCACTACTGCAAGCGGATCAACCGCCACCACCAGCCTATTACGCCAACAACGTGCGCCAAGTTCTGGCGCAGGTGGCTAGCCTGTACGGCGATATTGTGCCTCGTCCGGTTGCCGTGTTTCTAGCGCAACATGCCAGCTTGGGTGAACCAGCCCAGCGCCTCTATGCGCGTTTGATCATGCGTAAAGGGCCGGTCTTTCGACTCAGCAAGTTGAGCTACGCAGAGGTGGATAACCTTGAGCTTGCCGTAGCGGAACTGGTTGCCGCGCAATTGTTGGAACGCAACAGCCACTGTCCGGCGGATGCGTTGCTGGGTCTAGCCAATTATGCCGATCTAAAACATTGGTTTCCGCAGGTGCGCCTAGCGCGTCAAACCCCTCGTGCGCAATGGATATCCCACTTGCTAAGCACGCACAGCGACCGCCAGATAACCCAGCAACTGGGCTGCCACATGCAATGGGTTCGGTTGTGTCAGCAATCCCAGCTGCAAGTGGCCTTGTTGCTGTACTTCGGCAACCAGCATCAAGACTTGAGTAGCTTCATCACCCAAGACCTTGGCTTGTTTGAGTATGAACAGTACCCGCTAGGCATAGCTCAGCGCCAACTTCGTACCGCTGCAGACCTGCTGTCGCAACTGCGGATTCGCCGCTTGGCAGATTTAGCCCATCGTCTAGATGAGTATCAAGAAGCAACGAACCAGGGCGCTGCACTGGCTGAACACTTGGCGGAACAATTAGCGCCCAACCCGGAGCGGCGTCAAGACCAGCGCCTTAGAGACAAGGCGCTAAATCGAATAGGCGGGTGGCTGGAACGCCAGCGTGCATTGCCTCAAGCATTGCTGGTGTATCAACATTCCCAAGCACATCCCGCTCGGGAGCGCGGTGTGCGCTTGCTGTGCAAGCTAGGGGATCTAGGCCAAGCGCAGCAGCTGTTGCAACAGATACAAGCGGCACCTACGACAGCGGCAGAAACAACTTTCGGTGAAACCTTCCAGCTACCTAAGCCTGGCAGTGGTGGCCAAGGTCGCTGCAAAGCGCAACGCGCAATCCATGTGAGTACCGAAGTGTCGCTGCAACAGGTTGATATGGTGGCAACGCCCAACATCGAAGCCCAAGCCTTGGCCAGCCTAACCGCTAGTGGCGGTTGCGGCTGGCATGTAGAAAATGCATTGCCTAAAGGATTGGCCGGGCTGTGTTACTGGGCTACCGTCTTTGCTCCTCAGGCCGGGATGTTTCACCATCGCTTTCAAAGTGGTCCGTTAGATTTGTATTGGGACGACTTCGCCAGTTCCCGTGCGGCTATGTTGGACGCTCAAGATGCGCAACTTGTCTCATCCCAAGCCATTGGGGCACAGCTACTGGCCACCCAGCAACACAAGCAGGGGCTGGTTAACGGGCTGGTGCATTGGGGGTTGTTCGATGACGTCTTTGTGCAGACTCTGCTGCGTTACATTCCCGCTCACGACCTGTGGCGTCTTGCGCAGTTTACCATTCGCAATCTGGCTGCTTATCGTGCGGGTTTTCCCGACCTTTTGGTGATTTACGGTCCAGGCAACTATGAGTTTGTCGAGATCAAAGGCCCTAACGATACCTTGCAAGCCTCACAGCAAAGCTGGTTACGCCAACTCCAACGCTTAGATTTGCCAGTGCGTGTTCTTAAGTTTCGCGCTTAGATGTTGGCTTAGCCTCAACGCTGCTTATGTCCAACCACGCCAACCCCATTAGTTTGTCCGCTGGGCAGATTGCTAAGTCGCATCGCTTAGGCGATTTATATCCGGGCTTAGAGGGCAACACTAAGCCAGAGGAGGGGATTGTTACCCAGCAAAAGCTGCAGCAAGCTAAGTTTGAGCCCTATCAATCTGAGGTGCCTGTTAGCGCCCTGGTGACTTACGCTGGTATCACCTTTGAGGTTCAAGGTCGCATTGATGGCTTAGAAGTGAGCGGTTCAGATGACGCAACCGCCAGCGTGTTAGTAGAAGAGTACAAAACGACCAGGGCGGACCCGGTTGCCGCTCATGCACATCTAAACAGCGAGCACTGGGCTCAGGCGCGTGTTTATGCTGCCTTGCTAGCTATCGCTGCACCCGCGCGAAAGAGCTATCGTCTACGCTTGCTGTACTGCAACCCAGACTCGTTAGCGGTGTGGACAGTGGAAGAAACGCCTAGTCGCACCGAGTTGCTCGCTTGGTTCGATGGGGCCATTGCAAAGCAGGGGCAAAAGGTTCTGGCCAAGCGTCAGTACGATGCTAAGCGTAACCATTGGTTGGCAACTCGTTCTTTCCCATACCCCAGCTATCGACCACACCAACGGGCACTGGCGGCCTGCGTTTATCAAAGCATTCGCGATGCCCAACCTTTGTTGCTCGAGGCGCCAACGGGTAGTGGCAAAAGTCTTGGTGTGCTGTATCCGGCCCTAAAAGCGCTGACTACGGGTGTTGTTGAGCGCTATTTGTTTTTAACAGCGCGAACAACCGGTGCCTTGGCCGCAGCCAACGCCTTGCAGCTGTTAGAACCTCCGCCAGACAAATTGCGTTGGGTGCACTTGAGGGCAAAGCAAGCCGTGTGCCCGGTCCCCGGTATGCCTTGCCATGCTGAGCAGTGCGATTACGCCAAAGGATATTTTGATCGAATTGAAGGTGCGGTTGCGGATCTGGTGACGCGCGGTGGTATGTCGGTTGAGGTGGTTGCGGAGGTAGCCGAGGTACATAAAGTTTGTCCGTTTGAATTGTCTCTAGATGCTGCGCTAGAAGCCGATGTGGTCATTGCGGACTACAACTATGTGTTTGACCCGGTTGCACGTTTGCTTCGCTTTGCAGGCGGGCAAGACCTGGGTTTGCTTATCGATGAAGCGCATCAACTGTTTCCCCGGAGTTGCGATGCACTTTCGAGCGCAGTGCCAAGAACTTTGGTAGCCGCTGCAAAGGCTGAGGGGTTTCGCTCGGAGCTCACCAAGCGCATCAACGGAATTGCGCGCGCGCTAACCAAAGCGGCGAAGCAAACACTTAGCTCAGGCAGCGATTCGACAAACTCGGGTTTCGTTGATCCCGAGCAGTTAATCGAGTTTCCGAAAACGCTGGAGCGTGCGTTACAGCGTTTTGTGGATGAGCTAGCGAAAATCGATGGCGACTTGGCGGCTGCACCGCAAACCCGTGAGCTACTCTTTCTTGCTTTACGTTGGTTGAAGCTTGCAGGGGAGTTTGATGAAGAACGCTATCGAGCGGTTGCGTTTCATGGCCAACCCGGCACCAATAGTGCACCTAGTACCAGCGGCGGCCACGCCCTGGTGCCAACTCGCAGCGGGTCCAAGGCGGAGCTGGCGGTCGGTTTTGTCTGTTTAGACGCATCCAAACACATTGCGCAAACCTTAGGTCGCTTTTCTGCCGACATACGTTTTTCGGGCACCTTGTCACCGCTGGAGATGCATTCAACCCTCCACGGCCGACCTGACACTCGTCTGGAACGGGCGGGTTCGCCTTTTGCTTCGGAGCAGTTGGGCTGCTACATCGTGCCGGATGTCCCAACCTACTTTCGACAGCGGCAACAATCGTTACCGCAATTGGCCGAGCTAGTGCACCAAATTGCCACTGCTCACCAGGGGCGCTATTTGGTGGCGCTACCGTCCTTTGCTTATCTACGGGCGCTGGAAGAGGCGTTGCTGGATCTGGCTCTTCAGGCAGAGCATGGCCCCATTATCTGCCAGCACAGTGGGATGGATGCGCAGGCCCAAGCTAACTTTCTTGACGCTTTCAGCGCTGCCCAGCAAGCCATTGGGTTAGTGGTGTTGGGCGGTTTGTTTGCTGAGTCCGTGGATTTTGCAGACACCAAGATTAGCGGCGTCATCTGCGTTGGGGTTGGCATCGCGCCACCCAGCTTGCGCCAGCAGCAAGCACGACAGCATTTTGATGGCCTGGGTTTAGCGGGTGAGCAGGTGGCCGCCACCCAACCAGCCATGGTGAAGATTGTGCAGATGGCCGGCCGACTGTTGCGCAGCCCCAAAGACTCTGGGGTGCTCTGCCTGGTGGATGATCGCTACCTCAAGTCGGAATACGGCCAGTATTTTCCGCAGCTTTGGCAGCCTCAGCGGGTTCGGGCAAACGAGATGCCCTCAGTACTGGCAGAATTTTGGGCTGCAGACTAAGCTTGCGCCCCCAAATTGTAATGCAGTTGCCGTATGTCTCGTGTTCGCACCAAAATCATCTGTACCTTAGGTCCTGCCACCGCAACTTATGAGCGCATAGAAGCGCTGTATCACGCCGGTATGAGCATGGTGCGCCTGAATATGTCGCATGCAGACCACGAGAGTGCGGAAAGGGCCATTGGCTGGATCAAAACGCTGAATCGCAAGGTCCGCTATCCCATCCCGATCATGATGGATACCCAGGGTCCAGAAATTCGCACCGGCATGATGAATGAGCCGATGCAGCTGGAACCGGATCAAGTGGTGACTATCAGCGTGCGCGCGGACTCAGATGTGGAGCAAACCTCCATCCATGTGAACTACAAAGAGTTGGTAGATGTGTTGTCCGTGGGGGACAAGCTCACCGTAGACAATGGGTTGATCAACTTCGAAGTGCTGGAAAAACAGGGCGAACAGATGGTCTGTCGCGTGCTCGATGGCGGCACCCTTGGCAGCAAAAAGCACGTCAATTTGCCCGGCATTAAGGTCAACCTGCCGGCAATCACGCCTAAAGACCGGCGCGACATCCAGTTTGCCATAGAGCACGACATTGACTTTATCGCCTTATCTTTTGTGCGTTCGCCCGAAGATGTGCTTGAGCTGCGCGAGTTGTTGGGCGCGAAAGCCAAAGCGATAAACATTATTGCCAAGATCGAAGACCAAGAGGGGGTCACCAATATCCACGAGATCACCAAGGTTGCCGACGGCGTGATGGTGGCTCGTGGTGATTTGGGTATCGAAACCAATATCGCAGATCTACCGAATGTACAAAGGCGTATTGTCCACTCTTGTGCCATTTGGGGCCGCCGGTGCATCGTTGCAACGCACTTATTGGAATCCATGATTGATAACCCTATTCCAACCCGAGCCGAAGTCACCGATGTCGCCAACGCCATCTACGAAGGCACCGATGCGGTGATGTTGTCTGGAGAGACCAGCGTTGGAAAACACCCCACTCGCTGTGTGGAGCAGTTGGTAGAGATTGCTAAGCGCGCGGAACGTTGGCCAGGTCTGGGCTACGAAAAAGAGCTGATTTGCAATACCGACAAACAACACTTAGCGGTGCACGCGGTGGCCTTGGCCGAGTCGATTCACGCAGCGGGTATTGTGGTGGTCACAAGGCGCGGCATCATGGCTGACCTAGTGACCAACGCTCGACCTAGCAGCGTCCCAATCTATGCGTTCACCAACAATAGCCAGACCCGGCGCCGACTTTCGCTGAATCGTGCGACCGCAGCGCATCGCACCGAATTCTCAAGCAATCCTGAGAAAACCTTGCAGCGAGCCTTTCAGGTGTTGGTCGACCGGGAGGGCATGGCGCCGGGTGCGAAGATTGTCGTCATCTCAGATGTCTTGGCTGAAGACAGCACGGATGCCATTCAGATTCGTCAGATAGCTGAGACCGACCAAGCCGAATAGAGCATGCGAGCGGCAAGTAGCAACAGCAAGCCGCCAAACAGGCGCCGCAGGGGCAAAGGGTCAATGCGATGAGCAACCTTGACCCCAACGGGAGCCAAGGCAATAGCTGGCAGGGTGATGGCCAAAAAAGCAGGCCAATAGAGATAGCCCCAGAGCAACGAGGCATCTGGCACTTGGATCGGAGCCTCTAGTTGCCAAGCGGCAAGGAGATACCCTAACAAGCCAGCACTCGCAATTGGCACGCCTAAGGCGCTAGAAGTAGCCGTAGCTCGGTGGACGGGCACGTTAAAGAAGATGAGGCTTGGGACAATCACGTTGCCACCCCCAATACCGGCAATGCCCGAGACCAAACCGCCGAGCCAGCCAGCGACGGCACTTCCGATAGCGCCGGGAAAAGGCCTGGATGGGGCGGGTTTCCAACTGGTGAGCATAACGATGGCCACAAAGACTAAAAACGCCCCAATACAGCCTCTGAGCACGGCTACCGGCAAGCTGCTCGCCACCATGCCCGCAAATAAACTGCCCAGAACCAAAAAAGGACCCCAGCGCCGAGCAACCGACCATTCGATTTTGTCGGACTTATATTGGGCATAAGCCGCCGATAGCGAGGTAAAAACAATACAGCCAAGCGATGTGGCCAAAGCAGCCAAGGTGGCCAACTTGTCAGGCAGCAGATCGAAGGCCCCGAACAGCAAGATTAAGGCGGGCACGATGACAATACCGCCGCCAATGCCGAGCAAACCGCCCAAGAAGCCGCTGATAGAACCTAGAAGCAAACAACATGCAATAAAGAAAATTGGCTGGGTTTCCAGTAGTGTTGCGCTTCGACCAATGCGTCCATTTGCGCCTCAATCTCGGAGTCTACTGAAGTTGCACCATCGGCACCAACACAGCACTACAAGAGCCCCTGTTTTCGGGCGTATATCAGCTTCCGGGTTGGCGTGGAGCTTGTGCCTAGGGCTATTCATCAGCGTGGCCTTTAACACCGATGCAAATGCCGATGCAGAACGCATCAAGCTACCCAACGGCGACTTATACGAAGGGGAGGTTGTTGATGGGGTTCGCACAGGCCAAGGGGTGTACACCTGGAGTGATGGGTATCGCTACGAAGGCCAGTTTGCCAACAATCGGCTCCAAGGTGAGGGCACCTATTATTGGCCTGATGGGCGCAAATATGTAGGTGAGTTCAGCGCCGACAAGCGCCAAGGCGAAGGTCGGCTAGAGTGGCCAAACGGTGACATCTACATAGGCGACTTTTTCCAAGATCAAATGCACGGCCAGGGTACCTTTGAGTGGGAAAATGGGGATCGGTACACGGGCACCTTCAGTGACGGCAAGCGCAGCGGTCGCGGCAGCTTTGTTTGGGAATCCGGCGAGCGCTACGACGGAGACTTTGTGGGCGGTATCCTAGTGGGTAAAGGACAGTTTAAGTGGCCGGATGGTCGAGAGTTTGCCGGGCAATTTAAAGACGGACGTAAGCAAGGGGCTGGGGTCTTCCGTTGGCCTAACGGCAATCGCTACGTTGGCGAGTTCAGTGACGATGTACGTGATGGCTTGGGGGTTTTCTATTGGCGCGATGGCACCATTTATCGGGGTCAGTTTGCCGAAAACCGAATGCATGGTTATGGCGTGAAACAACAGCCGGAAGGCTCGATGGAAGTACAGCTTTGGAATCGTGGTCAATTGCAACTGAATCGCAGCTTAAGCGCGGTACCCCACTGCCAGCTATCGCTAGATGGGCGGCCTTGGATGTTTCAACATGAGCGTTGCACCAACGGCTTAGCCCACGGTCGCGGGTTGGCCGCTAGCCTAGATGGCAGCGAAGTCATTGCAGACGCCCACTTTGTCTTGGGGCACCTAGTCTCAGGCAATCGTCAACCACTGGTGGCCCCTGCGGATCCTATTGAAGCCTCTGCTGATGCCGACCAAACGTCCAATTCCGTTTCTAACGATGGTGGTGCACGTTGATTGAACTGCCCGGGTATGAAGTTGAGCGTGAGATTGGACGCGGCGGTATGGCTCGCGTCTATCTGGCGGTGCAAACAAAATTTGGTCGCTGGGTTGCGCTAAAGGTTGTTAGCCCAGACTACGCTAAAGATAAATCTTTTCGTAAACGCTTTTTGCAAGAATCTCGCATCAATGCGCAGCTTACCCATCCCAACATTGTTCAGGTCCATGACGTGGGTGCGCACGACGACCTGCTGTACTTGGTGATGGAGTATTTGCGCGGTGGCGATCTGCACGCGCGATTGGCTCAAGGCATGCACATTACAGATCTTGTCCAGGTTGCCAAAGACATCGGTCGAGCTTTGGACCATGCCCATAGCAAAGGGGTTGTGCACCGCGACGTTAAACCAGAAAACATATTGTTCCGCGAAGATGGTAGCGCGGTTATTACCGACTTTGGTATCGCTCGGCTTGGTAGTCCAGAGGTGACCTTAACCCGTGCCGGCACTGTAGTTGGCACACCGCAATACATGTCGCCGGAACAAGCGTCCGGCAAAGCGCTGGATGGACGTTCAGACTTATACAGCCTTGGTGTGGTTTTCTTTCGCATGCTAACGGGGGACGTACCCTACAAGGCCGAGTCAGCCGTAGCGGTAGGGGTAAAACACGTACAAGAACCCATACCCAAATTGCCCAATTACCTAGCTCCGTTTCAACCGGTGATCGACAAGTGCTTGGCAAAGGATCCAAACAATCGAATCCAGAGCGGGTCCGAGCTTGCCGCTGCACTAGATGCCATTGAAAGCGATGCCTTGTTACCCAACGCCACCATTCGCACCCAAGCGGTGACAACCCAAGAGATCCGGGCGGTTGGTAGCAGCATGATCACACCAGTACGAGAGGGTGGACGTGGGGTCAAGCCGCGGCAATCTTCGGAACGTGGTGTGTTTCGTCAGTGGGCACCGTCTGCACTGCTGGCCTTGTTGGTCCTGGGTGCCACTTGGGTACTGACGCAAGAGCCCCAATTTGTCTCTCGCGTCTTAAGCCAGATGAACTTAAGCAGCGATGAGACCATCGACAACGCTTGGAATGCTGCACAGTCCCTGCATCAAGACCCGAACCAATCGTTGGCTTCCATCGTGGCTGGCTATCAACGCGTGCTCAATCAAGACTCGCTGCATTCAGGTGCGCTAGAGGCCGTTGATGGGCTGGCGGCGCAATGGAAAGACAGCGTTCGGCAAGCGTTGACCCAGTCAAATTTTGCACTAGCCGATACCAAGCTAAAAGAAGCGATCACAGCTTTTCCTCAAGACAGTGAGTTTGTTGAGCTACAAGAGCGCTACGACAACCTTGAGCAAGCCGCAAAACTGCTGCGTAGTACCAAAGAGATGTTGGCTAATACCGGGCTTGGCGATACCGATGCTGCGTCTGCGGCAATTCAAACTTACACCGAAGCCAAGCGTCTGGCACCTGAGCTGGAAGGTCTACAACAAGAGCTGGATACCTTAGCCGTGCACTTCTCTAAGTTGGCCAGCAGCGCAGCGGTGAGCGGCGATCTCGAAAAGGCGATTGCATTGCTTGACCGTGCAGCAACAGCCAACCCTGATATTGCCGACCTTGAGGTCGCTAGAGAACGGATCCAGCAAGCGACAACGCTGCAAGGTGCAATCACGGACCTGTTATCTGAGGCAAACCGCTATCGCCTTGCAGGTGCGCTGCTGACCCCGGCAGGTAAAAACGCAGCAGAGTTGTACAACCGAGTTCTGGCGGCCGATCCAAGCAACGTCACAGCGGCTCAAGGGCTGGCGGAAGTGACCGGTCAACTTGCCGCTCAAACAGATGGTATGTTTGCCGCAGGTAATCTTTCTGCAGTGCAAGCCTTGCTCAATCGCGCGGACAAGGTGGGGTTGTCGGGTGATTCCATCAGCCAAATACGCGAGCGTTTAAATCAAGAATCGCGTCGAGTATCCCAGGTGGAAAAATTACTCGAACAAGCGGCCGAGCACATGCGTCTAGGCTACCTTACCGAGCCCACGGACAGCAGTGCTGTGCAAGCCCTGCGAGAAGTGCAACGACGCGACCCCGGCAATACCATTGCCAGCGAAATGCTATCCCAAGTAGCCCAACGCTTGGCGCAAACCGCACAAGAAGCCCAAGCAGTTGGCTTGGTGGATGATGCACTCACCTACATAGAGCTTGCATTAAGCGTTACCCCGGGGGTGGTGCAGTGGCGTGAAATGCGTGACCTTTGGCGCCAAGGGTCTAGCCAAGCGCCACTACCAACGTCACTAGGGGATAATTCGTGATCACCATTTTTGTTGTATGCGATGGCGAAGACTATGAGCTAGTGGATAATCTGACGATAGGGCGCCACCTTGACAACGATCTAGTGGTCGCAGGCGAGGACATATTGGACTACCACGCTCGCATTGAGCGAGTGGACCGAGGGGTTAAGGTGCATCCGTTGTTAGATGCGACCGTCAGTCTAGGGCAGCAAGACTTTAGCACCCCGGTAAATTTGTGCCCAATGGACAGTTTGTCATTGGGCCAAGCACGCTTGAGCATTCGAGTCGAAGATGAGTCGACCATCAGCACGGCAAGTTGGTCCTTACGACATGTGGATGGCAGCATCACGCCAATTACCTCAAGTTTAACCCTGGGTCGTGCAGAAGATGCAGACTTAACGCTAGATGACGATCATATCTCGCGCTATCACTCTAAGCTGACGGTTCTATCCGGTGCTTGGCTGCAGGATTTACGTTCCGCCAATGGTACCTTTGTTAATGGCGAACGGGTTGTCGGCGGTGTTCGGCTGTTTCATGGTGACCTGCTTGGCATTGATACGCATCGCTTTCAAGTGTGTTGTGACAGCGAAGAGTTGACGCCAATCAAGCCCTTTGATCCCTTGCCGCCAAAAGCGATGTCAAGCGTGACGCAAAGCCAAAAGATTGCAGAGCCGGATATCACCGAGTTTGGTGTGGTAGCACCCGAACCGCCCCCCAGCGCCGAAACCCGACATCAAGAGCTGGTTGGGGCACACTTGCTTGGTGCTAGTGAACCCATTGAAGGGCGAATTTTCGCCTTGCCGATGGGTACAACCACTGTCGGTAGAGACCCCACCTCTAACATTGTGATAGAAGATGCATCGGTGTCAGCACAGCATGCTCAGCTTGTGCTGCGGGCGGAAGGTTTAACCATAACCAGCCTTATCGCCACCAACGGGACCCAGGTTAACGGTAAACCGGTGACCACGGTAACGCTAGAGCCCTCAGACCGCATTACTCTGGGCCGTGTACACCTAATCTACCAACATCAAGCCCAGGGCTCTTGGCTGAGCAGAGCGCCTTGGTCATGGCTTGTGCTTGGAGCCTCAGTGGTCATCGCTGGTGTTCTCACCTGGGTGTGGTAACCACAGCAATTGATTTATCTGCGATAGACTTTTATTCTCGCTGCCCCCACAGGAGGTGCCGCTATGGCAGTCGAGATTCCCTACCGGCGTGAAATGCAGTTTGACTATGGCACCGTTGCCAACGTCGGCCCAGGCATCCGCCGAGTTATTGCCAACAATCCAAGCCCATTCACGCTCTATGGCACCGGCACCTACATTTTAGGATCCGGTGAAGTCGCTGTGGTGGATCCGGGCCCAGCCGATCCGGAACACATCAAGGCTATCCTTGCCGCCACCGCGGGTGAGACCATCAGCCATGTCTTGGTGACCCATACCCACATGGATCATTCCCCGGGGTGCAAGCTGCTCGCGCAACACACCAAGGCCCCTACCTATGCTTATGGGCCACACGGAGCTGGCAAGGCTGAGGAAGGGGTCCAGGTTGAAGAGGGCGGTGATATGGAGTTCTCGCCGGATCACGAGGTTCGTCACGGCGATATCATTACCGGTGGTGATTGGTCGGTTGAGTGCGTGTATACCCCCGGACACACCTCCAACCACATGTGTTTTGCGTTACGTGAAGCCAAAGCCCTGTTTACTGGTGACCATGTGATGGGCTGGTCGACCAGCGTTATCTCGCCACCGGATGGCGACATGTCGGCCTACATGGCGAGCCTTGATTTGCTGTTAGATCGTGATGATGCGTTGTACTGGCCTACTCACGGCCCCGCGATCTTAGAACCTAAGAAACACGTTCAAGCGTTTATTGCGCATCGTCGTGAGCGTGAGCAACAAATTCTTGCGGCTATCCGCGGTGGCGTACACAGCATTACCGATATGGTGCCCGACATGTACAAAGGTACTCCGGAGTTTTTGTACCCGGCAGCCGCTCGTAGTGTTTTTGCGGCAGTACAAGGTTTGATCGATCAAGGGACACTGAAGTGCGAGGGTACGCCCAAGCTTGAGAGCGAGTTTCACCTAGCCTAAGGGAACAGGCTAGCCTCGCTGCGCCCGTATCTCTGGCTCGGTTGAATCGTTGCTTTGGCGGTTAGATCGGCTGCTCGACTCAACACGCGCCAACGGCAGTTGCACCATAATGGCGACCCCAGAGCCATCCGTGAGGTTCATGGCCCGAACAAAACCGCCGTGATACTCAGCGATGATGCGAACCACATAGAGCCCGAGGCCAAAGTGCAGTCGATTCTGCGGGCCTCGATGGCTAACCATAGAATCAAACAATGAATCTTCCGCTTTCTTAGGTAGCACCGGACCGCGATTGGCCACGGTAATCTGCAGGTAATCTCGATAAGTATCCAGTTGCACTTTAATGGGGCTGTTGGTTCGATGAAAGTCGATGGCGTTGTCGACAATCTTATCTAGCAATTGCTCGATACGAAAATCCGAAACGTTAGCGTGGACTGGGTATGAGGTTCCGCGATAGACAAATTCAGCGCTGCTGTGGCTGATACTGCAGTTGGCCACGTAGCTTTTGAGCAAGAGTTGAATGTCGATGATTTCGCGTTCTTCCGCTTGCAGCGATTCTTCCAGGTTTGCGGCATCGGCTAAGTTTTGTACGATTGAGCCAATTCGATTCACGCCGCGCTTTGCACTCGCCAAGTATTTGCTGGACTGCACGTCTGGATTTTCTTCCGCTAAGTTATCTAGCGATGTACTAAGGGTGTTCAACGGGTTGTTGATCTCATGGCGCAAGGTGCGCGGCATGTTTTCCAGAAAATTGTTGTGCTGATGCAGCTTTGACAGCATGTTCGAGACGCTGCGCGCAAGCTCACCAATCTCATCACCCGCGCTCATCTCACGGGTAAGCTCGCTGCGACGTAGGCGCCCATAGTCATCAATGGCTGCACTGGCTTCACGACGTAGCTTACGTATCCGCCAAGCGAGCCGACCGGCAAACGCAAGAAGGGCAATAAACACCGCAAACAAACTGAAGACGGACAGCAGAATCACCTGTTCTAAGGTGGCCCGCTGAAAGGACAAGATCTCGTTGATGTTTTGCTCAACCACCACGGTGCCAATGATTTCATCGTTTTCGGTCACAATGGGGTGGGCGGCAACAATAAGCTCTTGCTCATCCGCCAAGCGGCGTTGCAAGGTCATCGGGTTGCCTGCTAAGGATTGCTCAATGGCCGTGCTAGCTAGCCGCTGTGAGTCTGCGGGAGTCAACAGGGGCTGGTCGTACTGGGTGCCAGTAGTAACGTAGTGCAAAAAAGGTCGAGCTCGAGCAAATAGATCGGTGATCCAGCTGTACCAATGTGTTTCAGCTTCGGATGGCGTGCCCGATTGGTTTGCCCCGGTTTCTGCACGAACGCGTTGCTGAGCATCGATAACCAAAATGCGTGCGCCGGAATAACCCAGGCCGCGAATAATATTCAACACCTCAGGCGAGCGCAGCACCACCAGATTGAAACTCTCTTTACCCGCGGTGGGTAGGGTTTGCGTGATTTGCACTTGCTCACGAGAGATGGGGTCATCCACATCGACGTAAGTTAAACCAAAGAACCGTCTTGAGCCGACCATGGATAGCGGCAAACGGAACTCGATGACCAGTCCTGTGTCCGTAGGGCGCATGTAACCCTGCACCCGGTTGTCTGGGATGCCGTTGGCAGCCCTTTGCCATTGCTGATCCATTGGGTAGGTGGTGGTTACGCCCGGCGCTGGCAGGGTCATGGTTAAGCGAGCGTCTTCACCATCAGCGCGGATAAAACTGATCCTTACGTGATCCGCTTGGTCCAGACGCAAGTAATCGGGGTCTCTAGGTACCAAGACGTTGTCGACCACGGTCATGTAAAGGTGGAGTTGGTTTGAGCGCTCACCGATCCACAGCTTGAAATCCGCATCTCTATTGCCAGACTCGCTGCCAAACTGTCGAAACTTGGTTTGTAGGTCTGCACCCCAGTCTTCGTTGGAGCCGTCTAGGCGAATGGTGCTTTGCAACGGATGCGCGTACAAGGCCTCGTAATCTTGTGAGGACACAGGTAGATCGTTAAACAGATCATCCCGGCCGTTGAACAGGGTTGAGATGCCTTCTGCGGTTAGCAGCTGTGCATGAGACTGACCACGAACCAGCAATCGCTCCATCTCTACGAGCTGTCGATAGGAAAAGTAGGGCACCACCAATAGCATCAGCCCAAGCAACATAATCTTGGTGCCGAGTCGAGGCCCTCGATGTGGGCTAGCTAAGCGTTGCAGTACTGCCATCTAAGGTTATTCCGACCAACGGTAACCAAAGCCGTATTCACTTTTAATACAGCCGAAATCTTTATCCACTTTTTCGAACTTCTTGCGGATGTTTCGCATGTGGGTATTGATCGTGTTGTTGGTCACCAACGATTGCATGGTGGCGTTCATTAAGGTTTCGTAACTCACCGCGTGCCCGGGCACTCGAACCAATTTTGCGAGCATACGAAACTCGGTGCCGGACAGGTCGATGCGATTGCCGCGCCATGATGTCAGCAAGGCATCTTGATCTAAGGTCAGCTCGCCTATCTTTTTGGCGGTAGGGCTGTCTTGTTCTGATTGCTCGCTGCGAGCTTCATGGATGCGTAGCAGCGATGATATCCGCTCGGCTAGATAATCTAGGCTGATAGGCTTGGGGAGGTAGTCCCAAGCGCCAAGACGCAGACCGGATATTTTGTCGATCTCGTTGATGCGTTCCGTAAGAAATATGACGGGCAAAGAGGGGGCGCGGGTCAGCAAATCGCGACACAATTGAAAGCCGCCATCTACCTCCTCACCAAGGATAATGTCCAAGATTGCTAAATCCGGGAGTCGGGTATCAAACCCGGACAGGGCTTCTTCGCGGCTCCCGTAGGCGTGCACCTCATAGCCTTTCTTGGTGATGGCGTCAGCATAGTTAGCACGCTGATCGGGATCGTCTTCGACGATGGCAATACATTTAGCCATAACGGGTCATGTTCTCTCGTTGAGCCCCAATTCTAGCGCGAATCGGGCCTCAGGGCGTGAACTGAGCGAGCTTGGGAACACAACAGGCGTTATTGGATGTATGTGCTGTATAATTGACAATTATTCTAGGCTTGGTAGTTGCCTAGGTATGAATTAGGGTACCGCATCCGTTGCAGTAAGAGCCGTTGCCCGATCATGACCGTAGAATTGCTGTACACCCTGTTCGAGTGGGTGGCACTGGTGGCGGGGGTGGCCTGCGTTTGGCTTCTGATCAAGCAGAACATTTGGACCTTCCCCATTGGATTGTTGTTTTCGGTGGTCACCTTGGCTGTGCTCATTGCGCAAAAGTTGTACGCCAACAGCATTGAAACCGCTTACTACTTGTTCATGAATGCCTATGGTTGGTGGTGGTGGACGCGTGGCCAGCAAGACACCGGAGCAGAGCTGCCAGTCACCCGAATGCCAGCGCCTTGGTGGTTCGGCTTAGTGGTGCTTGGCGCTTTGGTCACCTTAGCCTTAGGGCGCTTTTTAGACAGTTATACCGATGCCGACCTGGCCTACATCGATAGCGCCACAACAGCCGCTGCGTTTATCGCTATGTGGATGTCGGCGCGCAAATACTTGCAGAGCTGGGCGCTTTGGTTAGTTGTCGACATAGCCTACGTGGGTTTGTACCTCTACAAAGATCTACCCACCTATGCTGTGCTTTACATCCTCTACTTAGGGTTAGCCGTTGTGGGGTGGCGCGCGTGGCAACGCAACCTAAACACCGCAACCTAGTCTGCATCACCGGGCCAGAGTCCAGTGGTAAAACGATCCTTGCTAATCAGCTTGGCGCGCATTTTGCGGCGCCCGTTGCGCCTGAGTTTTCGCGCGCATGGTTGCAGCGACGTGCCGGTCGATACAGTGCAAAAGACCTAGCGACTATTGCTGCGGGTCAACTAGCTAACGAACACCAGGTCTGGGAGCAGCGGTGCGATGCCGAGATCGCTTTTGCGGATACGGATATTCAAGTCATTGAGGTTTGGTGGTGGGTTCGGTTTGCTAGCCCTGCATGGCAGCGGCGTTATGCGTTGCGGGCCCCAGCAAAACGTTTGTACCCAGCGTGGCTGCAATTTGCTCTAAAGCAGCGCAGTCCGCGCCGTTATTTGCTGGCCGCACCGGATTTAGCTTGGGAGCCAGATCCGCTGCGTGAATCACCGGGCACCCGGATGTTGCTGTTTGATCATTACCGACGTGTGTTGCGCAGAGACAACCTGGACTTTGCACTGGTCCGTGGCCGCGGTGCCAAGCGATTGCAAGCCGCACTCGAGGGTTTGGAGCGATTGGGTTGGGTAAGCCAATAGTGGTTAGGGCCTTCGCATTATAGTTGGAGCTGGAGGTGGAGCTTCAGTTGGTGTTGCGCTAGACGTTCTTGGGCTGCAATTGCTGGGTTTTGACTGCCTTGCCGAAGTTGCGCAGCGGCCCAGGCATACTCGCGTAGCCAATAGCTTCGCAGTGCAGCCGTGATTTGCTCTGCACTCACTGGCACTGCCAGGGCAAGGTCGCAAAACTCGGCTAGGCTTGGCCATTGCGGCGTTGCATGGCTCAACGCAACACCATTGGCCACAACACGCGCTTGCGCACCAGCGCGCTCCGCCGCAACACCTTGGTGCAACGTCACTGCATCAAAAATCGGGTGCGCCGTGGCAGCCGTTTCCCAATCCAAAGTTGTCCAACCTTGCGGTTGCTCACAACTTCGAATGATGTTCCAAGGGTTCAGATCATTGTGGCAGCACTGTAACGGACCTTCGCTTAACCGCTGTTGGTCCGCGCCGTCTCGAAGGTAGGCATGCAACCAAGACGGTGGTTGCGGCAACCAGCGCTGAATCAAGCTCTGTAGGTTGTAGTGTGCTGGTGCAGAAATTGGTAGCAGCTGTTCATGCAAGTGGCGTAGGTATGCGGCGGCTTCGCGTGGCAAAGGTGGCTGCTTTGCTAGCAATGGGCCATCAACAAACCCAGTGATCATTTCACCAAGAGTGACATCAGCTGCGATTAGCGGTGCGATACTAAGGTTAGCCTGCCCATTGAGCAGCGCACGAAGCTGAATTTCTGAGGCTAAACCATTGGTCGCCTCTAGCGGTTGATCGCTTGGTTGACTGCGCAGTACAAAGCGCTCGTTCGCATAGCGAAACAAATAGTTAGCATTGGCATAGCCACCGTCCAAGTAATGGAAACCTTCTACCACCGCCCCCCAACCTGGCATAAGTCGCTGGACTGTTTCTTGCAGCCGCACTAAGGGGAGGGTAGCGGGAGCGGCGCTATCTGCGTTAGTTAACATCACCAACAAAGGCTAAGGTTGCGCCAATCTCTCGATGTAACACTAAGTCGGCAATGTCATCTAGTGGCGTTGGCTCTCGGTTCACGATCACCAGCTTGGCACCCCGTTGCTTTGCGTACTCGGGAAAGCTAGCGGCTGGAAACACCGTCAGCGACGAACCGGCCACAATCATCAAATCACAGGCTTCTACCGCCGCTTGGGCTTGCGCCATTGGTTGTTCCGGCATCGCTTGGCCAAAGCTGATGGTGGCTGTTTTTATAATGCCCCCACAACGACTGCAGGGGGGCACTTGCCCTTGCGCAGAAAACTGCGCTTCTAAATCTGCAAGCTCGTAACGGGTATTGCATTCAAGGCAGGAGGCATAACAGGCATTGCCATGCAGCTCAATCACTTGGTCATCTGGTACCCCACCGGCTTGGTGCAAGTTATCCACATTCTGAGTGATCACCACCAATCCTTGGCCGCTGCTCATCAAGTTCGCCACCGCTAGGTGGCCCTTGTTTGGCTGGGCTTCTTCAATCACAGGTTCGCCTTCAAAACGACGTCGCCAAGACTCGGTGCGAACCTGTGCACTAGCAACAAAGTCTTGAAATTGAATGGGCTTCATTTTAGTCCACAGGCCAGTGCCCGGACTGCGAAAATCCGGAATACCAGATTCTGTGCTGATTCCTGCACCGGTAAAGAACACGATCTTGTGGGCGGCGCTGACCAGCGCCATAAATTTCTCTAGCTCATCATCAGACTGCATAGCGGTCACCGTGGTCAGCTAGCCATTGTTGTAAGCCGCGAGGTGGACGTTGCAGGCTAGCAATGATGCTTTGAGCACAGCTGTCGGCGTTTAAATCTGTGGTATCCACCTCGACATCGTAGGCTAGGTCATGCCCATGAACTTGATCAAAATGTGAGGTGGCGGTCCCGGGAAAGCGTCCTGGGCGTTGAGCTTCGCGTTGATTCACCCGCTCTAGCGAGCAGCGCACGCCAACACACCAAACCTCATGCTTCTGCAGGGCAAGCGCGTAGTCGTGGAGATACTCAGGTTTGAACAGCAGATCATCAACAATGACGTTGTTGCCTTGGCTGGCAAAAGCCGCAACAGCACGGCGCATGCCTCGAAGCATTTGCTCGCCGTGTGACCCAAACTCTATGGCGGTCACCCGTTCACCCTTTAAATCTCTTGGCACCACATTTAGGCCTTGAGCGCCTGGCGTCTGTGCCGGAGAGTTCAACCCACGAAAGCGATCCGGCAGCCCATCGCGGAACTGGTCCAATGCCATATGTTGATAAGCCTCCGGTAACAGCTGTTGTAGCTTGATGGCAAGCGTGGTTTTGCCCGAACTGCTAGAGCCGTTAAGGAGAATGATTCGCCCTTTACCGCCGATGCGGGTATCAGAGTCTGGGGCTAACGGGGTTTCGGACAATTGTGACACCTAGGTATGCGCTCGACGCTTTAGTTGAGTCTTGGATGGTAACGGGAAGCGGAATGCCCGACAATTCCCCCGTTAGCAATGCTGGATGATGAGTTGTGACCGAGCTGCCGGGATCTTGGCAAAATTTGGACGACCCCCAAGACCGCCTAGAGCCTTTTGGCTTGCCCTGGACGGTGCACTTTGCGCTGGGTCAGATCGCCGACTATCGCGATCAGCTCGCGCCCGATACGCTTGCCACGCTGAACAAGGCAATCCCAAAACGCCAGCGAGAGTTTGCCACGGGGCGTCTGTTGGCCTCGCATGCGCTGAAAGCGAGTGGCTGCGCTGATACCCGGGTTAACCGAGGCGATAACCGACAGCCACTGTGGCCAACAGACCGTGTTGGAAGCATTAGCCACAGCCACAGCTGGGCCTGGGTGGCGGTGAGCAGAGCCGGAACTCTAAAAGGGCTGGGGGTAGATATAGAGCAGGTAGGGCGCCTGGGTAAAAAGCTCTTCGATTCGGTATTCACCGACATTGAGCAAGAGCGCCACGCAAAGGCCCCAGAGCACTGGCCTGACATTCTGTTTAGTGCAAAAGAAGCCATCTACAAAGCCGTCAACCCGATCACCCATCACTACATCGGATTCCACGAGGTTGACGTTACGCTAAGTCCAGATGGACGTCGCTTCAGCGTTGAATACGTTGGCGATAACAACTCAAACGTCGTCATGAATTTAGGGCAGGGCTATAGCATCATAAGAAACGAGCAGGTGCTGACTTTGTTTGCGATCCCCCCCGAATGTTAGCCCTCCAATCGGCGTTTGGCATCACCGCTTTTGTGGCTTTCGCGTGGCTGCTTAGCCGAGATCGTGGGGCCATTCGCTGGCGTTTGGTTGGTATAGCCTTGCTGCTGCACTTTAGCTTAGCCCTGTTGTTGCTGCGTGTGCCTTGGATTGGTGAGGCGTTGTTGTTGCTCAATCATGTTGTGAGTGCGGTTGAGTCGGCAACCAACGCCGGTAGCAGCTTTGTGTTTGGCTATCTCGGTGGCGGTGAAGCTCCGTTTTCTACGAGCAGCCCGGGTAACCTTTACCTCTTTGCCTTCCGCGTGTTGCCACAAATTTTGGTGTTTAGCGTGTTGGTTGCTCTGTTTTGGCATTGGCGTGTTTTGCCGATGTTGGTGCGGTGGATTGGTGTGGCGCTACAAAAGGCGCTTGGGCTTGGTGGCGCAGTGGGTATGGCCGCGGGAGCCAGCGTTTTTCTTGGCATGGCTGAAATGCCGTTGGTGGTGCGCGCTTACCTACACCAGTTATCGCGTGGTGAGTTGTTCATGATCATGACCTGCGGTATGGCAACCGTTGCCGGGTCCATCATGGTGCTTTATGCCAGCGTTTTAATGCCGGTGTTACCCGGAGCCTTAGGGCATATCTTGGTGGCATCCTTCCTCAACATTGTTGCCGCTATATACATAGCCCATTTGCTGATGCCCCAGGCGGAAGAGACCGGCACATCCACGGTTACCGACTCGCTTCAGTACGCTTCCTCAATGGACGCGATCAATCGCGGTACCGCTGATGGGTTGCGTCTAGCGGCAAATGTGGGCGCTATGGTCTTGGTGTTTGTTGCCTTGGTGGCTCTTGTCAATCAACTGCTAGCCCCAATTGTGATTGATGATGCTCCGATGAGCCTGCAGCGTGGCTTGGGCTGGTTGTTCGCTCCGGTTGCTTGGTTGATGGGGGTTGAGTGGGCAGAAGCGCAAGCAGCCGGTGCATTGCTGGGAACCAAGGTGGTCATCAACGAGTTGGTTGCCTATCTAGATCTCGCGGCTTTGCCGTCGGGCACTCTGAGCGAAAGAGCAAACTTGATTATGACCTACGGGCTTTGTGGCTTTGCCAACTTAGGCAGCTTAGGAATTCTGTTGGCAGGGTTAACGACTTTGGTGCCTGAACGGCGAGAGGAGGTGCTGGCGATAGGTCCTTGGACCTTAGTGTCCGGTACTTTGGCCACTTGTTTAACCGGTGCGATGGTAGCGCTAGCAACATCGTTTTGACGCAGGCATAAAAAAGGCCGGTACAACCGGCCTCAGAACATCTTTCACCCTAAACTTAGTTAGAGGCTAAGGAGACGTTGGCGACGCCAGCAAGACGAGAAGAGTCCATTACATGAATCATGGTCTCTGTTTTCGAGTCTTGATGTGGCTGAATAATCACGGGTGCTTCTGGATTTTCAGCGTGCAAGCGCTCGATGTTGGCCCGCACAGAGCGAAAGTCCACATCGCGTTGGGCGATGATAATGCGATCACGGTTAGTGATGCGAACCACAATGCTCTTCTTGTCTGGATCAACCGTCTTCGGTTTATCGTCTTCCGGCTGGTTAACGTCGAGACCGACTTCTTTTACGAAAGTTGCGGTAACAATAAAGAAAATCAACATGATGAACACCACGTCTAACATAGGTGTTAAGTTGATTTGCTCATCTGATTCTTCTTCGTTACCCCGACCAAATATTCTTCGCACTTTTGTGTTCCTGCTGCTGGGTCCCCCCCAATTAGGCTTAGTGTAACTGGCGAAAAGCGGTAGGGCTAGAGTGGTTTGTGTTCCACGTGGATCTGCCAGAAATAGGGGCGTTCAAGGGTGTTAAACGAGGATTTGGTGTGTCCTAGGAGAGGACTTGCTGGGCATTTAGTCCAACAAGCCAGTTCAAGCATGCCGCCTTGCCGGATCGATGGGCCAAAAGCCGTGCGCTAGAAGTCTTTGTCTGATCGTCGCACAGGGCAGGTTTCGTTGCTCGTTTGGATATTTAGACTCAGGTTATACACAAGGTGTGAGCCTTAGCTGGCAACCCCAAGGTCCGATAGGCCTTGAAAGAAAGGTTCTGTAAGTTATTGAAATGTATATCAATACCTGGGGTTTAGACGTTCGCTCGCCTGTTCAACGTTGTTGAGACAGGCCTGCAAGCCCTTTTATCCCCAGAGTTATCCACAGGCTACCCAGTCTTTCGGGGCCAGATATTCGGTAAGTAAATTGTCTTCTGGCGATCCTGGCTCGAATTCAGGACAATAGTGCCAAGCAACAAGCGGGGGCAGGGACGCCAGAACGGATTCAACTCGCCGGCCAGATTGCAGGCCGTACTGGGTCCCACGGTCATGAACCAAGTTGAACTCGACGTAACGACCGCGACGATAGAGCTGAAACTCCCGTTGGGACTGAGTGTAGTCAAGCACAGCGCGTCGTTCGAAGATCGGCTGGTAAGCCGGTAGAAAAGCATCTCCCACGGCTTTGGTCAGCGTCAAGCTGGAATCGAAACCACCTTCGCGCCAATCGTCAAAGAACAGACCGCCGATACCGCGTTGTTCCTGTCGATGTGGAATGTAGAAGTAGTCATCACAGGCCTGTTTGAAAGCCGGGTACTGCGGGCCAGCTGCCGCTTGCGCCACTTCATGCCAGTGCACACAGTCTTCGTTGAAGCCGTAGTAGGGGGTTAGATCAAACCCCCCTCCAAAGTACCAAAAAGGCTCTGGCGTATCGACGTGGAAGTAGCGCAAGTTCATGTGGGTGGTGGGTACCATGGGGTTGCGCGGATGGACAATGAGCGAGATAGCGGTCGCTTGAAAACCATGTCCGGCGAGATGAGGGTTCCTTTTTGTTGCTGCTGGTGGCAACGAAGCCCCAATACTGTGGGTAAACTGCACCGCTGCCTTTTCTATATGCGAGCCGTCGGCCAGGACGCGAGGTCGGGCTAGTGCTCCTTGCTCTCCGGGTAGCTCCTCACGGCTGAACTGCGCGGTTCCATCCAACGCTTCTAGAGCGCTACATATTTGGTCCTGTAAGCTCATGAAATAGGTTCGAACTAGCTGCACTTGAGGTGGTATTTGGTGTTCTGCAGAGGCGCTGGTCATAACAATCTCAAAGTGGGTGCGGAAGAAGCTGTAGGCGGAGTTTGCATCCCAACCCCAGCATCAGCAACCAGATCTTAGGCCCACTTTGCGAACCTCACACTTTGTAGCCAAGGGAGGTGTTTTGGCCCGGTTTAATATAAGAATAGAAATCCCGAACCTCGCTCACGCCGTTGGCTGCTAGTCGTGGTAAAATCTCGCCCAGAATTTACGCTGGTTGAGGAGTTACACCCATGGATTTCGAATTTTCAGAGCAAGATCGCGAGTTTCAAAAAGAGGTCCGTGCTTGGTTAGCTGAGGCTTGGCCCGAAGAGCTTAGAGAGCGCCAAGGCCGCAGCCACTTGGGCAAGCTAACCAAAGAAGACCACGTCGGTTGGCAGAAGCGCCTGGCCAAAAAAGGTTGGGCAGCAGTGAACTGGCCTGCGGAACATGGCGGAGCGGGGTTCACGCCTACGCAGAACTACATCTTTGATCTAGAGCGAGCCCGTGTTGGGGCCCCTGGCGTCATTCCCTTTGGCATGACGATGGTGGCACCGGTGATCATGAAGTTCGGCACCGAAGAGCAAAAAGCCAAATTTCTCCCCGACATTCTGAACACCAACGTGTGGTGGTGCCAAGGTTACTCCGAGCCAGGTTCCGGCTCTGACCTAGCCTCGCTAAAAACCAAAGCCGAAGACAAAGGTGATCACTACTTGGTTAATGGCGTTAAAACTTGGACCACCTTAGCCCAGCACGCTGACTGGATTTTTTGCTTGGTGCGAACAAGCAACGAAGACATTCGCCAGATGGGCATCAGCTTCCTGCTGATCGATATGAAAACGCCTGGGATTGAAGTCAATCCTATTGTGACCCTGGATCAACCGCCCGAAGGGCATCAAGAGATAAACATGGTGTACTTCACCGACGTTAAGGTGCCAAAAGAAAATTTGGTTGGTGAAGAAGGTAAGGGGTGGACCTGCGCTAAGTATCTGTTGGAGTTTGAGCGCGGCAATGCCTACTCCCCCTCGCTAAAGTCCTCGCTAAGCCACATTCGCAGCATGGCGGCTGGCGAAGCGGCCGGTAACGGCGGACAGGTAGGCGACGATGCCGGATTCAAGCGCAAGCTGGATGATGCAGAAGTGCAGATTTTGGCCATGGAATTCACTGAGCTTCGTATCCTAGGGGCTTTGGCCGCAGGGCAGAATGTTGGACCTGAATCCTCGATGCTAAAAACTCGAGGTACGGAGTTGCAACAGTTGTTGGTGGAGTTAGCACTTGAAGCAACCGGCTACTACGCCAACCCTCTCGATACGTCGAGCCCAGAGCCGGGCGACAACTTTCAAGCGGTCGGACCAGAAACGTCTAACGGGGTATCGCAGGCTTACTTTAACGCTCGCAAGGTCAGCATCTACGCCGGTTCCAATGAAATTCAGCGGAATATTATGGCTAAGCTGGTGCTGGGTCTGTAGTTAGCTATTTACGCAAGGCGCTCAGTCAGCGGCACAGAGTGGGGAACAACCTGCAAACGCTGACTCATCGCCCCGTGCTATGACTTTTCGTGTTGCCACAAACCTAGAACGACTCGATGAAGTGTGGCCGTCCGTGGGCATTGATGCGCCTAGCCCGATATTTTCGCTTTTGCAGGAAAACCTGGGGGCAACACCCTGGAAGCTTCTCCAACAACTGCGCAACCAAGACTTAATCTTAATTGGTGTGACCAATGGACTCATCTATTGGGCTTGCCTGTTTAAGTTGCTCCGACTGCTCGGCAGAGCGAAGCTGGTAGTGGTTGATCTGCATCTACTGTCCAACCAAGGGTTGGTCGCACGCTTGGTTGGCATTGCTAAACGCTATTTGCTGCGGCAAGTCGATCACTTCATTTTGTATTTCAAAGATACACGGGGTTATGAAGCGCATTTCAATGTGCCCCCCGATAAGGTGAAATATCTACCCTTCAAAAGTAACGGTTGGGAACACATTGAAAGTGGCACTATTGCTAATGGCTCTGACTATGTGTTGACAGCGGGAGTTGGAGCGCGCGATCTGGGGACTTTTATCGAGGCAACTCGACGCACCGGATTGCCGACGGTGTTGATTCACCCTGGGCGCGACGAGTTACGCCGGCATCGATCGCGCCTTCCCCAATGGGACCAGTTGCCTAGCAACCTAAGAGTGATCGAACACGACTACGGTATACGTCAGTATCTCGAAACCATTGCGCTTGCAAAGCTTGTGGTAATCCCTCGTTTCGCTGGCGATATTATCTGCACAGGCATGAGTACCTACATACCGGCGATGGCACTGGGCAAGTGCCTGATTATGGGGCATGGGCCGGGGACCACCGAGTTACTTGACGATCAGGCTCACCTTATCGAGCCGGAAAATGTTGATCTTTTAGTCGAAGCAATCACAACGCTGTGGCACAACGACGAAAGTCGCCGTCACTACGAAGTTGCCGCGGCTGCATACGGTTTGCCTTTGAAAGGTGAGGCGCGGCTCTATAAGGACATTCTTGAGTTCTGCTTCGTATCGGTCTTACCGCCAAACTAAAAGCTACTTTAAGCTATAAAGTTGACTTAATTTGCGCGCTATTTACTCCGTTCGTGCGCAGACCCTCAAACTCCAGCAAGGCAATTTAGGTAGGATAGGCCAGGGTGCTACAGGACGTCGGCAAGGCTAATGTTGCGCAACATACTTGAGATGAGTGGCGTAACTTTTGGCTGCTAGCACGACTACTATACAAAGGACTTAACCATGCCGAGCTTCCGACTGGACTGGATTTCCAGCACGCTGTGCAACCGACAAGATTGGCGTGACGAGCACCGAGTTCTGCAGACACCCTGGCGTTTCTACTTTGCCGTAGCGGTCAAACTCATTCCCGGTTTATGGCCTTGGCCGATCACTTTGGAACTGAAAACTGGCGCAAAAATCCGCGTCGATGAGTTTATGACCTTATGCATTTACCACGAGCTATTTGTGGAAGAGGTTTACGAAATTCCCGGTTTACCCGATGACGGGTTGCAGCTTGCCATTGATGTTGGGGCCAATTCAGGCCTCTTTGCCTTATGGTTCAAACAACGCTTCCCCAACGCTCGAGTCCTATGTTTCGAGCCGTTCCCTACAAACTACGAGCGTTTATGCCACACGATTGCTACCAACAACCTCGACAACGTGGATGCCTACCAGGCCGCCGTTGGTGGAACCGCTCGCGAAGATAGGCTGCATATCCACCCTAAAAATGTTGGTGGTCACAGTATTGTGACCGATAGCGTTGGTGAAGACTCAATTGCGGTAGAGGTGCGAGCGATTGCTGATGTCATTGCAACTCTTGATGGTCAAGCAGTGGATTATTTCAAGTTAGATTGTGAAGGCGCTGAGCGTGAAATTCTCGAAGCGACGACGCCAGAGCAAGCTAAGCATATCAACCGCGTGGTTTATGAGCCGTCGCCGGAATTGTACGACGTCAACCTTCTTGAAACACATTTGTCTAATTTGGGTTACACCGTCAAACGCGAGGCACACAGCATTACTAGTGCGCAGAGAGCGTAGGCAATAGTGAGTTCACTACAAACCAAATCGCAGGGACCGCTAACGGGCCGTCAGACAGTTCTTTACGCGCGCGTTGGGCTAGCGCTTGCTTTGTTAGTAGTTGCCTACAGCAGCTTTAGAATTCTCGGTGGCGTTGTAGAGCTGTGGCAGACTCAAGATGCCTTCTCGCACGGCTGGGCCATCTTGTGCATGGTGCTCTATCTATTGTGGCTTCAGCGGCGCGAGATATTGGCAGACCAGCTTGAACCATTTTGGCTAGCCCTGTTACCTATTGCCGGCATTGGCCTACTTCAATCTACTGGTGTACTGAACCTAGAAATGTTCTTACTACCCAGTCTTCTGATGTGCATTGTCATTCTGTTTGTGGGACCGCGTGCCTCTATAAAGTACGCCTTTCCATTATTGCTATTGCACGCAGCGCTACCTGGCTGGGGTCAAGCACTACCATTGCTACACAAGATGACAGTGCTAGCGGTCCAGCAAATGCTCTCGCTTACGGGTATAACGGCCTTTTTTGATGGCGCTGTGGTCAACATACCGTCTGGCTCGTTTATCATTGAAGATGGCTGCAGCGGCATGAATTATTTCATCGTTGGCACCACCATCGCTTCGATCTACGCCTACCTTGGACCACGCAGCTGGCGCCTGGCAGCGATTAGTTTGTGTCTAGGGATACTATTGTCGGTCATTGCTAATTGGGTGCGCGTATATGGTGTCATTCTTATTGGGCATTTCACCGATATGCAGAGCCCGATTGTTAACAACCATGGAACTTTTGGCTGGTTTATCTTTGCCGGTGCCATGATCTTGTTTTACCTAGTCATGGCGCGGTTGTTTCCAGATGAGCGCTTTTTAAAACCCAAAAAGGCTGATGATCCAACTAGCGATCTATCAGGTGACGGGCTCTCCAATTCAAACCTAGGAGATTTCGGCCTTGCCACCGCCCTGGTTGCTGTCAGCTTGCTGATTGCTCTGCAACTAGGCGGGCTTACCAATTGGCTGTTAGCAAGCGACAACCCTTTAGCTGCCCTCAGCCTACCGCAGGAAGCTAGCAGCACCTTGCAACCCAACCGCTGGAAACCCAGGGTTCATGGTGCAACCGACATCAAATCAACCACCATTGGCTCTGTAAGCCTGGATGTAGCGCGGTTTGACCGGGCCTCTAGTGCGGCGTTGGTTCAAGATGATGAGGTTTGGGCCGATGGAAAAGTTTGGCGAATGTTGGATTGGCGCATCGAAAACCAATCCGGCACGCCGGTACAACGTTTGGATTTACGCTCCAACAACAAACGCGTTTTAGTTTGGACCTGGTACGGAGTTGATCAATACCAAAGTGCAGGCCGCACAACGATACGGCTTCGCCAAGCGATGTCACGCTACTTCGGCTCAGGAACTGGCTACGTGGTGATTTTATCTGTGAACTGTCAGCTTGCCGATTGCGCGGATGGAGAAGCCGCACTAGAGGACTTTATGCGAACAACTAGCCCTGCACTCATGCCGCAGATAGCCGAATCCATGCTCAGCACAACAAGCCCGGAGAAGGCGTTATGAAGCTAGGTATCTTTTTGTCGATGTTTCCGGAGCCGCACGAAACCTTCATTTTGCGAGAGCTCGTCGCGCTGGAGCGAGAGGGCATAGAGTTTGAAATATTTTCACTTCAGCCGCCAAGAGACCCAATTACTGCTGCTGAGGCGCAATCGCTAGTTGATCGCAAAACGCACTATGGAAAGTTGTTAGGCCTGTCCAGCCTGATTGCCTTTGCGAGCGCTTTTGTTCGTTCACCAATTTCCATGTTGAGCATTGTCGGGCGCATCATTCGCCATGGCTGGCAGCGTCCCATGGATCTTATTAAAGACCTTGCTGTGTTACCGCTCAGCTTTAAATTTGCCGCTGACTTCGATCGTCTTGGGATCACGGCTCTTCATAGCCATTGGGCGAATGTACCCATGACCGCTTGCTGGGCGCTAAGCCGTTACACCGGCCTTAACTGGTCTGCGGCCATTCATGGAGAAGACATCTTTTCTAAGAACCCTATGCTCGAGTACAAACTAGACAAGGCAACTTTTGCCGTGGTCTGCACTGATTATTTTCGCGCTCACCTCGCTGATAACATGGGGCACAGTCATCCGAAGAATATTCACTGTAACTATCATGGCTTGGAACCGAAGCTGGTAGAGCGAGCTCAACAGTTTGAGTTCGACTACGATCGTCAAGGTAGCAAAAACATACTTTCTATTGGCAGGTTGGTCCCAACCAAAGGACATGCCGAATTAATCAGCGCATTGGGGCAAGTGACCCCCGACCTTGATATTCGATTGAAAATTGTTGGTAGTGGCCCCGCAGAACAAGAGTTGCGGGACCTCGCCAAAAGGGTCGGTGTAGTCGATCGAGTGGATTTCTTAGGCTTGCTTGATCATCAACAAGTGATGCAGGCCATCGAAGAGGCTGATGTTTTTTGTCTACCTTCTAGATTTATTCCTGGGCATCCACCAGACGGCATACCCAATGTGCTTGCAGAGGCCATGGTGTTTGGCTTACCGGTAATTTCTACGAAGCTTGGGGCTATTCCCGAATTGGTCGACGACGGTGTTAACGGTTTGCTAGTTACCCCAGGAGACATAGCTGAAATTAGTGAGGCGTTGCGACAAGTTTTTACCGACGATAGTTTGCGTAGCAATTTAGGGCGCCAAGGTCGCAATAAGGTTATGGGCCTTTTCGATCAATCACGAAACATCAATGAGCTAATTGGTTTTTTTGATCGATACCACGGAGCTAAGGGTTAAATGGCTGTCCTTTTTACTTGGGTGACGCTCATCAGCCTAGCAGGTGTGGTCTACAGCTACATGGGCTATCCAATGCTACTTTGGGTGGCGGCCAAACTAGGTTTTGGGCGCCGGGCGGCGGTTGAGCCCAATGGATCAAAGTCCGATGCACAAAGTGGCACAAAACGTGTGGATGTCATCATTGCGGCCTTCAATGAAGAAGACGGAATACAAGACTGTGTTACCGCATTGCTGGAGCAGAACAACGAGGCTTTTGATATTCATGTATATATCGGGAGCGATGCCAGCGAAGATGCTACAAATCAAATTTTACAGGGCATAGACTCGGATCGACTACACCTGTTCCTCTTTGAGCAGCGGCGGGGCAAAACCGCCGTTCTGAACGATTTGCTGAAAGAAGTCGATGCTCCCTATTTAGTGTTCAGTGACGCGGATATTGTCTTTGCACCGAGCACCATTGCGGATTTAGTTGCTGAGCTCGAAGCCGGCAATTGGGCTTGCGTTTGCGGGCATCTAAACTTGCTTGATGCGGAATCTGGCCAAAATTTGGATGGTGCATATTGGCGTTACGAACGGCTAGTGAGGCAGCTAGAAGCGCAGCTCAATACGCTAGTGTCTATTCCCGGCGCTATTTTTTGCATCAGAAACGAGCAAGTTACCGCATTACCTGATGGCTGCATCAATGATGACCTATTTCAAGCGCTCAGTTTGCTGACAAAAAAGCAAATCACCGGCTACGCCAAGCAAGCCCAAGCATCCGGTTATAACACCACATCGCTAGAGGCGGAGCGCAGTAGAAGGCTGCGGATTGGAATGGGGAACTACCAAGCGGAAAAATACTTTCGCAACCAGTTAACAAACTTTGAGCCGCTGTCTGCCTTCCAATATTTGTCGCACAAAGTGTTGCGCTGGTACACCCCACATCTACTCATATTGGGGCTTGCCGCTTCCGCGTTAGGCAGCCTACTTGGCTCGCCGCTCTGTAGTATTTTGCTCTTAGCGCAAGTTGCGTTGTACCTTTTCTGTGGAGTAACCAAACTTATCTCCTCTAGTGTGAAACTGCCAGGAATAGTGTTGCTGCCCCTGTTTTTTCTTGAGATGAACATTGCATTTTTAGCCGCATACCATCGCTATCTAGAAAACGATGTGAGCCATCTTTGGGGTACACCGCGCACGAACCTCAATATCCCAACCGATAGTTCAGATGAGGCAGTAAGGTGAGTAGTTTCAGTGTCTTGATGTATCACGCCATTCCGCTGGAAATAAGGGCGGGCGCTGATCTCGACTTTGACCCTCACTATGCTGTCACTGTCGCAGATTTCACCCGGCAGATGGAATTTATCAGCAAGCAGCAAAAGCTGGGTTCAAAGATCGCTGGGCGAAGTGCTAGTGCCAATGAGGTTTACATCACCTTCGATGATGGGCATCTAACGAACTACACCCAAGCATTCCCAGTATTGCAAGCCTGCGGCTTCACGGCCGAGTTCTACATCAATACAGCAACTGTAGGCACAGCCGGTTATGTCAGTTGGGATCAGTTGCGAGAGATGCACCAGGCCGGTATGGCCATTGAAAGTCACGGCCACGACCACGTTTTGATGAACGAATTGAGCGAAGATGCCGTGCGGCTGCAGTTGCAGCAATCCTACGATCTGATTAAACAAGAAATCGGAAGCTCACCAATAGTTTTTTCACCACCAGGTGGCCGAATGCATCCAGCAATGCAGCATTTGGTTCCAGAAATTGGTTTTCAGTATGTCGCTTACTCAAAGCCAGGCGTCTGGGACGGGGGCAATAGGTTCATACCTCGTTATCCAGTTCTAGCCAATTCCAACGAACAATTTGAAGCAGCAGTACTGCAAAACTTCAAGTTTCGGCTAAAAACCAAAGTCCGCCATGACGTCATGGGGCTGGCAAAAAAGGTGCTCGGCAACAGCGGGTACGAGCGATTACGCGCCACTTTGCTAGCGAAAAGGCAGGAAACCTAACGTGTCGACGATCAATAAATTTTGGAATGGCGTGTTTTGGAGTTACTCAACACTATTCTTCAAGTTGGTGGTGGGCCTCGGCTCATCGATAGTGTTTGTCCGTTATCTGGGAGCATCTGACTACGGGCTAGTTGTTGTTTTGATGGACTTCTTGATGTTGGTGGCTATCTTACTGTCGGGTGGCTTAGGGATTATTCAGAGCCGAGTGCTACCTAGTCTCATTGCTCGAGAAGAGTTCGGACAAGCGCGTTCGTTCTTGCAACGAATTAATGGCTACCGCATGGCTATTGCCACAAGCACAAGCATCTTAGGCTATCTCAACTTAGATTGGATACAAGCCACTCTGTTTCCAGCCATGCCACGCGAACTGTTAATCGCTGTGCTGCTGTCCATTCCAGTGCAAATGCTGGGTACCTGTATGCGTGGCGCGCTGGAAGTTACATTTCATCAAAAGCTCACCAATCTAGCCGACTTATCGGCATTGGTTCTTAAGCTAGTGAACGTACTGCCGGTTATATATTTCGAGCTGGGCGTTGTGGCGTTCTTTTTTGCCAATCTTCTCAGTGATGTGATTGTCACCCTGTTTTTTGTAAACGCGGCACGCACTCGAGTTTGGCTGCGTTACATGAAAACGCGCTTGGTCCCTTACACGGGGCCTATTTGGCTTGCGGGTGCCACCATGATGCTAATCATGTTCTCCAGCCAGTTGCTTGGCAAAGAGATAGGTACCCAGATGCTGTCCTTGAGGCTAGGAGAACAGGCTCCAGAGGTGGTCACGCTATATTCCCTGGCTTTTGTATTGGTCTCTCGCTGTTTACTCTTTACCGGCATTGGTGGCAGCGGTTTAAGCAATTTGACTCAAGCAGCGCTATCAGAGATGAAAACCAATGGCGATGAAGCCGCGGTTCGTTCGCTATACACCTATCAGTTGCAAATGTATTCGTTCATTGCCTTTCCTATGATGATTGGTGGTGCGGTAGTTGGACCAGATGTGTTGACCCTTATGTATGGTGATCTGGGCTTTAAGCAATCTGCGCTCATTCCGACAACCTTTGTTTTATTGCTGCCGCTGCTCTTAATGAACATCAACTACACCTTGCTCTTCGTTTACGAGCGAGAGCGGTTCCTACTGTTTAATCGAGTGTTATGGGGTGGGACCAATGCAGCGCTTTGCTATTATTTTGCTATCTACGGCGCTTTTGGCGTGGTGGCCTGTACGGCCTCATGTCTTGTGATCTGTGTTATCACCGAAACCTTTGTCGCCCGAAAATCACTAAACCTACAGATACCGGTACGCTTTCTCGCTAAAATATGCCTCGCGGCGGCGCTCATGGGCGCTTGTTTGATTACCTGCGACCAAATGCTGAAAGATAGTTCGGTTGCAGTACGCTTACTGTCTAATCTATTTATTGGTGTATTCAGTTACGTCATTGCGTTGTATCTTCTAACGCCATTTGACCGCAAGCAGATCGCAGGCTCAACTTTCTTACAGGGGGCGCCCAAACGGCTTCTCCTACAACTCGCGAAATAACTGGACAGGCAATGAGCTACTTAAAGGCTGAACAGAACACTGGCGTTATCTCGGAGTTCCGTAACTTTAGCGGAATGGAAATGATGATTATTGCGTTGGCAGCGTATACGCCCTTGCAGTCTCATCTACCTCAATCCCTTGGCGTGCCCGGGCTAAACGTTGCTAATCTGTTCTTCCTTACCAGCGTTATCCTACTCACCTCAAGAGGCTACGAAAAACTAGATTCTCCACCGCTCAAAGGAAACCTTGTATGGTTTTACATAATGCTGGTTTTTGGCTTCTTTGTGGCGCAAATACGTATGCCCATAGATACACTAGTTGACGTTACCTATGTCAAAACAGCCATTGTCTATTCGCTGTATTTCTTCCTTTTTTATCACGCGGTTCGAGATTTAAATGTCATTCGATACCTCTTCTGGACCATGGTTTTTGTGACCTTTTTGGTCGGGGTCGAAGCATTTAGAGAGGGTTTGGCTTTCGGTTTTAACTCATTCCAACCAACACAGCGCGCTGGAGGTCCCTTCGGCAACTACTCAGCCTCAAACAGAGCGGGCATATTTTTTGCCATGTATACCCCAATGCTGTTGGCCTCTTTCTTGTACTACCCAAAAACCATCGTCAAGCTAATGCTCGCCGTTGCTATGTTGTTTGTTTTGGGTGGTCTGTTTGCAACTTACTCAAGGCAAGCCTACCTAATCACTGCGGTTGTCCTAACCTACTGCATGGTTTCTAAGAATAAAGGGCTGCTGGTTTTAGTTGTAATCTTAGGGCTCGGCTACCAGTTCTGGGCTCCTGAAGGCGTTGTGGATCGAATGTCTGAAACGCGAGTGGTTGTCGATGGGGTGGAGCAACTGGATTCCAGTACCGAGTCTAGGCCAATACTCTGGAAAGGCGGCTGGGATATGTTCAAGTCCAACCCTTTAGGGGTTGGCATTGTAAGGTTCCGGGAAGAGATCGGCAGCTACAGCAGTATTAGCAATCTGGATGCGCATAACTTCTATGTACTGACATTGGCGGAGTTAGGCCTCATAGGTTTCATTGTGCTCATGATCTTGATAAAAAATATGCTGGTATTGGTGTTTCGGTTGAAAAAGAAAATGCAGATTGCCGCCGCTCGCCATAAAGACAACGATCCTTATCTGGTCATTATGCCGCTTGCGCTAACCGCATCTACGCTTTCGTTGGTGGTTGGCAATATGTATGGCAGCCCATTTCTTATGGGGGAGGTGACTTGCTTTTTCTGGATTCTACTGGCTATCACCATTCGTTATTATCAAATTCGCTTTGGTGTAGCAGGTATAGACGACTTACCAAAAGAGCCAAAAAAGGCGATTTAATCCATTAGGGGATATATCTGATCCCCTTTATGATCAACTGTCGTGCGTTGTAGTCAGACGACGTAAACATGCCGAGACGAAGACTCTCAACGTCTGTACCCTTCGACAAAATCTGCTTTAGATAAACGCGCATTTTTTGCTGGCCCGGCTTTACGCGCCGCTGCACCGTCCGCGCTTGCTCTCTGTTAGCCGATGGATGGGCAATAACAAATAGATCCATAGGCTCTTTACCCAAAAGCTCGAACTCAATTTCAAGTTGCTGGTGGGTTGGCGTTGGTGGCAGAACTTCAACAAAGTTTACACCTGGCCAGCTGTAACCTTCGAATGTAACCAACAGGCCATGGCGGGTTGTTGTAGTGGCGGCCTGTAGGTCGATTACTGAGCAGTTAGATCGACAAGCGTGCAGCATTAGAGAATTGGTTGCTTCATAGTCAACCAGTTCTGGATAGATGTTCGACAGGTGTGTATAGGTCATGCGGGCCATCACAATCGAATAGGCCGCAAGCACTGCCAGCAGCCCCAGCACGACTGAAATGCCTACAAAGCGTCTCCAAGACCGCCAATGGCGCGGAGAAAACCATATCCACCAAGCGGCTATAGTGAGTGCACTTGCGGCAAGGTCAACGCCTATGTCCATCATGCTCGCTGTGCCAACGGCTCTCCACATTTGGATGAGCTCGCTCAAGCCAGCAAACAAGGCGCAGCCAATAAAGGCTGTCAGCGCCCGAAGTCGATTTGTTAAAGAGGGTGCAATCCACCACAGCAAGCTGGCAACCAGCATAAACATTGGTGCATGCATCGCATCTCTGAAACTGGCCCACCATTTAGTGCCAGTAGGGAGCGACAAAAAATTGTGCAACACCAATATCGCCAGCAAGCCGAAAAACGCTAGACATACCTTGTGGAAGCGAATCGCCAACCGCAGAATCTCTGTTTGAATGCTAAAAAACGGTCATCGTGCCTATTCAAAACGAGCTCTGCTAACCTGTTGTGTTAGGTCGGACCTAGCTCACTTCGGGCTTACAAGGATCGGCCGCTAACTGCAGCCATAAATCGCTGTAGCACTCGTTTGCGGCGCCACCAGTCGATATCCATTGGCACTTTGCCCGCGTACTGTCGAAACAGCACGTACGCTCGCTCTAATGCACTTTGATTGCGTTGTGCGGTGGCAAGCTGCGGTTCGTAGCCCGCTAGCACCATTTCATCAAAGCATAGGCTTTCGAGCAATTTAACTTGGTCATCCGACATCGCGGACTTCCATTTTTCTAGGCTTGAATTTGACACAGGCCATTCTTGCAAAATGCGCTTGCTATTCTCTTGACTTTCGACGCCTGCATGGGCGAAGACCTTACTTAAAGTTTCAAAAGGCTCCGCAACTAGCTCTTCGTATTTAATGACCAAAACACGCTCAGCATCTTCGGCATTGAGGCGTGTGAGGGAGGCATGCGAATTCCAATAGATTGATGAATAGCGCAATTGATGTCCGAATAGCTTTGATTGCGACACATAGACGGCCCTAGGGTCACGAACCAATATGACAATTTTGCAGTTCGGCCAATGCTTAATCAATTCAGGTGCAAACTCCAAACGGAGCATCTTGTTGCCCCAGGCGCCATCATCAATCGGGCCTTTGATTTCGCTTTGCTCCAGATAGATAGATTCGATGAACTGTGGAAAGCCCGGGTTCGCTTGATATCGCTCCCAAAGCGCGTCACGACGCTTGTTCATGATATCAACCAGCCAGAGATTCTCTTTTTGCTCAGACTCGATGCTGCAAAGGCTGTCTAGTAGCTCCTCAAATTGAACGCGGGTACGAGGGTCCTTATGTTTTGAGTAGTAGGTTAAGGCTTCTTTTACGATTAACCCTTCGTACGTCACGCGAATATCTGGGTGCGAACGGAGCATAAAGTACAAATAAGAGGTACCGCTGCGCGCTACGCCAAAGACAAATAGAGGGGTGGCTTGTTCCATAAAAATTCAGCTCGACCTTAATCACATTGATTTTTGAAAACTCAAGTCACAACAGCCGTCACTGGTGAAGCAACTGATCTGACATACGGCTTTTGCACTCGAAACTGTGCGCAGTTAACCCTGAGCATACTGTCATTTGCTAGCTATTTCTGGTGTTGCTGCAGGGCTGCTTTGGCGTGCCAAACGAGCGCACCGAGCGATCCGAGCGATCCGTTAACATTGGACCTCGGACCAAATTTTGTGGTCCCCATTTTTACGCAATAATCCGCTTAGTGTTTGCTATACCCAATAGCTAGACAGATAGCATAGTCAACATTCCGACCTAGCTTTCCCGGAGTTTGTGGGTAAGTTGTTCTTGATGTGTGATGTGCTAGACCTGCTCGAAGGGCAATGCGAAAACAAATAGGCAGCATTATTGCCATTAAGGTGCGGCTAGATATCCAAAAGATGTCACTTTTTTGTATTGAACCAACGAGATAGATGTTGTCTCAGTATTCTAGTGATGTTGTCTGCCGAAATTTCTCGAAAGTGGCCTGACACAGTACTCACATAATCCTAACAACTTGTGAGGGGCGTCTCGGCGCTGCTCTGGTATTGGATTAACATCCTATCATTCACAAAATGTCTAGCTAAAATATGCAAGAGGCTGGTTAATGTTAAATTGTATTGCCAATACGGCGCGTGCAGCCCTGATTTTAGGGAGCTTGGTTTTAAGCCAAGTTGCGGCTGCTACTCTGTCCATTTCCGAAAGCAACAACGCCTTCCTAGTCACAACCGATCAGTATTCCTGGACTCTATCCAAGACCCGTTTCAGCGTTATTGAATCCGCTAGCAAAGCTGGTCGTGAGCAGCTGGCTAGCGGCGCTGCAGAAGCCCAGTTCATGGGCAAGACCATTCGTTTTGGCGCCCCCAGTGAATTCAGCAACGGGGATAACTGGGTTGAAATTCGTGGTTGGGCGAGCCAAGCAGACAACCTCTGGTATGTTGCACGCTATGAGTTTGCGGACGGTCAGCCACACGCCAAGGTGGCCGTCACGCTGACGGATCGCCACGAAAAATCTGAGGTCGAAGGGCATTGGCATAGCTATTGGCGCAACCGCATGCTGTCCAACGTAAAGTACAGCGTTACGAGTGTGGCACCGCTGGTCGCTCAGTCTTACAGCCAGTTGAACGCCTTCTCAGGGTTCAGCGATGATAGCCATAAAATTTCGGATCTAGCAGACAATGGCCAGCGCAGCACTTGGAGCGGCACGACAAACGCCGCTGGCAAGCTGGTCGCTTATCAACGGGTTGCTGACCGCACCATTGCTAAAAATCAGTTTACCTGGCTTCCCAAGGGTATTGCCGGAGAGGCTGAACTGCTCGTAGAGTTTGGACAACTTGACTCAAGTATAGGTAGCTTTCTTCACAAAGCGGCCCAGTACGAAATTACACACGCCAACGGAACTCAGGTGGTCACCATAGATCAAGGTGCGCCGCAGCCAATTTCTTTGGGCAGGTTCAATTTAAACGACAACTCCAAGGTGACGTTGCGAGCCGGTAACCGCACAGAGGCCGGCACCCGCTTTGTGGTCGCTGGAAGCTTGGTTGTTAGGTCTAACAGCGGTACTGACATTATTGATTTCTCTCATCTTCAAGACGATGAGATCGATGTATTCCCATCATCCTTTGCAGTGTTGGATCTATGGAAGCATCACCCCATTAGAGTGTTTGCCAACACGGATCGCCAATTTGGCGTTGTTGGTGCACTAGAGGCTGTTGAGCTCAACGCGGGTAGCAGTATCACGTTAGATTTGGGTTTTTCGCTTGAGGGCAATGCTTCTGGGCTTGCAAGCTACTTACGAGAGGCTCCGGTCATCGGCGCAGCTCCGGATTGGTGGTCGCTATACGATGGCACCCTAAATGCGTCTGAGGATTACGACCGATACGTTGGCCGCACGCCGGAGCTGATGCAGCGCGCTGATGATGATCGAAACAATTACGGTTGGCGAGAGTATGGTGATTACCAGATCGGTGCACCTTACTACGATGGTGAAGGCCTGTTGCACCAGGATTGGGGAAGCAATCAGTACGATCTAGCAACAGGTTTGGGTCTAGCTTGGATACGAACCGGCAATCCTCTGAGCTGGCAACGCTGGCGCGCAGCCGTACGTTTTCAAATGGATACAGGCATCTCGAAGTTTCAGCCCATCAGAGCTAAGCATGGTGGCGCGGGTAGACGCAAAGGCGATTGCACCTATGCGTTGAGAATTGTTTGTCAGGAACCCATCATCGAATACAGCCAGGGTTTTCGTAGTTTGCTGTTGTATCACCACTACACCGGTGAAGAATGGGCTAAAGATATTGCTAAAATGCAGATCGACGGTCTGGCCTACAATGCCAATCGCGACTTAGATGTTCGTTGGTATATAGAACGAGGCGATCGGGGTCCGATTTGGATCATGAAGGGTTTGCTGATGGGAGCAAAAGTTTTCCCTGAAGGAACCACTCACTACAGCAAAAACACCTTTAAGGATTTGCCTGTTGGTACTTCATATCGGGCGCTGCTTGATCGCTACATGGCCGCAATATTGGATTCATCAGACGCGGCTGGACACTATCCCGGAGACCAGCCTGTTTGGAAAGGTCAGATATATGGTGTGTTCGCCGAGTACCACGATCTGCTGGTGGCAGAAGGCAACACCGCATTGGCTGCACGGGTTCGCCAACGGATTCTACAAGACGTTGATACTTATATGACGTCTTGGTACCGGGTGAACCAAGGTAAGCACGAAGTGTTGTATCAAATCAGCAGAGGCAATTGGTATGTTTCAGGTAACTATCCCTGGCTTTGGATTGACGCTCTCGCTATAGCCTATCGTTTGTCCGGCGAGCAAAAGTACGCGAATTTTGCTGAACAGATGTACACCGAAGCAGACCGACTTTTCAGTGCCAAAAATGTCGAAAGCCCACGAAACTGGAGCTCTGTTCTTACGTACACGGGGGTTTACTTCGACACCTTTAGATCTGGTGGTGAAAGGCTGGTTAGCAAAACACCAAAGCCTCCTGTGATTCTTGAGTAGCTAGTGCTGCTCGGTAAGAGCGTCCAACGCCGCAGTAGCGGTGCGATAGACGCGACGCTCTTCACCGAAGGTTACCTTGGCATCATATTCTGCTTGATCCGCAATCTCGCGGTACTCGGCATCAGATAGGTTGTAAACCGCCTCAATAGCGGCACGCATTGCTGCTGGGTCAGACGGTGGAACGATAAAGCCGTTCACGCCATTTCGGATGTATGCCCGGGTGGCAATGGAATCGGTGGCAATAACAACTTTGCCGAAGTACATGGAGTTCAAAATTGTTTGGTCGCCCGCACTACGCAAAAGACCGGGTACTAGCGGCATAACAAACACTTTGCTGCGAGCAACTTTTTGATAGTAACCCTGGTTGTCAAGGTCGCGATGAATAATGACAGAGCTACGGTCTTGGTCGCTCACGCCTGAAAAATCTACTGCAGCATCCGCGCCCATTGCAGTGGGGTTGGCCCCAATTTCGATTGGGTAGGGCAGGTCACGCACCGCAGTAAAAAACGTTTTGTAGTCTCTAAATGAAACGCCCCCCGTGACTATATAGTCACCATCTGCTGGATCAATCTCAAAGCCGATCAAAGATGAGCTCCAAGGTATTGGGTGAGATAACGCTTGCGGAATACCGAAGTACTCCTCCTGAATTTTCGATTCTTCTGCTGTGTGGGGTTGAACCTGAATCAACAAACGACGCCCTAGCCTTAGCAGCAGGCGTTGCAGTTTGTTGAGTAGCCCACCTTCTGGTTGCCAGTGAGCATCAACCAGTACGTGTGGGGTTTTGATAAACGGGATCAGGCCGGCTAGCGCTAGATAAATCAGATCACCTCGATCCCCTCCCGACAGCAACACCAAGTCTTGGCGATAAGTATTGGTTAGTAACCGCCAGATTATCACCGGATCACCTACACCCAAACGTTCAAAGGTTCGTGTGAGCCACCCGTTACCAGATTGGGCAGTTTCAACATGATCATAAAAATATTTGGTTTCAGTGAATGGCAGGGTGGAGTAGATTTTATACTGGTCCAACCTCTGGCTAAGCGCTTCGAAGCTCTTTCGTTGCTCGGCATTTTCAGAATCTATTCTATCGGACATTGACAGGCCTACGGCTGTGAGAGATACACTAGTGGCAGTCTCAGGCTGAGCGACAAGCTCTAGAGCTGACGCGAAGATTTGGGCGTACTTCGGCTCATTATATGTGAACCTTTCTGTCTTTTGAAACACGACGACAGGTTAATATTGAGGTTCTAGCCGATAGCCCAAACGATTTCTTACCAAGCCATCCACCCTAGTATTGTTTAGCCGGAATAGCCGATAGCAAATGGATTTCAACTCGTGGCCCTATTTAGTCTTTGTGCTAACAATTGGTGTTGCCCACTACAATATTAAGTCGATTGGGGTGCGTAACTGCTTGTTGCTAATGGCAAGTTATGCATTTTACGCGTTCTGGGATTGGCGCTTCTTAAGCCTAATTCTCCTATCTACGGTGACCGACTACCTTTGTGGCCTAGCGATGGCCAAAGAGACCGCCCTGGCAGCTAAGCGTCGCTATCTGACCTTGTCGCTGTTGGTTAATCTTGGTTTGCTTGCAACTTTTAAGTACTTCAACTTTTTTATCGCGAGCTTCGTTAGCTTGCTAGACACCGTTGGAATGGACTCGCGGCCGCTTTACCTAGAGATTATTTTGCCGGTCGGTATCTCGTTTTATACCTTTCAAACGATGTCCTACACCATCGACTTGTATCGAGGACGTGTGCCACTAGAGCGTAACTTCTTGAACTTTGCTTTGTTTGTTGCATTCTTTCCACAGTTAGTCGCTGGACCTATTGAGCGCGCGCGAAACTTGTTGCCTCAGATCGCGCAAAGGGCCAAACCAGCCCTAGCTCAAATCAAAGAGGGCGGAGCCCTAATTTTTTGGGGGTTATTTAAAAAGGTTTTTGTGGCTGATAACTTAGCAATTATTGCTGATCCTTTGTTTCACAAATCAGCGGAGCTATCGGCGCCCGAAACCTATCTCGCTGCGTTTGCCTTTACGTTTCAAATTTTTGCTGACTTTTCTGCCTATACAGACATTGCTCGGGGCAGCGCAAAACTAGTGGGTATCGAGCTCATGGAGAATTTTAAGTCTCCATTTGCCGCGTTCAATCCACAAGACTTTTGGCGTCGTTGGCACATTAGCCTTTCGACCTGGTTGCGCGACTATTTATATATTGGTCTCGGAGGCAACCGTGGCACTGTTCTGACGACTTATAGAAACCTGTTTCTTACAATGTTGTTAGGTGGGTTGTGGCACGGCGCAGCTTGGAACTATATCTGGTGGGGGGCTTATCACGGGGTCTTGCTGTGCGTCCATCGCTGGTTATCCGACAAAGCTTGGTTTCGTGTTCCTAGCATGATCGCCTGGTTCAGCATGCTGCATCTGACGGTTGCAGGCTTCCTTATCTTTAGATCAACACGTCGTGGGTTTGAGCGGGGTGTTCAAATCGACCAAAGCGGCAGTCAACTTATCGAGTTAGCCACTAGTCTTGGGCGGTGGTCTTCAACCCAGGATTTTGGGTACCTGCTGGGATCCATCGCTTTCTTTGTGTTACCTATGTTTTTCATTGAATGGTGGCGCAGCAAAATCGGTCATCTCGCGGGGATTGCAACACACCCGCGCTACGGCATTTTGGTCGTAGGCTTCTTAGTCTTCTTGGTCATACGTTGGGGAATACAGCGTGCCGATGCCTTTATCTACTTCCAATTTTAATATGTGGCAGCTCATAAAATATCTGTTTCTAGTGGGCTTGGTTGCCTTGGTTTGCATCGAGTTGTATTTTCGCTCGCCGCTTGCGCCGATAATCATGAAATATGATTTTCACCCACAGCGCTTTTATAGCCTTGCGCCTAACCAGCCCAAGGTACATGAAATGTTGGCAAACTTTAGCGTTTTATCTCCACCTTACCGGATTAATGCTGACGGTTTTCGTGGTCCTGAGATACTGAAAGAGGAGCCGACCATTGCTCTGGTTGGTAGCTCCGAAGTGTTGGGGGAGGGTGTTCAAGAAGAGGATACTATCTCGGCACATCTACAACGAGAATTAGAGCATTCGCCTGTGGTCACGAACCTCGGCGTTGTGGGCTACGGGCCGGAACATCATGTTCTGGTGGTAGACTGGGCTATGGAGCAACTAGCGCTTGAGGCGCTGGTGGTTAGGGTGACGGTGAAGCAGCGCTATTCTTACCTGCGAGAAGCTGCGGAGTTTCCCGCTGAAAAGGCCAAAAAAGAGCGCAATCTAAAGATCCGCCAAGTGTCGAGGTCTGCACCCTTTCTATTCGTGAAGGCTATCCACCAGTTCAATTCGCCGCTACATAGCTTCCAGCGTTACCTGAAGACCTTTAAGCCAGTAGACCCACTTGCCGATCAGAAGATCGCGGCGCAAGCATGGGAAGCCAATGGTAAAACTTGGCAGGCTATACTAGATACCGCGAGTAACAACGCTGTTCCAATACTATTTTATGTTGAAAATGGTGCTGGTAGCAGGAGTGAGAACTTGCTCTGTAAGTACTTAGAGCAAATCACCCGGCCACCTATGTCAACGGTGGTTGAGATGGGACCAAGTTTCTTTGGTCTAGATGATATTCCTAAGACGCACCTTACCGCAGAATTCAAGCGCAACTATACGCTTGGCTTCGACCCGCATGGCAACTCAGCGCAGTATAAAATGCTAGCGAAACGTATCGATCAATGGTGGCAGGGAGATAGGGGCAGTCAGTGTGATCCCTAACTTAAAAAAATAGTCTGGTCTAGCTACGATATTTGCTGGACCAACGCCACAGGCGGGTTTTGGAATCAACAATCGTAAAGTTTTCAACACTATTGATAGTATGGATACCCTTGGTTCCAGACATCGGTTGCAGCCAGCGCACCTTTCGCTCGCGATATCGATCAGGCGTAATGCTCTCAACCAAATTTAAATTGATCGCGCGCCCATAAAATCCTGAGCAATCCTGGGAAGGGCGATACAAGTTTCCGTTCTCAACAAACAGCCGTCCAGCACAGCGCGCGTTCTCAACACCCTTGACCACTGGATTCATAGGATGCGGCGTCCAGTTCTGCGACAGGGGATTATCACTGTGAAACAGATAAAGCTCGTCATCTGAAGGATCTCTTCCGCGAGAACGGAGGCTTGTGTAGAGATACCAGAGGCCATCCTTCTCAAACAAAGTAGAATCGGTTGCGATAACGTTTTCCATAAGCACCGAAGCTTGCTCCCATTGGTCAGGGAAAGAAATGCACCGATACACCTCCACTGTCCGCTGCTGGGAAGTTTCTGGGAGCATATAGAGCTCGTTGTTGTATTCAAACAACATGGGATATGACAAGTGGTAATTTTGTTCTAGTGCAACGACCGGCTCTTGTAGCTGAGCTTTCTTTTTGTCGTACTTTGCTACTGCGATGTACCCGTTGTTAACATGTGTCGGCGCATCCTCATAAAAAAGCCAGGTTTCACCCTCATGAACGTGCATAAACGGGTCCGCCCAGATTCGACCTTTAGGTGGAATCAATGCGGTGCTAAAAAGTGACTCATCAAATTCCAAGGCGCTGCTATCAATCCACGATAGATACCAAATTTCTGGTTTGATCCAATTGAGAACTTGCGCTGATACAATGCGCGACCCAAGTTTTGCCAGCATGCGTAGTGCACTACTGGTACGCGGATAACGAATAGGGCGATGTTCAACCACCAAGGAGTCTTTAGTAGCAGAGCGTCTTTCTAGCAAAGGTTGGGCTTCAAGAGCGCGCGTTATGAATGTCGCCACCTTACGGTAGAGGGTATTCCGGGTTCTTAGGGGAGAAATTCTATCTGGCCGCGTACTGCAATCTTCAATTACGCGTACACCCTCGTTGGAATATTCCTGAAGCATGACCAGAATAGCGGGATCTGAATCCAAAACTTCTCGAAAACCAGGAACTTGGCTTGCTGATGACGAAAATGCTGGAATCCAAACTTTAGCCGTCGACGGCCAATCGTTGATTTTGTTGGTTAGGTTGGTTGTGGCGATAACAATTTCTATGTCGTGCTCGACAACAACTTCCGCAAAATCACCCCAGTCATCCACCCTTAGGTGATGCTCTGGCTCACATAGCGCTTTTGGTGGGTCTATCCAAGCCAAAACATCATCGTTGGCTCCTGGTAGGGCAAGTTCAATGTGCCGTAGCAAGGTTGCGGCAAGGGGCTCTTTTTGCGGCAGCTCTGCAGGTAACTCGATTAGAAATATCTGGTAGCGGGGTTCGTTCACCATGACGGCAAGCAATTCGCACAGCCACAATTCCACTTGACCATTGGTGGTGACAATACCAATGCTCAATATTGACGCAGCAGCTGGGTCGTTTGGTCCCACGGTTTAAATCGTCACCGAATACATCTCTAGCCATATGGCTAGCTGAGATAGGACCCAGGCGCGATTCGCAGCGTTGTCATGGCTCACGGTTGACGTGTTGCCGTAGGCATTCTTTGCTTGGGCGATGCTAATTTTTAGCGCTTTTTCATCGAATAGTGCGGCGCCATCCGAGCCGGGACGATACGAATCTTGCAGATGCGCCCAATAATCATCGTTAAACCATTGGGCAAGAGGCGGAGAAAAGCCCTGCTTGGGGTGGTCGTACACCGCTGCTGGTAACATTTCTCGACCTGCCTCCCTGAGCAAGTATTTACCCACTCCATCCTTCATTTTTAGGTCTAATGGGGTTCGCAATGCAAACTCCACAATTCGTTGATCCAGCAAAGGAACTCGGACCTCTAAGCTTGCGGCCATTGACATGCGATCAACTTTTCGCAGAATGCCGGAAACCATGTATGTCTTTGCTAGGTATTCCATGGCATAGCTAGCGCCATCCATAGAGCTTGGATCGGACATGGGAACCGCGTTAGGAGCAAGTAAGCTGGCTTCTCGCCCTAGTAAGCCATAAACCTCTTCAGGAGTCCACATGGACATCAAGCGTCGCATTTGTTCCGCAGGCGGGTAATTAAAAAGCTCTACAGCACGGCGTAGCCGTCGACAATTGTTCGTGATGCTTGCTGGCAGAAAACCTGGAACCGCGCCTAATATGGCGCTAGTAGGCCGCACCAGTGGACTTGGGAATAGCTTAGAATACTTCAGAATAGAGCGGGCCCAACCAATGTGGTTGTAGCCACCAAAGAACTCATCTCCGCCATCACCTGACAGCACCACTTTCACGTGTTCTGCAGCAAATCTAGAAACCAGCAGGGTAGGGATACACGAAGTATCTCCCAGCGGTTGCCCAGTGTGTCGAACAACATCTTCTAGCAGTTGATGATCGTAGCCTGCATTTTCTACGGTTAGCGTATGGTGCTTGGTGCCTAAGTGTTCGGCTACCTGTCTGGCAACGTTGCTCTCATCGTACTCAGCCACAGAAAAACCAATGGAAAAGGTCTGTAGCTGTTGATCTGTATATTGTTTAGCCAAGGCAACAACGGTGCTGGAATCAACGCCGCCGCTTAAAAAAGCCCCAACGGGTACATCCGCAACCATTTGGGAGCTTACCGACTGGTGTAGTCGACTGGAAAGCTCACTCAGTGCTTGCTCGAACTCCATTGGTTCCGGCGAGAAGTTCATCTCGTAGTACGGGGTTATCTCAATTTGGTTATTCGCGAATCGCAATATGTGCCCTGGGGGAACTTGCTGAACGCCAGCAAACATGGTCCCCGTTTCAGGAACAGAGCGATCACAAAGTAGAGAGGCCAGCGCATCGTAACTTAGTTTTCTGGGGATGCCGGGGTGTTGGACCAAGCTATGCAATTCAGATGAAAACACCAAGGTGGCACCGTCATGATAGTAGTAGAGCGGCTTGATGCCTAGTTGATCTCGAACCAGCCAGGTGACTTCTTCTTGTCGGTCAACGATGCAAAAGCCAAATATTCCATTAAGCTGTTGGCAAAATTTTGGGCCTTCTTGCGCAAAGCCATGAAGTACTACTTCGGTATCAGCGTGGGTGCTGAAGACGGCTCCTTTGCTTTGTAGCTCTTTGCGCTTATCGGCGTAACCGTAGATTTCACCGTTGTAGACGATGCTAAAGCGACCATCAGGAGTATGCATCGGTTGGCTGCCGTTAGACAGGTCGATGATAGACAAGCGCTGCATGCCAATGGTGCACATGCCTGCATCCACAGCACCGGCATGATCTGGACCTCGATGGAAGAGACCTAGGTTCATTGCATCGATCGTCTGTTTAGCCAGGCCCGTATCGCTCAGTGAGGCGCGGGAGAATCCATTGATTCCACACATAACTTAGTTCAATCCAACTGCTTTTTGTGTGGGATTCATGCGTCGATAAACCGTTGCGCCCAGGTTTCTGCCATCAAGACCACCCAAAGTTGTTCACTGTTATCAACCATGCCTGTCTCATGTTGTTCCATCATCTTTTTAGCAAAGGCTACGTTGAACATGCCGCGCTCTTTAATGGATTGTTGGTTCAGGGTATCCCACATCTTTTCACGAAGATCCCCACGTAGCCACTCCGCCAAAGGAATACCAAACCCTTGTTTGGGTTTGTTTAGAAGCTGTGGAGGTAAATACTTTTTGCACAGCTCGCGAAGCAACACTTTGCCAGTACCTTTGTCTAACTTAAGATGCATCGGTAGCTTTGCCGCAAATTGCATGACTTCTTTATCGAGAATAGGGCTTCTTACTTCTAGCGAGTTAGCCATGCTCATCCGGTCAACCTTGACGCATATATCGTCCGTCAGGTAAGAGTTGACATCACCGGCAACAACCCGATCCATCAGGCTCATTTCAGGTTTCATTGAGAACGAATCTGTTACTACGCCGTAGTCCGAAGTGCTGTGAATGCTCTGCTTGAGCAAACGATCTGCGATCGGTGGGGCGGTTACCGCAACTCCTGAAAGATAGTCGCCCGGATAGTCTTGGGCCAAACGTTCTCCTACCCAGCCCATACGCAAACCGAGCTTGCCCGGCAAAATGCTGCCACCTAGCTTGGCAAGCTTGGGAGCAAGCCATGGAGCGCGTGCTTTCCAGTCAACCAAAGTTTGGTACTTTTTGTAGCGGTCATAACCGACAAAGGCTTCGTCGCCACCATCGCCAGATAACACCATCTTGACCGAAGACGCCGCAAGCTTGGACACAATGTAGGTCGGCAAGGCTGAAGTGTCAGCAAAAGGTTCATCTAGGTGCCAAACCAGCTTATCAAATACGGAGGCTGCTTCAGCCTCAACCACTAGCACCTCATGTTTAATGCCAAAATGATCGGTAACAATACGAGCGTCATCCACCTCGCTGTAGGCCGCCTCGTTAAAACCGATGGTGAAGCAGGTAAAGGGCGTGTCGAGGTGTTTTGCCATCAGCGCCGTCACCAAGCTTGAATCGAGACCACCGCTAAGAAAAGCCCCAAAGGGGACATCGCTGCGCAGTCGAATTCTTACCGCTTCGTTCATGATCTCGTCGAGCTCTTCAAACAACTCAGAATCTGACCGATTCGATTTCGGTGTGTAATCCAGTTGCCAATAACGCCGTTCTTCTAGCTTTCCTTGCTCCCAAGTGAGGATGTGTCCGGGGCGAAGTTTCTTCACGGATTCAAAGATAGATAGTGGATTTGGAACGTAGTTAAGAATCACATAGCTCCGCAGGGCTTCATCGCAAAGAGCCGTATCGAAGCCGGGGATTTGCAGCAAGGATTTCAGTTCAGAGCCAAACGCCAGTTGGCCATTTTGCTCTGTATAAAATAACGGCTTTTTGCCAATCGGGTCTCTGGCTAATACCAAACGTTTGCGCTTGTCATCCCACAAGGCAATGCTAAACATACCTCTTAAATGGCTGGCAAAATCGTCACCCCAAGTCTCATAGGCGTGCACGATGCATTCAGCATCGCCACTTGTATAAAAGGTGTGGCCCAACCCAGAAAGCTCTTCGTTCAGCTCTTTGTAGTTATAGATCTCGCCATTAAAAACTACCCAGACACTTTGGTCTTCGTTGTGAATTGGCTGTTGACCAGTGTCAAGGTCAATGATGCTGAGTCGTCGCATGCCAATAAAGCCGGGGGTGCCGGCGGCGTCAGCATAGTGTATGCCTTGGTCATCTGGTCCACGATGCACGATCGTTTGGCACATATCGTTTGCTAGGGCTTGCATTTGGTCGGTTTGCATACCGCCAAAATATCCAACAATTCCACACATCAGTTTTGGCGTCCTTGATACATTGATAACAAACGGTTTTTTACATGCTCAACACCGCAACGTTGCATGATGGTTTGGCGAGCTTGCTCACCGTAAGCGCGAAGCGTTTTTGTATCGCTATTAAATGCAACAATAAGGGCCTCAGTCAGCGCATCTGCAGAGCCCGGAGGGACCAACCAGCCATTACTGTCCTGCTCTATAAAATCTTCATTGCCACTAATTCTAGTTACCAAACAGGGTAGACCTGCCGCCATGGATTCAAGCAAGGTGTTCGATAAGCCTTCTTCGTATGAAGGTAGGACCATGACGTCACTTACGCTTAGCAAATCTGGAATGTCGCTGCGTGGCCCAAGAAAATGAACCGTATCGGTTAATTCCAGCTTCTGGGCTATTGCTTTTATCTCTTCTGTCTGACGCCCTTGCCCAACCAAAAAGAGTAAGGCTTCGGGGCGTTTGCCTTGACTACGGCTCCAGGCTTCTAACAACAGGGGAAGTGCTTTCTCTGGAACCAGGCGACCAACAAAGATCATGACCGGTCGGCCATTGATCTCAACTGGTAGCGGTGGTTGCCGCAAACCGCGATTTGCTGGATTGAAGCGATTGTCATCTACCGCATTTGGAAGCTGGTTGATTTGCTCCGGTGTATATCCGGTTTCTTCTAGACGACTAGCGATCTCTTCGCTTATCGCATGAAAGCCACTAACCCGATGATAGATTCGGCGCATCACTTTCACACCAAGATTGACCGGGCCGCGCACCAAAAACCCTTCTGACAATTCGTGATAACCGGTAATCTTGACGTAGATAGGCTTGGATTTTAGCGTTGCGACCATTACTACGGTTGCAATGAAATAATGGGCAATATGCGCATGCACCACGTCGTACTCATCTAGGTGCTTGAGCAACCAACGAACGGCGCGCAAGTGCAGTACTATGGTGCCCAAAAGTTTAATCTTCGGGTAAGGGATACGAAAAGCTTCGAGCCCCTCCACTTCGTTATGAAGTATTTGCGGCCCTTCTTGGGCCATGGGACCCATAACCCGTACAGTATGGCCTTCGCGTTGCAAGGCATTGCCTATCGTAATTATCTGTGATTCAGCACCGCCTCCACCCATAGATGGAAACTTGCTGTCGATGACCATCAGCACTTTCACTTTTTTATGCAGCCTCTGCTTGGCGATGCCATAACTCGAGCACTACTAGCCTCCAAATTTCGGGAGAGTAGTCCCATGCACCGGCCTGATGACGAGAAACAAAATCACGCAGGAAAGCCGTATTGAAGTAACCGCGTTGGGTTGCTCTGCTTGAGAATAGGCAATCCTCGACGAGTTCAATGAATTTTGGATCATCACGCATCCATACAGAAACAGGTAACCCGAATCCTTGCTTTTTCTTGCTCAAAATCTCGGCTGGAACGATATTCCTTACAGCTTTCTTAAACAGGTAGCGTTTCTGTTGCGCCTTTACTTTGTATTGAGCAGGCAAGCGGCCAGTAAACTCGATTAAGTCCACGTCCAAAAATGGGTATTTCACATAATCGATGCCTGCAGCCTTAGCAGAACTATTTACTTTGACTATATCGTTGCCTGAGATCGCCATGTATAAATCCATGAACATCATACGATGAGTTTCAGCATCGCAGTTCGCCTGCTCATAAACTCGTTGTAGAGTTTGCAAAGAAACCGTTCCTTTAACCTGCTCACGAAACTCTGGGGTGTACAACTCTTCGAACTCGTTAGTTGCAAACGAATCTCCCGAAAAGAACCGGTCAGGGTTCGCCAGGTTGCCCCTGTGGGTAATGTTCCGGAGCTTGTTTACAAGCAGTGAGTCCCCCGGCAGGTTGGTTGCAACACTTTTGGCGGCTGTTCTAATAAAGCCCGGCAGCTTGTGGTAAGTGCTGTAAACTTGGTCGATGGCGTAACGCTCGTTGCCACCGAAAATCTCGTCGCCTCCATCGCCGCCCAACATGATGCGAACGGAATTGCTTGCGGCAAGCTTGGTGCACCCAATAGTTGCTAGGCATGAAGGGTTGCCAAAAGGTTCGTCGTTCGCTTGCATTAAGTCATCAAGAGCATCTAGAGAGTCGGATGCTGACATTATTTTTTCGTAGCCATTGGCACCGAATTTTTTTGACGCCATGCGAGCATAGGTTAGCTCGTCAAAAACTTCTTCAGAAAAGCCAATGCTAAAAGTATTAATCGGGTCTTTGGATGCTGAGGCTAATACGCCTGCAATGGTTGAGCTGTCTGTACCCCCGCTGAGAAAACTCCCCCAATTTGCATTGTCTTCTGTTGGAACGAATCGAGTGATTGTGGATTCGATCTGCTCCGTTAGCTGTGCCGATAATTCCTCTTCGGTGCCGGTTAGGTCGCCGGGGTAGGTAGGCTGCCAATACTTATTCAGCGATAACTTTCGCTTTGGGTCCCAATTTAACGCATAGCCCATCTCGAGCTTTTTAATGTGCGTGTACATGGAGTGTGGAGGCGGAATGTACTCGTAGTCTAGATACTGTGAGATGGAATCTAGGTTAATGCTGCGGTCGATGCCCGGCAGGTTTGCTATTAAGCGGATATCAGTTGCCAAAACAATCGAATCGTTAACCGTAGAATAGTGTAGCGGGCGTAGTCGTAGATGGTCCGTTACAGCGCTGAGTTGCTGCGCGTCTGAATCATAACTTACCGCTGCCAGGTGTCCGCGCCACTTGTTTGCAAAGTTGGCAAGGTTTGTTGGCGTCATGGTGTTGGCATGCTGGGTTGAGACTAGCTCACCACCAACGGTCGAGACGCCAGAGGCAACGGTGGTCGTTTCACCAGCGGAGCTATGGGTTGCTCGCTCTCCATGCCAAAGCACAAAGTTAGCGCCCTGATCCAAAGACGAATTTGGATTATCTTCGCGCAGTTTAAGCAGCGCGTTATGTAGAGAGTTGCTTATGGGACCAGCGGCGAAAAGAAATTCGGCTTCGTATAGCTTTGTCATGTTACCTCTGTAATAGCTGCTGATAGGTGCTTTCGAACTTCGACACCATCGTTTGCAGCGCAAATCGTTCTTCAATCTTGACAACTGCTTGGCAACCCAGCGTGTTCACCACTTCGGGTTGGTCCAATAGTTGGTCAATTTTCGCAGCGAGCGCCACATGATCATTTTTCTTGATCAAGTAACCCTCAACATCGTTAGTAATTAGTTCGTTGGTGCCACCAACATCGGTGGCAATAACGGCAAGACCGTGACTCATGGCTTCCATCACTGTATTCGACAGGCCTTCGGAGTCGGATGTCTGGACAAAAACATCACTCATTCGGTACCACTGATCAACGTCGTTGGATTCCCCAACAAAATGGACAACTTCACTCAAACTAGCTTTTGCCTGTTCACGCAAATTTTCCAATTCTGGTCCGTCGCCAACAACAATGACCGTTAGCTGATCCAATTTCTCTGGTGCAAGTTGAGCAAGCGCCTTCAACATCATGCTGGTGTTTTTCGAAGGTACCAACCGACAAACTATACATAAGGTCAGGTTTTCTGCGCCGTAACCAGCGACGCTACGTGCGCGCTGACGCTGCTCAGGAGATTGCCGCTGTTGCTCGCCAATGCCGTTGTAAACCACAGTTGCCCGATCATCTGCTAAAGATACTTGCTCTCTTAGAGAGTTGAGACCAGAGCGAGAGTTAGCAATAACAAAATCCGAGTTTCTGGTAACAAAAGGTTTCATTTTTTGTTCACGACTAGCCAACACATCAAAAAGACAGCGTACCGAACTGACAAAGATGCCTTTACGAATGAGACGATGGCATAACAGAGACCAAAACTCTGCCGTTACATTGAAACCATGCAGAATATCGTATTCCAAACCCCGCAAGGTTTTCATCAATGTCCATATAAATTTGAGGTCTAACGCGCCTTGTTTCTCAACAAGTGTGACCGGTATTCCAGCGGCCACCAGACTTTCTACCAAATGGCTGCTGTTTCTGAAGTAGATCAGGTGCGGAGACACTTTGCGTCGGTCGATGTTGTGGAGCAGATAGGAAATTTGACGCTGAGCACCGCCTAGTTCCATTTCATCCACTACGACAACTAATTTGACGGGGTCGCTCATATAAAGTGCTTCGCTATAGTCCTTGACAGTGAATCTTGTCGAGCAATGGCATTCTGCCACTGGCAAGAGCGAAGAGTAAGTTGGGGTTAGACCAAAGTCTATGAATGGTGTATCGAACCTGAAAAGGAGTTGTGTCAGGATACCGCCAATTGTTCTAGGTACGAGCGAGCGCACGTTTTTAGGCTGTTTATTGGTCGCTTTGGTGATACCTAGATCACAGTTAGTACGGCAAAATGGTTGGGGCCTAAGCCAGGGACAATGGGATGGTTGTTAGCAGTGGTTCGCAGCCATGTGGGCCGCAATCTGCGATACTCACTGTAAGAAAAGTAGCCTTAACTAGGAATGCTATGCATCGACTGCCGGGCCAGGCTACAAACAACAATTAACTTGCTATATGCCTAGGTCCATTGCAGTACTGTCTTCGTATCGCTGCACTAGGTTAAGCAAAATGCCTTAGCAATTTGAACCACAAATGCTATCGCTTTAAGAGTTTATGGATCAAACGCAATCAGCCGAAAGGAAAGGGCAGTGACGCAGACATCAGAACATAGGTTGGCGCCGCTCCAGCAAGGCATGCTCTATCACGAGTTGGCGGCGCCAAATCAAGGACTCCACATCGAGCAAATTGTTGTGGATTTTGACGAGTCGGTTAACCCTGACTTGCTGCATAAAGCTTGGACCCTATATACAGATCATTGCCCACAGCTGCGCATATCGTTGGCATGGCGAGAAGCCACACCCACACAGAACTACCACCAAAACGTGACCTTAAGCTGGAGTCAGTTGGAATGGGATGGGGGCAACGCTGAACAGTCACTAAGCGAATTTTTGGCTGCTGACAGGCAGCGGGGTATCAGCCTAGATAGCGCGCCGTTGTTTCGGCTAACCCTTGCCCAGCTTGGCCCCCAGCGCTGGACCCTAGTTTGGACATTTCACCATGTGTTAATGGACGGGCGCTCATTTCCGTTGGTGCTGAGCGACGTTTTGGATGGGTATGATGCTCTGCTTGCAGGTAAGCCTGTCCAGTTTCCGAACCGACCAGCTTATAGCCAGTACTTAGACTGGCTTGCTGATCTCGACAACGCCGCTGGCCAGGCGTACTGGAAAGATCAACTTCACAAAATTCAGACTCCAACTAGCCTTGACGCCTTTGTTCAAACCTACAGTGGACCTTCGCAGCGAGCCGAGGTGAAAGGCGGTATCAGCCAGGCGCAAACCCAACAACTCAAAACCTTAGCGGCTGAGTTGGGGGCAACCCTTGGTGATTTGCTTCAGCTGGCGTGGGCCTATTTGTTGTCGCGCCATACGGAAGACGAAAGCGTGATCTTTGGGTCCATACGTGCCGGGCGCAAAGAGACCATTGCCCAAGCCGATGAGGTGGTAGGGCTCTTCATCAATTCACTGCCGGTGTTGTGCGAATTGCCACGTGACATCTCCGTAGCTGGTGCTTTAACAAATCTACGCCAACAATCGCTAGCGATGCGGAAATTCGAGCAAACGCCGCTCGTGGACATACAACATGGTACGCAGCTTGAGCCTGGCATTGCCCTTTACGATACGTTGATTGTGTTTGATCGCGAGCATTTAAACTCAACCATGCAGGGGTTGGGGCCTCAGCACCAGAACCGTAAATTTGAGTTAATTGAGTTAACAAGCCATCCGCTCACTTTATACGGGTATGGCGAAAGCGAACTCTGGTTTCGGCTCGTCTACAAATTTGGTCAAGTAACCCACACGACCGCAACCTCTATAGTAGAACGGCTGCAGCGAATACTTGTGGGTTTGGCCGAGACTGCAGGTGCCAATTCGCTTTGGTCTGTGCCATATCTTCCTGAGGCGGAAGAGCAGAGGTTGCGCTATAAGTTTAACGATACCCAAACGCACTATCCAACAGAACCCGGCGATAGCGTAGTCAGTGCGTTTCTTGCACAAGCGCAACAAACTCCGGAACTTTCAGCGCTGCGCTTCAATTCAGTTGAGCTCAGTTACAAAGAGCTCGATCAAAAAACGGCGCAAGTTGCACAAGGATTGCTCGCAGACGGCGCTCAGAGCGGTGATCTTATAGGTCTATGTATGGAGCGCTCGGCCGATGTGGTTATCGCGATGCTTGGCATCATGCGAGCTGGATGCGCCTATGTCCCGTTAGATCCGCACTATCCGTTAACGCGTTTACAGTACGTGCTAAGCGATGCGCAACTGCATCGGGTGCTGGTGGGTTCTGCCCAACTAACGCTGTTCAGAGACAGTGCTGCGCGCTGTTTAACCCTCACTATGCTTGCTGACAGCGCACAGGGTGAGGCAGTGCTGCCGCCAACCAATCACACTAGCCTTGCCTACGTCATCTACACCTCGGGCTCTACGGGCAATCCCAAAGGCGTTTGCTTGACCCACCGCAACGTATTGAATTTTTTTGCAGGTATGGATCAACGGGTAGAGCACAAAGCCGGCGATGTCTTTCTCGCGGTCACCAGCATCTCATTTGATATTTCGGTACTTGAGCTTCTGTGGACGTTATCCAGAGGCTTCACCGTTGTCGTGCAACCAGACAACGTTAGCGCCTTGGCCCAGGAAGGCTTGCGTGGTCCCAATCACCAAGGCCATCAGGGTCGTCCTGCATTCAGTGCGTTCTTCTTCGCTTCAGCCAATGACCAAGCTGCCGGTGGCTCTGCTAGCCGCTATCAGCTGTTGCTGGATACTGCCAAGTTTGCAGACAAAAATAATTTTGAAGCCGTGTGGACTCCAGAACGACATTTCCATGATTTTGGTGGTAGCTATCCAAGCCCCGCTGTCATTGCAGCCGCGGTTGCCGCTACAACACAGCAAGTGCAGGTGCGAGCTGGCAGCGTCGTGCTGCCATTGCATGACCCGTTGCGCGTTGCTGAAGATTGGAGCGTTGTCGACAATCTAAGCCAAGGTAGGGCTGGCATATCCTTTGCTTCAGGCTGGCATAGCAATGATTTTGTGTTAGCGCCAGAGCATTTCGATGCGCGCAAAGAGCGCATGTTTGAACAAATTGAGCAGGTACAGACGCTGTGGAGCGGCGGTTCTATTGAACGCACTAACGGCGTAGGCAATACAACCAGCGTTGGCATCCAACCACCTCCTGTCCAAGCCCAGCTCCCTATCTGGTTAACGGCAGCAGGAACACCGGCAACCTTTATCGCGGCAGGCAAGCTTGGCGCGAATATCTTGACCCATCTACTAGGCCAAGATCTAAAACTGCTCCAATCCAATCTACAGGCCTACCGTCAGGCTCGCCGAGATGCCGGGCATTCTGGTCCCGGCCAAGTCACCTTGATGGTCCACACTTTTATCGCCGACCCTGATACCAACCTGGTTCAAAGCAAGGCCATACCAGCGTTGATAGAGTACCTCAAAAGCTCCTCAAGTCTTGTCCAGGCATTGGGTGAAGAGCAACTGGGTGACCTAGCCCAGTTACCTCAGGCAGAAAAAGAGCAGCTGCTAACTAGGCAGGCGGCCAAATTTATTGATGGCAACAGCTTGATTGGCAGCACCGAGCAGTGTCGCAGCTTTGTCAGCCAAGCGGTTGCCGCGGGCGTGGATGAATTTGCTTGTCTGCTAGATTTTGGTATCGAACCTGATCTGGTGCGTGACCATCTGCCGATGATATCTCAGCTCATGACGGAGTTAGAGCAATCAAACGCTAACCAGACCGGCACCGTTTCAGATCACGACTGGTCCATACCTGCGCAAATTTTTCGACACGGTGTAACGCATATGCAATCCACACCGTCGCTGATCAACATGATGTTCAACATTGATGGTAGCAAGGAAGCCATCTCAAGTTTGAAGTGCCTGTTGGTTGGGGGCGAGCCACTAAGCGTCAATACGGCAAAGGAGCTCAGCGGCCTTGTGCAAGGCAAAGTCCTGAACATGTACGGACCCACAGAAACAACAATTTGGTCTTCAACCCAAGAGCTCAACACTCAAGATAGGTTGGTGAGTATCGGTCAACCTATTGCAAACACCCAAATGTATCTACTGGACAAGCATCTTGAGCTGGTTCCCAGTGGTTGCATCGGTGATTTGTATATTGCTGGAGATGGTTTGGCTAGGGGTTACCTAAACCAGCCGGAACAAACCGCTGACAAGTTTATTCCTAATCCGTTTTCTGACGCACAAGAAGGTAAGTTGTACGAAACGGGAGACCGCGCCCGCTTAAGCGCTGAGCATGGCTTGCTCTATGAAGGCCGAAGCGATTTTCAGGTTAAGCTCCGCGGCTTCAGGATCGAGCTTGGCGAGATAGAGGCGGCTCTAAGCAGCTCGTCGGCCATTGCCAGTGCGGTTGCCATCGTGCGACTCGACAAGCCAGACAACCCCATGCTCGTGGCTTACGTCATACCATCCAAGTCTGGCGTAGATACTAAAGCGGAGATCTTGCGGCTGCGCGATATTCTGCCGGTGCATATGATTCCGGCACGCATTGTCACCCTGTCAAATTTCCCTCTGACCCCAAACGGTAAGATTGATCGACAAGGGCTCCCAGCACCAGAGATGCCAAAACATGGCATGTCTGGCACCGCAGCCGGTAGTGGGCACGAAGCGACAATCGCCAACATTTGGAGTCAGGTATTGGGGTTGGACCGAGTGGGCTTAAACGACAATTTCTTTGATCTGGGAGGCCATTCACTGCACATGGTGAGCGTATTGTCCAAACTTCAGGCCGTCTACGACGTCCCTATCGCCATCGTGGACCTATTTCGGTACCCAACGGTAAAACTGCTTGCCCATAAAATCGGGGCCGGCTCACAAAGTGGAGACGTTGCCAAGGGTGGTAAATCTAGGTCTGAACGGCGTCGACAAATGCGTAAACGACGCAACGGAATGTAGCGAGAACGGTATGCTCGTCAGCAAGATTTGCTGCACCGAGCCAGCCATGAAGGCGGCTTAAACTGGTTAACACGGAACTGAAACCTTGAACAATTCGACAGCCTCAGATGACCTAAGTATTGCCATTGTGGGTATGTCTGCTCGTTTGCCTGGTGCAAGCTCACTCCCTAAGTTTTGGCAAAACCTTGTGGATGGCAAAGAAGCCATTGTGGATTTATCCGACGAAGAGCTGTTAGCCGCTGGGGTCCCACAGAAACTGCTCGACGACCCGGCCTACGTTAAGCGCGCCGTGCTTCTTGAAGGGATGGATCGATTCGACGCGGGCTTTTTTGGCATCAACGCCAAAGAAGCATCGATAATGGATCCTCAGCATCGCTTGTTCTTGGAGTGCGGCTGGCATGCGCTGGAGGATGCAGCGCAAATTCCAGAAAATTTCGATGGTGCGATCGGAGTCTTCGCCGGTTGCGGCTACGGGTCGTACATGACCTACAACTTGCTGCGCAACCAAGAGTTGCTCGATTCTGCTGGTTTCTTTTTGCTGCGACACTCTGGCAACGATAAAGATTTCCTGGCCACACGTTTGTCTTACGAACTTAATCTAACCGGCCCCAGCGTTAATATCCAAACTGCATGCTCAACTTCTTTGGTTGCGGTACATACTGCTTGCCAAAGCTTGCTCAACGGCGAGTGCGATATGGCTCTCGCCGGCGGCTCAACAGTTGAGATTCCTCACCAACAAGGCTATCTGTACAAACCAGGTGAAATTTTTTCTCCCGACGGTCACTGCCGAGCATTTGATGCCCAGGCCGCTGGTACTGTATTTGGCAGCGGCGCTGGGGTAGTTGTGCTGCGCCGGCTCGAAGATGCGATTGCTGACGGCGACGATATTCGAGCCATCATCAAAGGCTCCGCAATCAACAACGATGGCGCGCAAAAAGCCGGGTATTTAGCACCGTCCGTAGATGGACAAGTGCGAGCGATTGCTGAAGCACTCGATATTGCTGAGATAGAGCCAGAATCCGTCACTTACGTTGAAGCGCACGGGACTGGCACCTTGGTTGGTGATCCAATAGAAGTTGCTGCGCTATCGCAGGCTTATGCAAACACTGGACCAGTGCAGCACTGTGCGCTGGGCTCCCTAAAAACCAACATTGGCCACCTCGACACGGCTGCAGGTATCGCCGGACTGATAAAGATCGTTCTTTCGCTACAAAATAAAACGCTGCCAGCCAGCCTGCATTACACCAGTCCAAATGCAGATATAGATTTTGCTAGCAGCCCATTTTATGTCAATTCAGAAACCAAGCCTTGGGACACGGATGCCGAGACGCCGCGCCGGGCCGGTATAAGTTCTTTGGGTGTTGGTGGCACCAATGCTCATTTAATCCTTGAGGAATGGACAAACACGCCTAGCAGCGCAGAGGCCCGCGAACATCAGTTATTTTTGGTCTCCGCAAAAAACTCTACGTCGCTGGATGCCAATTGTGACCATCTAATCGAAACCCTATCCAAGCCTCACAGTGAAGATCGGCTGGCCGACATAGCCTACACAAGCCAAGTTGGTCGCATGAGTTTCGAGTTGCGTCGAGCGGTGGTAGCCGCTAACGCCGAGGAGGCTAGTTCACGGTTAGATCTCATGGAAGCAACATCAGCGGTTGCCGGCACTTGCACTGAAAGCGAGGCAAGCCTAGCGTTCATGTTCCCGGGCCAGGGTGCCCAACATCTCGGTATGGCCCAAAAGCTCTATGCCTCTGAAGCCGTATATCGCAAAGAAGTTGATGAATGTTGCGAGCATCTAAAACCCAAACTGGGCTTGGATTTGCGCGACCTAATGTTCTCGGTGGATAGCGATGAGGCTAAAAAGCAACTAAACAACACGGCGATTACTCAACCGGCCCTGTTTGTTGTTGAATACGCATTGGCTCAACTCTGGATGCATTGGGGGTTACGACCTAATGCACTGATCGGGCATAGTATTGGCGAATACGTTGCCGCAACTATTGCCGGTGTGTTCCACCGTAATGCGGCCTTGGACCTAGTCTGCGCGCGTGGGGCTCTGATGCAATCCATGCCGGCGGGCTCTATGCTCGCTGTGATGTTGTCACAAGACGCTCTCGAAGCTGAGCTTGCTAACGCCAGCAACCTAGAAATAGCAGCAATCAATGCACCTGAGCTCTGTGTTGTATCCGGAAGTCGCGAGCACATCCAGGAATTTGCTGAAGGGCTAACCGCCAAAGAAATCGGCAACACTTTGCTGCGTACTTCGCATGCGTTTCATAGCCGGTCGATGGAGCCTATACTCAACGAGTTTGAGGCATTGGTCAGAACCGCTGAGCCGCATCGACCTCAACTGGCATTTGTATCCAACATTACTGGCACATGGATAACGGATACTCAGGCCACAGATCCTAGGTATTGGGCCTTACATCTGAGGCAGCCGGTTTGTTTTTCGCAAGGCGTTCGAACCTTATTGGAGGATTCGAATCGAATTCTGCTGGAGGTTGGGCCAGGTAACTCGCTGTCCCGACTAGCGACTGCACAAGCAGCCTACAGTGACACACACCATGCCATTTCTTCCCTACCTGGCGCGGCCGAGCAAGTTGATGATAGCGAACGATTGCTGCTTGCCGTGGGTGCCCTTTGGGTTGCTGGCTTGCCTATTGACTGGAACAAGTATCATCTGGGTTACAACAGACAACGGATGTCGTTGCCTGGCTACGGTTTCTCTAAACAGCGGCATTGGATCGATCCTGATCCCAGGGTTGAAACACAAAGTAGTACATCAGCAACTAAAGAGGCAGACCTCAGTGCTGCAGATTGGCTAACCACTGTCAGTTGGCAGCCGCGTGATGTCGCGGTACTCCAGCCCCAAAACACCGGCAAGCTGGTACTTTTGTCTTGGCCTGAAGATCGTGCCTTAGTTCAGGCGCTAAACGACAGTGCTGTACACATGGGGTTAACCCTAGAACATGCGGAGGTTACGCCGCAAAACGACATTGAAGTTTTCGGTGAGCCACCTTTAGTAGGTCTCAGCTCTCAATCAATAACAACAGATTCAGATGAAATCACGGCTTTTTTGAATACTGCACTTGCGGAAACTGAAGATGCCTGCGTCGTCTATCTAGCACCAGCGTCTGGGCAGGTATCAGCTAACACCGAATTCACTCGTTGCTTTGACCTTCCGTTGCAGATTAGCCAGGCACTTAGCGAAGTTGATGCCAAAGGTCTTCGAGCTAACTTCGTTGGTCGCGCCAACACTTCAGCCAATGATGAGTTTCAGCCTGATTTAAATCAGGCAATGGCCGTTGGGCCTGCTTTAGTCTTAGGCTTGGAATACCCGGAAATATCTTCACGTTATGTTGAAGTTGATGCGGCATCTACTGGATCCACTTTGCTTGCCGAGTTAGTAAGTGGGAGCGGTGGGTATGTCCAGCTTCGCAATGATCAATGTTATGTGCGCGAATATGCAAGCGCCTCAGAGACAAATACTCACAACGCTCTACCCATTAGCGACCGCGGCGTTTACCTTGTTACTGGTGGTCAGAGCGGTGTTGGTTTTCAAAGCGCGTTGGCATTGGTTGAACAAGGTGCTCGCAAGCTTGTCCTGGTTGGTCGCAGTTTAAATGTGCCTGAGGCCGATTGGGATTTGTGGCTCGATAATCATGAAGGGGACGATCGGGCTAGTCGTGTTATCCGCAACGTACGGAAGCTGCGTGAAAAAGGTGCGCAGGTTGTACTCGAACAGGTTGACATAACACGATTGCAGGCAACACAAGAGCTAATTGAACGTAGTAAAAACTTGGGGCAAATTCAGGGTGTTATTCACGCCGCGGCCACTGTTGATGATCAACTCCTAGCCTACAAAGAAGCTTACGCTGCTTGGGATGTTATCGCGCCCAAGCTCATCGGCCTCAACCACTTGCAGCAAGCTCTACAACAAGAGCACTTAGACTTTTTTGTCGCTTTCTCCTCTATCAGTAGCTTGGTCGGTGTTAAAGGTCAGGTAGACTATGTTGCGGCCAACGCAGTGCTCGACTCGGCGGCCCAAGCTGGTTACCAGATAGGTGGCGCTAAATTGGTATCGATCAACTGGTCACCTTGGTCGCAAACCGGGATGGCACACCGTTTCTTTAGCAACGCCAAACCGCATAGCGCTGCCCTAGGACATCCTCTGTTACAAGATTTGCTGCTGAGTGATGCCGATACAGATGTGTACAGTATGCATCTGAACACGACAGACCACTGGGTGCTAGCGGAACATAAGTTTGCTCAGGGTGCTTCCGTTCTTCCAGGCACAGCTTACCTGGAGATAGCAAAAGCCGCTTTCGAACCCATGGCCGCTTACCGGGCGGTCACGATGCGTGATGTGGTCTTTATGACGCCGATCGTTTGCAAACCCAGTGAAGTGGACCCCGCAAGCCCAGCAACCGTAGAGATACGCGTGCAGTTGGATGCAATAGATGACCAGGGTGCAAACTTCGTCATCATGAGCCATGCAGATGCTGAGGATCAGCAAACCTGGTATACCAACGCAAAAGGCACGATCGCCAGATTCTCAGGTTCCCGGCCGCAGGTCGTGGATATTGCTAGCCTACAGTCAGAGATGTCCTTACTGCCTAATCATACTAACGAGCAGACGGCCTTTTTGACCTTCGGTAAACGTTGGACACAATCAATCCAGCAAGCTTGGATCAACGACTCACAAAGCCTCATTGAGCTACGCCTAGCGGATCAGTTCGCAGACGATGTAAACACCTATCATTCACATCCCGCGTTGCTTGATCTAGCCACAGCAGGGGTGCTGGAACTGGTCCCTGGCTTTGAGCGCGGCAATGACTTTTACGTTCCTCTGGGATACACCAAGTTGGATTTTTTTGAACGCATGCCCCCTCATCTTTACGGCTATGCCATTTACCGCGAAGATTTATCTGAACTAGGTGATCTAGCTGTATTCGATATCCAGGTATTAACACCGCAAGGGCAGGTTGTTGCCAACATCTCAGAGTTTGTATTAAAGCGCCTTGCTGAAACTCAAGGTATGGCTGAAACCAAACCCTTGCCAACAACCCGTTTTCGAGCGGCAGAAATTCCAGAGCCTATCTCACAGGCATCGTCAGAAGCTGAGCTTTGCGCTTTAAACGAGCGCGGTATTAGCAACTCGATGGGGCAGCAGGCATTACTCGAAGTGTTGGCTAGCAAAGCGGGGCAAGTGGCCGTATCTCCGTTACCATTGCTCGAGCAGTTGGCAACCCTAGACACCGATGCAATTGATATGGCGGCGGCCAATATAGGGCGAAATCAGCTGAAACTGGATGTGGAGCCAATTCGTGCAGCTTTGCTCGAACACCCGGCAATTCTGGATGGGTTGGTTCTAACCAACGTAGATCGTATGGGAAATCAACAAATTGCAGCCATTTTCTCGAAAGATGATTCAGTGTCTGCAACCGTAAGCGAGATTCGTCGATTCATGCGTGGCGAGCTCGCAGATGAATTTGTGCCCTCTATCTACATCGAAACAGACGAATTTGACTATTTGGAAAATGGGCTCATCGACGAGCAAAGCGTGCAAAATCCGTTTGCCGAAGCCGATGATTATGTCGCTCCAAACACGGCGACCGAAGAGGTGGTGAAAGAGGTGTGGCAGAAAACCCTGGGCATTGACCGGGTTAGCATTACGGATAACTTTTTTGATCTAGGTGGCCACTCACTGTTAGCGGTACGCGTATTAGCTGAACTGAAGCGAAAAACTGGGGTGCGACTAGAGGACGTGGTAGTCGTTGTTTACACTCTTGAACAAACGGCGGCTGAGATTGATCGCCGCAGCTCTGCAGAAACGACGGATACGAAGGACGAAGCAAAGAGCATGGGGATCACTAAGCGGTTAATGAACGCAGTCACCGGTAGAGGGTCTAAATAAGCCATGCTACCCATGTATTTTGGTCAATCTGAGCAACCCCTGTTCGGGATCTATCATCCGCCCACTCGCAAGTTGACCAACAGCTCAGCTTTGCTGCTCTGTCCCCCTGTAGGTGTCGAAGGACTGCGGTCGCACCGTGCGTTTCGGCAGCTAGCCACGAATCTATCTAAGGCTGGGCACCACGTGCTGCGGTTTGATTATTACGGCACAGGTGATTCCGCTGGCGATACCAGCGCTGGCTCAACTAAGCAGTGGCTGGCGGATATCAAAACTGCGGTGGAAGAGTTAAAAGATAACGCCAACGTTTCATCCGTATCCTTGGTTGGTTTGCGATTTGGTGCCACGTTAGCCTGGCAATATGCTGAGCAATACGATGATATTGATGAGGTGGTGCTTTGGGATCCCGTGCTAGATGGGGACGCGTACGTGGCTGAAATGTTGGCTGCCGATGCGGTCTATGAACCGGGCAAAAATCACCTCGCCGACATGAACCGCAAGGTGGCCAATGGCGAAACTGTCGGGATTATGGGCTATGAGCTAACCGCCGAGTTGCGGCTGGATTTATCGACAATAAACCTTACAGACAAGTTGTATGGCGGTAAAGGCAAGGCTTTTATTCTTGTGTCCTCCATGACAGACAGCTACTCTAATCTTGAGCAAGTATCTAAACGTTCCGGGGGTAAAATGGCCTTCCAGCATATCGAGAGTCCAGGTAATTGGTGTGAAATTGATGCCTTCGGATCCCTACTGCTACCCCAGGCCATCATTCAAGGCATTGTAGCCTGTGTTAGCTGAGCGACTATACCCGTGAGCATTTCCGCCCCCATACTTGAAAAAGCGGTCACTTTTGGCGACTCGTCACTTGTTGGCATTATGAGCCAGCCGGCCGAAGGCGTTGCCAGCAACCAAACGGGCTTAATTATAATGAATTCCGGCATTTTGCACCGCGCAGGCGCCGGCCGCATGCACGTCAAAATCGCCCGGGCTATGGCTCAACAAGGCTTTACTTGCCTGCGTTTTGACCATGCGGGTATTGGCGATAGCGGTGCGCGACGAGGCTCTAGTACTTTTGAAGAGTCAGCGCTGGTTGAAGTAGGGCAGGCAATCGACTATCTAGAGAAGCGCGCTAGGTTAAAGGCATTCGTTTTGTTCGGCCTGTGTTCAGGGGCCGATGTCAGCTTTGAATACGGGGTTGATGACCCAAGGGTTATTGGTATTGCGCAGCTAGATCCTTGGTTTTATCCAACGCAAAAATCCCGTTTGAACTTATTTTGGAACATGTATTTACCCAAAGTGATCAGTCCAGTCGCTTGGGGGCGACAATGGAACAAGGTGATTGAGCTGTTTTCCAAACAAGATGATGATCGCGACGAGTGGTATTCAGACCCAGACTATATCCGCGTTACACCGCCGCGAGAGAAGCTGGTTGAAGGCTTGAATAAGCTTGTGGCGCGGAAGGCGAAGGTGCTCGCTATTTTTTCTGGTGGGCAGCAGAAAGACTACAACTACCAAGCGCAGTTTGAAGAATCCTTTCCAGAGGTAGATTTTGACGACTGTCTCGAAGTGCACTTTGCACCAGAGGCTACACACCTTTTTACTGCGCTAAAAGATCAGCAGTTCGTCATCGATACGATGGTTGAATGGCACCACAAAGCGTTTCCACGGCCAGAGGCTGCCGCAGCAAACTTAGCAACGCCACCTTTGGCTGCAAGCCAACCTGCCTAACCATTGGTCACTACGGCTTTAGCCGGCGCACTAGTTTATTCAGCAATTGTTTGGCCAGAGCCCCAAAACTGGACGCCTGCCCCAGGCTGATGCGTCTTGGGAGCAGGAAATAGTTAAAAAAGCGATTGGGGTAATGCCGCCAAGCAAGCGCTTCAGGCACCTTATCCGGCTCACGAAAGCGGCCATTGATGCGTAATGCCTCCGCCCCCCAAGCAACCCGAAAACAGTGTAGCAGCGACTCGGAGCCGACAGACAGATCGCAATCGGCCTGGCCCAACTCAACCTCTACTAAACCTCGGGTAGACAGCTCGTAGGAACGCTTATGATCTGTCACATAGACCTTAGCGCTCTCCCGGCTCAACAGCACAAGCTGCATGAGGTTGGTCAGCAGCGAGGCTCCACCCAGTGCTCGATTGCGAAAGCTCTCCAACGCGAGAAACACAAAGCTGCTAGGCGCTTTAAGCTGGTAGTAGCGTTGGACAAACACTTGAGCGGCGGTGATCAACTCTTGGCGCTCTACTGGTTCGGCCTGTAGCGCAGGACGCTGGGCCGTTCCAATTGTTTTGTATTGCTCGGCAAATTTAGCCAGCGCTACTGTATTGTCATGAGCAACGCTACCAATAGTCCAGCGGTCTCCAGGGTAGAGGACCAAAGGTTGGCTACTGGTTTGCTGCAACAACGCATCGCATACCTGATCGATGCGATTCGCCTCTTGATTCAAATAACCATTCTCTTCATGGCAAAACCAGATATGGCTAGCAAAAGGTAGCACGTAGTCCGGCTGCAATTTTTTGGCCTGGTGTACAACCCCATCCAAATGCACCTTAGCTTCGGCTTGTCGTTGAACCACATCGGCTGGGTTACCTTGCCAAGCTGCGTACGAAAACTGCGTGCACAGCAAGTCAATGCGCCCTAAAGAAGCAATATGGTCACAACTGTGTGCCTCAAGCAGATCACAATCATTGAGATTCAGAACGCTTTGCCCAGCAGAGCAAGCTAAGAGCCAGGAATCCGCATAAGGGTTTGGGTCACTACCGCAGTACAGCTCCATATCTTGCAAGTTGTACCACTGATTGAGAGGCAGCTCTTCGGTTTGAAAGCCTAGCTTGTGGCAGTAGTCAATCACCCGCTGGTCTTCGGTGCGCTGAAACAGAACTTTTATCTGTGCGCGCCGATCTTCAGGAAACGCCTGCAGATCAGCGACGCTAAAATGATCGGGGTGCTCGTGTGAAAACCAAATGTGTGTGATATCAGCAATGTCACAAGGCGCTATGGGGGTAGGGCACAATAGTGCCCACCCATTATTGAAGACCTCTCCCTGGCTCCAAGGATCAACCAGCAAGCTGATGGCGTCGCTACGCAAGACGTAGGATGCGTGGTTTACAAACTGAATATCCATGTCAGCTTGGCTGGGTTAGCTCCTGTTAGCCATAACTTACCTAAGGGCAGGTTGTTAGACTGTTGATCCAATTAGACATCAAGGTAACACCCGCGCTGTCTACTACATTAGAGCCAAGTGGTGGCATGGCGCTAGCGTTACGCGTGTTCATTCTTGCCACCAGTACCGAACGGCTAGCATCACCTGGCGCTAGAATCCTTGCGTTGGAGATACCTAAGTTCCCCTCGCTTGGCGTCGCACATAGACCGGAGTTCTGTAGGCTTGTGCTGTAGCGAACATCCAAAGAGGTGCCAGTAGGTCCACCTGGCTGGTGACACTGAGCACAGTTCGTATGCAGGTAAGCGCGAGCTCTGTCGGTTAACGAAGCGCTAGTGTCCTCAGGGTCAGCCAGGGCAGGCAATCCCGATACCGGCTCACTTAAATCCGCCGTGAACATATCTATATGGTTGAAGGTTTCGATTTGGTTGTCAGTTATACCAGTACTCGAGTAGGTGTGGTCGCTGTTTAGCTGAGCTGTCTCCAAACCAAGCGCGTAGTTAGACACGTTGGTGTGGCAACTTAAACACTCGCTTTCGCTTGGGTAGGTCCAAGTTTGACCGCCGACCGAGCGATTCTTACCATTGCGAACGCGGGTTGCTGCGGTCTGCCCGCTGTTCCACTCGTAAGTGTAGCCTCGCCACTCGCCATCAGGATGGCGCATCATAAGTCGGGTTTCGATTAGCTGGTTTTGCAACCTAAAGTGTTTTGCTAGCACTGTGCCGTTCGGGAAGACCCACTCGCCACTAGACTGAGCGCTGATATCGCCACTATTCGGCAAGGCAACCCAGCGCTCCTTTGTCGCGCCGTCTGACCAGAAGGAAGCGGCTGGTTCGTAGTCAACAAGGCCGCTAGTCGGGAGTTGTGGGTTACCCGCCTGGAAACAACCTGTATTAGCTAAACTATCGGCAACGTCATACTCACCGCTGCCGCCTCCGCCGCCACTCTCTGAGAACTTATATATGCCGCCTGCCGCAACTGTTGGTACAACATAAACCTCACCGTCGGCACCTTGGCCAAAACCACCGATGGACAAAGAGGTGTCGAGCACTTCGTTCGATGTGTAGCTACCGCCAGTCTCCGTAAGGGTCCAGATACGACCACTACCATAGTCCGCGAATAAGTATTTACCTGCTAGTGATGGAGCATCGCTTCCGCGATAGACATAACCCCCAGTGACAGCCAGATTGCCATTGCTATGGGCATATTCGTGCACCGGATCGATCAAGCCACCGCCACAACCGCTGGTGTTGAAGTCATGAGCACCTTCTCTGCAGCGCCAGCCATAGTTTCCACCACGGGTTACTACATTGACTTCTTCGTAGAGGAACTGGCCAACATCGGCTAACCAAAGTCGATTTGTGCTGGTATCAAAGCTGAAACGCCAAGGGTTGCGGAATCCCCAAGCATAAATTTCCGGGCAGTTAGAAGCGTTTGCCGCCGGCCCACATTTACTGTTGCCCGCGAAGGGGTTAGTTCCAGGAATGTTGTATCCCGGTGATGGGAAGTTAACGCCAACCACATCAATACGAATCATTGAGCTAAGTAAGCGTGTGTTGTTCTGACCATGACCGCTCGGATCGCCCGAGTTGCCGCCGTCACCAAAGGCTGCATACAGAAAGCCATCGGACCCAAAGTGCAGATCTCCACCGTTGTGATTGCTATTGAACTGATCAACGGTTAGCAATATCTGCTCGGTGAAGGTTGCAGGCAGAGAGGAGTCATTCGAAATGATAAGGCGTGAAATTCGCGAAACCATATTCGCGTCGTTTGTGCCTGAGGTGTAAGAAACAAACAGTTCTTTAACGGAGGGCCAGTTGGGGTGGAACGCAAGACCGAGTAGGCCGCCTTCATTGCCACCGTACAGATTGTTCAGCTGCAGATATAGCGGTGCGCTGCTCACGCTTGGTGTGTTGTCAAAACGGCGGATTGCACCCAAACGCTGGAAAACGAAGAACTTAGACGTATCGTTTACCGACTGCCGTATACCAATGGTTTGTGCGAAATCATCTGGAAGGTTAGGGAATGCCTTTACCAGCGACAAACTACCCCCTCCGCCAGGGATTTCGGCCGGAGCAACGCATGAAGTGTTGCTTGGGCGAGAGCTCAGACCTACGGGACCAGGCCCTGCAACATCATCATCAATAATAGTTAGCGTAGCGCTTGCAACGCTCAGCGTTGCGTTGGTGGGTGATGACAAGGTGACAGAAAAAGCTTCGTTCGCTTCATCGACGCTATCGGCCACAATTGGCACCGCGATGTTTTTGGATGATTCGCCTGCTGCAAAGGTTAGTGTGCCGCTGGTAGATATGAAGTCTGCCCCAGCACTTGCGGTACCAGCTTGGGTGGCGTACGCCACGCTTACACTGTTAGCAGAAGTGGGCGCTAGGGTTACTACAAAATTGAATGCTGTGTTTGATCCAGTGCCTTCGTTGCGACTACCTCCCGCTATGGACAGCGAGCTCGCACCATCGTTGTCTTGAATCGTCCCTGTAGCCGTTGCATCAGCCAAGGTCGCGCCATTAGCACCACTAAGGTTCAGGGTAAACTGCTCAGATCCTTCGCTGGTTGTGTCACCAATGACGGGGACATTAATGGTTTGCGACAGCGATCCAGCACCAAAGGTTACTGTTCCACTTCGACTGGTGTAGTCGCTGCCTGCGGTAGCGCTGCCATTAGCAGTACTGTAGTTCACAGTGATATCGGAAGAACTCGCTGAGCTCAAGCTAAGGGTAAACGTCAAGTTTTGACTACCGGAGTCGCCTTCAGTGATCGAGGCATCCGCAATAGATAGAGTAGGGGTGACAATTGGATCGTCGTTATCGATGATGGTGGCAGTTGCCGTACCATCCGCAATACTGGCGTTGCTAGGCGTTGGGTTGGATAGAATCAAATTGAAGGTCTCATTAGACTCATCAACCGTATCGTTGGTGATCGAAACCAAAACTGGAATCGACGTTGTACCAACGGGAAAGTTTAAGGTTCCGCTACTATCAGTATAGTCTGAGCCTGCATTTGCGGTGCCGTTGCTCAACGCATAGTTTACCGTTGCGGTGGATCCCGTAACGCCATCAAGACTTACGATGAATTGCATTTGTCCAGCGCCCTCTGACGCGCTGGTGTCTGCGACAGAGAAACTCGATTGGGTCTGCGTATCATTATCACTGATGGTAATGGTTGCAGAGTTGTTGCCAATGATGGCGTTCGTTGGATTGCTGACCCTAAGTGCGAACGTCTCGCTCTCTTCAAACAAGGTATCCCCAACAATATCAATATCGATACCTATAGTGGTACTCAATGCCGGGATGCTGTGACTGCGAGAGGTGCTGACATAGTCTGAACCAGCCATCGCAGATCCATTAATAGTGGCTGCATTGAACGTGACTACTTGCGACGACGGGTGGCTGAGCGTAACTTGAACAGTGGCGGTGGTGGTCCCGGCGTTGCTTTCTGATGTGGTTAGGTTAGCAACACTGATCCGAGGTCGTGCATCATTGTCATTCACTCGAACGGTACCATTGGGGTTGGTAACCACAGTATCTGCGTTGCTCGTGCTGATGCTTACAACAAAGCTCTCTTGCGGCTCATCGATATCGTCATCAACAGCCTCGATCGCCAGAGGCGCACTTGTTGTGCCAGCCGCAATTGTCACGCTACCAGTAGTACTGGATAAATCAGCCGCGCTGGCCGATTGCTCAAGCACAGTGTAATTGACAACTACATCGGAGCTCACTGCGCTGGACAAGGTTACTTGGAGGTCGCTTTGCCCATCCTCGCTAAGTGTGGCATTGGGAACACTTAAATTCGCTAAGGTTGCACTAGCAACATCATCGTCAACAATAGTTATGTTAGACGTTGCATTTGTTAGGCTGCCATTTTGTACATTGCTGAATTCAACAAACAAACCCTCGCTGGTCTCTTCCTCGGTATCTCCAAGAATTTCAATAGCCAGGCTCGCACTAATTGTACCTGCCGGTATGACTAAAGTGCCGGATATCGATCGATAGTCGGTGCCTGCGGTAGCGTTAATTGGGGAGGTTGAATAGTCCAGTTGCACGGCTCGTTCACTGGCATTGCTTAGCTGTACGCTTAGCTCTGCCAAGCTCGACCCTGAATCACCCTCGGTTATGCTGACGTCTGCAATAGAAATCTCTGGCGCCCCATCGTCATCTTCGATAACACCTTGCACGTTTGTTGTTGTTAACGTAGCCCCCGTTGCATTCGACAACGACAGGCTAAATGTTTCATCTTCTTCATCTACGCTGTCGTTGTTTGTGACGATAGAAACCGTAGCCGACGATTGGCCGGCAGGGATAGTCACTGTGCCGCTACTGGGTGCAAAATCATCGTTCGCCGTTGCGCTACCGGCTACAGCCGAATAGTCAACGGTGACATCAGAAGAGCTAAGACCATCTAGCAGCACAGTAAAATCAACCTTACCGCTCGCTTCGAGCGCACTCGCATCAGCGACGCTTAGCTGAGGGTTGCCGGTATTGCCGCTATTTCCCGCACTGTCGTCATCGGTAATAACAATTTCGATTTCAGTGCTGGCCAGCACTAGCCCATCAGTAGGATTGGAGAACATCAGACGAAAGGATTCTTCACTACCTTCATCTACCTCATCAGACAAAATTGTGATCAAAACTTCAGCGGATTGGACACCCTGGGCAAAGGTTAAGGTGCCGCTAGTGGCGGTGTAGTCCGCGCCTGCGACGGCAGCATCATCTTGGGTTTCGTAGTCAACCGTCACTTCTGAGGCCGCTTCTGCGCTTAAACTGACGGTGACGCTGACCTGCTTACTACCAACGTCACCTTCAATGACGGGACTAGCGGTTGCGGTTAAGTTCACCGCGGTGGTGGCCGCGCGACTACTGCCGCCACCGGTACCACCACAAGCTGCCAGAACTAACGAAAGAACACAGCACGAAACAAATCGCACAATGGAATTTGAAGCTTGAAATAGGGGAATCATTTGAACTGCCTTAAGACCTACTGGGTTGATGCCGTGGGCGACTAATCACAGATGCACTGCCACTTAAGTAGCCATTGCCTCTGCTGCCAATTTGTTGGCTCATTACCACGGTTCCCTCCGCGCCGAGATTATATCAGCAAAACATTTAAGCAACATGTAAATCTGTGAACCAAGCCCGTTTGGGCAACCGTCTATCTTGGGTAAGCCAACTGAGAAGGGGCGATGATTTAACAGGACGTTAGTTGTCATTTATTGACTCGGCCAAGCCCCAATATCCTCTATTTTGTCTTTGGGGCCGCTCGGCAGGAAAACCATGTGACGGATAGCGTTCCATTTTTGTAAAATGACACCGGCGCCATAGTCTGACCGCGTCATCTAAATTACCTGGCGCCCAAATATCAAACTAGGGTTTCATCGCGCACTTTCGAGGTCATATGCCGAATCTAGCGGAGTCTACAAAGTCAAAATTGCACAAACTAGCAGGAGCATTGGGTTACGAAACGCGTCACTGGACTCGCCCGGTCATGTACGAAAGCTGCCATAAGTTATTGAAAAGCATAGATTTAGAGCAACTGGATGCACTAGAGATATCTGCTGGGGCATTCTTTCGAGAGCTCCCCTTCAAGTCTTTTACCGAAGCTAACTATCCAGAATTTGATGTTTGCGAAGGCGTTTTGGATAAACAATTCGATTTAATTATTGCCGATCAGGTTTTTGAGCACCTTCTATGGCCTTATAGAGCCGCTCGAAATGTGCACGCCATGCTCAAGCCAGGCGGCTACTTTCTAAACGCAACGCCGTTCATGATTAAACTGCACCCGCAACCGCACGACTGTACCCGCTGGTCTGAGACCGGCATGCAGCATTTTTTGCATGAGGCAGGATTTCCAATGAGCAAAACCATTACGGGTTCTTGGGGGAATCGCGCTTGTGTTAGGGCAAACCTAAATCGATGGGCAAGGGCGGGGTGGTTCGGCTCGATGAAAAACGAACCAAACTTCCCTGTTACCGTCTGGGCGCTGGCCCAAAAGCCTGAGGACCAATAGCGAGAAGATGCTCTGGTCTGCTCCGAGCGTTCACTCGGCCTCGAGCAATTTCACCTGTTTGCGCTTGCCCGACCGATGTCGTTCCCGCTGATCGCTTTCGATATACCGATCCGTAGTTGCCATAGACGCATGGCCAGCGTCGTCACGAACGTGCTCCCGGGGCCTATTTTTCACATCTTCAGATATGCCGGTATGACGCAGCCAGTGCACGGTGGACTGCTTTAAATCTAGGGCATCTTCTTCCATACCATCATCGCGCATACGAGCAAATGCGGTATCAAAACACGTCTGCACAACGCGACGTAGTTGCCGAGTGCTGGTGAGCGCCGCTCCGCCCCTAGCTTTGGGGATCAGTGGGAGAGGGTCGTTGGGGGGAGGGAGGCCACTCAAGCCACGAGATTTTCGGTAACGTTGCAACGCTTTGAGCATGGCATCCGACACGGTCACGGTACGATGTTTGTTGCCTTTGCCGGTTACGTGAAACCACCAGTTACCATCCCTATCTCGCTTGAAATCACCCATCACCGGTGTCGACCGTTCGTTTGCAATAAGCTCAGAAACGCGTAAATACATAGCAAAAAGCGCCGTCATAACGAATAGCGTGCGTTCGTGGAGCGTTGGATTTTTTGACGCCATCAACTCTGCGGTTTCTAAAACATAGTCCCATTGCAGATCACTAATACGGCGCACGATGGCTTGATTATGGTCTTTCTGAAGAAACTTACTTTTTTGCCGAATAATGGAAACCGGGTTGGCTTCTACATAAGACTCCTGCAGCAAAAAATCGTAGTAGGAAGAAAGGACGGCAAAGGCTGCTTGGACTGAAGCTTGCGAAGGTTGATAGTGTTTTGCGTCGGGCGCGCTGCCTTCACGAAATGCTGACTTGGTGACCGATGCTACAAAAGGTCGCCAATTTTCATTGGCTTCTCGTTGACCTTCACGGTTGACAAAACGCGGCGCATTACTGAGCCCAATCCAGGCCATGGGTGGGTCCATAACAAACTCGATAAAAGCCACAATGTCGTCGCGATTTAGGTTATGGACCGATTGATTTTGGATACGCCAACTCCATTGCAGCAAGCGTTCAAGTTCACGCCGGTAAGCATTGAAGGTGTCCGTTGAACCGTCATAGCTCAACAGAAACTGAGTTACCGTGCGATAGTCAGCAGACATATAAATCGCAGACTGACCCAGCCAACTAGCCATGGATTCACGGTAATGCCGATCTTTGAGTGTTACTAGATTATCAATGATGGGTGCGGGAGGTGTACGTTTGGCATTGCTCATGGTTGGTCTGTGGCTAGGGCTTGGATGGGCGGAATGCTACCGCTTTTCAGGCAAATATACTATGTCCGGTAATAACAATTACCGGACATAGTGGATGGACATAGATAGAGAGAAACGGCCTCTTGCGGACCTATGCCAAATAAAACCTTGTGTTGATGGTCGGTCAGGTAAAAGGTGTGACACCTCAAGGTAAATGTACTGACAACTGTCTGAACATTGCTCTTACGCCGCCCACCGCTGAAGCAAAACCTCAGACACGCCACCACCATAATCCAAGTAAATTCTCTGACACGCCGACTTTGTTGAGGTAAATGTTCAGACGCCGTGGCCGTCACAGGACAACGGAAAACGATCTTGTGCAGCTAGAGCCTCAGGATTCGCCACAACGGCTAGGTTGACGATTCCCGAACCCATGAGCTTGGTGAGATTTCCCAGCGAATTCAGACGCTTTCACGGTGGTAGCTCTGACGTTGATGGCGAGGCCGACTCCACGCGAAATTGTAGTTTTTCGTACGGAAACTGCTTTCTGTGGACACGCTCTGATTCTGGTCTCTAAGCCCTACCAGCAAATATGATTCATCGTAAATATCATAATTTGATGAATTATCGTCGATTTGATGAATCGCCATAAAATTGCCTTTGCGGATTTGCGGATTTGCGACCTAGGGGTCCCTGGTAGCCGATTGATTCGCCAGATCATTCCGTAGAGTTAAGTTTCGTATATCTACGAATCGTGATTCTACGAAACACGGTCAGCAAAAAGACTGGCTGGATCCCCTTTATAGTCTTGGCTAGTTGAACCATCGAGGCCATTGGCATTATTCATTCCCGACATCTATGTTCCCGGCATCTATGGAACGTACATGTCGGGAACATAGATGTGTGGAACCTATATCTATGGAGCTCCTCCTTAGCTGCTGTAGCGATGACGTTACTTGTTGAGTTCTGCACCGGATGCTTACATCAGTTGAAGGTCGCCCGCCTGAATAACGAGGCCACATGCAAAATTCGGGTATCTATAAACCCATGCCCAGGTTTGTTGCGCTTGGGTACCTAAAAACCCACGGCTAGCCGGCGTGCCATCATGGGGCCGAAATCACGGACCAATCGTTTATTGGCCGTTCGGTACCTACAAACCCATGGAAACGCGATATCGGTCCCCTACCCAATCCCAACTATTGGAGAAAAGTTGGGCATGAATAAATACGCTTAACCTATTGATAAATAACATTATTATATCATTTTAAGGTTGCAATTGTGCCCTCCTCCCGTATGATTTGACCTAACTTCCGAAGAATAACCACAAAAGTTGGGCACATGGACAAAGCAAAGCCGATCGCCGCTGGACCCAATCCAAACCACCCAAAACTGGGTGACACCATCAAAGTCGAACCCATTCGGACCATCAACGCTATCAATAAGCTCAAACAGCAGTTAGCGCCCGCCCCCCGAAATCAGACACTCTTCATTGTCGGGATCAACACGGCGTATCGCGCATCGGAGTTGCTGTCGCTGACCATTGGCCAGGTGAAACATCTTCAGCCGTCAGATCGTCTGGAAGTGAAGCAGAAGAAAACCAAAAAGTATCGCGCGGTGACATTAAACACCGCCGCGTACGAGGCGATTCAGAGGTTGCTACAACATCTCGAACGCAAAGCACTAGAGACTCGTAATCTAAGCTGGGTCGATGAGAAGTCCTATCTGTTTGCCGGGCGGGAGCCTAAGAAGGCACTGACGGTGCCAACACTCAACAACCTGGTGAAAGATTGGTGCATGCGGGCTAATCTGAAGGGCAACTACGGTAGCCACACGTTGAGAAAAACATGGGGCTATATGCAGCGTACAAAACAGAACACAGCGATCCCGTTGCTCATGCAGGCATTTGGACACGCAACGCAGCAACAAACGTTGGCGTATTTGTGTATCCAAGACGAAGAGATAGAATCGATCTACACGGCGCTTGAGTTGTAATCTAGTGTCGTTCTTGATCTCCGATATCATGTCAGCGGCTCCCACTGATGTCGCTCAATAATCCATATCAACTGCCGTCGTTTCTCCTTTAAATCGCCTTTAACCTTTTGCCAACGAATGAATAGTTTGATCTTATGAACCACAAGATCCACGACGACATGACGCAGGATGAAGCAATTTCGATCCACCAGATGATCATCGAGTCAACCGATCACGTCCCACCATCTCACACTGATAACGAGTTTGGGGTCGTCCTTCGTGACAAAAACGGTAATGTGAAGGCGGGCACTACAGCTAATGTCGTATGGAATTTTTTGCAGATCGATGTGTTATGGATGCCCGAGGAATTGCGAGGCCAATGTTTTGGGCATCAGTTGTTAGAACAGATCGAGGAGATGGGAAGAAGCCGAGGCTGTATATCCGCTAAGCACGACGTTCTTGAATTCGAAGAGATAGAATTCTACAAACGCCACAGCTACGAGTTCGAGTTTCAATCAGACGAATTTCCCCAAGATCATATCCAATGCCTTCAAAAGAAGGTGCTGTGAGATTAATACTATTCCGATACAACGTGTTTTGTACGGCAGCTCAGGTATCACGCTCTAGGTATCAACAGGCACTATCGTAGAAAGCCCTACAGCTCTGTATGCTGATTTTGTCTAGGTCAACATCAATGCAGAAAGCTGCGTGTGTTGGAACTGAAAACGGCACGAGCCCTCACGAGCTCAGTTAGATTTGAACGGTGGTGGATCGGACCCTAATTGACCCTCGACGTCCACTACGCGCGCTCCGCACAACTACAAATATGGTTCCATCAACCTATGCAGAGCATAGTGTATTCTCAAGTCCAAACAGGAAATTACATTTTCGGTGATTCGGTATGTAAGCGCCCGCAATCGGGAGCATCTCGCACTGCGGGTTAGGTCGCATACCAACCTGTGCGTCTAACTGACGCGACGCAGAAATTTCAGATATCTGTGTCTATACAAACTGGTCAACTCAATGAAGGTGGCCAATTCTCTATCCCTTTCTAACATATCTTCGAAAATGTCCTCAGGCCAAGAATTAACCAGATACCTTTCTATATAGCCTTCGAGGAGCTGTCGGCATTTATCCCAAGATTGCTCATTTCTTATCGACCAATCCCAGATCGTCCAGACGCGTTCTTCTCCTAAATACCTAGCCAGTTTTCTCCAATCATCGGCAGTATACAATTTACGTTTGACTAACCGATACAAGATTGGAAACGCGTAGCTAGAAACATTTGCACCTGCTGTGCTGCTCTTTCGAACGGACGAGAGATAAATTGCTACGATGACCGACTTACATTTATCTGAAACATCCAAAGCAAACGATTCAAGGAGCTCCGTAAAAAATAGCTGATTGTTCTCATTTATCGACGTTTGTAAGCCTTCGCTTTCGAGAACCAGTAGCAATCCGCAAACAAAATCAGATGACTTTTTTGGAAACGACTGCTTCTCAGCAACCCGTTCAAATAACTCGCCGAAGTGCTTTGGCGCTGATTTAACCCATTGCGCAATTTCGTGATCTGGAATTGTCACTCCATGCTCTAGATTCAATTCAATAGTGCTGGTAATCGAGGGCGCGAACCATTCTGGGCGCTGTGCGAGTACATCCCTCAACAGCCTGTATTCTTCTTCTCGAATTAACACTCCGACTATCAAGTCTCTGTTTGAAGGGGTTGCCTCGCTGTCACATAGGTAGGAGAGAAATAGTTCGGCGCGCTGTTCTTTGCTCACCAACGATTGATCCATGAGGATTGCAGGGTGATGTTTCGCTAAGCTGCTGATTGCCTGAAACATCAATCCGGGTATTGATACATTCGTCGCGATTGCGTGCGCCACTTGGGTAGCAATCTGGTCCGAAAAGCCATTGGCTTCTTTGTTGCTCAATTCAATGGTGTCCATCACTGCGTTTGGATCGCGGCGCCAAGCATCGATAACTACCCGTTCCACATCAAACTCAGATGTCCCAAACAGTTCGCCCATAGGGCCTAACAGCGTTTTCAGTCGAGATTGCGGCATGCGTATCAATTCACTGCCTAAATCACCATTCAAATAGTTAGTCTTAAACTTCTTCCCATCAGATTTCGTTGGAAACAGGCGCTTAAAGTGTGAGTCCATTTGTCTAGGAAATACTTCGTCTTTGAATAGCGCCACAAAAAGTCTCGTAAGCGCTTCGAAATCTTTCCGACCTCCGTTTGCCTCGGCCCCGTACTCAAACAAGAAGGTTTGCAATTCGCTATCTGTAGATCCTAACGCCGATTCTGCGTGTTGAGCCCAAGCATCAAGTAATCTAAGATTCGGAGGTGTACCTAGTTGTGCTACAACAACATCCTTGGTCAAACGTTCGAAGTCTTCCACACTCTTTTTTGGCATTGCCTGTAAGTCGAACCAGTGACTCATTACCCGTCTGGGTCCAATGGACCCTGTACAAAAAGAAAACGTACGACGGAGCCTCGGCCATTGCTGAGACCAAATAGCGAGGTAAAGTTCTTCGACCATATCTGGCCGCTCAACAGGAACTGCAATTGGGGATTTGGGAAGCCTATACAAGTTAGATAGCACATCACCAACAGAGCTTTTAAAATCATAAGTCGAGTGCAACTCAGCCGCGTTCGCACTATCCAACTCGAAAGCCATCGGCAGATTATAACTGCTCAACGTTTCTTCCTTAGGCTCTTTAAAGTATCCCAGCAAAACCTGTAGTGAAGGAATGCTGGCCAGAAGAGAAAAAGGAATCAGCAGTGAATGAGTCCAAACACATCCCGGCCTTGGCATGTCGAATGCGTACCATGTTTTCGCCAGTACGTATAACCCCATCTCTGGCAAAGGATAACCAGTTAGATACTCACTAAATTCAGGAGGTAACGTTTGGCCTGATAGGTCGCTAAGAGTGACCATTTCCCGCTCAGATTCGCGATCTAGCTCAAGCGATGCAGTTAAAAGTCGATGTCCTTCCCGATATCCGTGAACTGCCTGATGAATGTCAACCAAGGAACTCACTGTTTACTCAAAAGCCAAGCTAATGGCGCGACGATACCGGAATCAAGCAAAACCCCTTCGTATCCAACCACGGATATTCTGTCTGTCGCTTTTACAAATTGTTGAAGTCGATCCTTCTCTCGAATCGGATCGCCACCATGAGCGCTGACACCAAACACTTCTATTGAATATATTTGCTTATTCGCAGCGAGAAACTGTGCGAACAATGGTAGCACTGAATCAAGATAGACTTTGGGGGAAGGACAGTTGTCCGGTATGAGATCCCATGCAGAAATGATGACCGCAATTTTATTCAGCTTGGTAGGCTTGGCAATGGACATCAGTTGTTGCATCAACTCGATTGCAACTATTTCGCCGGGAACCATTGAAGGATCCCAGTCAATCGCTTTGTCATCTGGATCTCCAGACTCGGAGGGTTCAGGTTGAGGTTCAGCATCTAATTCAATTTCTTCTAAAGCATTAGCTGCGGCTTTGATGTCATCAATCCGTGGCTCTGACGTAATTTTTGTCGGATGAATAAATAGCATCATGGCCGTAGCATCCATCACTAAACGGTGAACATCCGGCCTAATCGTTCTAGTTAAAACCATCTCTTCGAAAAATTCCCCAGATAAGTCTGGCCAATTTAGATTGAATGACGCATCTGCGGTAGATACGAGCAACTCACTTGGAACTGGTCCGGCTGACGACGTTCTGCTTTCCGGCTCGACTGCAAGCCAATTTGTTCTCAGTTTCTCTAAGTGGTCTCTCAGAGCAGGCAGCATGTCTAGTGTTATTGGCGAATCGCTAACTGATTCGATAACGTGATAAAGAGCACCAAGGTACGTCGACTTGCCAGTGCCTGGTATTCCAGCCATCACCACTCTACCCAAACTCCCTGTTGAATTACTCACTATGGGGACCTCCAACAAAGGCGAATTGGTCTATTTGGCGACTAACGGTTGACCGTTCTACAATTGGCCTGTGTATGACCGGCGCACATTGAGGGGAAGCCTTCAGCCACAAACGTAGCATCGTATCGAGACCAGATTGCTCTTGCGGGGGCTCAGGTCGTGATGCCAAAGAAATCAAATTCGCAGGATGATCAAAATACGAATCCACTCGCTCTTGAAGACTAGACATCAGATTTACGTAGAATACATCGTCCGCATAGCTCTTCCATTGATCAACTTTCGATAGAGCTATTGTGACAAGGGTGGCTGGAGAAAGTGTTTTGTTTTCTGTACAAGCTCGCATGAGTACTAGCGCCTGATTTGCTAGGGTTTGCCGCGTCCTTGGGTCTTTCAGTACCTCAGCATCAACAAAGAGAACAAAGTGGTCAGCTCGTTCCATAAAGGGCAGCCTTCGTAGATCCTCAGAGCTCTTAGTTGCATCTTCAAACTTTTCCCCAGACAGATCAGACATCAGGAGCCTATGTCTATGTCCGCCCTCTTCCTCCAGGAGGTCCATATGAAGCAATTTGTCTTCACTGATGTTCGTTCGTTTTGTGCCGGCGGCTGAAGCTTGCGAGACAGCCTTCGACAAATGGCAGACCTGTTCGAATCCCATAAGCGTTTGGGAACCAGCAAAGCTGTAGCCGGCAAAGGGAGCCTTACGGAATCGGTCAAAGAGTTCTGCGAGAACTGTTGTTTTTCCGCTATCCACCATTCCAGCAAGCACCACCAAAGTACTATTTCGTTCGCGTGTTAGCGGATTTGCGTCAATACCATCAAGCGAGTTACCGCTCGATAGAATGTCGGTGCTCAGTCGGATATCGGTTCTATCCGGTATCGATTCTATCTCGACCTGATTGGGGTCCAACGTTTTTTGGCTAATTTCAACATCTGGGTCCGCATCAGTAGAATGATGAGGGCACTCATCCAAATTTTTGAAACCTTCCAGGCAGTTACCGCCCGAAGCAATCTCACAACCTGGATTCGAGCAGTGTCCTATGTCGCTCACTACACAGCCTCGGACTGCAATTCAGTGTACAGCAGACATTCTCGGTACATCTGCAGTGCTAGCGTATTTGGATTTATCTCGCCACCAAGTGGATGCGAAAATCGAGTTTGAAATTCATCGTGCCATCCTGAGCTGTCGTTGTGTAAGACGCTTAATGATATTGCCGATAGAATCACGCAGTTTTTTATGCTTTTTGAGCTAGAGTCGATGTTCATTCCAGTGCGCCAAGCCATAGGAAGTGCCGCTACGACTTCAGCTAACGTTTTTGCTTTTGAGTCAGCACATTCTTTAACCACTTTGCTAAGAATCGCTGCAGCCCCTAAGGGCCCTGGTCGATGTACCACAAGCGTACTTAGTTCTCTGCCACCGGCAACTGCGCCAACACCGGCCTCGATATCACTATAAGATTTTCCTAACTCACCGCTCTCACCGGCGAACAACCACCAGAGAATATCTGTCTCTTCTTTTTGTATATTGAGTTCCTTCGGCCAAGCGTTCACCACATTCACCAATTCGTTAATTTTTGCTATTGCTTTTTCGGTGACTGGTACAATGGCCGCATTCCCGGCAGCGGCATCGCCAGCTGTAACTGCAGTCTTCGCCTCTTCAAGTGCTTTTGCCATTCCTATACTTTTGACAGAAAGCTGCTGAAAAGAACTATTAGACCTTAGCGCCAGTGACTTAGTTTGAAGAAGTGTTTCAGCTATTGGATGAACATCAAGCAGCGGAAACGCCTCATAGTGCCCGCTCAGATTCAAACATAGGATTGCCAGAGCCACGTCGATAGAAAGGCTGTCATTTGCCTCCACAGCCTTAATCGCTACGACACAACAGAGCGTTTGCAACTCTAGATCATTACCCTCCATTTCAAAAGCATGGTCATGCTCCCAAAAGGCTTGGCGTGCAATTTTTTCGCCTTCTTCAGTTTGCCTGCCGTCCTTCAAAGCAACTAATACCAGGCGAAGAACATCTCTAAGCGGTGCATCTGCCAGTAAGGCCTCGACACCAGCCCAGCGCGAGCTAAGATACTCGCTGTCGACCTCGATGTTCGCTGTTCGCATCCATGTTCCGAATCTTTGATCCACTGCTGCTTTACTCCTTGTAGTTCATCTATATTTTTGGTTCTAAATTTTTGCATTGCTTGTATCTAACCACCCAAACCAGCTTTCAATTCAGCGACTTTCCCGCGTTCATCTGCCCTGGTCATTATTCGCTTGAATAGCTCGATTCCTTCCACTCCAGCATCACTCTCCTCTAACAAACCTAGCTGAGCAGCCAATTGGACTTGCTGTGGAAACGGAAGTCTGACAAATGCATAAATAAGCTGCCTCATGGTTGACGTCACTATCTTTGCCTCCAAATAAGGAACGTTTGAGCTTTCAGGTTCGACAGATTCCTGTTCATCCTCGGGCGTAGCCGCAGCGAGCGAGATTTGTGGATCAATGTTAAGCAAGAAGGACCTCACTTCTGATTCATCTTCCCGGGTATCCGCGGCAAAGCAGTGTTTTTTCGACCAAATTCTGGGGGTTACACAAACTGAGAGTTCATGCTCGCCTCCGCTATCCACAACCTCTAGGGTTAGGACATTGTAGGACGGGTACCACGGTTCCTCTCTTCGATCTGGCTGCAAAGCACCTGCTTGCACAATTAGACTTGAACCCTCGACCGTCACGGCTTGATCATGAACGTGACCATAGAACTGTAGGCTGGTCCTTGCATTGAGTTTGCTCGATATCTTTGCAGAATCCTTTATCCAATTCATTGGGTGATGGCAAAGAGACGCACACAACACTCCTCTCTCTCTTGGCACGTCGAGTTGCGCCTGTCCAATAACCAACTGCCGCTCTGTCTCATCATCTTTCGGATTCGAGACTAAGGCAGAGTTAATACCGACTAACTTCAGAAAATACCCTTGATCAAGCTCGATCGCGCTCGTCCAGGACAAGTTAGCCTCTACGGGAACACACCCATAAGCTTCAGCAAATTTCTTATATTCAGACATCGGACTAGCTAGAACATTCGCAGCGGTTGAATCATTTAAGATTAGGCTCGAGATAGTGGAATCTATCTCTTCGCAGGAGGCCTCTTGGATTCGGTCATGTAAATAGCTGACCATCGGCTTGATCTCCGATCGATCCACATCGTGGTTACCGGGTACGACCCAAACATTTTCCTCGTTACAACCAGTTTTTAAGCATAGCTTTTCAAGCCATGTTCGCGCCACTTGATAGTCTTGCTCCTTCCCTGCGAAAGCGACATCACCTGTAATGAAAATAACGTCTATCGCGCCGCCTCGCTCTACGACCTCAGCAACATCCAAAATGAGTTCGTTTCGCACGTCGAAATCTAGATCATGAACTGTGCCATCCACTTGGTGCATGAAGTGAATGTCTGATAAATGCAGAATATTCAGGGGCAACTATTAGTCCTCGTCCGTTTCAATGTTGAACTTGTGATGACCTGCAGTCATCGCATACCGTACTTTTTCGATGGGTAGACACAGTATAAGCGGCTCGATTTCCGATATTGGCACGAAACCAAAACGCTCAAAAAAACGTTTGGCACTCGTATCTGCTGCTTGGACTACTATTCCCTTAGCGCCGATAAAATCCGCTGCCGCAATGGAACGCAACGAAGCTTCCCGCAGCATGTCTGTAGCCAGTCCTCGACGCTGGTAACGTCTATCCGTCGCAATTTGGCCTAGTAGGATCATTGGAACAGGATTAGACCTAGCACTTCCCACTTGGCTGCTGATTCTTGTCTGTTCGACTGTGGTCGCTGCAAGACTGAAAAACGCTACAACCACATTGTCATCACACACGACGAACCTGCGGGATCCGCCTTTTTGTTGGTTAGTTCTGTCGCTGCTCTTGAGCCATGCGTCTAAAGCCGAATTGCCCGATTCGAAATCTGCAATTTCGTGCCTTGATTCGAGCAGTACTGGAGGACTTAGCGATCCCAACCTGGTGTACGCGTGGCTAAGTCGCCCAGCGCTCCATTGGGCTCTACGGGTCTTTCCAGCATCTCAACGAATGCAGCGAAGCTGTCTTCAGTCAAACAGATCAGAGGCCGCTCATTAAGCGTTTGGATCGCCGCCTCTTCACTAGTTCGGAGAAGAAACTCAGTTCGAGACACGCCTCGAATCGAAGCAGCGCGATCAATTACGGCCAACCTGTCATCTTTCACTTTTAGACTTATTTGTGCCACGGACGATCTCTTTCTTACGAAAGGTTTCAGTATATCCAATGTATATACTTTGACTCAATGTGTAGGCAACACAAGTACCTGGACAATCAGATCGAAGATCATCCTACTACCGAATTATATTGCCCACTAATCGTTCGATTCTATGTCGAAATTCGAGCTTCCAGAAGTTCCGATTGATGTAACCAATTTCGAAATTGAAGTTAATCAACCCTTTATAGGTGTACATTTGACATCAATGTAAATTAATCTTATTCTTGTCAATGTCGATGTTTCGCAAAAATGGTAAAGTGTGACCACCAAAATAAACAAAGTGCTACAGGCCCTGCCGTCGGGTGGGGTCGCAACTCAAACGTGGCTCACCGGCCACGGCGTAGATGCTCGCTTGGCGGACAAGTACGTGCGCAGTGGCTGGTTCTCCAGGGTCGGCCACGGTGCCTATTCAAGAGTGGGTCAATCTGTAGATTGGCCTGGTGCGTTGTGGGCCCTCCAACAACAGGGGCGCTCAATCTATCCCGGCGGTCCTTCGGTAATGGAGCTGCGGGGATACTCGCACTACGTGCCTGCCGGTTCACCGCGTGCACTAATTCTTTTCGGTCCTCCACAAACGAAACTTCCAAGCTGGTTCCTCAAAAGCAGCTGGTCGCGCACTGTCCGATACGTGACGCCGCGCCTGTTCGATCCAGACGATCAAGCACCGGATACCACCACCGTTGATGGCTTGCCCCTACAACTGCCTGGATTGGAGCGTGCGGCGCTCGAAACCATGTGGATGGTACCCAAGCGCCTAAGCTATGAAGAGGCCGTGCAACTCCTTGAATCGCTCACAATCCTGCGTCCAGAAGTAGTTCAACACTACTTGTCCCTGTGTCGGTCGGTCCAAACGAAACGCCTTTTACTCCATAGCGCGATGCAATTGGGTCTCCCCTGGTACAACAAGATGGATTTGAGTGAAGTGACGCTGGGCTCCGGACCACGAACGATTCACCCAGGTGGACAACTCCAGAAAAAGTACAATCTAGTGATCGACGAACAAGAGATTCGCTAACCGATGGCCTTTGCACCCGAGTACCGCAGTCAGGTTGAGCTATTGATTCGCTGCCTACCAGCGCTGAATGAATCGCCTTGCTTTGTGCTCAAAGGCGGTACCGCTATCAACCTGTTCTATCAGGACTTGCCTCGCTTGTCCGTCGACATCGATCTCACGTATCTACCCATCCAAGATCGAGATACCTCCCTAGCTGGCATCGCATCAGGTTTGGTCACCATCACTGAAGCACTGAGCCGATCCATTCCAGGCATAGAGATCACCCCAATGGGGAAGGAAGGTGCACCAAAACTTATGGCCCGTCTGAACGACGTTGGCATCAAAATCGAACCTAGCCCCATCATGCGCGGTGCTATCGATGTCCCTGCAGAGAAAACACTGACTTCCAGGGCGGTAGAAGAATTCGGCATTACGGCAACGACTCGTTGTTTGTCAACGCAAGACCTCTACGGCGGCAAAATGTGCGCGGCCCTCGACCGGCAACACCCGCGAGATATATTTGATATGGCACAGTATCTCAACACTCAATCGCTTGATGACATTCGTGCCGGATTCATCGCTTATCTGTGTTGTCACCATCGCCCGATGAGTGACCTTTTAGCACCGAACACACAGCCACTTGACCAACTCTATGCAACGCAATTTGAGGGTATGAGCGACCCAGCAGTATCTCTTGAAACACTCAAGGATACGCAACAGATACTATTTGACTGGGTGAGGAATGGATTATTCGATGAAGACCGTGCCTTTCTTGTTTCAGTTAAGCAAGGTGAACCGGATTACTCACTTGCACCACACCCTCGACTACAGGACTTGCCAGCATTTCAGTGGAAGTTGCTAAATATCCAAAATATGAATACACGGAAGCACAAGCTAGCACTCGATAAGTTGAAAAGCGTCCTCGACCGAAACTAACGATCTTTAACCCACACAAAATATTTTTATCAGTGTTCGAATGATAGTGAAATTCCCTGCACATACTGACGAGATCCGTTGAGACAACCCAGCACCATTGAGGCATCAAATTGATGGACCGCGTCAGCTGTTAATTTCTGTCGTTGGTTGCTATCGGTGAGCGGAACCTAATTTCCATTTGTTTAGGACAATATCCAATCTAGCGTGCCAGTTCGCGTGAAACTCGGTGGCTCTTGGGATTGGAATACGGTCCCAGCTCTTGGGATTGAGAGATGGGTTTTTACTGTATCCACAATACTACATTCATCATCCCAGTCGAATTCAGAGGGGCGATACCACAGGTGCCCAGGTGGTCGTTTCCTGCTCCGAGAAGAGACTTCTGCAAGAAAGCCGACATACACCCAATGACGATGTCTCTCAGGCGCCAATTCTTGGAATTCACCGCTCACATGCCTGTGACAATCGTTGAACGTTCGCGCGGCGAACAATCTCATCAACACCCTAAGGAAACCGGCATTCATCATCCAAGTAGTCACCGGTTGTCCAGTAATTATCCGAACTGAATCCTGCAGCCAATCTATAAAGTGTACGATTTCGGGTCCCACACGCCCTTGAGATGAAGGCAACCAGCGCTCCTGCCAGAACGCAATCGCGAGATGAATGAGACACACCTCGCCTTTATTCACTTCCAGACAGTCGTTCTGTATGGCGAACGCGTCCGAAGCCATGCCACAGCTGCTCTCCCCATGAGCTGAACCTATCTCAGATAGCCGCTGGTCAAAGCTCAAAAATTCTTCAGCTAGCAAATATCGATAAGTTGACCAAGACGTATAGCGCTCACGAGTCGGTTCACTCCCTTCCCAAGGTTCTCTCTCATGATCCATAAGGCAATGTATATAACCCTGCCCTACCACCAGTTTGGCCCAGGCTTTGGGTACACCGAGCAGAGGCATCCAAACCTGCAAAACTTCATCATACGAACCCAGATTTCGGATTCGAATATTCTGGCTATGTTTAAACTGGCCAATAGCTCGATTAAGCCCGTGCGAAAATTCCAACAACTTATCGGTTTCAAGGTCTCGCCAGTTCGGACTCTCATCCAAATTTGGTGCTATCCAATGCCCTTGCGAGCATTTAAACGGTCCTGGAAACCCGTTACCCTTCGTTTCGGCCATTAGCTCAATATTGCAGCTCGGGCAGCGCGACATCAGATCTACCCGGTGTAGCGGGCATTGTTTCAGCCAGTATTGTTGAAACAAGGGGCTATGAAATGCATGTTTTATGCATTCCGGGCAATAACGCAGTTCCTGCTTGGATCTTGCAACCGACTGCCCTTCATCCGGTAAGAAATAGTAATCATCCACTGCCTGAGCCAATACATTTGGATCTAGGTCCAAGTGTTTACCGACCATTGATGAGTCTAAGCAACTCCAGTTCGTCAACTCTTCGTAGGTGTATCGAACAGCTTCTTTTTTCACAAAGAGCTGACGCATTTCGCTGTGGGTCAGCTTATTGATCAGCATGAACTTTTGTATTAGTGACCATAGTGACTCTCCTGGTCGCGCGAAGCTCTCGTGCCAAAGGTATTGAGAACGTTTTGAGCCTACGACGACGTCATTCGAGGCGATGTCGCTAGCGTCTTCTTTTCTCATATCCAGCGAAAGACTTTGCCGATATACAACCGGGAAAGTTGAACACACTGTGGTAGTTGAACGTCTGGTTCGAACTCGAAAGGCTCAATGTTGATTTCGTACGGATCATGCCAAACATGCAGTTTCGGGGGCGAACTCTCCTCTACCCAATACTGCGTAGGCCGAGGTGCAGGAATTACTGGTGTTTCGTTCTCTGATGCAAGCGACCAAAGGGCGCGTTGTACCTCAAGCAGCGCCACTCGCTGCATTGTTAGCAGAAACTGGCCAAACAGGATTCGCACCATCACGAGAATTTCATCTGGATTCAGACCATCTCTTGGTACCTCCGGCCTCATATCCACTAGAAAGCGAGCGGCCGTGTCACTCACTTCTATTTTTTTCTCTGGCAACGTTTCTTCTTGCATGAATGCTTCCCACCACAATTGGCGAGCCAGCGAGGAAATCGATGGATTGTGGTCGTGCAAGTGTAAGAATGCCCCATCACACTGCGATTGGCGTTCAGCGTCCGATTCTTCAAGATCGGTTTCCCATTGCTGGTCGAATTGGATTAGATCTTCCGTGAGACCGTCTACTAAGCGCCATTCGGTCAGAGGTTCAGCATCCAGTAAGAACGTATCAACGATGAGTTCGGGGTCCGAAAGATCAACCGGAGCGGGTTTCCATACTGACAACCCAGCGAAGAACACTTCATCCGACGTCATATCTGAATTAGGCAAGAATGAATAGCCGATGCTACCCGCTGCTAACGTACTAGAATGTTTCGATTCTCGGGTATCAGTCACCCACTTCGCCAGATGTACAATCGGCGCAAGAACTTCGTCTGAAGCCAGAGTCCAATTCGCTTTTGCAATATCCGGCCAGAGAGAATGTCCGCACGAGCACGCCCAGCAGTGGGCTGCATAAGTAGACAAAATCAATCGAGAATACACACGCCCACATCCCTCGCAGTCGCTACGTAAAGCAACCTCATGTATTGGACAAAGGCGTAGTCCCACTTGCTGGAAAATTGGAGAGTGGTATCCAACAGCTGCGCATTTAGGGCAATACCTTAGCTGGGTATCGCGATGATCAAAATAGGCGTGCGAAGACATCCGTGACGGCTCGTAAGGTGCATCGATCCACTCTTCGGACTGTCCCTTCGCTACCCCTAAAATCTGTTCGAATTCGGGTAAATTCAGAACCGAAGCGTTGCTTATAATGTTGCTTGGCCTTGGGTCTTCCTGCGACCGTTTTTCTGTCGACCAGACTGAGCTCACTCCCCGGCCATCGATTCGATTGAGATAACAGAATTTTTGTACGATCGACCACAAAGACTCGCAAGGTCTAATGGCATCCGGGCGCCAGTTCCACGCCGGTGCCTCACTAGACATGATGCTCCACAACCATAGAAATATAGTCGTTCAGTTCTTGCTCGGACAATACTAGATCTTCGGCATCACGGCCTTGATTATCCAGCAGGATGCACGCAACGATGGCATGCAATGTTGTCATGGACATTCCAACTTCACTATCCAAACCCCGAGTGCGTTTGATCTCGTGAAAACCATTCCAGATTCGGTCAGCAAGCTGCTGCAATCGCCATTTATTCTGAAAGGCTTTGGGCAGTGCAGCCTGAGTGAACGAAACACCGCTGTCCGTGGGGTAGAATGCTTGCTCATCGTATTGAACCAACAACGAACTAAGGGTCTCGGGTGAAGTCACTCCGGTAAAGGGAATTTCAGTACGCATGAAACGACCAATGACTTGCAGATCTAGCGTTTTTTTCAAGAGTTCGATGTCATCCTTCAACGAGGGCTGGCCTACCAACATAACGTAGAGGAGAATTTTACGTCGCTTAAGTCGATTGTAGAGCACGACCAACCAACCGTACTCCTCAGGTACGAGTTTTTGCGCTTCATCAATAAAGAGAAAACAATGGCGTGCATCGGCATGTAAACTCAAACAGTACAGCGCTTCAACCAATCGGTTTTCCAAATCAGTCGCCGTTTCTCTGGCTTTCTTGGATTGTCCTAAAGCGCTGAGAATGCGCTCATAAAATCGGGTATCTGTTGGTTTGTTCGTCGTATTCCATTCTGCCACCACCATCGTGCATCGACGATCGATAATGCGTGCAAGATTTGCCTCCAGATAATCGATCGCGGAAGATTTGCCGAACCGGGTATGGCCATGAATAACGGCGCCGCAAATGGAGGTCATTACCATCAAGCGGAGGGTTCTGCACAGACGTTCTATATCTGGGGTGACTAGTTGGTATTCATTCCTAAGCAGTGGATGGTCTTCCGTCAGCATTAGCGTGTCCTCGGCAACAAAGCGGGATTATCCGAGAGCCCTTTCGGTAGTGTAGGTTGTCGTGTTGGTGACGACTTCTTAGCGTCCATCGGTGATTTAGCGCAATCCTTAGTTTTTCCGTCATGCCCTTGCTTCACTTCTCGCTCCAAACGGAGATATTTGATAGAGGAAGATTTTCCGGGGTGTGTATGGCCATGAATAACGGCGCTGGAAACCGAGGTCATCACGATCAAGCGGAGCGTTCTGCACAGGCGTTCGATATCAGAAGTGACCAATTTGGTTGCATTCGTAAGCAGTGGATAATCTCCCGTCAGCATTAGCGTGTTCTCGGCAACAAAGTGGGTATGTCCGAGAGTCCTTTCGGTAGTGTGGGTTGTCGTGTTGATGGCGATCTCTTAGCGCCCATCGATGAATTAGCTGAATCCTCAACGTTCCTGTCCTGCCCCTCCTGCGCTTCTCGCTCCAAACGGAGCAGTTCGTTACGCGCACGCACCGAGGTTCGGGTACGCTGTTTTATCTCTTCAATGTACTCATTTACCTGCAACGGACGAAGTCCATCGCGTTTTCGAAGAAAATTCAGCTGGTTGACCCGTTTTCGGGTTTGATAGGAGTGAGGAATGCGACCCCAGTGACCTCGCGCTCTAAGAACGCCGATATGCTCGCCGCTCAGCAGATAGGCATCGCAGGTGCGCATATCACGACGATCGTACGTTATTCGTATTTGGGTATTGGTTAACGATGAGTGTTTTGACAACCGATCACTTAGATATTTTACATTCTGGACCGAAACGTGTGCGGGATCGCTGGTACCAGCCCCGCCTCGAATAAACGGTTTCTCAACCTTCTCAAACAAATCATTCAGGGATCGCTTTGAACTAGCTACCTGGCGGGCAAGGACGTTCTTGCCGCGATGAAAAAAACGCATTCGCTCGAGTGGCGATTGATGTGTGCTGCCGTGATCCCCAGTGTTGTAGTCGTAGATAATACGTTTTAGCAATTCACGAGCATCATCGATTGTCAAATCGTAGACCTTTGCCTTTTTTTCGGCATTACGCCGCTTAGGACTACCTGCACTACCGCCCGTTGTGGAAGGTAGCCGTTGAAAGCCGCGCTGGGTTAGCGTCTTAAAGAAACTCTCAACAAATGCGCGCATTTCCGGTGTCTTTCGAAGACCCGTATTCACCGTTGCTTGTAGGTCTCGAATCAGCACATCTTGGAAATTTCGAGAAATTTGGACCCGGCTGTTGTCCATGGCCAACGAGTCAAAACATCGATATTCACAAAGCGAAATTGAATCGACGGGTAACCCAGTATCCTGACCATCGCCCTCCGGTTTCAGCGATCGAGCGATGGCGGCTAAGACATCAGTGGTATTTTCTTTCGTGCTTTCCGTGAGGTAATAGCCCAAGACTGCTCTAGTGAAACAGTCGATCAATACGATGATCAATAATCGCACTAGCGGTAAGGATTTTTCCTCTCCATCGAGATCGTCCATACGCAAGACGAAGAAGGCGTCTGTCGTGTGGGTATCTAATTCCACACGCTCATAGGGCACGAGAATCTCACGTCCCACTTCTTCGGTATTCATATCCGAACGCTGGGCGGCCTCTTCCCCGGCATTCGCAGAAGTCATCGGCCGAAATTTCGTATCGTAGAGCGCCAATCGATATTTGAGGATGGCGTTGTAACCTTCACTTTTAAAGCAAAATGGGTAGTCGTCCGGACCAAATTCAGCCTGGCGTAAGGCAGTGGTCCAAGCTTCCCAAACTTCTTTGGGGCTTTGGCCGGCGAGGCATGCTTCTCTAACGAGTTGCTCCATGTGGGGATATTTCACGAAGTGCTGTTTTAATAACCCCGCAACGCCGTCGCCATCCGAGGTTCGAACGTACGATTTCCCATTTTGTCGAAGATATAAAACAAGCGCTCTTTGACCCCAAGGGCGTCCATCGGCGTGTGTTGTCATGGCACGCCGGGCGAACTCGGTTAGCTTCGTGCGGTTGATGGAATGTAGTTCTTCTATCTGCCGTGCGCTGTACTGCCCACTACAGTAGTCCCGCATACCATCGACAAGGTTCATAAAGTCTTGCCGAAGGTGTTCCGGTACCGCATCCATCTGTACTTCTGGCCACGTGTCGAATTTTGCCACCTCTGGGGCTACACCCATATTTTTGCAGATATCAAAGATGCTCATGGCAACCGAACCGTCAGGCTGCGAGAAACGGGTTCGGTGTCCAGGTCAGCGTGCAAGCGGCCTTGATGGATGAGGTAGACGGTCGCTGCTAGTGCAGCTTGTGGATCATCGGTTTGGAAATGACCGTCAAGCTCACCCAACGACATGGCTTGTTCCCGCTCCTCAAACAAGCGCGCAACCCGCTCCACCACCGCTGGTTGGTTGTCTGCTATAGCCCGGACAACCCAGGGAAGCAATATCGTCCAGTTGCGAATTCGTGTGGATCGTTCATCTAGGAAACGATTGGTGACAAATCGGGTATGGAGACCTAACTCTCGGAAGGCTAGCTGAATGCGAGACCAATCAGGGGGCACCCACTCTCCGACTTCATTCTCCTCCAACGTATCTTGATGGCAGACATGGATAAATTCTTCTCTGCCCGTGTCCCACCTTACCCAGGCGCTGCTGGTGTACTTAAGCACTCGCCCGTTGATCCGTCTATTAATCTCGGGTTCAGGGCGAGCGCGTAGTGCGAATACAGACGGATCTGACTCGCACCACACCAGATATCGGTAGGTCAGCGAATCGCCGGCCTCGCAGACATCTGCCGCTTTCGGGAAGTATTGACGGTATTCATCCACCGTCATCCGCTTACCATCGGTAATTTTGGTCTGCTTCGGCACATGGGCCACCGCAGGTTGTACGCTTGAATAGCCGAACATACCGCAGACTTCCTGTTCGAATAGTCAGTACAATCTACTTAGAGCCACTCCTAAAATACATCTTAGGAATGTTAACTATGTTATTGATATGTAAGTAATCGAGAACAAACCGTAATGCAGAGCCTGAACTACAGTGACGATGCGAGTGCCGAAACTGGCCTGGGACCGCGTGTTCGCGCGCTACGCCACCGTGCGGGATTGTCCCAAGAAAACTTGGCCGACCAACTGGGGTTTACGGCAGCGAATCTCTCTGCCATTGAGTCTGGAAGGAATGACAATCCCACACTACGTGTGCTGACCGCCCTCGCCAGCTTCTTCAACACCTCGATTGATACGTTGGTGGGTTCACAATCCAGCCACTCAGGGGACGTGGAGCTCATGGCAGAACACTTCGCTCAGTTGCCGGACCACGATCGGTTGTTGGTTTCTGACATCATGGCGTGCATAGCAAGTCGTCGAGTAGGCAGCTAGGGCTCTACTACAAGGCATTTAGGAATTGAAACCGTCGATTAATTCGATTGGCTAAGGCGACCAGTAAAACTAGAGGTCACGGTGCAGAGCAGTTCGAATATTCTTAGGTCCTAAAAAAGTTCGGTTGGCTAGTTATTACTATTGCCTGAGTAAGACCTTTTTGAGAGTATTTAGGCATGACCAAATCTATTCGAAATGCCAAGCAAAAAGCTATCCTCGACAAGAAAAGCGCATGGTGTTTTCCATCCTCTATGGAAGAAGCCCTCAACGATATGGACGTTGTTCTTGACGAAATGAGAGCCAACACCAAAAGAATACGGTCGACTCAGCCTAGAAAGCGTATCACCTAGCGATCAGGCTGCTCAAATCGAGGCAACATACTTCCTGAGAATGCCTCTTGTTCGACCCTCCCATGCATTCAACCAACAAAAATGGCGAGAGAATTTCCAATACTTTGTGGAATGAACATTTTGCTTGAATCCGACGCGACATTTAGCGCTAGTAACCAAAAATGTTTGGAAGCGCAGACATTGCAGAAATTTCCATGGTAAACCAACACGTTGTGGGTGCTAACCTTTGAACTAGGTCAGCTTGGCCAAGGTCCACTTCCCCTAGAAACGGACTTTTAGAACACCCGGGGAAAGCGAACTTCCGGCCAGTTTTTCGCTTTGGTTATACAGCATTGGGTCAGAAGCTGGCCAATCATGCAGATTCTAGAACAGCCGGAATACATGGCCATAGCGATGACAAAGTCACCATTGAAGAATCTGAGCGTGTTCGAACGCCGCCCCCTATTCAAGGAGTAGGAGAATCCCTCGTTACGATATTTGTATTCAGCCTTTCAACCACTGGGGCTGCGTGACAATTCGATTAGACGCTCCTCTGTAACTCGCTCCAATTAAGTGACTTATGTTTCTGTGTTCTCCCACCTTGGCCACAACCTGCCCATCGCTAGGAACGTGAACGACGCCGACCAGGTGATAAGCATCAGACCATTCAACGCTTCCATCGCGGTGATAAACCGGATATGGCCTTCAGGAAAGATATCGCCGAATCCAAGCGAGGTGTAAACAACGCCGGAGTAGTAGAGATAGCTCATGGGGTGAGATACCTCTTGTCCTTGAAACGTGCCAAGTCCCAACACCTCGTCTGCTAATAGATAAACAACGGCGTATGCAGCTATCTCAACAACGTGGGCCACATAAAGCACAACGACTATGAGCAGTAGCTTCTTATCCAGCGCCATACGCATCGATGGCACACGCCCACCGAGCCACACCATGACTCGGCTATGAAAACCAAAGGTTAATACGACGAGCACCAACGCCAGCGTGATTGCGATTCCCATTGCTTTTTCCCCATTACATAACGTTTTACGGCTTCCGACCCTGGTAAATAGATATTGATCCCGTGGCGGTTTGTATAACCTCCAGCTCTTCAACGTCTACGAAGTGAGCGTCTCGCATATAATCCGGCAACCGCCCTTTGGCGTTCGGTGTAGTGTCCTCCACGCCATCAATGGCCTGAACGGTGCTTCGAAACAGAACGCGCATCAGAAGGTTTCGCTGCAATCCGTAGTCAGCAATGAACAAGCTACCTCCTGGGACTAGTGCCTCCCAGATTGCGCCGAGAATAGTCCTCTTCTCTGCTATTGGCGTCTGGTGAAACACTAGGCTGGAGACTACTTTGTCGACCGGTGCCAGCTCGGCCGCGAGCTCCTGAGTTAAGAACCCTTCTCGCCACTCAACCTCATGACCTGCGGCATCTGCCTTCGACCGTGCTTTCGCCAACACTTCCGGGTCCGGGTCAATGCCGACGATATGACTCTGCGGCGAGGCAGTCTTGAGTTGGGTAATGAGTGAACCCGTGCCGCAACCCACATCGAGGATTCGCTCCTCTGGTTGCGGATCCACAAAGCCAATCAAGGTACTCCGCCAGATCTTTTCTCGAGTGAGCCCAGCGATCGCAAGGTCATAAAGGGGTGTGAGCCGTGGATGACCGAGTGCTGGTGTAAAGGTTTGTTCAGCGTCCACGGCTAGTGGCACGCTTTCAGGTTACGCTTTAGAAGCCACCAGTTTACCGGCCACGCCGCAAGAAAACCCGCTGGTATGGCAACAGCGATCCCTAACCAGAACATTGGTGACAGTACGGAGCCCGCTTGCATCCCACCTACTGCGTAGTCTGTGGCGTTCATAACAATTTCCATGACACCGATGGAAACCACTTCGCCAATCCAGATAATCTTGAAGGCTTCGGTAAACGTTTTTCCCTGATGCCTCACGATGGGCACAAGACCAAGCGTGAACCCAGAGATATAGGCCAGCGTTGTGGCCAATATAATCGTTGGCCAAACGCCTATTCCCAAACTTACTCCGATGAGCAGGCCGGCAACCTCGCCAATGACACAACCCGTCAAGCAGTGAAGCGTTGACTGGGCTGAGGTGATAAACGGATTACCTTCATGATGATGGTGTGTGGTTTCGGTCATGGTTAAATCCTCTTTAGTTAGTTGATGCTCCATATGCCTATACAGCCAGTGCATCTGATGCTCGTCGATCGGACATAGAGGCCGAGAATTCTCGTGCAGCGCAATAAAGCACCGGCACTAGGAGTGTTGTGATCACGGCCACTAACATTCCGCCAAACGACGGTATAGCCATAGGAACCATGATGTCGGAGCCACGACCGGTTGATGTGAGCACCGGAATGAGAGCTAACAACGTTGTGGCTGTGGTCATCAACGCCGGTCGGATGCGACGGTTAGCCCCTTCAATGACTAAACGCCGTATTTCGGTTGTTGAATCCGCCTGATTCCGGGCCATGGTCTGATCTAAGTAAGTCGCAGTCACAACACCGTTGTCTGTCGCAATTCCAAACAGCGCGAGAAAACCCACCCAGATGGCGACGCTCATATTTATCGGCCCAACCTGGAAGAGTTCTCGCAAGTTGGCTCCCAAAACGTCGAAATCCAGGAATCCCGAAACACTGTAGGCCCAGATAATTAGGAAACCCCCGGACCAGGCAACCGCAATTCCGCTGAACACAATCAGCGTTGTGGTTACCGATGAGAACTGCAGATAGAGAATCAAGAATATGACGAACAAAGACAGTGGTAGGACCACCGAGAGCGTTTTTTGGGCTCGAAGTTGGTTCTCGTAGTTACCTGCAAAGGTGTAACTAACACCGTTGGGCAACACAAACTCACCACTGTCGATCTTGGCATTTAGGAATGCTTGCGCTTCCTCAACGACATCAACCTCAGCAGCACCCGGTAGCTTGTCAAAGACCACGTATCCCAACAGAAACGTGTCTTCACTCTTGATGGCCTGAGGACCACGGACGTAGCGAATCTCTGCTAACTGTCCAAGTGGTATCTGTGCCCCACTCGCCGTGGGCACAACAATTTCCTCTAGTCCCTCTGGCGTATCTCGAAGCTCCCGGTAGTACCGCACCCTGACCGGATAGCGCTCCCGGCCCTCAATGGTGCTCGTCACAGGCTTTCCGCCAATAGCCACCTCAATCACCTGCTGAACATCACTGATGTGAAGCCCATAACGACCCAATGCTGCGCGGTCGAGATCAATCTCAAGATAAGGCTTACCAACCAACCGATCCGCAGTGACCGTCGAAGCCTCAATGCTCGGCACTTCCTTAAGGAGTGACTCGAGCTGCAGAGCAACTCGTTCGATGGTATCCAAATCTGGACCCTTCACTTTGATACCCATAGGAGCTCGCATGCCGCTTTGCAACATGACGATGCGAGCGGCGATGGGCTGTAGTTTGGGTGCTGACGTTGTCCCTGGCAGGTTCGCGACCTTAACGATTTCCTGCCAAATATCATCGGTGGACCGAATATGGTCTCGCCATTGACGAAAGGGTTGTCCGTCTTCGTCGGGAATGAGCTCGCCCAAGGAATCGCGCTCAAAGTCGTCACTTTCCTCGTCGTAGGCAAAGCGCATAGTGCGGCCGTCCACATCCGTTCGAAACTCAGAGTAGTAGTTCACGACGGTTTCAAACATCGATATCGGAGCGGGATCAAGCGGCGTATCTGCCCTACCGAGCTTCCCAACAACAGATTCCACTTCTGGAATGGAGGCAATGGCCCGGTCAAGGATCTCAAGCGAGTCCTGTGCCTCACCAATCGATGCATGAGGCATCGTTGTCGGCATATAGAGGTAAGAGCCTTCATCCAGATTAGGCATAAACTCCTTACCAAAGCCCGGCATTGTCCGGTCAACCGCCTGCCAAGCGTTCGTTTGACGCAGTGCATCGGGGGCGAACTTGAAGACATTGTCGAAACCCAGCCACGCCGTTAACCCAAGCGCCGTAATCAGCACTGGCACTGTGGTGAATAACGCCTTGTGCTCCAAACACCAACCCAGAAGCCTCGGGTATGCGCGTTGATAGGCACGAAACGCAAGCAACAACCCACCAATCAACACCACGACAAACAGAAGATTGACGAACAGTCCCCTACCCGGTCCCAATGGTAGCCAAGATTGAGTCAATAGAATGGCAACCAGCCCAGCCACCAACAGGCTAGCTGCAGGCGTTAAGTTGTCGGTGATCCAAACCGGAATCGCAATTCGATCCTTGAGTAGTTGCAGTGCACAGAACGCGATTAGCAACGAACCCGCTAATACGCTGTACCAGACCACGATGGCCAGCCCTGCCGCTAGAAGCCCAACGTAGAACAGGCTCTTTAACCGCTCTGATCGTATCTTGGTGCCAAAAAGTAGTTGCGCAGCGGGCGGGATAATCGCCAACGCAACAATAACGGCGGCCATCAACGCGAACGTCTTAGTAAACGCTAGCGGCGTGAATAGCTTTCCTTCTGCACCCGTCATGGTGAAGACAGGCAGAAAGCTGACCACTGTCGTGGCTACCGAGGTTAATACCGCGCCGGCCACTTCTCTGGTGGCCTCAAAGACGATCTCCAACGGAGAGTTGTCCGGCTCCGCTTCCTCCATGTGCCTGAGTACGTTTTCACAGATGATGACCCCCATATCGACCATGGTGCCGATGGCGATCGCAATCCCCGACAAAGCAACGATGTTAGCGGAGACGCCAAAGAGCTTCATCGCGATAAAACACATCAGCACCGCCACAGGCAGCAGTGCACTGATAAGAATCGAGCTACGAAGGTGCATCACCATGATCAGCACCACAATCATGGTGATGAAAATTTCTTCCGTCAGCGCATCGTTTAACGTCCCGAGCGTTTCATAAATCAGGTCGGTGCGGTCGTAGAACGGCACAATCGTTACCTGACTCAGGGTCAGTCCCTCGGGCCAGGTGTCCTGCGCATTGCCACGCAGCCAAGGAATCCAGGCCTCCTGGTTCAGCGTGTTATCAACAAAAGCATCGAAGTCGTTGTCTTGTGCAAATACTCGAAGGGCACTCTTTGAGGTTGTTCGGTAGTCAACGATTGCCTTTGAAGGCAGCCCTGGAGAAACTTCCGCAATCTTCTCCTTGGCATTGCCGATCGCTGCCAAGGGATTGAAGCCATAGCGCGCAACCACCACGCCCCCGACGGCCTCGGTGCCGCCTTTATCAAGTGCCCCTCTTCGCAGCGCCGGTCCCTTAGCCACATTGGCTACGTCGCTAATGCGAATCGGTACATTGTCGTTCACACCAACAACAATCTCTTCGATGTCTTCAATGTTTTCGATGAACCCGAGACCTCGAATCACATATTCCGCACCATTGACTTCAATCGTTCTGGCACCCACGTCGAGATTCGATTGACGAGTCGCTTTGAAGACCTGGTCCAGCGTTATTCCATGCGCCCTCATAGCGTCTGGGTCCACATCGATCTGGTATTCCTCTTGGTATCCACCAATGGAACCCACTTCGCTGACGCCTTCGGCAGCGAGGAGCGCGTAGCGGACGTACCAATCTTGAACACCTCGAAGCTCTTCTAGACCCCAGCCACCGGTAGGATTTCCTTGCGGATCGTGACCTTCCAGCGTGTACCAATAGACTTGCCCCAGTGCGGTCGCATCCGGACCGAGTGCCGGCTGCACATCAGCCGGAAGCGTGCCTCGAGGCAAGCTGCTAAGCTTCTCCAGCACTCGACTTCTGGACCAGTAAAACTCGATTCCTTCTTCAAATATTATGTAAACTGTTGAAAATCCAAAGAATGAATAACTTCTGACTGTCTTCACCCCAGGCACGCCCAACAGCGCAACCGTTAGCGGGTAGGTGATTTGGTCCTCAACGTCTTGAGGCGAGCGGCCCATCCATTCGGTAAAGATGATTTGTTGGTTCTCGCCAATGTCCGGTATGGCATCAACCGACACTGGAGAGCGCGGCAAACTGCCTAACTCCCAAGTAAACGGCGCAACCATTGCCCCCCAACCGATAACCCCTGCCAGCAGCAGGAACACGACGAGTTTTTTCTCAAGACAAAAGCGAATCAGCTTGTCGAGCAGAGAGTAGCTTTCAGTGTTCATACGCCTACCCCCACTAGTGGTCATGGCCGCCGGTTGAACCGCCGCCGTCTGGATTCATCATGCTGGGCTTCGCTTGAATCTGAAGCGCACTGTCGATTTTGAAGTTGCCAGAGACGACAACTAAGTCCCCTTCCGACAAACCGCTCTCAACGATGTAATCTGCCCCCGCTCTAGGACCAAGCACCACGACTCGCCCCGTGTAGGTGGGCCGATCGGCATCCGGTTCTTCCACATACACAACAGCTCGCTCACCCGTTAAGAGCGCGGCCGTTGCTGGTATCACAATCGGTGCTTCAACGTCCGCCGATGATTCTTCTGCAAAGCCTAAGGATTCGGTCCTCACCAGGTCCATGCCGCACACCGGACAGGTGCCGGGCTCATCACTAATGATTTCGGGGTGCATGGGTGATACCCACTTACCCGCTAAGTCTTGATCAACCACCTTGCCGCCGGTGGCTAAGCGAGCTGAAACATTCGCTCTCACAAACATCTCTGGTTTTAGCCGCTCGTCACTGTTGTCCACGTTGACTCGAACCTTCACGGTTCGCGTCTTCGGATTCAGGACCGGGTCAATGAACGCAATACGACCATGAAAGGTTTCGCCTGGAAAAGCCTGAGTTGAGAAATCCACCTGTTGGCCGTAACGAAGCCACTGCAGATCAGACTCGTATGCATCGAGTTGCACCCAAACAGAACTTAAATCGGCAATTGTGAAAATCCGGCTACCAGTTTCTACGTACATCCCTTGTTGTGCGTTCTTATGAATCACAACACCACTAGAGGGGGAGTAAATCGTGACGTGCTCTTCTGGTTTACCCGTTTTTTCGATTTGCTTAATCTGGCCGGCCGTTAATCCCCAAAGACGTAGCTTGTCTCTTGCCGAATCCACCGTGCCTTTGGCAGAGTCGCGCAGAGAGCTGAGCCCACTCTTTGACATTTCTTTCATGCCGCGAATCGCCTGAAGCAGCTCTTCTTGTGCTGAGTAGAGTTCCGGACTGTAGAGCTTCACCATGTGGTCGCCCTTCTTCACCGATAAACCGGTGTAGTCAACAAACAGCCCATCGATTCGTCCAGGTATCCAGGCCGTGATGTAGGCCAAATTGGTTTCGTCATAAGCGACTTTGCCAACCAATCGAAGGGAGGCTGTTGGGAAACGCCGTTCAACAGGCACGGTTTCGATTCGCATCAGCGCTTTCTGAGAAGGACTGACACTAATCTGCCGGGCCTCTTCCATACCGCTCATGCCACTGGATTCCTGCTTGGGCACTTTGATGAGATCCATGCCGCAAATGGGGCACTTCCCTGGACCATCTCTTTGGATGTGCGGATGCATGGAACAACTCCAAACATCTGCCTTGGGTGTTAACGGATTCGACTGAACAATGGGCGACATTTTGGGCTCGCCTACCATCTGACTCATATCGTGGCCCGCTTGCTCATCTACCGGCACACTTGCCATCGGCTCGTTCATCGGCATGTTGTGCTCACCGCTGCCGCCTGAGAACAACGACATCACAATCAAGGTTCCAACGATTGCGGCTGCAGCAATTACCCAGCGGGAGCGCGCGAGTGGCAGAATTTTTTTACTGATGTTCATATGTGCTCTCCTGTTGTTCGCCATTCGTTATTAGCGGTTGGCCTGTTAATTTTTCGAGCACAGTGCGTGCCTGATTGTGATCCGTAATGGAGCGGGCATACGACAGCTCGAAGTTGAGCAACATGCGCTGTGAATCGATCAAGTCCGCAAAGGGTGCCGCCCCGGTGCTATAGGAGCGCTGAGTGGCCGCCAGAGACTCGTTTGCTTTGGGTAATAAGGTGTTTTTGTAAAGGTCGATTTGCCGCTCCGCGTCTCGAAGCTTGAAGAGTGCTGTCACTGTATCGGCATGAAAAGCGTTTAGCTGTTGGTCACGCTTGTATTGCTGCTGCCTTATCGCGGCATCAGCTTCTTTAACCCCAGCATCATATTTAGAGCGCCAGATTGGCAGCGTAATGCCAACCATCCCAGACAGTGCATTGTCACCACTGCCGTTAACACCCGCATTTCTCGCCTCACCCGTGGCGATGTAATCAACGCCAACGGTGAAATCAGGCAGGTAGTTTTTCTTAGCTCGTTCTCTAAGTGATCTCGCCGCCGCTATATCAAAGCCCGTGGCTCGAAGCGCTGGATTATTGAGGGCTACTTTCTCGAGCAGCTCGTCATCACTAAAGCCTACTGCTTCAGAATCGAGAGTCTTTGGCAGCGCCAAAGACTCTGTCGTTGGGCGATTGAGTGCGCTGTTTAACCGAGCAAAGAGCGGGGCTCTTCGGTCTTTCAGGCTCGCTAATCGATTTTCGATGTTGCCAAGCTCAACCTGTGCACGAATCACATCCGAATGCGTCGCCCCCCCAGTGCCGTAGCGAGCTCTTGCAACACGTTCCAGATGAAGCACCAGGTCTCGATTGCCCTGGACGATCTCTATCGACTGGCCTAGGTAGTAAAGCTCATACCAGGCACTAGCCACTTCAGCGATGACAGTGTTTCGAACCGAGGCGACTCGCTCAGCAGCGGCTCGAGCGGAATCAGTGGCAGCAACCCCTTGAAGACGTAACTTTCCGAACCATGGCAGCGTTTGGGAAATGCCAATCGCGTGCTCTTGCGGACCAACACGTGTTTCTACTTCTTCAAAGAAGTAGCGGTAGGTTAACTTCGGATCCGGCAGCGAGGTGACTTGAGGCACACGCTCCAGAGCACCGAGATGTTGCTGACGGGCGGCTTGTATCTCAGGGTTATGCTCCAGCGCATAGTCAACGAGTGAACGGAGATTCTGAGCGTCTAGCGCATCCCTTGATTGCCTTCTTATCCAGGTGGTATCAATTCGTTCTTCAGTGACACCAGCTAAACGCTTTGCATTTTGCTGACCCTCGGCTGATCCAGTATCTGAAGCAGGCGCTCTGAAAAGCGAGTTGGCACAGCCACTGAGTAAAAGGACCGATATAAATGCCAGAAGCGTCTGGCTACGCTTTGTATTAATGATCATGAGATGAATGATCGTGTGCTGGTTTTTCTTCAACCGTCTCTTCGAGATGCTCGAGCGGTTCTTCTTGGTGACCGCTCACTTCTTGCGGCGCGTGATGGCCAGCACCTGAGGCACTTGCCAGACTCGCCCCATAGCTGGCCTTATCCAAATTGGGAAGCTCAGTCATGAAGGCAACGACAGGCCACAAGTCAGCATCACCGTGGGTTGCGCCCCAGGCCGGCATGCCGGTCATCTTGATGCCGTTTTTGGTTATCCAGTAAAGCTCTGCAGGTGTTAGGTGTGCTCCTGACTTCGCCAGGTCAGGCGCTCTTGGATTCAGCCCGAGGCCCATCGCGTCAGTCTTTTTGCCTGGTCGGTCGTGGCAACTTGCGCACATCGACTCAAAATCGTTGATGCCAGCTTGTTGCATTGCCGGTGTGAGCTCGGGCACAACAACCTCCCCTGCCCTTCTCTCAACCGAGGCGTGCATTGTGGTTTTCATTAACCACGTTGATGATTCATTGTGTGGGACCAGCGCACTAACGTTGTAAACGCCCGAATAAACAACCGAGAGTCCAATAGCCAGAGCAACAGCCCCACTAACAAGCAGGGTTCCAAATATCGTTTTCATACCGCCATTTCCTAGTTCGAATGACACAATCCAATAACTAGAAAGCGAACTGACTTCGCTCTCACAATTTTTAGACGCTAAGACGCGTCTGAATTGGATCTGTCTCTATTCGAGCTGGAGGTCGTGCCGGCGGACAGGCGATTCGGCCATAAACGCAATATCTGCGTATGGCGGGCCAGTGGATGTTAAAGCGGGAAGTTGGGTAGCCTGACTAATTGCTACCAAATCGAGTTGAGTATCGTCCTCATCCAGATCGACTTTGGTCAGATGTGGAGATGGCGTAACCAGCCCACCCTGTTCACAACTAATCGCCAGTGCTGAATTACAGTCCGAGCATTGTTTGTGAGGGCAATCAGAGTCGGCCGGTGCTTCGTGGTGTTGATGTTGCTGCCCTTGAGCCTCTGAGCTTGCAGACGCTGACGCACACGGACACACCAAATTGACGAACACAAAGGCCGTCGCAAGTAAGATGTGTAGGACTTTTCTTTGCAGCATCATACAGATACCCTATACCCCCTAAGGGTACTGGTCAACGCACAATTTCGAGGTTTATCTAAGTCATGGCAGAACAACCAAAAAAGCGGGAAGCAATCGTCAGACGTCTTAACAAGATTGAGGGACAGGTTCGCGGCATCAATCGAATGCTAGAAGAGAACCGCTACTGCATCGACATTCTTCATCAGGTCCAAGCCACCAAGGCCGCTCTAACCAAAGTAGAAACCGTACTCCTGAGGGACCACGCCAGTGCTTGCGTTGACGAGGCCCTGCAGAAAGGCACTCTTGAGGAGCAGCGAGAAAAGATCGTTGAGCTCGTTGGACTGTTTGAAGGCGTCAGGGCGAAGTGAATTCCTTACACTTGGCCGTAGGATACCAAGCGAAACTCCTTCGGCCTGAACTCACAAAGTAACGAGGGAAACAGCACTGAGCTTTGGGCATCCTCAAAGCGCAACCGGCCCCGAAAAAACCTCACCTCCCCTTTCATCGCATACTCGTGAAACCACTTGGTATCTGTTCTCGCGGGAGCCAGCCCAACAACCTTGGCACCACTTTGAGCAGCAGAGTAAGCCTTGTGAAGCCATAGCCCAGTTTGCTATGAGCCATAGGGAGGGTTGCACCAATAAAAGCGAAGCCGACAAAACGCACTATGGCCGAGTCAGTGCTGCCTAGGAAAACACGGAAGGCATTGGCATCCGGGTAAAGGCTCCGCTGCTCTGTTGGTTAACTGTACTAGCTCAGATCGGCCGAGACCTGACTTTCACTCGTGTTGACCAATCTCCTGCAACACCTTGAGCAAGGGCTCAGCCTTCAACGGCCCCGTGTGACGGTAGACGATATCGCCCGAACCACTCAGAGCGACAACGGTTGGTAATCCAACAACGCTGAACTGTTTGCCAATCTCAGGATATTCATCGGTATCCACTTTGATGAACACATAACCCTGGTCGAGCGCCTCAATAACAGCTGCGTCAGCAAAGGTGGTCTTGTCCATTGTCCGGCACGCGCCGCACCACTTGGCGTGAAAATCGACAAACACGCGCTTACCCGCCGACTGAGCTTGATCGAGCGCCGTCTGTATTAATGGCGGGAGTTCTCCCGAGAGTTCCCTCGTTGTGGTTGGTGCAATCCGGCTTTGAGCAAGCGACTCCTTAAAGCCTGTTTCACTGATGGCCTCAAGCATCTGATCCGTCCCGACTTTATCGGGATCATAAGACACAGTGAATTCATCAACAGAAAGATCAACGGTGACGTTGGTGATACCTGGCAACTCTAACAGAGCGGCTTCGACCGAATTCGGTCAGCTCATTCACGTCGCGCCGCTTTTACTCTTCATCATGCCGTCAACGGCAATGGTGACTTTCAGCAACGCATGTTCCGCTCGCTCGGCCTGCGCAAACGGTGCCAACATCAGCACGGCGAGGGTTGCAACGCCATGGATAACCACTTTTCTAATCAACACGACCATCCGGTTTGGATATAAGTAAATTGGAGCATAGAGCCTGTATCTGCTACAGGTGCAACCTATATTTCCAGTAAGGCTTCAATAATTGGGCACTCAGGCACATTTTCGCCAGAACATTGCTTGGCGAGGTCCCGCAGCGTGCCCTGCATCCGTTGCAGGTCTTTGATCTTCTGCCGGATGCTCAAGACGTGGTCCTGCGCAATCTGCTGGACGTGCTCACACGAAACTTGCTCACGGTCCACAAGCGACAGCAGCTCGCGGATCTCTTCGAGTGTGAAGCCCATCTCTCGGCAGCGCCGTATAAAGCACAGGCGTTGAAGATGCACCTCTTCATAAATCCGGTGTCCGCCCGAATTCCGGTCCGGTTCGGGCATCAGCTCGATCTTCTCGTAATACCGGATAGTTTCGGCATTAACGCCGCTGCGTTTGGCTAAAACGCCTCGCGTCACATCTTTTCGGTCTGCTTTCATTTTTTCCTTGCACCTGTAGTGACTACAGGGTCTAAGGTGGACTGAATAGCCAATTTAGGCAAGCCAAAAACTACAGGAGCATGAGGATGAATGAAGACTTCCCCATCGCTGAACCAACAGAACAAGGTGATCAACGGGACCGCAGCGGTATCGCCACCACAGGCGGCGTGATCGGAGCGATCCTGGCCTCTTCCTGCTGCATTGTGCCGCTTGTCCTTGTAATGAATCGACGCGCAGATCGAGTCCAATACTGCTGAAACGCCCTATACCCTGATCCAATTTAACGCCAAAACCATGGAGTGAACGTAGCGAATATCGTAAGCCTGTCTTCACCCTTAGGCTGAGGTGGTACGGATAAGAATTACCGTAAGGCGAATATACCGATCCGCGAAGCCAAGCAATGTTTGAATAAACGAGAGCCTGTTCGATTCGGGTGTAACCGGCCAATGGCGCCAAGTGGGTGACCACGCAGTTGGGTAACGCGGTTCTTATAGGAGATTTACCGTACAGCCGTAGACATGTTAGCGGCGTGTCTGCTTACGCGTGCGTCAGTTTTCTATCCCTGCCCCGAAGTCAAACACCCTTCTTTAAGATAGGCTGAGTTTGAATAGTTCGCTAACCCTCGGGATTCCCGTATGCCCCAAGCACCGTGGTTGTGTAACCATTCCAACGTCTCTCTACTACGGCGGGTTAGCCACCAACTAGAATATGGAAATCGAGTATTGGATATTTGGATTAATGACTCTACAGCTTGCAATATTTGCAGCAGCAATCCTGTTGACGACACGGTCAACCGAAAAGAACAAGGATTGAATTAGCGACTCGTTATTTTTTCCTTGGGATATATTATGAAACGTAGCAATGAACAATCCGGTTGATCAAACGCAACAAAGAACTCGGTGCATGCCTCGACAACGTTTCCACAATCAAAGACTCTGAGACGACGCGATGTCGGAACAATCCATCACCAAACCGTTGCTGGTCACGATTGTTTCGGCTCTAATCTTAGCGCCCGTTACTAGCCATCTTGCCGTACTGGGGTTTCAAGTCTGGCGAGATTCAAAACAGAAACGAAACCAGTCTGAACAGATATTTACTATCTTGCAGACGGAAATCGAGCAGAACCTCTATGTACTGAATCGAGAAATAGCGATGCGATATGCAAAGCTCAAAGCGGTTAGCCGTCTCTTTGAGTTACGCGTTGCGCCCGGTGATACGCCGTCGGAGGAATGGGATAGGCTTCTCTATGCAACCATGGAAGATGGCGCAGCGTACTTCTCGACAGCGATCGTTGACAGCTACATATTGGGCAATCGTTCCTTTCTAGTGGATAACCCAGCGTTATCGAAAGCGCTGGTGAGCTATGACACAAATATTCACCAAGCCGCGCATGTCGATACTTGGGATCGAAATCTGAAAACTAGCACGCTAGTGCCCTATTTTATAAAAAATGGTTCGCTCGCCCAAATATTGGCAACGGATCCCGGTCGCCCGGATGGCACGCGCCTGCATACGTTCGAGATAGAACACGACTTCCACTTGGACAGCTCAATGGAGCATTCGACTTTGGTCGACAACAGCGAATTTGTGGGGATTCTGGCAGAACTGTCGGAAATCCAGAGAGTGGTACTGGGCCAGTTCGAAGACTTGAGACAGGAGTTAACACAACTGCAGGCGACGTTGAAAACAGAAATGCAAATCCAATCTAATGCACATTGATGAGTGTAACCCCAGCGCACACGTGAAGCGTTGCAAGAACGCCGATGCCAGTTCACCTAGTGTCGCACTCGCGAATCCGGGATCAACGCGATTACACCATCTTTAGGGCATCATGACAGTCACCGTTGATACGTTCGAACTCTATCGTGCTGTGCTCGATACGAAAGGTTTCAGAGAGCAGTGCACGCACTTGCTGCTTGATGTGCTCGCTCTGTGACCAGAAGTCATCCGCGATGATCACATGCGCCTCAAACGATCGCTTGTGTTCGTCAATTTCCCAAATATGCACATGATGCACATCGTCAACGCCCGCGAGTTCAACGAGGGCGGTGCGAATCGCTTCTCGATCGACATCTGGCGGGCTGCCTAACATTAACATTCGAACAACGACCTTTCCTTCTCGAAAAGATTGCCACAAAATGTAACCAGCGATCATCAAGGTGATGATCGGGTCGATCAATGCCCAGCCAAATACAATAATCACACTGCCGGCTATGATCACAGCGATGGAACCCAGCGCATCAGCAACGTTGTGCAAGAACGCAGCGCGGATATTGATGCTCGTTTTCGATAGCCGATACGTCAGGAGTGCGGTTACCCAGTCGACAGCAAGCGCAACCACAGCAATAATAACGATTAGCCATCCATCCACACTCTGCGGCTCGATAAACCGCCAGAACGCTTCATAGACGAGATACAGTCCGATCACAATGAGCGTCGTATAGTTGACCAACGCCGCCACTATCTCAGCGCGCCCATAGCCGAACGTCATTTCCGCATCGCCTGGACGCCGGGCAATCTTTCGAGCAAAGAAAGCGATGCCCAGAGAGATAGCGTCACTGAGGTTGTGAATGGCATCGGCAATCAGCGCTAGGCTTCCTGCGAACACCCCGCCGATAATTTGCGCCACGGTCAAAGCTAAGTTAACCACGACAGCCCACACAACGCGTTTGTCATCGATGTCTTGTTGATGATGGTGGTGATGGCTGTTCATGGCGTTTGCTCGTTGGACGCTATCGATTGAGTTTACGAGGTTCATTATGCCTCACTATCGCGGATGAACGAGCTCGCAAAGTGAATATCGAGCCGTCGGGGTCAATTGATACCACTTGGGATTGGCCCCGACGAACCATTGCTCTTCAATCGGCATTTCAATTCCAATTTCTCCGACAATGCCCACCCTGTTGTCTAACTCAACCTTGGCGATAGGATTCCCAGGTGCGCTATGAAAACATTCAACGAGACCAATCCTCGCGACCAACACACAGTCAGTATTGCCTGGTCTCGTACTTGGTGCTCGCTGAAGACGTATTCCAACTGTTTCTCGACCGCTTCTTTCAGCAAAGACGCACGTTGGTCGTACAACGCTAATAACTCGTTGTCCTCACTCTCGTTAAATGTCATCCGACAACTCCTATAGCCAAAGACGGCACATCCGATCAGATAGATGGCACGGTCATGGGCGCTCATGGGTTAGTTCCCGCTCGTTTCCGTTCGCGTGCTGGTGATCAGGTGCGCTGGAAATAGGCTCTCCACTGGTATCGTAGGATACGACTTCCCAGGCTACGCCTTCGCTGGTGTCCACGTTCGCTCGCAGGTGAGCGATTCCAGAGACTTCTTCAGGTGCCTCAGCCGTTAATGCGGCGATGGACGCAGCAGGCAGATGCCCCTCTAACCAGTAGCCGTTCGCGACAGCGGTATGACAGGCAGAAAATTCTCGCGGTACACCGAGTGATGCTTGCTTACGTACGATATCGTGAGTTTGCAGCGCGCTCACCGCGAGGCCATCACGGCGTAGTTGTTGAATCCATGGCTGGTAACACTTACACGAAGAAGCAACATAGACCACAACGTCTGCATCCGCGGGGGTAGTAACTGGCTCGTCTCGGACGATTATCCAACCGATCAGCAGAATCCCAATAATGACAAGCGATAGGATAGGACGTCCGGGCTTAGGAGATTTGCGTCGCATCGCCGCCAGCACGCCTCCACTTGGCTTGGTTGTCGTTGGTCGTTTACGTTTTCGACGCATCACAGCCGATCATCTAATTCCGGTGACGTGCGTCACTGGCGGGCGTCTAAACGACCATGCGACAATTCGCAGCATGGGTTTGTGCATAAACATTGTTCTTTACCCCCAAGAAGCTTTGATATTCATATCGACCTCACCTGCACACAACAACCCCTCTCGGTTAGCAGTATCCCTTTGGCGAGAAAGTCGAAGTCCGGTGACCGCACACCGACCAACGCCTCCGCCCACTCAGTCAACACCTGCCTTACACCCTCAAACACACGCAGAGTCTTGGGAGAGCGGGACACCACTGGTGTCGCGTGCACAACGGCTGCCTCCGGAATATCCGCTGCTGCTACCTGTTACCGTTCTGTTTGAATTGACGGCCATTGGGTTAACTCCTGCCTTCATCGATTATCTCGCCTGGGACGAGTGCTCGTGTGTCTCGTGATCGGCTTGCGAGAGATCAACGCCCCCCGGGATTGCTGCCGACTGATAGGCCAGCAGGCGCAACGCGTTAAAGACCACCAGTACCGTAGAACCCTCGTGCATCAGCACCGCAGCCCCGATGCTCAAGCCAAAAAGCGTTGAGGGCACAAGAATGCCGACCATGCCGAGGCTAAACCATAGGTTTTGCCGGATGATGCGACTGCTCGCTCGACTTAAGCCCACCGCAAAGGGTAAGTGGCGCAGATCATCTGACATTAAGGCGACATCGGCAGTTTCAAGGGCTACATCCGAACCCGCAGCGCCCATCGCTATGCCTACGGTGGCATTGGCCATCGCGGGCGCATCGTTGACCCCGTCACCCACCATGGCCACCGCTGCTTCTTGACGAAGTTGTTTGATCGTTGCCACTTTGTCATCGGGCATCAGATCGCCACGCGCTTCGTCCAAGCCAACCTCGCGAGCCACGGCGTCAGCCACTTGCTGATTGTCCCCGGATATCATGAGCATCCGGCGGATACCCACCGTTCGAAGTTGCGCGATCACACCAGCGGCTGCAGGACGCGGTGTATCCATGAGTCCGATGACACCGAGATAGCGGTCTCCATGGCGTACGATCATCGTCGTTCGCCCGTTGGATTCCAATTCGTCAATGCGTTTACGTAAGTCATCGGGCAAAGCCGGACCGTCAATTTCTTCGAATAGATCGTCTTTACCAATGTAGGTATCCAAGCCCTCAACCAGCGCTTGCACACCTCGGCCAGTCAAGCTTCGTAGATCGGAGGCTTGCGGTATCGGTGAGGTGGGCATTAACTCCTCGCGAGCTCGCACCACGGCGGCCGCCAATGGATGATCGCTCAAGGACTCGACGGCAATGGCGATGCGCAACAGCTCGAACTCGTCTGCACCAGCGTAAGGGACAACGTCGACAAGCCGGGGCTTGCCTTCGGTTAGGGTTCCAGTCTTATCGAATGCAATGGCGCGCAGCCGACCTAAATTCTCAAGCGGACCCCCACCCTTAATCAGCACGCCACCTCGCGCCGCGCGCGCAATACCACTGAGCACCGCGCTAGGGGTGGCGATGGCAAGCGCGCACGGGCTCGCCGCCACCAAGAACGCGAACATACGATAGAAGCTCGCGCTCATTTCAGCATCGAGGACGAAGCCAACCAAGAGCACCAGCACGGCACCAATCAGCACCGCAGGCGTAAAGATGCGCTGAAAGCGATCCGTAAACTGTTGGGTCGGCGATTGATTCGTTTCCGCCTCACGGACCATAGTGACCACGCGTGCCAGCGTCGACTCGCTACTCAATCGTGTGACGTAGATTTCCAACGCCCCATTGCCGTTAACCGATCCCGCGAACACGCGACTGGAGGCATCCGTTGCCTCTGAGTTGATTGCGGCTTCATCGACATCACCGACAGGATGTTTATCAACTGGTACGCTTTCACCGGTAATAGGCGCTTGATTGATGCTGCTTTCACCCTTGATCACAAAACCGTCGGCTGACAAACGCTCATTGGGTCGCACTAAAACAATGTCCCCGATCGACAGCGCATCAACCGCTACCTCACTGACCTCGCCGTCCCGAATGACATTTGCTGTGGCAGGCGTCAGATCCGCTAAAGCCTCGATCGCACGTTTAGCGCGTCCCATGGCATAAGCCTCCAGCGCATGCCCGAGACTGAACAGAAACAGCAACAACGCACCTTCGGCCCATTCGCCTAGGATCGCGGCACCGATCGCCGCCGCCAACATCAATGTGTCAATTTCAAACTGGCCGGCGCGCAAATGTTCGATCGCCTCACGAAACGTGAACCAGCCACCGAAAAAGTAGGCGGCAACGAGCAACGACTGCCCAACCCAGCTCGGTGCATCCGAAAAGGACTGCATCAACCAGCCGATTAACAGGGCAATGCCACACAAGCCCACAAACACCAGTTCGGTTTTTTCGCCAAACACGACGCCATGTGCGTGGCCTGCTTTCTCGGGCTGCGTCACCACACCGACAAGTTCATCGAGGATTGAGCGAAGCGCCGACTCGTCGGTCTGATCTCGATCAAACTCGATACGGACAGCACCCGCCGGCGACACGGCTGACTCCAAGACTCCGTGGGCTTCGGATAACTGGTTGTTGATCCGTTGCGCGCGACCGGCAGGCATCGAGGCGATATCACTCACTAGATGGCCGTATTTTGCTTGTAGTTCGGTACCCGCTAGAAGCGCAAAACGGCGGAGTTCTTGTATCGTATATAGAGTCGGATCCAGATGAACGCACAACCGAGGCGGACCGCCGGCGGGTCGTTCGACCAGGTGCGTGGCGTCTACGCCGGTTTTTGCCTCGATCTGTTTGCGAAGCCGTTGAACGCAGGTATCACCCTCTTCTGCCACGTCCGGTAATAGGAGGTTAAGTTCGAGCGTTACTTTTTCGATCATCTCTGCATCCATTGTCGGTTTTGGTGGCGCCTCATCACTGGCGGCTTTCGTTGTTTGCACAGTGTTCGGCGAGCTGCTGACGTCCGTTGCTTGCGCTCGTCAATGCGTTGGTCGATCTTCTCGTCTACCGCTGCGAGGTGACGTTGTAAATCGTGGTCCGTTGGCGGCGCGTGTTTGATCGCAATCGTCTCGAACGACTTCGTCGCCGGAGCAGCAGCTGAGTAGTGCACATCACCATCCACCGGATCTAGCCAGCGATACACAAACAGGTGTTCGGCAAGGACGGTGATCGGTATCGCTAGTAGTAAAGTGAAACTAATAATCTTCATGGAAGTAGCCACAAGAGTGTTCATGGCGAATCCACTACAGGACATGCTCAATGTATGGCGGCGCCGGATCAATATTGACGCTTGGCTTACGTAGAAAGCTCGGTACACACAAAGCCGTCAATCGTGGTTTCCAGATTGCGCTCGTTAGGCGAACGGTGCATCGGCATTTCATCAGTTTCTCCCATCACTCAGTTATCTCAATTGCCGATTGAATCTCGGTGAGATAAATCCAGCCGGCCGAAGGTTGGCCGGTCTTGGCGTGTTCACGAATCAGCGCAACCGCCTCGGCGGTAAGGCTTTCCGTTTCGCACACCAGTTCCAACTTCACTTCCGTCACAACCTTTTGGCCGATTTCTACCGAGTAGCGTTGCTCGGAACCGTTGAGCGCCTTGAGCATTCCCTCGACATCAATCACGCTCAGATTTTTGAACCCGGCGCTATAGAGCGCATTGACCACATCGGCGATCCGATTGTGGTGGACGTAGGCTTTAATTTCGTGAGTATTCATTGTGTTTCTCCGTTGAACTGGGTGCTATCTGGCATCGATCCCGTTGTCTGGTCCGCAACATGATTCAAGCGATCTCATCCCAGTCGGCTTCTTGAGCGTAGGTTGGTGTGATTTGCGCCACACCCAGATAAAGCGCTCACAGCGCACGAGTGCACATTTTCGATTGTGCCTTTCGCCCACTCGGAGACGCGACACAGCGACAATCTTTGCACTTAGCGCTGCAAGCAAATAAACACATTTACTCTGCCCCTCGCTGCGAGGCACGAGAAAAAGTGCTGTACAGCACAGGCACAACAAACAGCGTCAGTAGCGTCGACGAAAACAAACCGCCAACCACGACAGTGGCCAAGGGCCGCTGAACTTCAGAACCAACACCGCTTGCCAGCAACATCGGAATAAGCCCCAGGGCCGCAATCGACGCGGTCATTAACACGGGCCGCAGTCGTGACAGCGCACCTTCGAACACCGCCACTTTGGTATCATTGCCATCCTCCATGCGTCGGTTGATCGCATTCACCATCACCACGCCGTTGAGCACCGCCACACCAAACAAGGCGATGAATCCGATTGAACCGGGTACCGATAGGTATTGGCCGGAGAAAAATAGCGCCGCGATTCCGCCAATCAACGCTAGCGGTACGTTGAGCATGATGAGCAACGCCTGTCCCACCGAGCTGAACGCAAAGTAGAGCAGCAGAAAAATCAGACCCAACGACAGCGGCACGACAACCATAAGCCGCGCCTGTGCACGCTGCTGATTTTCGAACTGACCACCGAAAACGACCGTATAGCCTGTCGGCAGGTCGATCTCGTCGTTGATGCGCTGTCGGAGTTCGGCCACCAGGCCGCCCATGTCTCGTCCTTCGACATTGGACTGGATGACCACACGGCGCTGAACGTCGTCGCGTCGAATCTGCGGTGGACCTGATTCAATACCCACTTTGGCGACATCACCCAGTCGCACCCAGGACCCGTTCGGTGCCTGCAAGATTAGCGCCCGAATCGCATCCACGCTGTCGCGGTGCTCTTTCGCCAATCGAACATAGATGTCGTAGCGTTCGTTGCCACGAATGACCTGGCCAGCGCTGACGCCGCCCACGGCATCCGAGACCAGCGCCATGACCTGGTCGACCGGAATGCCGTATCGGGCCAGCGCGTCGCGGTCCGGGCGGATGGCTAACTGCGCTTCACCGGCGATCTGCTCCATGGCGACGCCGCGCGTGCCTTCCACACCTTTCACCAGGGTTTCGATCTCACGCCCTATATCAGCCAGTCCGTCGAGTTCCGGACCAAATAGCTTGATCGCTAACTGTGCTTTGACTCCGGAGAGTAGTTCGTCGACACGCGTTGCGATTGGCTGCGAAAAAGAGAACAGCAAACCGGGATGGATCGACATCTTCTCTTCGAGCAGAACTTGCAAGGCCTTACGATTCGACGCGCTGGTCCACTCCGAGACAGGCTTTAACCCAACGTAGAGTTCGACATTGGAGACAGGCTCCGGATCGCCCCCTAACTCAGGTCGGCCGACGCGGCTGGAGACATACAACGCTTCGGGGAATGTCATCACCTGCTGCTCGAGCTTCTGAGCGACAGTGAGGGCCGTATCTAAACTGGAAGAAGGGGCCAACGTGACGCGGACGTTAATAGTCCCCTCCTCCAGCTCCGGTACGAATTCGGTGCCGAGAAATGGCACCAGAGCCAACGAGGCAGCGAATAGAGCGATTGCTGTACCCACCACCAATCGGCGGCGCTCAAGCGCGCCGCCAAGCGAACGTCGGTAAATCGCCGCCAAGGGCCGCATGACCGGACTGACTTTCTCCTTTACGCCCGTTTTGAAAGCGTAAGTGGCCAGCGCTGGGACCACAACGAGGGCGACCAGCAGCGACGCCAACATGGCGAGCACGATGGAGATCGCCATGGGTTGAAACAGTTTCCCCTCGACGCCCTCGAGACTAAACAGCGGCGCAAAGACGATGATGATGATCAGCACCGCAAAGAACACCGGACGCCCCACTTCGCGAGCCGCTTCCTGAATACGCAATGCCATACCACCACTGTCGTGTTCTGCATCATAAGGTGTCGCTGAACCGGACTCCTCTTTCGCCTGTTCTCTGTTGCGGGCATCGGGCGACGTGAGGTGACTGAAGATGTGCTCCATCATGACCACCGAACCATCCACCATCATCCCAATGGCGATGGCGAGACCACCTAACGACATTAGATTGGCGGACACCCCCCAATACGCCATGGCCATCAACGCCAAACCGATGGAGACCGGTACTGAAATCAGCACCAATAAGGTGGCGCGGACATTCATCAGAAACAGCATCAGAACAATCACGATCAGCACGAACGCTTCCAGAAGCGCCTTGCTCACGGTAGTGACCGCTTTATCAACGAGATCCGCCTGATCGTAGAACGGCTCAAGGGTTACGCCTTTGGGCAACGCCGTCTGAATCGCCGGCAACCGGTCCTTAACACCGTCGATTGTCGCCTTGGTATTGGCCTGCATGCGCTTAAGCACAATACCCGCCACTACTTCACCGAGTGGTTCTGGCTTGCCGTTTGCGTCGCGGCGCGTAATGGTAACCGCCCCTTGGCGAATTTCTGGACCAAAGGTGACGTTGGCGGTGTCCTTGACACGCACCACCACGCCATCCGCATCTTTGATTGGAATGTTGCCAATGTCGCGCAAGCCATCTTCACCGCTGCGCACCCAGCCTACACCTCGGATAACCAGTTGTTCGGCGCCGCGGTCGAGATACCAACCGCCCGCATTGCGATTGTTGGCCTCAATCGCCTCTGAAATTTCATCCACTCGCAGACCGTAGGCGAGCAAGCGCTCGGGATCGAGTTGCACCTGATACTGGCGCACTTCGCCGCCGTAGGAGAGCACGTCGGTGACACCATCGACCGGCATGAGCAGTAGCTTTACTACCCAGTCATTGAGGCTCCGCAAGGTCAAGATGTCGTAGCGCTCTGGATCGTCGGTGCGCAGAATGTACTGATAGACTTGCCCCAGCCCCGACGTATTCGGCCCCATTTCGGGCACACCCACACCTTCGGGAATCTGTTCACGCGCCGCCTGTAAACGCTCAAACACCAGCGCCCGGGCGAAATAGATATCGGTGCCTTCGTTGAACACCACCGTGATGACCGACAAGCCGGTTTTAGAAATGGAACGCACTTCTTGCACGTCAGGCAGCGCGTACATCACCGCCTCGATTGGGAACGTGATGAGCTGCTCGACTTCTTCGGCAGCAAGCCCCCGCGCTTCAGTATTTACCTGCACCTGAACGTTAGTGACGTCAGGAAACGCATCTAAATTCAACCGCGGCAGAATCAACACCGCGCCGACGATGGTGGCCAATAGCGCCAGCACTACGAGCAAACGGTTTTCGACACCCAGGTCGATGAGTTTATTCAACACAAGTCATCTCCCTTAGTGGTTGTGGATTTCGAAACCGCTTTTGGCGATTTCCGACTGCACAAAAAAGGCGCCTTTGGTCACGACGCGTGCACCGGTTGGCACACCTTCAATGACTGCGAGTCCGTTGATCGTGCGAATGACCTCGACTTCTAGTGATTCGAATTTTCCGGGCGCTTCTTCGATAAATACGGCCCAGTCACCATCAGGACTGCGCAACACGGCATCCTCCGGCACCGCGATGACATTAGCCAATTCACTGACACCGATACGCGTGTCAACAAACAAGCCTGGATGCAGTTGTTCGTCCGGGTTGTCGACTTCGATCCGTACGGCCAACGTGCGGGTGATTTCATTGAGCACGTGGTGCGCTTGAATGACCCGTCCTTCGAACCAGGTATCGCCAACCCGCACACGCGCGGGACTATCGGTCTTGACACCCCGGGCTTCGACCGGGGTCAGATTCGCTTCGACCCAGATTTTCGATTCGTCACTGATCTCAAATAATTCACGGCCAGGCTCAACCAACTCACCTTCAACAAATTCATCCCGAATTACCGTACCGGCTTGTGGGGCCAATAATTGGAACGTGCCATCAGCACTGCCTTTGTTTCCCGCCAACAGTGCATCGATCTGACCGTCTGTCATCCCGTAGGCACGGACCCGCGAACGCGCTTGTTGTTGTGCCACTTGCGCTTCGGTATAGCGTCGTCCGGATACCGTGGATTTGCCCAATGATTCGACCCGTCGCCATTCGCGCTCAGCCACTTGCAGCGATCCTTGCGCTTCGGCCATTTCGACACTCGATAAGGTGACCAGCAGCGCTCCGCTGGTGACGTGATCACCGAGCCGGACGTGGCGCTGCACAATTTGGGCCGTGATGCGTGGCGTAACCTTGCGGGTCAGGTAAGCGTTCAGTTTGACCTCTCCGGGAGCGCTAATCTCCGCAGCCAGACTGCGCACTTGCAGCAGTTCAACGACAATACCCGCGACTCGCTGCTGCTCTGTGCTGATCTCAACAGCGCCGCCTTCTTCCTCTTCTTCGTGATCATCGTGACCCGCTTCTTCGCCGTCATCATGGCCGTCTTCATCGCCGTCCTCGTGGCCTTCGGCTTCGTGTTTCTGTTCGGTGGTGTCGGCGTGATCATCATGGTCGTCATGATTATCTTGCTGTGCATAGATCGGGGTCGTGAGCATCAAACACAGACACAGGGCCCAGAGTTTTAAGGTGTTCATCGAGGATTTCTCCGTAAGGTGGACGTGTCTGTTCGCGTTATGTGTGTTCATCGATAGGATCCTTTGCCGAGCCACGCATCCACCTGACCGGAAGCCCAGAGCCACTCAAACCACGCACGCCACAATGCTTTGCGTAGATCGAGCGCGCTTTCTTGTACGTCAATGGTTTGGCGCAGCTGCACCAGGTAATCGGTGGTACTGAATTCACCGGATTGCCAGAGTTTTTGCAGCTGTTCGGTTTGATTGGTCAGACTAGTCTGACCCGTGAGTTCCCAGTCGCCCCAGGCGCCGCGGGATAGCTCGTACCGTTCAGCGGCGCTGATGAGCCGTGCGTGGGCCCGTTGCATCACATCGTCGGCAACTTGCTGTGCTTGAGCGCTCTCTGCCAGTGCGGCGTTCACCTCATATTTGAACCGGTTGCGGATGAACAGCGGCACCGACACATTCAGTCCAACCAAATTTTCGCCATCCGCTCGACCTCCCGCTAGACTGATGGTCGGGTCAGGTCGGCGTTCGCGGCGGCGAAGCTCAACCAAGGCATCAGCCGATTCGACTTGACGCCGCACGGCCAATACTTCAGGTAGCGCGAGCACTAAGGCTTGAGGATCCGACGCCGTTTGCGGTAACACCGGCATGGTCGCCGGTAATGTCGGCCATTGAGTTACTGGTAAGCGGGGGGTGAGATTGCGAACGGCCTGCCGCGCCTCAGCTAGTCCGGCGCCGGCCGTTGCTTTTTTAATGCGCGCATCGGTGGACGCCAATTTGGCTAGCGCAAACTCCACCTGATTCAAATCACCCGCATCGAAGCGACGTTGGGCCAAGTCGGCAAAGTCTTGCATTAGTTTTCGGCGTGATTCGGCGAGTGCATCTCGCTCAGCGCCGGTTTGGTGTTGGGCCAAACCGTCTAAGAGTTCGACGATGACTGCCCAGCGGGCGGCCACGTACTCGGCCTCCACGACTAAGCGATCCGATTCGGCCACCGCCGTACGGGCTTTGCGTTTACCACCCCAATCAAGCGTTTGGCTAATGCCGAGTGTGCGCGTATCGATATCCGCGTTCTCCGCATCGAGACTGAGTTGGGGGTTGTACAAGGGGCGCGATGCGGCATCTCTAAAGGAGCCACTGGCATCCAGCGCAGCGCGCGCCGCTTGCACGCGAGGATTGGTTTCGACCACGGTTTGAACGAAACGAATCAGTTCAGGATCGGCACGTGTCGCGACAATCGCGCTTGGGTCAGCGGCTTGCACCGCCCATGGAATAAGTATTAGGCCGCCTAAGAATAGGACGAACCCACAATGTGGTTTTTGCATAAATCATCTTCCGGATGCAGGACATCGGCGTGCGTACCAAACAACATTCGGCGCACGGTTTTAGGAAAGGAAAACGATTTAGGCGGTAGGGGGAGGCGTTGGGGGTGCTTGTGCGAAATTGCGTACGTGCGGTGATCGCGCGATGCGACTATCGCTATTCATTGGTGCCGTGTTCATCGATACGATCTGTGTCGTCATGCTGGCTGTGTGGCCATGGCAGCAACGCTCACAATGATCGCCTTCGGAATCCGCGGTCTGCGCTTTTTCCGTTGCATCGAGATTACTGACTTGATGCACAGCACTATCACCGTGCGGATGACCTTGATTAACAAGGTCAGCAGCGCCGTCCACACTCATGAAGAGCATGGAAATCATGATAGCTATGCACCAATAATTTTTCATCGTGCGACTATCCTACCTCGGTTGTCGCGTTGAGGGGTGGATTTAGTTCACATTCATCGTCTGTTGCGCGCAGCTCCGCTCTAGCTAGACGCACGACGCGCAGTGCGGCGTCGATGTTCAGTGCTGCGATAATCGCGGCTACCGCGAGATCGGGCCAACGCGATCCGCTGGCGAAGACACCCGCTGCGGCGAACATGACAGCCACATTGCCAATCGCATCGTTGCGACTGCACAACCAGATGGATTGGCGATTGCTGTCACCGTCCCGAAAGCGATACAAGATTCCAGCAACGGCAACGTTCACGAGTAGTGCCAATAATGCGATGACACTCATAGTCGCCGGGTCGGGCGCGCTGTCGGTAAACACCCGATGCACAGCGCTGCCAACTACCCACACGCCGAACAATGCCATGCTGGCCCCTTTGAACAGCGAAGCCTTCGCACGAACACTCAGCGCCATGCCGACGACAAACAAACTGATGGCGTAGTTTGCCGAGTCGCCGAAAAAGTCGAGCGCATCGGCCTGCAACGAAAGGGAATCCCCCAATTGGCTGGCCACGATTTCGACAAGAAACATCGTAAAATTTGCGATCAACGCAATCCACAGTACGCGCCGGAACACTGGATCCGACCCTCTTACACCGACGTTCTCGACAGAGCAATCACTGCATCCTGGCATCAGTCGCCCTCCTCAATGTCGAGCGGCTCACCGATGTGAACTACCATGTCATCAATCACACAGCGAATATGGTCATCCAACGCTGAATAGAAAATCTGTTTGCCACGTCGCTCACTGCGCAATACTCGCGCCGCTTTTAACAAGCGTAGATGGTGGCTTACTAAAGACGAGGATAGGCCCAGGTGTTCGGCGATGTCCCCAACCTTAATAGGGTTTCCCAGGCAAGTAAGAATAATACGCAATCGAGTGGGATCACCCATGAGTCGGAAGAGGTCGGCTAACTGAACAATGGTGTCTTCAGATCCGATGCTGACCACACTGCTTGGTTTGGCTTTCATTCAACCCTCCTACAATTTGGTGTTTGATTCCGGCTTCTACCCAGGGCAGGCAAAAATCGACCTACGCTAGCAGTGTAGCGTTCGTATTGCTCACCATGCATCGCCAATAGATAGGGCTCCTCCACAAAGCGAACCTGCAGTTGTACTCCTATCAACACCAGCACCATAGCCAACACCGTCCAAACGTTTGGAATGACTAGCAAATAACCGAATGTAGACATGCCCATGAAGCTAAAGATCGGGTTGCGTACCCACTGATAGATTCCCTGGGTAACTAACGAGGTACGCTCATTTTTATCGACGCCAATGCGCCAAGAATCGCCCATGGCCATTTGTGCGGCGAGCGAGCCAACAATACCAACAACGACAAACAGTGCGCCAACTTGATGGATCGGCGCTTTATCAAAGAGCAGTTCTCCAGAACGCCACTGCAGTATTGAGATCATTGGTGCTATGAGGATGAGACCCAGCCCGCTGCCTACGCTGACACCTGCAAACCATTCGAGGGAGCCGACGCGACCCCGTATTCCGTTGAACCCTGTCGAACCTGTTCGTTTCCACTGCACGATGGAGCGAGCAACGAAAAGTAGCAGCGCCCATAGAGCAATAAGTAATAGTGCCAGTTCAGGCATGGACTAGCTCGCTGGGTTGCATGTTCTGCCCTTCCTCTACTGACACAGGTTTTTGGATAGACGTGTTATTCATGATTCTACATTTGAACAGGTATTCATATGTTGGTAGATTGCAGCACTTAAGTCAAGCGGAGGTTGTAAGTGATGAGTACATTAAGTTTCGCTGCTTTTGACGTTAAGCAAGGAAGGAGAGCCGTCTGACGAGCTAAAGAACATATTGAGAGTGAATCGAGAAAGAGAACTCTCGGAACAGGCTGCAAAGCTCACGGAGCTCCTAGGCATTGAGACCAAGGATGCGACAATGCTCGCATTGCGTATCAACTCTACCGCCGACTATGCCGCGTTGATCTTCTCAATGGGCGCAGACAAAAAGAAAATTGATCAACTGTCTTCTAACCAGATTCGATTTCGCATTGCGCAAGGACTAAGTGACGGCTCGACCGCTTTCTCGACAAAACTCCTATTTCCAGCGAACCACTCTATTGGCCCATTGGAAAAGGACCGGAAGCACAATCAAAGTCAGCAGCGTCGAGGATATAATCCCACCAATGACAACGGTAGCCAGCGGCCGTTGAACTTCCGCGCCTGTGCCAGTATTCAGAGCCATGGGAACGAACCCGAGGCTTGCGACTAACGCTGTCATCAAAACCGGCCGAAGGCGAACTAGAGCACCGCGAATGACTGCATCCGCCAACTCGACTTTCTCTAGCCAAAGATCACGTATAAAAGACACCATTACCAACCCGTTCAAGACAGCGATTCCAGACAGCGCGATAAAGCCTACTCCGGCAGAAATCGACAATGGCATATCCCGAATCCAGAGCGCCAATACTCCACCCGTGAGCGCCAGTGGAACGCCGGAAAAGATGATCAAGGTGTCTTTGATGTTGCCAACGGCCATCAAAAGTAGAGCCAGAATGATAACTAGCGTAATTGGTACGACAATCGACAGCCGTCGCGATGCAGACTCAAGCTGTTCAAATGTGCCCCCGTAACTTACCCAGTATCCAGGCGGTAGCGAGACATCCGAGGCAATGCGATTTTTGACTTCTGCTACGAACGAACCTAGGTCCCGATCTCGCACATTCGCTGTCACGACAATTCGGCGTTTACCGTTCTCGCGGCTGATTTGATTCGGTGCAGGTGCGAGAACAGGCTCAGCAACTTCAGAAAGCGGTACGTATCCACCATCCGGTAGAGCCAGAGGTAAAGCGCCGAGCCTGTCCAGATCTTGGCGCAGCGCCTCAGGCAGTCTGACTGCGAGTTTAAAACGGCGATCGCCTTCATAGATCAACCCTACTTCTTCACCACCAAAGCTCGTGGCGACCATATCCTGCATTTCTTCGATGGACAGTCCGTATCGTGCGAGCGCGATACGATTCGGAATGACCGTCATCATCGGTAGGCCTGTGAGTTGTTCAAGGCGCGTATCCGACGCGCCCGGAATTACCTGTAACACACGCAGGACTTCGCCTCCAAGGCGATTTAGTTCGTCCAGGTCGTCACCAAATATCTTCACGCCTAAATCTGAGCGAACCCCGGAAATGAGTTCGTTGAAGCGCATCTGAATCGGTTGTGTGAACTCATAGTTATTGCCGGGGACAAGACTTAGTACACCTTCCATCTGCTCAATCAACTCAGACTTGGATTTCTCCGGGTCGGGCCAGTCTTCACGCTCCTTTAGAATAACAAACCCGTCAGCAATGTTTGGCGGCATTGGGTCTGTGGCAACCTCTGCGGTGCCAATTCGAGCGAATGTTGTCTCCACTTCAGGAAAGGATTTGATAGCCGCTTCCACCTTCGTTTGCATCTGAACAGACCGTTCTAACCCAGTGCCTGGAATACGAATGGCTTGTATGGTGAGGTCCCCCTCGTCAAGCTGCGGGATAAACTCAGATCCGAGCGTTGTCGCAAGCCAGGCTGTTGATGCGATTAGTGCAAGCGCCCCGCAGGCAACAACCCAACGCAACTTCAGTAGCTGTGCTAGCACGGGTTCGTATGCGATTTTTAGAATTTGAATCACACGACTCTCTCGATCTGAGACATGGCCGGTCATAAACAATGCAACCGCTGCAGGTACTAAGGTCAGGGAGAACAGCATTGCTGCGGTCAGAGCGATCACGACTGTTGCTGCCATTGGGTGGAACATTTTGCCTTCGATACCGGTCAGCGCGAAAATCGGTACGTAAACCACGGTAATGATGGCAACGCCAAAGAGACTTGGTTTGATGACTTCCCGGGTCGCGTCATATACAACGTCCAGACGCTCTCGAAGCGCGAGTAGACCACCATTTGCTTGCTGTGCCAGTCCCAAGCGACGTGTGGTGTTTTCAACAATGATCACCGCCCCATCCACGATGAGTCCAAAGTCCAGCGCACCTAAGCTCATAAGGTTCGCTGAAACGCCCGCTCGCACCATCCCAAACATTGTCGCCAGCATCGCTAACGGAATGACCGCAGCGGTGATCAGCGCTGCACGCCAGTTACCCAATAACAGCATCAGTACAACGATTACGAGTAGCGCTCCTTCGAGCAGGTTTGTCTGTACGGTCGCGACGGTTTTGTCGACCAAGCTGGTGCGTGTATACACCGCATCCAGAACAATGCCTGAGGGTAAGGATGTTCTCACCTCATCCAATTTCTCGGCGACCTCTTCCGCAACCGTGCGAGAATTTTCGCCAACAAGCATCATGGCAGTACCCAAGACCGTCTCAATACCGTTTCGTGTCGCCGCACCGGTGCGAAGTTCCTTGCCGATAGAAACTTCGGCGACATCAGCGACCCTGATCGGGTTTCCATGGGGAATCGCGATTACTACCTGTTCGATATCATCAATGGACGTAAGCTGGCCCTGGGAACGAATGAGAATTTGTTGCCCGCCGTCTTCAACGAACCCAGCACCGCGATTGCTGTTATTTCGCCTTAAGGCTTCAGACACGTTGTTGATGCTCAGTCCATGGGCGAGCAACTTCTCGGGGAAAGGGGTTACGTGATACTGCTTGTCATACCCACCAATCGAGTTGACTTCGATAACGCCCGGAACCAGCGCAACCTGCGGCTTGATGATCCAATCCTGAATCTCTCGAAGAGCAACAGCGTCATAGGGACGTCCGGCGTCGTCTACGGCGCCTGGTTCCGCAGATACTGTATACATAAATATTTCGCCAAGGCCCGTAGAGATCGGTCCCATCTCTGGCTCTAGGCCACCGGGCAATGTGCTGCTGATCGCACCTAGTCGTTCGTTGATGAGTGTTCGTGCGAAGTAGAGGTCTGTACCTTCCTCGAATACTACCGTCACTTGAGAGAGCCCATATCTCGACAGCGAACGTGTGTAGGCCAGGTTTGGCAGTCCAGCGAGAACCGTTTCTACCGGATAGGTAATACGTTGTTCCGTTTCTAAAGGCGAATACCCCGGTGCTTCGGTATTTATCTGTACCTGAACGTTAGTGATGTCAGGCACGGCGTCGATCGGTAACTCACTGTAGCTCCAGATACCTACGCCAATGACCACCAAAACCATGGACACATATAGGTAACGCCTTTCAATAGCGCTCTTGAGAATCGAATCAATCACAGCGTACTCCTTAGTCTTCGTGCTCGGCACTGGACTTTTCGATGTCCGCCTTAATGAGATAGCTATTGCCTGTTACATACGGAGTGCCCGTATCTACTCCACTCAATACCTCAGAAATCATTCCGTCAGAGCGGCCAGTGGAAACTGGTTTGAACTCGTATTGGTCGCCATCTCTCACGAATACCCCAGTTTCGTCACCCATGCGTTGTAAAGCGCGAGTCTCGATCGTGACCGGAACTGCTGTTTCTTCAATCACGACATTGCCTTCTACAAACATACCTGGGCTCCATGCGCCCGTTGAGTTATCAATCTGGGCGCGAGCTATGACGAACGGGTGTTCGTCCATACTGGGCAAAATGGTTCGGATGACGGAATCTGTTGATTGGGTCGCACTGGAGATCATGACTGGTTGGCCTGTGCTGATCTCCGTTAACTGTCCTTCGAACACTCGAAGTTCTGCCCAAAGCTGCGATGCGTCGACTAACGTCAGTAATACCTGGTCCTCTGCAAACTCACCGGCATTTGCGTGTCGTTGCGTGACCATCCCATCAATCGGCGCTTTGATTTGGTATCGCTTCAAGGACGCATTGGCTTCTACCGTCGCCAACAGGTCTCCAGCTTTGATCGCGTCACCAACGTCTACTGCTACATCCGTTACTAGACCGCCAAAACGAGCGCGGATATGGCTGATCTGGTTTGATGGCACAACCACGCGTCCGTAGGTCTTTGTCGTACGGCGGAGCGTGGCCGGACCGACCTCGATTGTTGTAATGCCGTGATCGAGGGCAATCTCTGATGCGATTGTCGTGACCGGTTCGCCTTCATGTTCATCTTCATGTTCGTCACTGTCAGCGCGGGCCTGCCCGCTAAGACTCAGTGCAATTAGGCATCCTAAGACTGCTTGTCGGTTGAGTTTCATTTGAGAGTTTCCTGCAATACTTGACGAACATCGCTACCAGGTTGCAGCGATATACCAGTCAGTTGTTCGATGATCACCGCAGCCTGCAAAGCGTTGGTCGCAGTGGCGATGTGTGTTTGTTTCGCGTCAATTAGTGCGCGTTGCGCAGCGATCAGCTCGAGATAGCTGTAACGACCAGCCTCGAAGGCTAATTGCGTCTCTCCCAATGCCTTGTTTAAGTCTGGGATGGCATCGTTAGCCAGTGCGTTCACCGCTCGGATACTCTGGGCACGCGTTGCATAGGCGTCGTAAAGCTGAGCGTAGAGCTGGTTTAATGCTTGCTCGCGCCGAACCCCAACCACTGCTCGTTCCGCGTGAACGGCCGCTATCTCGCCACGGTTCCTGCGCGCTGCATTCAGGGGAAATTCAAGAGATCCGACCAAGGCATTGTCGTTCAGGCCTTCCAAGCGCCGGAAACCTAAGGACCATCTGATGTCCAGTTGATTCTTACTCTCAGCGAGGTGAATTTGGGCATCTCTGAGACGCTCTTGGCTTGCAAAGGTTCGAACGACGGGACTTGCCGCGACGAGTTCCCAGAGCGATTTAAACTTTCTTTCTTCGCCAAAATTGAACAGATCGCCCTGTACGTCGTACACCGTTTGTTCTCGGCTACCCCAATACGTACTGAGTCCAACGATCGCAATATCAAGCTGGGCCGCAATCTTCTCGGCAGATATCTTAGTTTGGGATTCGAGCGCTTTTGCACGGAGTAGCTCAGCGTCTGGCGCTACACCAGCATCGACGCGTTCTTGAACCGTAGCGGTCGTACGATTCGCCAGCACCAAGGCTTGTTGCGCCAGTGAGAGTTGCGCCTTTAATGCCAGTGCACTTATATACTGCGACGTCATTGCACCGAGGACATCCAGTGCCTTTGCTTGTAGCTCTATCCTCAACATCCCAGATCTGGAGTCCATCACTGCAGTACGCGCGGAGCGCTTTGAACCCAGTTCTATGACGGATGAGAGCGACACGGTAATTTCGGCCTCGTCAATCCCCTGTGCTTCGTCAGCACCGGCGAAATTTTCGACCTCAATGCCAAGGGCGAGCGCGGGCCGTAAAGCCGCTGTCTTGCGACGTGCCTGAATCGCATCATCTTGTAACTTGTAGACGTTAAGGAACGGATTCTGAGCCAACGTCCTTTTAGTCGCGTCTGCGAGTGTTAGTTCCTGCGCTGCGGCTACATTGCCACTCAACAGCGACGCACATAAGCACACGCTTAGCCAAAGCGTGGCCAACTTTCTATTGGATCGCACAACCTTTCTCCATTTGCTGGGAGCAAATTACGCACGAGGGTTACTCGCGCAATATCGGTCTTAGGAGTTGCGTTGTGCGTCGGGTGGGGGCGTTGGGGGTGTGAGCACCAGAACTTGCAGCTGATCAGCGTACGGGGTCGGTTCTCCTTTATAAGGGTGTGCAGACAACGTCGTCAGATTTGAATCTGCGGTACTGAAACATTGCCCATGGCAACAGTGGTTGCAGTGCTCGCCGTCGAGTGCGGCATCGGACACCTTTCCATCGTGTGCATCCAGTGCATGCCCAAATTCTTGTTGATGACTTGTTGCATCGCTGTGAGGTGTGCCATCCATCACAACATCCGCCACTCCCTCTATGCCCACAAAGAGGAAGGATAGTATGGCGAGTTTGCAGATGAATGAACGCATACTAGTTAGCTTAGCCCAGTTTGGGTGGGGACACCTGGGCGCAGTTCACACTCGTCTTTTGCCAGCCGCAGTTCACCTCGTGCCAATCGCATCACGCGAAGTGCAGCGTGAAGATTGAGTCCGGCGATCAAGGCGGCAACGATCAGGTCTGGCCAGCGCGAACTACTCGCAAAGACACCGGCTGCCGCCAACATGACGGCTACGTTGCCTATCGCATCATTGCGACTACACAACCAAATGGATTGTCGGTTGCTGTCGCCATTCCGATAGGTATACAACAGGGCCGCCACACCGACGTTTACCACCAACGCAACCAATGCCACACTGCCCATCGTGATCGGTTCGGGCGAGCTGCCAACCATCGCTCGGTAGATAGCGCTGCCAATGACCCAGATACCAAAAAGCGCCATCGTTGCGCTCTTAAATAGCGATGCCCGGGCTCTAACGGTTAGCGCCATCCCCACCACAAAAAGACTGATGGCGTAATTCGCCGAATCGCCGAAGAAATCGAGCGCGTCCGCTTGCAGAGACATGGAATCACTGAGTTGGCTGGCGATGACTTCAACAATGAACATCGCGAAATTTGCCACCAGCGCAATCCACAGCACCATGCGGAAGCGAGGGTTCTCTAGGTCCTCACCCGCCTGGTCGGAAGCGCAATCAGTGCAGCCAGGCATTAGTCGGATTCCTCGATATCTAAGGGCTCTCCAACGTGCGCCATCATGTCGGTGATCACGCAATCAATGTGCGCATCGCACGCTGAATAGAACATCTGTTTGCCTCGGCGTTCAGCCTTCAAGACGCGAGCGGCTCGCAGTAATCGCAAGTGGTGGCTTACCAATGACTGAGAAAGATCGAGTTGAGCTGCGATGTCACCGACGCTAATAGGGTCTCCCAAACAGCTCACGATGATTCGCAACCGACTCGCATCTCCCATCAACCGGAACAAGTCAGCGAGTTGAACTACATCTTCTTCTGAGCCAAATTTTTCGACCTTTGGTGTTTTCATTCGGCTACATCTGAACATATATTCACATGTTGGCCTAAAGGGAAGCCGCGGTCAACAAGACCGACCACATTAGAGAACTGAGTCACACGTGCTGGAAGAAGGCATACAAACAAATATATGAATACCTATTCATATATACTATAGTCCGATCTATTCAGATTATAGATGACTAAAATGTACCAACTGCTCTTCGGAGCCGCCCTACTGGCGGCAATTACAGTATTCGTTTTATCGATCCTCCAAGTAGTTCGTAAGGGGTTCGAGTTTTGGCCACCACCGCGAGCTTCGTCGTGGCAAAGCCGTACGTTTCGTACGCTGTTTCGAGTTTTTTTTGTTTCGTTAATAGGCGTTTCGATTCTCGATTTCAATACCAACCAGCCGACTTGGCGATACCTCATCGGCACGCCAATCGTTCTCCTAGGATTTGGCCTCGCTTTGCGTTGGACAAATTTTCTTGGTTGGGGGAACGCGTTCGGTAGTAGCGACGGACTGAAAATCGATGGAATATATCGATTCAGCAGAAACCCAATTTACGTCATTACGATCGTCGGGATGATTGGCTGGGCAATGCTGGTTGGTTCATGGATGGTCACCACACTACTCGTTCTATGGGCTTGCTTGTACGTCGCGGCACCCTTTCTGGAAGAGCCCTGGATGAGGAAGCACTACGGTGCAGTTTTTGACACTTATGCGTTAGAAGTTCCGAGATACGGTTCGATACGGTCGATCGCGACGTATGTAATGACGAAGCTCGAACTCAAGGTCCCACCTCTAGCCATCGTCTTGATCTGCGCAGGTGTGATGTATTTATGCGCAATTATCGTCGCACACGAATTTGCTATACCAACGGGAATCCGAGTAGCACTCGCGGTCGTCGCGGCCACCATTGCAGCTGTAATACTCACTGCTGCTCTCATGACTTTTCGAAGACACCAGACAACGATGAACCCTTTAAATCCGAACAACACTTCAAATCTGGTCACGAGCGGCATCTACGCATACAGTCGAAATCCGATGTATCTATCGATGTTTATCATTTTGTTGGGTTGGGGGTTCTTCCTGGGACAATTAAGCGCGGCTTTCGGTCTTGCTCTATACGTTGTGGCCATCACGCGCCTCCAGATCCAGCCGGAAGAACGAATACTGAAACGGAAATTCGGGAGCGCTTACACCAACTTTCTAAACTCGAGTTACCGCTGGCTTGGGTTCCGCCAATCGACTCCTAGTGACGCTGGGTCGTCCTAGAACGCAAATTGTCCATACTCGCCATTGGTAATGTGTAGACATCTTATCGACATCGCAGCAATCAAAACCGGACGCAACCCCTTGATTTGATGGGTCTCTAAAAGGGCAAAAAAAGCAAACGTCACCAAACTTGGGTAAGAAACGTTTGCTCTCTGGTTACGAGCCAACGAAATACGTGCTCCAACAAAACGGCTACCAATAGGGGCGAAACGCAAATTGGGCAGATTGGGTCGAAATTTGCCATTCGCGACCAGTCCGGAAAGGCAGAAAGTGGTACCCAGTTTGTGCCTTTCGATTGAGATTTTTAGATCAATTGTCGCTTCAAAGATAACGAATGGCGCTGATGACCGCATCGACATCATTGCCATTGATCAACCACTCTCTCGGAGATAGAAGAACATCATCATCCAGCTCTGGCTCAAATTCTGAATTTGGGTGACGCCACCAACCATCTAAAACGTAAGGGAGGCAAGTCGTGGGTATGACCGGGCCAACACGTTCAAACCCAGGCAGCAAGGCATCTCCCTGAATTTGAAAAAGCGGAAACAACCTAGGTCCGTATTGATCCACGCTATAGACCTTTTTCTCACTCACTAGCCTTTCGACGTCGTTCAGCGACAAATTCAATCGCGAGCAAAATTCGTCATCCGACAAACTCTCGATCAGCATTACCGCCAGGCCTTCCTGGTAAGAACGGTAAGGATCCCAACCATCCTCCCGGTCACTCAGATCCGCCCCTCCTTGTTTTAATGCTTCAATTTCCTCAGGAGTCAGTGGCTCCGATCGCACCGCATCGCGCAAAAACTCTTCTCGCCGCTCACGCAAGAATTCATCGACGAGACTGTGGCCAACGGGAACACCGGCGCGTAGCCGTTTCCTTGCGTCAACCAACAATCGATTTGCCTTTTCAGAGAGAGGCATGGTGTGTTTACCTTGTATATCCTCCCCGACTATACAAAATACTCAGGCGCTTCTGCCACGCCAGTGAGCATTGGATACCAAGCATGCCCTACCCGGGATTTGTACCAAATCGAATTAGTCTGGTCGGTAACCTGCGCTGACGCATTTCCAATGCGAATGCAATATTGGGAAATAGACCGTGACGTGTTTGGTCTGCAACCAAGGCTTCATCGACGAACTTGGAAAATAGCTTCTTACATGCCATCAACTACTAGCAGGATCACACTGGTCACGAGCAAAGTTAGAGAGGTAAGCTGCGATGGGGGCGGCGTGTCTTAAAATTTACCTCCTTTATGTGGAGTGTCTGGCACTTTACCTGATTAGAATGTAGCTAAAAGTTCTGACAAACTTTTCTTAAAACTAAAAAAAACAATGGGTTACAATGAACAGATGTCAGCCAATTTACCTCACCGACCAGTTGATCCTTAGCCTTGCGACCTAGTATCCATGCCAAAACCGCGGCGAGCACAGTGCCCTAGAATCCAAATTCGGGCGTAATCCCTGCCAGATTTCAAAGTCCTTTCTTAGCCATTCGCTGACCTATTGTATCCAGCCACTACCTACCGCGTTCTAGCTGCGTTAAGCGACGACAATAGCGCTGATGCACGGGCCGTGCAGCTCTGGCGCGGTCTGTCCCAAGCTACAGCAGCTGAGGTCCTACGCGTTCTAACTCAACAGCCTAAAGCCTTCAGCAAGTCATGGACAAAACAAAGGGTCCCATTGCAACCCCAATCCGACATCTGACCAAGCTGCTGGCAATTTGGGCTTGATCAGCACTTGAAGCGCGTCAGATAAACAGCCTTGGCAACAGGCAGTCCGGGCTGGGTGCTAGCAAACCTGGGCGGTTACAAGAATTGCCCAAGTCATGGCGCTAGCGAATCAGGCGCGGCAGCAGGTCTGGAAAAACTTAACCTCGTATTCTAATTTCGATATAGGTTATGATAATAAATATTATCACAATCTATAGATTCGAGAATTTTTATGAATCAGCAAACTGGCATTCTGGTTATCGCTAGTGTCCCAATCCTTGAAAGCTGCCATGACGGATAGTTTGGTTGGTGAGCTGTTGCCGGCTGCACCCAACAGTTCTAGCCAACCCTCAGGCGTACTTCAGGAAAGCAGCAAAGCCATTAAACACTTGCGTACCCAAGCGCCACTGCCTCATACCAATCCTGTGCATGGCGCCCTGCTTGGACGCCTTGCTAGTGGTCGTCGTACCTATCTAAGCCGGCTTAACCAAGTGACCGACATCTGGGGCTTCGAGCAACCCATGCCAGACAACCTCAGTCATAGAGAGCAACAGGCTATCCGCCGCAAGCGCTATCAATTGGTTCCGTGGCATGCGATGCGGGTGGAACACGTCAGGTATGTGAAACAAGTATTGCTGGATGAGCAGGCGTCCTTTCGAACCATTAACGTCACCTTGTCGGCGCTTCGTGCAGTGGCCAAAGAAGTCTTTCAGCTGGGCATCATAAATGGTGATGAATACACCCGTATCAATATGGAGAAAGGCATGACGGGAGAGCGGTTACCTGTTGGTCGTCATGTACCTGAAGGCGAAATCCTTGCGTTGTGCCGAACCTGCGAAGCAGACGACTCCCCTGCCGGTGCCCGGGATGCTGGGATCATTGGCATGCTTTACGTTTGCGGTTTACGACGGATCGAAGTCGCGCGATTGCAATACGAGAACCTAGATATGCAAGAGGCGGCTATACAGTTTATCGGCAAGCGCAACAAAGAACGTAAGTCCTGGCCCGATGCCGGCACCATGACCGCGCTTAAGGATTGGCTGAGTGTTCGTGGTACCTGGGAAGGCCCCCTATTCTGCCCCGTTAACAAAGGGGGTAAAGTCACTAGAGGTCGCGGGCTTTCGGATCAATCTATATACAACGCGTTAGTAAAACGCATTGCCGAGGCAGGATTGTCTCGTAGCGCAACACCACACGATTTACGACGTTCCTTTGTGACTACCTTGTTGGATGCTGGAAAGGATCTTAAGTTGGTTGCGGATCTTGCTGGTCATCGTAGTGTGGACACCACGGCGATTTACGACCGGCGCGATGAAGGGCGGCGTAAAGATGCGCAAGCTACGATGCACCTACCCTACGGACGCTTTCAACGCCCGAGCCTGAATACTGAGTGATCAAGCTACACTATGCTGCGGTTCCGAACTGCTTCTTGACTGCTTCAAATGCGAGCTCTGTGCGCTGCAACGCTTCTGCAATGTCCTTATCGTGTGCAGCGCAAATGAACATATTGTGCACAGGGTGAAGGTAGACGCCCGCTTTCATTGCTTCGTTGCAAAAAGCCTGCCCTAACCTAAACTCGGGATCGCCATCGAACAGAAACAATGGCATCTGCACAGGACCTGACTGATGTAACGTGAAGCCGTAAGAGTTCGCTTGTTGCGCGAGCCCTTCCCGCAATTTCGTTCCGGCGGCATGCATCCGACTGATCGCGTCCTCGGCTTCGATGGCCTCAATCGTTGCGAGAGCTGCAGCAAAGGCGACCGAGGAGAACCAATACGAACCTGTGGTGAATGATTTTGCCGCACCATCCCGGAACGCATCCCCACCGGTTACTGCCGACAAAGCATAGCCATTCGCAAGGGTCTTACCCATCGCGCAAAGATCGGGGAGCACGCCAAGCGTTTCCCAAGTGCTACCCAGCGAGAAGCGATAAGAACAACGCACATCATCCAGTATCAGAGCAGCCCCTTTCTTATCGCACAGGCTCCTCACTTTCTTGGCGAATTCCGCTGTGGCCAACTCCTGTGTTACGAACACCTCATGAAGGTTAGGCGTAACTATGATCCCAGCCAAATCATCGCCAGCGAGCGTGGCTGCCTCTTCAAGACTCGCGCTGTCGTTGTACTTGAAGGTAATCAGGTTGGCTTTGGCTTCGTCTGGGATACCTACCCGTGACCAGTTGCACCACGGATCTACCCCGTGATAGGTGCCCTGTGCCATCAGAATTTTGTTTCGTCCGGTCTGCGCTCTAGCGATCATTAAGCATATGGTGGTGGCATCTGAGCCGTTCTTACAGAACAGGCTCCAATCCGCATGTTGGCCGTTATCAATCATTTTTTCGGCCAGCTCCACCATGATCGCAGATGGCCCTGTCGTGCAATCACCCAACGCCATTTGGCGCCTGACCGCTTCCTCAACTTTTGGGTGTTTGTAGCCAAGGATGTTCGGGCCATAAGCACAGAGGAGGTCAATGTACTCGAAACCATCGTAGCCCCAAATGCGACCACCATCCGCTTTCTCAATGAATTGAGGGTAGTTCTGAGGCAAAGGGGTTGTCGACATGTGTCCGTAGATTCCTGCCGGAAAAGCGGTGGCAGCTCGCTCTCGGAGCGCTAGATCTTTATCCAATTGATATTGCACGGCATATCTCCTCAACGTTGTGGATTAAGGCTAAGCTCTACACCACTCGATAGATTGACTCCTTCTGCCCAAAAGTTGACACTTTCGGCCATGTGCATTGGCGTCGCTCACGGCTATGGAAACCACGAATCAGACCAAACCAACGGTTCCCGCAGGCTGGTTGCTTGGTTACCTCATGCAACAGGGCATTTCGCTGAAAGAAGCCTGGGCGGATCTCAAGCTGAGAGAGCAGACGGGTGCAACAACGCTGACCCTCGAGTCTTATCTGCAACTGTTCGAATGGGCTGCGGTCAGGCTAGACGACCCTGTTGTGGGGATTCATGTTGCTGACAATTCAACCCCTGGTGATTACGGACTGCTTGCCTACCTGGTTACGAATAGCCCCACCCTAAGAGAAGGGTTTGATCTTCTCGAGAGGTACCACGGGACCTTTTCTACGGAGTTCGCATTCCACTTCACTTATGCGCAAGACAAGTCAGCCTGCACCTATAACGAAGCGTTTCTTCCTGGCGCAAACTCACAGCAAGACATCTTGTTTTCCTTAGCCACCCAGGTCAATCGTGTTCGGGAGTACGCGGGCTCCGAGTGGCAACCCATTGGGAGCCGGTTTGTTTTCCAGGAACCGGCGGATATTTATCCGATTCAAGAAAGGTTTGGTCAAAACTTGCGCTTTAACCAAGCAACAAACGCCATCGAAATAGAAACACGGCTGCTGGATTTACCAAATCAAAGCGCAGATGCTAGCCTACTCCCTATCCTGCTGCAGCAGGCTAACCAACTACTCGACACTCTATCCGGCCAAAAAAGCCTTGTGGAAAAACTCCGTCTAATGATTTTGTCATCACTTGGGGCAGAAACGCTAACCACTGACAACGCAGCAGGCCAACTCAATATGTCCGTGCGAAGTCTTCACAGGCAGCTAGGTGAGCTCAATACATCTTTTCGACACGTTCGCGAAGAAGTTGTTATTAAAGTCGCTAAAGAGGCCCTGCTAACAACGGATTTGAGCATTACGGAAATCGCCACGAGACTCAACTACTCAGAAACGAGCTCGCTGGATCGTATGTTTAAGCGGGTGACTGGAAGCAGCCCGAGAAGTTTTAGAACGAAATCTCTATAGGGCGATGCAGCGCTGTGTCTAACTTAGGCATTCCGGCTTGCGCGAATCAGACTATTCTATCCCAAGCTAGAAGTGACGGGCTTGGGTTCTGTGTCAACGGGCGTCGCTAAGGTTCCGCTTGATATTGAATCTGGCCACCCACAATGGTGTAAAGCGCCTTCAGGCTGGCAATATCTGCTGCTGGCACCGCTAAGTAATCACCGTCAAGCACCACCAGATCCGCCAGCTTACCCGGCGAAATTGAACCTTTGACGTCCTCCTCAAAGGCAGCGTAGGCATTACCCAGGGTGTAGCTCTGCAGCGCCTCTTCTCTTGTCATCGCTTGCGCCGGATGAAACTGCTCACCGTTGTTCATGGTGCGGGTGTGTGAAGCTGCGAGGGATACAAACGGATTGATGGGTTCAACCGGCACATCTGTGCCGTTGCTTACGCGAGCACCGGAATCCAACAAGTCACGCCAGCGGTAGGAGGTTTGCTCTGTTCGCACCTCACCTAACCGACTAGCAATCCAAGGACCATCCGAAGTGCAATGCACACCCTGTATCGACGCAATGACACCAAGCTTAGAAAATCTTGGGATATCATCTGCATGAATATGTTGCGCATGCTCAATTCGCCAACGTAGATTCGAACCCGAAGCATGCTGCTCTGCCCAGGTTCGCTCGTAGAGATCTAACACTTCACGATTCGCTCTCGTGCCAATGGCGTGAGTATTCACTTGATAACCCAGCTCCAGTGCTAGGCGAGCGTTTGCTTGGATGTCTGCAATCGCCTCTAGCACCAGCCCGCTAGATTCAGGCATGTCGACATAGGGTTCCAACAGCCAAGCGCCATGAGCGCCTAAAGCCCCATCAATTTGCTGTTTGATAGAGCGCACCGTCAGAAAACTGTTGTCCGCAAAGGGTTGATAGTAATCTTTGAGGTTTGCCGCAATGTTTTCAGGGGTGTCTTTTGCCATCACATACAGCCGTATAGGCAATTGATTGTCAGCTGCAAGCTCGCGGAACAGATCGATCGTTGCGAAGGGAACACCGGCATCGTGAAAGGAGGTAATGCCGTGGCTTAAGGCTGCTCGTGCTGCTAGGTCTACTTGATCCAGAATCTTTGCCTTATTCTCTGCTGGACTTATTAAAGCCTCCTCTGCAAGTACCGCACCCATGACCAAACCCTGCGCTTTTTCTCTTAACAATCCGGTTAACTGACCATCAGCATCGCGCACCAAAGTGCCACCGGCAGGATCTGTTGTGGCCTTTGTTATGCCCGCCGCCTTCAGCGCAGCGCTATTCGCAAATGCTGCATGACCGCTAGCATGGTTAAGCAATACAGGATTATTTGGCGACAAGGCGTTAAGACTAGCGTTAGTAGGCACCCCATCAACGCTTGGCTGAGGTGCGTCCTGCCACTTATCTTGATGCCAGCCCATGCCGAATATCCAGGCACCAGGCTTAGCTCGATCAACCGCAGCGCCAACCCGAGCAAGAACTTGTGCATAGCTATTGGCAGTAGAGAGATCTAGAACTTGTTGCGCTCGCCCTAAGCCGAGAAAGTGCCCGTGGCCTTCGATAAGGCCAGGTATAACGGTTTTACCTTGCAGGTCCAAGACCTGGGTCTGATCGCCGATGTAACCACGAATGTCTTGGGTACTGCCCACAGCCACAATGCTGTACCCTGAGACAGCAACGGCCTGTTGCAGGCCGAGTGTTGCGTCTACCGTGATTACCTTGCCATCAAGCAAGACTAGGTCAGCTGACGGCAATACGGGCTCTTCTGCACAGGCAATAAGCACCAATGCCGCAACAGCCAGTGCTACAACCTGCCCTAGCATCTTCAAATGCCTAACCCACGCTAGCGCGCTCGCTAGCTTCAGACCGACGGACCAGTTTGCCGGGCAAGGCACCCGTGTGCTCACCTTTAGCAAAGATCACTTCACCCGCCTTGATGGTCATCTCATATCCGTCTGCGCGTTGCACCAAACGCCTTCCGCCAGCAGGCAGATCAAAGATCGCTTCAGGACGGTGTAAGCGCATGCTGTCGAAATCAATGACGTTGATATCCGCGATCATGCCAGGCACCAGCTGGCCACGGTCATACATCCCGTAAGCCTCAGCGGTGTCTGAGGTCAATGACTTCACGATGAACTCTAACTCCATCTTGTCACCCTTGGTTCGATCCCGACCCCAGTGCGTCATGATGAAAGTGGGCATGCCCGCATCGGCAATAACACCGCAGTGCGCGCCACCGTCGCTCAAACCAAAGAGTACGTTGGGATGCTCAAGAAAGGTTTTCTGCCAGTCTAGCGAGTAGCCTTGATAACCACCAAGCGGCTGGTAGAACAGCTCTTTGCCATCGTTGTCGACCAACAGGTCATACATCACTTCCATGGGATCTTTGCCGAGTTTCTGCGCAATACCAGCAACACTGTCTTCCATGTCCGGCTCGTAATTAGGGTTCTCACCCAATGGAAAGACCAAACCCATGAGTTTCGGCAGATCTTGCATGGGGCCAGATTTAATGACCGACTCTTCAGATAGCAATTTGGCTTTGACAATGGGATCACGCAGTCGCGCCACCAACGCGTCATGCTCAAGCTCCGCTAACTCTTCGCGCCAAGTGGGGTGACCAACAAAGGCATGGAAGCTAGATTGCAGACCGTGCAACACACCAGTCGGACGCCCCGCTGCTTGTGGTCGAATTTCTCGGCCTTCTAAACGCGCTTGCTCGGCCAAGTTATACATGTGGTTGTTTTCGTAAGCGGGCGCTGTGGTTGCAATCAGCGTGATGGTAAGGCCCGTTTGCTTCTGAAACTCAGTCACCCACTGCCATTCTTCTGTGTCACCCAAGTGGTCAGAAACCAACTCAAACACAGCGTTGTTGCAACCCTTCATGCCCATACCTAGAGCCAGCATCTCTTCGTTGCCAGAAAAAGTGCCCGGCATGTACTCGCCTTTAATGTCTTTGTGCAGCAGCGTCTTGGAGCTAGTGAAGCCAAGCGCGCCCGCTTCTACGCCCTCTTTCACCAACGCGGCCATTGCATCCACTTCCGCTTGAGTTGGCGCGTAGTCTGAATTGCACCGTTCACCCATGACATAAGCGCGAACCGCGCCATGAGGTACTTGCGCAGCAACGTCAATAGCACGCGGTGTTTTCTCTAAGGCATCTAAATATTCTGGGAAGCTCTCCCACTGCCAATCGATACCCTCAGATAGGGCCGCACCTGGGATATCTTCCACCCCTTCCATGAGCTCAATCAAAAACTCACGATCTTGCGGTTTGACCGGAGCAAAACCAACGCCACAGTTGCCCATGACAACCGTCGTCACTCCGTGCCAACTGGAAGGGGCTAACAAAGGGTCCCAAGTGGCTTGACCGTCGTAGTGGGTATGAATGTCTACCCAGCCCGGTGTGACCAGTTTTCCCGCCACATCGATCTCTTTCTTCGCAGACTCAGCAATGCGGCCAACCTTGGCTACCTTGCCATCTTGAACAGCAACGTCGGCGATGAATCTATCCCGGCCGGTGCCATCGATAACGGTGCCATTGCGAATGATTAGGTCATACATGGTTGGGTCCCCTCTTGTCGGTCTGTTGCGCCCCGTATCCTGTATCAGCGGATTAACAGGTGCGCGTTCTAATATTCAGATTTATCCACCCGATAGTATCATTTGACCGGTTGCGGTGCTCGTTTGCGCTCATCAGATCACTTTCCGGCGTAAACTGGGGTTTTGCCGACGTCACAGGGAGAACAAACAGTTGATTCGCCTAGCCCTTATCCTGCTGGCCATCGCCGCCATTTTGTACTCTGTGGCGCTAACTACCTCGGCAGCGCTGAAACCAACGCCCGCCGGACCGCCGATCGCACCGGACCCAGAAGTTCACCCCCAAGCCATTATTCAAGTGTATGGCGCCGATGTATGGGGTGTCCGGGGACGTTTTGCGATCCACACTTGGGTTGCCACCAAGGGTGTCAATGAACCTACCTACACCATCTACCAAGTCATCGGCTGGCGTTTACGTCGCGAAGGCTCCTCAGTTAGCATTGCTCAAGACCGCCCAGATAAACCTTGGTTTCGTTCACCGCCAGTACTCCTTCACGAGGTACGCGGACAACAAGCCTCAAAACTTGTACCTAAAATTGCGCAAGCGGCCCTCTCCTACCCTTATGAAAAGGAATATGTGATGTGGCCTGGACCTAACAGCAACTCTTTTACCCAATGGATTGCTTTAGAGGTGCCAGAGCTTGGTCTCACCCTACCGGCCAAAGCGATTGGTAAAAACTGGATGCAAGAAAATCACCCTATGCTGAGTCCAAGCTCATGACTTCGATCGTTCAAGACAAGCGACTAGTTCTTGTCCTTACCTTACTTCTCTTAGCAAGTTGCGGTGGCGGAGGCGGCAGTAGCTCTCAAGCTATGCCAACGGCCGCTACCCCAACAACACCACAACAACTCAACCCAACCTGGTCGCTAGAACGCGCCGCGCCTGATGAGCTTGGTATAACGGAAACTGAAGTGGACGCAATACTCGACCACATCTTTAGCGACCCTGCTACTCAATCAGCAACACTGGTGAAACGTGGCTACATCATCGGCGAACGGTTCTCGCCGGGGACAACAGCGGAAACCTTAGGGACCAGTTGGTCTGTTGCCAAAAGTTTTTATGGCGCAGCAATTGGCATTGCCATCGATGAAGGTTGGTTCCAATCGCTAGACCAACCCGCCAGCGATTTCCTGACCGAATGGGTTGGCACCAACAAAGAAGCGATTACGCTCAGGCAAATTCTTGAGATGCGTACGGGCTTTCCAGAAAACATCAGCATTTACTATGAAACCGACCAAACTCAGTTTGCATTGGGCTTCGAAAAGACAGCACCCGAAGGCAGTCGCTTTACCTATTCCAATCCGACTTCACAGCTTTACGACCCCCTCTTGCTGAGAGCTACTGGGCTTGATGCACATGCCTATCTACGCGAAAAAATCCTTATCCCCATAGGTGTTGATACCAACAGCATCGGTATGTGGTTCGACCGTACCGGCAGCAATCCCATTACCTACTTTGGGCTAGATATGCGGCCGGTCGACTTTGCGAAATTTGGGTTAATGTTTGCTCGTGGCGGGGAATGGAATGGTGAGCAAGTGGTGCCTAGAGACTACGTCACCAACAGCCTTGCAGCGCAAAGTCCTTGGTACGGTTTTCAATGGTGGGTCCTAAACGATGCCTTTTTTGGTGCAGCCACACCCATAACTGTTTCTGCCGCCTTTGGCTTACATGGACAAAGAATCTATGTCTGGCCATCCGAGGACATCGTTCTAGTGGTCCTGACCATCTACGACCACGCCGCCAACCAAGGGTACACGCTGACGGATACAAACTTCCCAGATACCTGCACCGCAAGGAATGCCTGCCCTGAATCTGTTGGTAGCGAAGTAACAAGATACGATGAGCTTAGGCTAATGGGGTTGTTGGAACCGCTTGCGGACTAACCTTCGACATCATGCAACCTGCTACAATCGCGCCTTGTTTAACTGCCAAAACCACTGATGAGCTCAACTAACCGTCCAAGGCCGCTAGACGGCATCAAGGTCATCGAAGTGGGTCAACTGCTGGCCGGCCCTTGGGCTGGCACTATGTTGGCCTACTTTGGTGCAGAAGTGATCAAAGTAGAACCACCGGGAGACGGCGACCCTATCCGAGGTTGGCGAATATTGGATGAGACCGGTACCGCGTACTGGTGGCGCTCATTGGCACGCAACAAAAAATCCGTTACGGCAAACCTACGCACCGAAGAGGGTCGTGATCTGGTGCGCCGGCTCATGAATAATGCTGACGTGGTGATCGAAAATTTCAAGCCGGGCAGTATGGAGAAGTGGGGTCTAGGACCCGAGGACCTAGCCACAACTAACTCAGATTTAATCTTTGCCCGCATCAGCGGTTACGGCCAAACCGGTCCCAATTCCACCAAGCCAGGCTATGCCTCTGTCACAGAAGCCTATTCTGGCTTTCGCCACGTGAACGGATTTCCTGGGGATGTGCCAGTGCGCCCCAACCTAAGCATTGGGGATACCATTTCAGGTATCCATGCGTTTATGGGCATTCTCCTCGCATTGTTAGAGCGCAATCAAGATCGCGGAACCGGTGGTCAGGTTGTTGATGTTGCGCTTTACGAGTCCATGTTCAATCTTATGGAAGGCGTAGTACCCGAATTCTCCGGTGGAGGCGTCATACGAGAACCATCCGGCTCAACCCTCACCGGCATTGTTCCCACCAATACCTATCTGTGTGGTGATGGTAAGCATGTGGTTATCGGCGCCAATGGGGATTCCATTTTTATTCGCCTGATGGAGGCGATGCAAAAATCGGAGATTGCTGAAGACCCCCGTTACGCAACCAATGCTGGGCGAGTCGAACATCAAGAGTTCATCGATGGCACCATTGCGATCTGGACCAAGGCGCATCCTGCGCATGAAGTGATTCGTTTGCTCGAAGCGGCACAGGTGCCTGTTGGCCCCCTCTACAACGTGGCTGACATGATGGGTGACCCGCACTATCAAGCTCGTGGATTATTCGAAGAAGTACAAGTCAACGGTGCGCCTTTGGCTATACCAGCCATATCTCCGAAGCTATCGGCAACACCGGGCAAGACGGATTGGGCCGGCGGTCCTGTGGGTACGCATACCGATGAGGTGCTGCTAAGCCACGGTTATACGGAAGCAGAGATCGTTGCGCTACGTGATAAAGGTGCGGTTTGAGTGCCTATCCTAATGGCGCTGCTCGTCTTTGTATTGAATACCATAGCGAACAAGAGCAACCGTACGCATAACCGCCAACAAAACGGACAGCATGCCAGCCGCTAGTAAAGCCAAGCCAATGTCTGGTGCAAACGCCTGCAAACCCACCAAGGGAATGCTGCTTAGCTTGGGTATGTACCAGAGTATAGTTACCGCCAAGATTAGCAGCAACAAACCAGGAAGAATGATTCCTACCCCAAGCCTCTGAGCGCCAAATTGACGATACGCTTTATCAGAAGACCCCAAGGTCAAACGCTTCAACCAGCGAATACAGCAGCCAAATAGGCTGAAAGCAAGTAGTACAAAGACAGCCAACAGCAATCGGTTGATCCAAGGAGACGACCTATCAATAACCGTATCTTCGAGCAACAATTGTTTGATCGAAAGAATAACCGCGCCAACGTTACCGCCGGCAAAGCCAGAGTTCGCATTGATCAACACTACATATCCAGATCCTAATCCTGGTAGAAACCCTGCTTCCACTTCGTATCCGGGGTTTGTCCCGCCATGAAAAATCAATTGCCCAGAAGCATGTGGTTCGATAAACCAACCCAGACCGTAACCCTTTGTTGCACCCTCCTCATCCAGATTAAAGAGTTGATCTCGTGCGTTTGAACTTAGCAGAAGGGGTTGGTCTGACATTAAGTCAAGTAGATAGGTAGCCACATCTGAGGCGCTGGCGTAAACGCCCCCTTGAGCAACAGCGGTTCTAGGTAGAGGCTTTGTGAAAGCGATAGGCCTGTGCAACCAATAGCGGTGTCCAACTGCACCTATTTGGTCAGGACGTCTCGGCGTTCGTACGTAGCTATTGTGCAGGTTTAAAGGATCCAAAATTCGGGATTGCACGCTATGCTCGAACGGCTTTTGGTCTAGCCGTTCCAACAACAAACCCAAAAGCTGGTAGTTAGCGTTAGAATACTCATACCCCGTGCCAGGATCTCTTTCTAACGATACCTGCGCCAGCCTCTTAGCCGCAACATCCAATGCATCCCCTTGAGCAGCGTAACTCGCCTGACCAAAGTTTCCGACATAAGTAGAATATCCACTGGTGTGGTTGAGTAGTTGACGAACACTGATCTTTAGAATGCGCTGATCTGCGGGTGTACCTAGCTCATGCAAGTGCTGGGATATAAAGTCACCTAGATTCACTGCCCCCTCCTCCACTAACTGCATGACGGCAACCGCGGTGAAGGATTTAGAAAGAGAGCCAAGAGCTGTTGGCGTTTCCACAAGCATTGCAACCGCATCGCCCGGAGCAGAGCTAGAGGCCTGCCCAAAGGCATTCTGATAAACCACCTGACCTGACTCTATTAGCGCCAAACTAAGCCCCGGCACATTTTGAGCAGCCATTTGGTTTTTTACTAACCTGACTAAGTGCTCCTGTTTATCAGGATTGAGCAAGACGGTTTGCGCATCGGAGTGGGTGCACATTAGTAACAATGAGATGACTGATAAGTAACGACCTAGCATCTTGATCATCCGGTCTCAACGAGGCCTAACTCTAGCTAAGCTCTATCGTTCAAGCTAGGTATAAAAATGAACTGGCAGATTTGAAGATAGGACGGTTTTAAACGGAAGTGAGCTCAGCACCTGGGGGAACAAGCGGCAAGGTGAACTCAAACAGCGACCCTTCGTTTAATGCTGATGTAGCCCAAAGTTCCCCACCATGGGTTGAAACGATATTTCGACACAAGTGTAAGCCTATTCCGAGGCCAGTGTGATTAATCACATCTCCATCACCTGCTTGATACAACTTGTCAAAAACCAGCAGTAGATCTTCTTCGGATATCCCTCGCCCGTTATCTCTAACGCTAGCGGTAACTAGGCTTCTCTGACGATCGACGCCCAAACTTACTTCTATAAAACCGCCAGGATCGGTAAACTTTAATGCATTGCTCAACAGGTTAACAAAGACTTGCAGTATCCGATCAAAATCCAGCTCAACAATTGGTATGTCGTTAGATACTTTTAGTTGAATCTCGATTTTAGCCTGTTGGCGCAACTCCTCTAAAAGTCCAACGGCGCGTTCGGCAATTTCAGGAAGGTAGCAATGTTGGCGATCCAAAGTCAGCATACCGCCTTCTATAGTTGCAGCATCAAGCAGGTTATCAACCAATTTCGCCAATCGATCTGTGCATTCTAAGGACACGTTTAGAAAATCTTCTACCTTAGGTGGAATGACTCCTGCTATGCCATCGATAACCAACGAGGTGTATTCCCGAATAGCCGTAAGCGGTGTTTTTAGCTCATGCGATACGCTTTGGTAAAAGGCTTCGATTTCTCGGTTTTTTTGCAGAAGCTCTCGGTTCATCGTTTCAATGGTAACCTGGCGCATGCCGTCGATACGACGAAGGCTAGCCTTTGCTACAGCATTAGCAATGGCTAGATATAGCGAATGTGAGTTCACATGTCTTTTGTAGAGAAAATCCGAGACGTTGGAGTGCAAGGCTTGTGGTGCAAAGCCTTCATCGCTAGCGTTCGCTAGCAAAATAATCGGCAAATCTAGATCGTTCGCCGCCTGACGATACTTGCCGACCTGCGCCAGGCCAAGCCCATCAGGCAACAAATAGTTCAACAACACGCAGTCATAGCGCTCAACCGTTAGTTGAAACAAACCTAGCTTGCCAGTGCCCACAAAATCCGTTGAGAAACACGCTTGCTCACAGGCGTCTAACTCTACCCGATAGAAGTGCTGGTCCTTTGCATCACCATCAACGATGAGAACACGATAGTTTTGTTGCTGCAATGCATATTGCGGTCCTACCTGCTGCTCAGCCAACAGAATGTACCTGCGCCATACCATCCAGAATTGAAGTTACATCTAAAACCAACTCTTTGGCATTAAACGGCTTCTCGTAGAATGCCAGTGCATCCCGAAGGTTCGGGTGATCCAATACGCTATCCGACTTGCTTGCCGACATATACAGAACCGGTAGAACCCGATTGGACATTTCTTTAATCTTTTCCCCCAGGGAAAACCCATCGATTCCGGGTAGATTTATGTCCAAAATCGCAATTGCTGGCTGTTCAGTTGCGATTAGATTTAGAGCGCTGATGCCATCTTTTGCGCACAGCACACCAAAACCTGAGTGTTGAAAACGAAACGATAACGCTTTTAGGATTGGACCGTCGTCATCAACAATTAAAACATTAAGTTTAGACATTACTACTCGCCAACTTTTTCAATTATACATTCATACACGCGTGCATTCGTTTCGTTAGGTCGCTTGCCCTTAAATAGCAGCAGCTACCGTAGCAACAAATTCTTGGCCAGAAAACGGCTTCTGCAAGAAACAAGCAGCGTCTAGGGTCTCTGCTCGCTCTACGAGACCCGGTTTTTGACTTGCGGTCACAAATATTATGGGGATCGCATCACCCTTCCATTGGCGTAATCGTTCGGCCACAACAAAGCCATCACCGCCCGGCATAGAGATATCGAGGACCACCAGATCTGGCTCCGTGTTTTTAGCAACCATCAACGCTGTGATGGCGTCGTAAGCATGTGTTACCCGATACCCATGAGCGCCGAGACGGACCCCCATCGCTCGAGCTATGTTTTTGTCATCTTCGACAATGAGTACTATTTTCATGTTACGTCCTTGTCTTGAAACTCTAAATGGGCGTACCGAGCCCGCCTGCATAACTCTGTCGGCGGTTCTTAACTGCTCTAGACCCTTTCAGTGTAGTTTTTCGATCGCTGATGCGACGTCGTATCTGGGAGACCTAGGCCACAAACTAAAAAGATATTACGTCCCTGCTACATCACAGCCTTTCGTACACCTGAGCAAATATTGGTGCACAACTTATCGGTAGCAGAGGTCGCTAAGGTCAAAGATCTTGGTAGTCAATTTTCTGACACGATAGTCGATCTTTTGCTACTGGCTATAAGCCTTCCGACGACCAAGAGTCTGCAAAATTTTGTGTAGGCACATTGTTTTTCGGCGACTCTGTGATTCTGGTGTTAACCGCCTTTCTTTCGACCTAGACGAAAACAACCCCGTAAAAAATGGCGACACAATTGAGTTGATATGCCTACTCAAACCAAGCTTCTGATATATTACGCCACAATTTCCCTTCCGAACTAAAAGAGAAGCCCTGGCACCATGCAGTTTAAAGATATCCTCAAGCACACCCTGCCATCTGGGCTCCCAAAACAGCACAAACATGTCTCTATTCTCTGGAGTCTAGTGATACTCCTAGGAGTGCTCTTGGGCAATGTACAGGCGGTTGCAAATCAACAGGACGCAACTGCCCCCATGGAAACCCTAGTTGTAACCGGCACTCGCCTCACCAATACAGCCGAGTCATCCCCCCGGCATACCACCGTAGTTACGAGAGAAACAATTGAAAGCCGCCGCGATGCTAGCGTCATTGACCTGCTGCGTAGCATTGCCGGTGTCCAGGTTACTCAATACGGCGGACGTGGCGGCGTGTCATCCATCTTTGTACGAGGCGCTGAACCCAATTTCACCGTGGTGTTGCTTAACGGCGTCAAAGTCAATGATCCCAACAACACACGCGGGGGATCTTTCGACTTCTCCACGCTGAACTTGGCAGAAATTGAACGGGTAGAACTGGTGCGCGGGCCACAATCTGCGATCTACGGCTCAGACAGCCTAGCGGGAGTTATCAGCATCACAACCAGCCGCGGCACTTCAGAACCTCGAGCATCCGTTGATGCTGAGTTTGGCCAGCAAGGGTTATATCGAACCTCGCTGCGCGGCTCTGGCGCAATTGGCGAAAGCACCATTGCCAGTGGCAGCATCAGCAGAAGTGACGATGGCGATGCGGTCAGCGGCAATCGCTTCCACAATACGGCAGCATCTCTGCACCTAGCCTCGGAGTTTAGCGACAGCCTTAAACTAGACGTTTCCGCTCGTCACGCCTCCAGCGACGCCAACAGCTTTCCTGAAGACAGTGGCGGGTCACGATTGGCAGCGCTTAGAACCTTAGATACCCAAAAGCAAGAACAAACCAGCTTTGCTGCACAGCTAGGTTGGCAAGCGACCCCCTGGCTTAGCGGTCACTTGCTGGCCTCATACGCGCAACACCGAGACGACAAACGCTCGCCGGGGATTGCGCCCGGTGCGCGCGATGGCATCCCGGCGACCCAAGGTGACTCAGACCTCAAACGATTAAACCTGTCGAGCTACGCCCGCCTGGATTTGAGCAATAGGGTAAGCGTTACCAGCGGCTTCGACTACCAACGCGAAGATGGCGAGTTGACCGGTAGTGTGGAGCTAGCCCCCGGCTTCAGCCTACCCACAGATTTCAATCTAGACAGACACATCAAAGGCGTGTTTGCTGAAGCACGCTATCAAAGTGATTCCGGGGCGACCCTCAGCGCCGCAATTCGCAATGACAATCCGTCAAACGACTCCAGCGAAACCACCTTGTTGGTTGGCGCTCAATATCAATTAGGAGCAACACGCCTCTTCGCTAATTGGGGTGAAGGCTTCAAGCTGCCCAGTTTTTTCGCGTTGGGTCATGCGTTAGTCGGTAACCCCAACTTAGCTCCAGAAACCAGCCAGAACTGGGAGCTGGGCATTGACCAGCAGTGGCGCAAGGGTGCACTGCAAACCACCTTGGTGCTGTTTCAAAACACCTTCGACAACCTGATCGACTTTGACTTTGATCTTTTTACTAACGTCAATCGCAACGAAGTGAGAACCCAAGGTGTTGAGCTTGCCTCAAATTGGCAGGTCAGCCAGGCCGTAGATTTAACCGCGCACCTCACCTATCTAGATATAGATGTCAAAAACAATGTGACCAAGCTACGGCAGCGGCCCAACCTACGCGGCGGGCTAAGCATCGATGCTAGCTTGAACGAGCAATGGAGCTTGCACGCTAACTGGCTATACAAGGCCGAGGCTGATGATTCATCGGTACCCACTGGACCTCAAGCATTGGACGCCTACAACTTGCTCAATGCACGCTTGGCTTGGTCACCTAACGATCGGATTCAGATCTGGCTGGCAGTGGATAATTTGCTTGACGATGACTACGAAGAAACCGTCGGATTCGAAAACCCGGGCTTTCGCTCTAGAGTTGGCTTGCGTTACCAGTTGTAGGTAATCGTAGTATTGGTTCAGGTATTGGTTCAGGTATTGGCTTAGGTATTGGCTTAGGTCTCGCCGCTCAGCACAAGGCTAACCAGGGCATACATACCGAGCACAAAGAAAACCGTAAAACCAATACCAAAATAGATGAAGTGTGTTGCCCTTCCGCGGGTAAAATCTCGTTCACGGTTCTTCTTGTTTTGCACTCCAAGCGCCGCCCATAAGGTACTGGTGAGCATCTGGCCAAAGCTTAAGCTGTCCTGCTCTTGGTGGGCCATGCTATCTAGGCCGTCGTTTTGGTCTACGCCGCTACTGTCACCAACTTCGCTATCACTAACCGGGGCGTTTTTGACTAGCGGGGCCCCTGGTGTATTGCTTTCTTGCATCTGTACTGCTCGCTTGAAGTTAACCGACGGGACATCCAGATATTAGCATATCGATCATTCACCAAAATCTATTTTTGGTAAACCTAACTGCCAACGAGCACATCAACCTTACAACTTGAGACATCTTCAACCTACCCCTCGTCTGACACAGGACCCAAACTACGGCACATGGAAATAGTGATTGCGGCGCTTGCACTGCTGATTGGCATACCAGCAGGCGTTTACCTAGGTTGGCGCATAGCGCAAACGCCAAAAAGAACAAGACACGTAAGTTGCCACATGTGCAGCCGACCTTCTGACGAGGCCTTGTTTCGGTGGCAAATCCGCGGCCGCTCTATGCGCGTCTGTTCGCGTTGTCATCCCTTCTATAAACTGCGCTTTGAAAAGGAAGTGCGTGAAGATACCCATAGCTTTGTGCCGGAATCCAACCGCAATGTGTAACAATATGAACTAGCCCCACCTCACACACGGCATGAGACCACTTACGCAGTATCTCTCCCGAGTTTTCCAGTAGAATGGTCCTCAGTTTAGTAACCGCTTTTCGAAGCTTCTGACCGCAAGGATTCGGCGCAGTGCCCCACATCCGTATTCTACGGCACTATATACATACCCCCTACTTAGTCATGTCACTGATTGAGGGTTTGTTGATTCTGCTGTCCGCCTATTTAGGCCACTTTACACGTTTCGGTGAATTCCCAAACGTTGCCGAGCAATTTGGACCAGCTTCCAGTTTCGCCCTGATCTTGATCATCGCCATGTCGGCTATGGGCGTTTACGCTGCCCGTGTCCGTGAGGGCTATATCGGCATGATGTTGCGCACAGCCGTTGCCATTTTCCTCCTTGGTACAGCCGCCGTGGCTATTTTGTCTTATGTGTTTCCCCAGCTAGGCATGGCCCGAGGTGTATTGCTGTTCAGCACCTTCGAAGCCTTCTTGTTATTGGCATTTTGGCGGTGGGCAACAGGCAAACTACTGAGCGAAGACGCGCTCAAACGCCGAGTACTGATCTTAGGTAGCGGCCCTCGAGCGCGTAATATTGCTCGCCGCATGCGCCGCCGCTCTGACAGGCGCGCTTTTGTCTTGGCCGGCTTCGTGAATCATGGCGGAGAAGACTTAGTATCTGACCACGGTGCTCGTGTGTTTAGCATCGAAGGCTCTTTGCTTGACTATTGTATCGAAAATAAGATTGACGAAATTGTGGTTGCAAGCGATGAACGGCGCGTTGATCGTGACCCGCAACACGGCCTGCCTCTAGAAGACTTACTCAAATGTCGAATCGCCGGCGTCGAAATCTGTGATGTTCAGAATTTCATCGAACGCGAGGCATGCAAGATTGATGTAGACCTGCTCCAGCCTGCCTGGATGGTTTTTTCAGACGGTTTTGTGAGCAGCACTTGGCGCGAATTCAACAAACGCAGCTTTGACCTATTCGCAAGCCTACTGCTGTTGATCGTGATTTGGCCCGTCATGTTATTTACTGCTCTGGCGATCTGGGTTTCCGGACGCATGAAGGAGCCAGTGCTTTACAAGCAAGAACGGGTTGGACTCAATGGCGAGTCTTTTAACGTGCTCAAATTCCGATCCATGCGTACCGACGCAGAGATCGATGGCAAAGCACGCTGGGCAGTTCAGAACGATCCACGGGTTACGCGCATCGGCGCCATCATCCGCAAAACTCGAATCGATGAGTTACCCCAGCTGTTTAACGTGTTTAAAGGAGATATGAGCTTCGTTGGACCGCGTCCAGAACGGCCAACCTTTGTTACCGAACTCGCTGAAAAGATCCCCTACTACGATCAGCGCCATCGCGTTAAGCCTGGCATTACGGGATGGGCGCAACTTTGCTACCCCTATGGCGCATCAGAAGATGACGCCAAAGAAAAGTTGCAGTACGACCTGTACTACCTCAAAAACCAAAGTATCTTGCTAGACATGATCATTCTTTTGCAAACGATTGAAGTTGTTCTAGTTGGCGACGGAGCCCGCTAAACCCGCCACAGAATATTTGATCCGCTAGCTCGACAAGCGCGGCGCCTCAACTAAGCTAAGGATACCTAAGCTGACTTGTCGCTCCATGCGCCACGCTAAATATCTTGCCTCCATCAATGCTAACCGACGACCTGCTGCCTTTGTGCTCCGGTTGTTACCCTTGAGCATCGCGTTGACCCTGGGCGGCTGCGATTCACGCATGAATACCATGAAGGATACGGATCTCCAAGATCGTATGTATGAGTGCCATGCAGCCTTATCTCAAAATCCAGGATTTGCCATCAGCTGTGATAACGTTCGTCGAGAGTGCTTGCGGCGGCGTAAGGAAGGGAAGTTTTTGTGCTGAGCACCGCACGCCGACTCCTACCCCAACCCGACCACCACAACACACCGCATCTCTTGGCTGCGCTGCTCATTCTAGCTTGGGTTGCGTCAGCACCTAAAGCATTTGCCGTAGAGGGAGCATTCGGACTACGGTTCGACACCCAACTTAGCACCGACCAGCTAGGGGCTTCCATGGAGCCGTCATTGCTGCCTTCACTGTTTGCCGATCAATCTGAAATTGAGCCACAACAGAGTATCCCCAGTTGGCGTGTCTTTGCTCCGAAGGCGCTACCCGTTAGATTGCGTGACGTTCACTCGCTTATGTATGTCCAACTATCAACGTCCAACACGCCAGCATGGATCGCAGCAAGCTTCAGCAGCAAAGACTGTAGTGCAGATCTAAACTGGCTACTGGATGTCCTCAAGAAGAAGTACGCGCAACCGGATTTGTCCGTAAAACCAACAAACTCCCAGGCATTGTTAAGAGATAGCTTTAGCGGTCGCCTTCTGTTCGAGTTTAAAAACGTTGTTGTGGCCGCGGGATGTACGGCAACCGGTGCAAGCAAGCTGCAAATTGAATATTGGAATCGAACCACTGCCGCCAACTTGCAACAAGCACAACTCGAGCGCAACGACGCACAAAAAAGACTAGCAAACGAGCGCGCGCAAGCAGCAAAGATATTGGGTAAAACCCGGGGCCGAGCCGTCGCCTCAACCGTCGCCTCCGGTACCCGATACAGCATAGAGCAGGTGTTTGGCATACCCGTAAAGAACGTCGTAAAAACGCCGGGTAACTTTGTTGTAGATGAGTTTATCGAGTACCCACTGCAAGGTGTAGCGGCGCCCTATCGAGGAAAGGTGGCGCGCGTTCAGCTCGGCCCGACCGGGCATTTGATTCGGTTTGAACTCAACATCGAAGATGCGCAATCGGTAGAATTTGATCGGCTGCAAATCGCTTTAGAGCAACAGTTTTCGCAACCCACCAAAGCTACGCGCAAACACGTCATTTTTAGCGTAGGAGCCGATTACCTAATTCTGCGTCGACGCTTGGACCAACTGGAGTTTACGTTGATCTCTGGTGCTGGAGAGAAAGGTTTGAAGAGCCGCAAGTTGGCGGCTCAAGAGGCACAGTGGCAGGCAGAAAATGCCGGGATCTAATCTGGACTATACCCGGGCATTCTAGCTAGCCAGCAGAAACTTCTCGCAGTTCGGCTTCAGTGTAAAAGCCAGCAGCCTCTAGCGTGCGATTGCAATCGCCGTAGATTCCACCCATACGATCCAAAACGAATCGTGCAAACAAGTTCTGCACAATCAATATTGCATGCTTGTCAAAGTCTAAGCTCTGACACGAAGCAACAAACTGATACGACACTTGGTACGGGCTAATAGGTAGCTCAAAGGATTTCACTTCTTGATCGCTGCCGTACGCTGCTCGTTCGCGAATGCTGCGCAGCAATGGGCCAAAGTGTGAATGACACTTTTCGGCCATTTCTTTCGCTTGCGCTGATAAGTCAGGGTTTTGCACCGGCAAATCACGCTCGCCGGTCCAAACTTCACCGATGCGTTGGAGACGCTTGGCAAAAGTTTGCATCAGGCTGCCCCGGCGATAACGCATCTCGCGCATCAAGTCGAAGCAACGCTTTCGTTGTGAGTGGTCATTGTTACGAAATGCAAGTTCGAACAGTCCATCTTCAATGTTCGAATAAAATCCATCCATGAGATGCAACAAATCACCGGTCACCTTGTGGTGCATAGCGGTAAACGTGTTGCGGGGATCGTTGAGTTGACCCATTTTGCCCTCGAAGTTGTGCCCTCTATGCGCCAATTTTACGAAACATTGGTTTTTGCTTCGTTGAATCGTTGGGCATATACGGTGTGCGCTACTTCACTATCTGCTTACAAAGCGATTACTTTTTATACAAAGTGCTAAAGATTTCGAAACGCTATGCAAACCCACCAAAAGCGGGGTTTTTAGCTCGGTGGAACCTAGTTTAGATCGATTTGAGCGTCCACCAGCCCGGGCACATCTTTATGGTTGATCGAAACTTTGGAGACAGTCACGGCATTGTTTTCCTGCAACCCAGCAAGCCAAGCAAGCACGTTGTCAAACGTCTGCCCTTCAATCGCTACGGTGACACCGCCATCGCTGCGCGGCTGCAAACGATTGAGCTTGAGATCCAAACTCTGCGCGGCCCGAGTCAGCAGCGGCACTAACGATCGGTCAGCGCCTGTGGGCGACGCAACATCCGCAGAGGCTCGAGCACGCTGCTCGTTGGCCTGCATCCAAGATAAATTGGTTTGCGCGGTTCGAAAGCGGTTATCTGCAATGTCCCGCCAGTCGGTAATGGGCTTCCACAGCAATAACCAAAGCAGGCTGAACAGGACAATGGCAGCAACAACCGCCACTATCTTTTGCTCGCCGGGCTCTTTGGCTTTATACCAGCGCCCAGCTGAACTTTCTTGCCAGCCCCGCATTAACCTTGCGCTCAATTGGCTCATGGCGAACCCTCTCCTGCGGTTAGGCGCAACGTAGTACGTACTTTGTTGTCCTGCTGTTGTTCAGCGCCGCCCATCTCAACATTCAGACCTTGGGCTGATAGCGATTCTTTTACTCGGTCTAGCTCGTCGTAGCTTCGCACGACAAGATCGATACCTAGCTCGTTGCGGTTGCCGTTATAAGTGATTCTTTGCAAAAAGGCATTGGGATCTAAAGTACTGGCAACAACGCCCAGCAAGCTGAGGAACGGCGCTGCACTGGCCACACTACCGCCTTCACCTAAGTGCGTTGCCATACGCCTTCTCACATTGGCTGTGCTCACACGCTTGTCGCCAGGATAAATGTCTTTGTAAAGCGCCAAGGTTTGGCTTTCAAGCTTGTCCGCCTGGTGATTTGCCCACCAGCCTTGAGCTAAGGCCGCGATCAACGCTAGACCCACACAGCCTGCTGCCAGCAAACCAACAGATCGCCAGCGAGCGTTATCTACCCGGGAAGTTGAAGGCGGACTAAATTCACCTTGCAACAGATTGATGGCATCTGGGTTATCCCGCCAGCGCTGTGCTAGATAGCCTAAGGTCGTATCTGCCTTGGCATGGGCTGTGTCCGAGAAGACTTCAAGCCGGTCGTGGAATTGTTCGTACTCAGCATCCGTCAAGGTACCGTTAACCACTCGCAGCCGACTTTCTTCTACACCACCAAGCGCAAAAGGCAGGTTACCTCGGTCTAAGGTGGCTGCCTGGCCACCGGTCTTGATAAGAACATGACTGCCGTCAAACAGAGCGAATGCGGTATCCGGTTCGTCTGGGAGTAACTCCGCCTCGGATACAATAAAACCAGGCGGAATACCTAACGAAGCAAAACAGTCCTGCCAACCGGCCAGCAATACACGATCAATTAAATTGCAATGTACTGGATGGTTGCGTTGTATACCGCCATGCGCAAGATGCATGCCTTCTATGTCGGTCGCAACAAACTCTTCCACCACAAAGGGCAGCGCTTTGCGAATCTGGTTGACGTTACGGCCTGGCACCTCACAGTTAACCCCCAATACGTGCTCGCTTGGCACGATCAGCACCACATTGCTGGGGTTGCTAAGCCATTCTGCTGAGGGATCCACCAACTCAGCGAATCCACGATAGTCGGTGACTCCACGACCGCGCTCGGCGCCATCAGACTCCAGAATTAGCCACTCGCCACCAATTTGGTAGCCTTCGCTTTGCGGCTGCGCTACAGAGAGCACACGTATGAATAAAGTCGGCACTAGGGTTCGTCTTCTTCTTGGAGTCGCGTACGGAACATCTTACCAAGATCACGGGAAATCACCCGCATCTCGCCGGTACCTAGTTCACGATGTAGAACACTGGTTAGCTCGGTAATGTGCCCATCGATTTGAACTCGGGTTTGGAGCTCAAAATACTCGCTAGTGACCTTCATTGATGTTCTACCGGGTTCCAGGTTCGGATAGGCGGATGTGAACTCAGCCACATTTTTGTAGCTGACAGGTTCACCTATAGGCTCTGCCTCTTCATTGATCGGCACCGGTGTTGTACCCAACAGATTCAGCACGTCCATTGGCGCCGTGTTCACGTTCAACTGTAGCTCGGTGCTCGGTAACGCGCACATGTAAGGCATCAGCTTCTCTAGCTGTTCAGGCTCAAGCTCCGCCATCAAGGCAAACTCAGTCACATGGGCAGCAGGCCGATTAGCCGCGCGGTAGGCTGGTTCTTGCAACAGATACGACCCGCCTTCAGCGCCGTAGCCTTTTACTTCGTCGTTGGCATCTACCCAGTCAAACCAAGCATCAGCAAACACCTCTGGCAACCCTAAATTGAGCAACAGCATTTTTAGCCTGGCGTGGTTTGCTTCGGCTATTGCAAGCTCCTCATGTCCCAGGCTATTAATATTGAAGCAACTGTGTAGGTCGCGAAGCTGAATTTCCATAAAGGCGTTGTTGTATTCATCTAATGGGAACGGCGCCAATGGCTGTGCCCAGGTTTCGGTGAGGTCATCAACATCTTTGCCAGTCAGCGTTGCATCAACATAGAGCAACTGCTTAGCAAAGGTTTCTGCCCCGAGTGCATAACCCAACGTTAAGTCAGACCCAATGCTGTGGCTGGACTGGGCTACGTTTAGACTGTGCCTTGAAACTAGACGGATAGTGATCGCTGACAACAATGCCACCACCAGCAAAATGCTCAACAGCACAACACCCGCCTGCTTAGTCTTGATGGGATGGGTCATGGCACTTGAGGGTTTCACTGCCACGGTGGAACCGCCCATATACGCTCTAGCTGGCCAAATGGCTCAAGCTCGAAGCGAACCAGCACCGCCACCAAGGTGTTTGCTGGATTAGCCAGCGCAGGTCCGGCCGGACCGCCAGCAACAGGGGCAGGCAAACTGGTGGTTGGCGCACCGGTGGTTGGCGGCCAAAACGATCGCTCATTGCCAGCACCATCAATTGCAAAAAATTCAACCGAAGTAACATTTTTTAGCAGGGTCTGCGAGATTGGCTCCGAATCAGGTGCTTGATCTAAGGGCACCCAGTAGGCTCTGAACAAGGTGTCATCGCCAACGCTATAGGCCACACGCTGCAAATTCGAACGAGGCCTCTGCAATGGATTCTGCCAACCTTGACGCGTAAAGGTTATAGAGCCTGTAGCGCTCAATTCAAAGGGCTCTTTCCGATCCCCAAGTTGATCCAAGATGGGCCGTTCTACAAGCTGCAGAATATCTCGTTGCATCACACCCATAGCACGGTGTATCTCGGCTAGCCGCGCACCGCGCTCGTTGAGCACCGCAAAGTTGTTCACTACTCGCGAGGTGATCTGGCTGCTAACCAAACCCAAGATGGCAAAAATAGCCAACACTACAATCATTTCCAGCAACGTAAATCCGGACTGCAACTTAAGCATCTGTCGTGAGGTTTTATTCGTTGGCGGCCAAGGCATCTTAGTGCTGACCTATAAAGCTAATCGCTTGATCTATGGGGCCCACTTCATCGCCATTGCTATCAAGCTCATAAACCGACAATTCCACACGATTTACCAGTGGTTGATCAGTGCGTTTAGATTCTATGTGCACAACCCAGTCCCGTTGCCCCATAAACACACGTTCAGTGCGGGTACCCACAGTTAATGGCGTACCGGCACTGTTTAACCGACTAAGCTGCAAACGCTGCAATTGATTTTGCCCAACCCAGTGCGCTAAGGCTCGACGCTCGAGCTGAAACCCTTGTTGGGCAACGTCGCCAATTCTGGCACTCACCGCAAAGCCCAAGGCGGCAAAGACTAACAGTGCAACCAACACCTCTATCAAGGTAAAACCCGAATGGCGGGAGCGCTGCTTCACCGCTCTAACTCCCCCGGGGTCATCTCGATCGCTGACAAACCATCGCTGTGAATGGACCAAGCCACCTCTCGGTCAGGGGTTTCCAGGGTTAGGGTAAAAGGCGTGATCTCACCGCTAGCAAAAAACAGCACTTCCGGCTGGCGTTCGTCTTCGCTGGTATCACCGGCCACCAACGTTTCGCCCTCAACTTGCACCGCCAGCTCAACTTCGCCCGTGATGCTATAAGGGCCAAATGGGCGCTCGGTTTGCGGAATCCACACTTGATTAACCGGGTCGTACTCAGCGAAGCTGTACTCGGTTAGATCAACCACTAACCCCCAGGTTTTATTGCGTTGGAGTGAGCGCTGGCGCACTAAGGACAAACGCTGGCTCAATTGTTCAGCGATACCTTCTTGTTGCTGGCGCAGGTCATTGCCAGTAAACCCAAGCACAACCACCCCGGTTAACACCCCCATGATGGTGATGACAACCAAGATCTCCAGCAGGCTAAAGCCAGTAGAACGCTTAGAGGTCCTCGAAGCGAATGTCCGCATTTAGCCCCTCGCCACCTTCAGCGCCGTCTGCGCCCAAAGAAAACAGCAAAAAGCTGCCATTCCCTTGTTCGTAGACATATTCAGAACCCCAAGGATCCGTCGGCATTTTCTTCACGTAACCATCGGGGTTGTAGTTTTTGGGCTCAGGAAAACCGGAAGGTTTTTCCACCAGTGCCTGCAAGCCTTGATCCGTTGAAGGATACTGAAAATTGTCTAGCCGATAGATATCCAAGGCATTAGCAATAGAACGCAAATCACTTTGGGCAGCGGAATAGCGCGCTTGATCGGGCCGACTTAGCAAGTTGGGCACAATAACAGCACCAAGAATGCCAAGGATCACAACCACAACTAAGATCTCGATTAGCGAGAAACCTGCCTGGCCTGATTTGAGGATATTTTTTCGTTTCATGTTGTTACCTGTATTTGAGGTAGCGCACGCCAAGCACACCACCGGCTAAACTAACTGGTTCATATTCAAAATGGGCAGCAAGATAGCCATAACAATAAACATAACCAAACCGCCCATGGCGACCAACATCAAGGGCTCAAACAAACGCACCATGGTGTTAACAATACGTTCTACTTCCGCCTGTTGGTAACGCGCAACCCGGTCAAGCATGGTATCCAATTGGCCACTGGACTCGCCGCTACCCACCATGTGCAATAACATGGATGGAAAGTAGCCAACGCTCTCAAGCCCAGAGCGTAGGGTGCCGCCCTCCTTAACCATTTGCGTTGCTTGATGCAAGCCTTTCTGCAGCCATTGGTTTGATACCACTTCAGCGGCAATGGCCATGGCGTCTACCAAGGGCACACCGCTAGAGGTCAAAATGCTTAGCGTGTTGGCATAACGAGCAGCGCTTGCGCTACGGGCAATTCGCCCCACTAACGGTAGCGTCAACTTTTGCCGATCCCAAGCCAGGCGCACGTGCCGCTGCGACAGCAACCAACGAACACCAAACACAACCCCAACGATGCCAATGAGCAACGCCCACCAATAGTCGCGCAAGGTTTCTGACACCATGATCAAAAAGCGTGTAGAAGGTGGAAGCTCCTGCCCCATGGTCTCTAAGACACCAACCATGTCGGGAACCACGTAGACCATCAAGCTGCCGACAATGGCCAACGCAAAGAAAAACAATATGACCGGATAAAACAGCGCCATCTGCACTTCACGGCCACTTTCAAATTGTCGCTCCGTGTAATCTGCAAGGTTATCTAAAACTTTGTCTAAGAAGCCGGATTGTTCGCCAGCCGCTATGGTTGATCGAAACAACACCGAGAAGCTACCGGGGTATTCACTCAAGGCTGATTGCAACGAGTGCCCTTCTAGCACCTTAGAGCGGATGCCCATCACTATGGCATTAACATGCTGTTTTTCTGACTGCTGAGCGGTGGCTTGCAAGGCTTCTTCGATAGGTAAGCTCGCACCAACCAAGGTAGCCAACTGCCGAGTGAACAATACGCGGTCTAGCGCGCCAAGGCGCCGAGCAAAGCCGGAACCGCGTTTCTTGTCTGCCTTATTGGTAGAGACGCCACTGGTGGCATCTACACTAAGCGGAACCAAACCTTTGTCACGCAACGCCTGACGAATTTGACGAACGCTATCCGCCTCCAACACGCCTTTACGTTGCTTGCCACGCTCATCAAGCGCTATGTACTGGAATGCTGCCATTAGTCTTCGAGGGTGACACGCATCACTTCAGCCACACTGGTGTCCCCTTGTAACACTTTCGCTTTACCGTCATCACGAATGCCAGGGGTACAAGTACGGGCATGTGCGGCCAGCACTTGCTCAGACACACGGTCATGGATAAGTTGGCGCATGGTGTCATCTATCAGCACCATTTCGTATATACCCATACGCCCGCGGAAGCCGCTGTGACTGCAATGATCACAACCCGGTGCTTCAAATACCGTGGCATTGTCCTTGCCTAAAAATTTTAGCTCGGCAACGTTCGCCGGACGCGGGGCTTTGCAGTCTGGGCACAGGACTCGTACCAGCCGTTGGGCCAGCACGCCAACCAAGCTCGACGATAGCAAAAAAGGTTCTACACCCATGTCAATCAAGCGGTTAACCGCGCCAACCGCCGTATTGGTGTGCAAAGTAGACATCACCATATGGCCGGTTAATGATGCTTGAACCGCGATATCTGCCGTTTCTAGATCGCGAATCTCACCCACCATCACAACGTCGGGGTCTTGCCGCAAAATCGCTCGCAGCCCTCGAGCAAAAGTCATATCGGCTTTGGTGTTGACTTGAGTTTGCCCAATGCCGGGCAAGTTATATTCGATGGGATCTTCGACGGTCAAAATGTTGATGGTGTTGGCGCTGAGCTCAGCCAACGACGAATAGAGCGTGGTGGTTTTACCCGACCCCGTTGGGCCGGTTACCAAGAAGATACCGTGCGGCCGATTCACTACCGACCGAATCAACTCCAAGCCTTCAGGCATCATGCCCAAGGAATCCAGCTTAAGCCGACCCGCTTGCTTGTCTAGCAAACGCATCACCACGCGTTCGCCGTTGCTGGCTGGCATAGTGGAGACCCGCACATCGACCTCACGACCACCTATGCGTAAGGATATCCGTCCATCTTGAGGAACACGCTTTTCCGCAATATCCAAACGCGCCATAACCTTGATACGCGATACCAGCAGCGGTGCTAACTGGCGCTTGGGTTTCACCACTTCGCGCATGATGCCATCAACACGGAATCGGACCACTAGGTCGCGCTCAAAGGTTTCAACGTGTATGTCGGAAGCATTCTCGCGAATCGCTTCAGCCAGCAACGCATTGATCAAGCGAATGATCGGTGCGTCATCTTCTTGCTCAAGCAGGTCTTCTGTTTCTGGAACCGATTGCGCGAGGCTAGCAAGATCCATCTCCTCACCCATGTCTTCCACCATTTGCTTGGCAGCGGAAGAATCCCGTGAGTAAGTACTGGTTAGCAAGCTTTCAAATTCTTCCTCGGCAACCATGCGCAAGCTGACCTGGCTACGAGCAAACCGCTTTACTTCAGCCAAGGTTGTTAACGAGGGCTGGGTGCGACAGACCACCATGGCCGGTTCTAACGGGCTAGCATCTACCGGCCCATCTAAGATCAAGACGCCAAAGCGCTTAGCAAAGGCAAAAGGCAATAGCCGCGATGAAATCGCTTCCGGCTCAATCCCAGCCGGGGTATCGGCTCCTTCATCGAAGGCCGATTCTAAATTATCATCCTCAAACAGCTCACTCATTGACTTAGGTTCCTGCCACCGTCGTTTGTATCAGTGTCGTACTAATCCGCCACAAGGCCATTTGCTTGCCTGTAGCGTCATCCTTGTTTTGGACCACAAAATGGATCTTAGGTGCCCACAGCGGAGCATCCTATGCTTGCATGGTAACAAGCGGTAGTGCCTGGGTGAAAACTCGTTGGCACTCGGGTGACTCAAACCCTGTTGAGCTTGTTGAACTGTGCTGTGGCTCACACCTTGAGCGCACAAAGACACCTCCGAAACCGACCCAGGCCACCCCAAAGGCCAAACTTAGTATATGGCCTATATAGTTAGCCCACCCTAACTCCGGGCCCTTTGCTCCCAGGCTGTACCGCCCTTGGCAGTTGCTGTATTGTGCGCTGCATCATAAGCCACCAAGTTCTAGTTTGAGCGATAGCCTTCGGAGTCCATCCCGCGAGCCTGTACTGAGCCTTCTACCTGAGAAGACCCAGGCATCGCCCGACCCTGCGATTCGCGCACAACCACTACCGGCCGACGCGGTCATTGAGCCTATCCCAGAGGTTCACTGCCAGGCTACGCAGGAGAGCGAGAAGCAGGCGTTTGTCGCCCAACTCTTTGAAGAGCAGGCGGTGCCTTTAGTTAAATACCTAACCGCTCGCTTTCGCAATCCCGCTGAAGCACAAGATATTGCGCAAGAAGCTTGGCTACGCGTCTTTCGGTTGGCAAACCCTGAAGCGCTAAGCAATGCCAAAGCCTTTCTGTTTCAAACTGCATCTAACCTGGCGATCGACCGGGCACGTCGAGGTAAGCTCGAGCAAAAATACCTGGATCAAGAGCTCGGTCTTGCGGAGCCTGCCCTGGCTCCCTCCATGGAGCGAACGATCGCCGGCACACAACAATTAGAGCAAGTCGAGCAGGTCTTGTTAGGGCTACCGCTGAAATGCCGGCAAGCGTTTGTCGCTCATCGCAGTCAGGGCCTCCCTTATGCCGAAATTGCCCGCCAGTTGGGTGTCTCCACCAGTATGGTAGAGAAGTACATCATTCAAGCCTTGCGCCAGCTGCGGTCAAGTCTCAAACAATAGCCGCGACCCTCATTCATTGCGGCACCGTCAGAACCCGACCAAACCATCAGATACCTAACATATTAGGGGTATGTCAGACACTTGCCCCAAATATTCTCGGTTAAACAAACTTAACTTATCCCGTCTTGCATTGAGGGAGCGCCGAGTTCATTCGTTTAACCTCTGTAGCCCAACAATTTGCTCCGGCCGACCAAACCAAAAAGGCATTGGTATTGCCGCAATTCGATACCAAAAACTTGAGCAAAATTAAAATGTTACGCCGTAATGTTAGCAAGGGTGTTGAAGTACCACGTGAAACGCTTAAAGAGATTTCTTGGCCCTCCAACCGCTCTCGCTGAGCAGCAGGCGCTAGGCTGGATAGCAAAAATGACCGGCAGCAAACTAAGCCTTAAGCAAGAGGGCGAATTTGCCGTTTGGCTCAGCCTACATCCATCACACCCTAAACTCATTGATGGCTTCATCCATATCTGGGAACTCACTGGCGAGCTGTCAGACGAGGCGTTACAACGCATCGCGCAAGTGAGCGAGACCCACCAAGCAATGCCAATTTCGGTGAGCGATGCAAACCCACCTACCGCAAGTAACACCGAGCACAACATCAAAGGTAACCAGGCCGGTTGGTTAGCGCGTTGGACCCAAAGACTACGCTTTGGTTACAGCCTCCCCGTGGCCCTGTCAGCTGTGCTTGCGATTGCACTAGTCGTTGCAAGCTTCTACGCCAAACCCAAGGTAGAACTCTACGAGACGGGCACAGGTGGGTACGCCAAGATTGCCTTGAGTGACGGCAGTATCTTGCACCTCAACACCAACACCCAAGTGCGTGTGCTTTACACAGCTGACGCTCGCAATTTGCAATTGCTAAACGGTGAGCTGTTCGTTGAGGTTGTTAAAGACCCCAACAGGCCGCTAACGGTCAGCACCCTAGGCTTTTCTGCCACGGCTATAGGCACTGCCTTTGGCGTTGCTGCGACCCCATCACAACGCTGGGTTGCCGTCGCCGAAGGGGAAGTCAGGGTTAGCAATCAACCCCTGGCGTCCTATTTAGCCCAGGGCAACAGCGCCACCGCTAAACACCAGGCGTTGCTGGCGGGTGACAAACTGCAGCTTGATGAGAGCTTTGAGCGCATGCCGACGCAGGTCCAAGCGCTGGCCAGCTGGCGTGGGGGGCAATTGTTCTATCGTGATATTGAGCTGCGCGATCTGATCAACGATCTCAATCGATACCACCGGCAACAGCTCGTTGTGCATGACAGCAAACTTGGCGATATTCGACTATCGGCCGTGCTGAACAGCGACGACCATCTGGGGGCTGTTGCAGCACTGAGCAGTAGCCTTGGGCTTGAAAGCCACAGCCTCTCCGACAACATTACCCTGCTGTCGCGCAAACATTGAACGGCTAACCAGCTCTAGAAAGCTTTGACCCGCAAAGCGACTGTTGTTTAGCATGCAGGCTTGAGCATTCGCAGTCCGTCCGTAGCAAAACAACGCCTCTTACGCCTCGAGTCCTGGTGGATTCGCGGGCATCAACGGGGTGCCAACTCGTTAACCCGATTCCCGCTAGCCATCATCTTAACCCTAGCCGTGACCTGCGGTTTTGGCCTGTGCGCCAATGTGCTCGGGCAGACACCTTCTACGCCTACTAGTTACCCTCCACAACCTCTGGCACAGGCCATCGAGCAACTAGCGATACGCTACCGACTCAATATTGTTGCACCGGAACAACTCATTGCAGGGGTAACTACCGCTGCGGTGACCGGTTCGCACGAACCCGCCGCATTGCTCAAATTAATGTTACGAGAAACCTGCCTAAAGCTGAGGCGAGTGAATGCAAGCACCTACACTTTGCACCAAGGCTCCTGTGCTACGCCCGACGCTCAAACCGCGGCCACTACCCAAGCACCCATAGCTGAGCCGCTAGGTATTGAGCAGCTGCTGGTGCGCGCACCCAAAGTTACCGGGAGTCGCTTGCGGACCCCAGCTTTCGCAAACGCTGCCCCCTTGACCATCATTACGCGGCCACAGATTGAGTTGATGGGGTTCCAGTCGCTGGCTGAACTACTACGCTACCTGCCATCTGTCTCTGGCAACGCTACTAGCACGTTGATCAGCAACGGAGGCAACGGAACCGCGAATGTCACCCTACGTGGCTTGCCTGCCAGCAACACCTTGGTTTTGATCAATGGCCGCCGTTCAGCGCCAGAAGCCTTTGACGGGGCTGCGTCTGATTTGCATAACCTACCACTGGCCCAAATAGAACGGGTGGACGTGTTTACTGATGGTGCATCCGCGATCTATGGCTCCGACGCCGTGGCTGGAGTGGTAAACATCATCACGCGCAGCCAAATTAATGGCTTATCGGTCACCGGTTACGCTGGCCTCGCCACCGCGGGCGATCTAGACACGCAACGCGCAGCCGTGGTTTACGGCCACTCCGGTGCCAGAGCTCAGTTTAGCCTCGGTGCAAGCTGGTACCAACAAGGTTCCATCGACAGTCGTGACCGCTCCTTATCACGCTCCAGTGATGATCGTGCACGAGGTGGCATAGACAAACGCAGCAGCGCCATCGTCCCTGGCCGAGTGCAGGTTGGCAGCAGAGCGTTGACATTGAGCGATCCGTTGAGCCCAGCGCCACTGGAGCCCGTCGATTTTCGAGAAGTAACCAATGAAGATCGGTTTGAATTTCGCCAATACACAACCAGTGTTGTGCCATCTCAACGTTGGTCCCTGTTTGGCAACGCAGACATCGATGTCGGTGGTACCACACTCTTTGCTGAGCTTCAGTATTCTCGCAATCAAGCCACAAGCAAACTTGCGCCAACACCTTTGTTTACGGGCTTTGAAACCTCCCCCATCGTTGTTGCCGCAAATGCACCGCTTAACCCATTTGGCGTTGAGCTAACCGATGTCCGACGGCGCTTTGTTGAGTTAGGCTCGCGCGAGCAAGACAACCACTCCAGGGCGACCCGAATTGTGCTTGGATGGCGTGGCGAGCAAGGACCCTGGCGGTGGCAGCTAAGCGCACAACGCAGCACCAACAAAGCGACGGAATCACTGCACAACCTGCTCCTACTCGACTCTGTGGCCCAAGCCGTTAGCGCAGACTGCACAGCACCCTGCATACCACTTGAGCTTTTTGGTGGCCACAACAGCATCACACCACAACAGCTCGACTTTGTTCGCACCAATGTGCGCAATCGAGCTCAAAGTCAGTTGACCGGAATCAGCGCTCAACTCGACTACAGCCCAAACCTAGATAGCAAACATTGGCTGCACGAACTCGAGCTGTCCGCTGGCTGGGAGTTTCGAAAAGAAACCTTGCGCGTTAACCCAGATAGTCAAGTCAGCAACAGCAACACCATCGGTGGTTCGAATTTTGGCTCAAGCCGTGGCGATCGAAATATTGTAGAAAGCTATGCGGAGCTCTACGTACCCTTATGGCGCGCCAAATCCAACCGCCCGCTAGTGGCCATGCAACTAGCTGGGCGAGCATCCAACTACAGCGACTTCGATTCCGTGTTTTTGCCGCGCTACGTGCTCTTGCTAAGCCCTACACCCAGCCTTAACTTTCGACTAACCGCGGCCAAAGGATTACGCGCACCTAGCTTAAAGCAGCGCTTCGCCAGTCCAAGCCAGTCCTTTGAAACATTGGCAGACCCCTGTTCGGTACCCGCTAATGTAGGCGTATTGCCCGGCTGTACACTGTTAGCTGATGCTAGCTTGAACCAAATTTTGACCACGACCGGTGGTGAACCAGGTCTGCTTCCAGAACGAACCAGTAGTTACTCTATAGCGGTTGCCTGGGAGGCAACGAAACGTCTGAAGTTTAGCGCTAACTATTACCGCTTATCACAGCGAAACGTGGTCGACAGCAGCGAGCAGTTCATCGTTAATCAAAATGCTGAAAACTTGGCCTTTGCGGAGCGTATCACGCGCGATCAGTTGGGTAACCTCACCAGCGTTGGCGCCACCTTGTTGAACTTGGGTAGCCGAGAAGTACGTGGCTTTGACCTAGGCAGCCTGTATACAACCAAACAACATACCGTTGGTCGCTTGTCATTCGCTTTCAATGCTACCCGAATACTTGAGTTTGCAGATCAATTAAGCCCGGACCTCCCAAAGCTAGATCAGGCCGGAACCTTCACGGATCAAGCCTCGGACGGCAACGGTGCCTTGCCCCACTGGAAAGCCAACCTAGGGATAACTTGGGAGCGAGAGCGTTGGCAGGCGTACTACAACTACTACTGGGTGAGTTCCCTAACCGAGGTAGTCCCTTTGTTGGAGCGCCGTCGTCGAATCGATAGTTGGCATACACAGAATTTGCAGCTGAGCCATCAAGGCCCCGCCACTGCATTCAGCAAAGTAACCCTTGGGATAAACAATCTATTCAACAAAGCCCCGCCCTTTTCTGCAGCCGCCTTTAACGATAGCTACGATGCCAGAACCTACGACATCACCGGCCGCTACATCTACCTGCGCTGGTCGAATAGCTGGTAAATCTAAGTTACCTACAGACGAAAAAAAAACGCCGCTAACCAAGTTAGCGGCGTCTCTTTGCTTAGCTAGCGGTGAACCCGAAGGTTGCTAGCTTCTGCTGTGCTACAAGTTTGCTTGCAAACGCAAGAACAAGAAGCGACCGACAGCACCGTACAAGTTTAGATCGGTGTTGTTACCGGTTGAGAACACGTAAGGAGGATCGTTATCGAACACATCGTTTACGCCTAGGACAACGCGGTACTTGTCGAAGTTGTAGGCCACATTGATGTCGTGCTCAGTGTGTGACGATACTTTTTCGTAACCGAAGAGGTTGTTTCCATCATAACGAGGGTCTTTCATGCTATGGATGTAACGAACGCCCCAACGGAAGTCCCAAGACTGCCAATCAACCGTCGTGTTTAGGTTAGCCCGAATACGTGGAATAGAGCCACGATCGTCCGCACCACCAGCACCCGGGTAGAAGGAATTCGCCTTCACATAGGTGCCCAACAAGCTAACGTTCCAAACGGTGCCAGCAAAGGAGTCGAACTCATAGCGAGCATTAAAATCAAAGCCGTCTGTAGATACGTTATCGCGGTTAACCAAGCGGTTCTCAAGTCCAAGCACGCCAAGACCAGCAAGGGTCTGGGTGCTGGTGAAGCGAGCACACTCAGGAGCGGTCAAACCAAGGGGACCACCGTAGCAATCGTCAACAACAGAATCTGAAGTTGGACGAGAGATAAGGTCATCAACCGAGATATCCCAGTAGTCGACAGACAATGAAAAACCGTCAAGGAAGCCAGGGGTGAAGATAATACCAATAGAGGTTGTATCTGCTGTTTCTGGCTCTAGATTAGCGTTGCTGCCTGCCAAGACGGCAAACTGACCTGCTGCTTGAACCGCAGTGTCCGCAATGTTGTCCAAGTTACAGTTTTGGTCAACGAGGTTACCTGGAGAACGATCAGCACTGCCAGCAGCACAAGGATGGCTGAAGAAGTCAAAGCTCACCGTACCACCACCAAACAGATCGGTGACTTGAGGTGCGCGATAGGCCGTACTGATTGAACCACGTACTCGAATATCGTCAGTGATTTGCCAGTTTAGGCCAAACCGATAGACTTCTTCTGCGCCAAACTCGCTGTAGTCTGAGTATCGGAACTGAGCGTTTAGATCCAACTGCTTGAAGCCGGGGGCGTCAGCAACGAGCGGAATGTCTAGCTCAGCAAAGAACTCATCAACCGACAAAGTACCTTCGGTGGTGAACACTTGGTTTGCAATAGACTCACCCGCTTCGGTCACAGAATCCGGCTTGTTGAAGCCTTCGTCGGTGCGTGTTTCAACACCAAAGGCCAACTGCATTTCACCAGCAGGTAGCTCCATCACTGGACCCGTCATGCTAGCGAACCAACCGCTGGTTTGGAATTCAGAACGAGAGATGCTGTTCTGACGCATGTAAGCAATTTCGCTTTCGGTCCAATTGCCTGGACGGTAGGCGTCAAGCGCACCAGAGGGGTTAACCGCTGCGGCACACAAGGGGTCAATGGAGCACTGATCAGGATCAGAGATACGGTTTGCCCGCGCCAAGTTCCATACAGAGTTGGTTTGAATGTCTGAATCTACGCGCGTGTAGATCCAAGAGAGCTCGTAGCTCCAACCATCGAGGAAGCTATCGTCGTCAACAAGGATGTCACCGCGAACGCCAGCAACCAAACGAATGGTGTCAGCTTCTGCAGTGTTTGCACGAATACCGATGGTGCTACTTGGACGGATGAACAAGCTTCCCGCTTCGCCTAAGGTGTTGTTAGGGTTGCTTGTAGGAACGCGCCAGCCGCCTGGGAAAGATGAAGTTCCGAAGCCACCAGGGTTACCGTCTAGGTTGTACTCAGAACGACGCTTGGCGTATTCGGTTTCGATGAACGCTTCAACGCCGTCGAAGATTTCATAAACACCATAAGCCGCGGTACTAAGAATACGAGACTGAGAGTAGATGTCTTGCTGCAGACCATAGTCGTAACGAACGGGAATATTACGATCGGTCTGGCTTTGGAACGACGGGCAACCTGCTGCACCGACATTGGTGATCTCATCGCCGCCAAAAGCTTTTGGCAAGGTGCAGTACAAACCGCCACCATCACCAAAGAACACGCCACCTGGACTGAAGAAACTACCGTTGTTGAAGCCAGTAGCGCTAAGGCTAGTGATGTTTGGGAAGGCCCAGTCACGATCAACCTGTGGCAGGTTGTTTTGGTAACGGTACTCACCACCCAACATGATAGAGCCGCGATCTGAAGTAGCGCCGATAGCAACGTTAGCACTGTAGCGCTCAGCATCACCTTCACCGGAAATACCAGAGGTCACACCCGCTTCAACGCCTTCGAAACGCTCTTTCAAGATAACGTTCACAACACCCGAGATAGCATCTGAACCGTATACTGCTGAAGCACCATCGCGCAAAATATCAACGCGCTCAATCAATGCGTTCGGAACAAAGGTTAAGTCCACCGCTTGGTTAGCCAATGAATCGGCGAAGCTTGCAACACGCTTACCGTTGATCAGAACCAATACTCGGCTTTGGCCAATGTTGCGTAGGTCGATGGAGGTTGAACCGCCACCAGATAGAATGGCTGACTGGTTAAAACCAGCAGTACCAGCAGTTACCGAGTTGCGTAGCGCCTCACCGATATCACCAAAACCAGATTCCAAAATGGACTGGCCAGTAATCACGGTGATCGGGCTGGAAGAATTGAAGTCGGAACGCTTTACGCGCGAACCGGTCACAACAATCTCTTCGACCATTGCTTCTTCGTCATCTTCATCAGCCGCCAACGCCGTTTGCGGTATTGCAAAGGCAACAAGGCACAGCGCTAACGCAGCAAATAGCCACGCTCGCATAGGCTTGTCTAAGGTCATATGTATCCCCAACTTAGCTTTAATCTAGATTATTACGGCGCAAGAGGCTTGTTGGATTAGCTGAGCAGGATCACCACCCCACCATTCCTAGCCGCTGCTGCCGTGCTCTCCCGCGTGTGCCCTCTTAAACCCCCAAGATTGGCAAAGCCAAGCCCAAAAGCGTGCACATCACGATGCCTGTTAAACGAACCAAGCGTCTATTACCTCAACCTTTATTGCAGAATTTCTCAATTTTTTGCAGATATCTCGGGCCAGCCAGGCTCTAGATCGCCCAGGAAACTAGAACATGTCTAATTAACATAGATAACTAATTGTTATTTAACTCTTTTTACACCAATTTTCCGCCCAGTTGCCTTGATTTCTAGGTAGTAGCCAAAACGGGCACGTTGAATGTTCACTTCCGGATCAACCGCTCGATAGCGGTACCGCCCACCAACCCGCTGCTGCCATATTTGGCCATTGGTTAACCGGAACAGCGTCTTACCATCCCAGCCCCGAAATTCGCCAGCAATTTGTGCCTGAACCACCTCTGGTACTGCCGCAGCTTTCTTCTCAACTTGTTCACCTCCAAAGCCAGCAACACGCCTGGATTTCTCCCGTGCTACCGCTTTTGGCTCAACCGCTGCGTGCTTGTTCGAAAGCCCTACTGGCACAGCATGTTTATCCAACCAAGCGCTCAACGCTGCGCGCTGGGCATCCGTTAGCTGCTCCAGCCCGGCCGCACGATATTCTGCCGGGGTCATCTGGGCTTCAAGGTCAAACGGGGCGGCCTGCGCTGCGCTGCACAAGCACAGACTAAGGGTTAACAGGACAGCTAATGTGGAACCCAGTTGTCCACTGGCATTACTTTGATTTCGCACCTTTGCGGCCTCCTTAAGCAGTTACTTTCGGGTAAACTCTCCGCGCATCTTACCTTGGATCAACGCCGTGAATTTTGTTGGTAGCCACATTCTCTCCGTAGATCAGTTTAGCCGGAGCGATATAGCCCGAATATTCGAAACGGCGGACACGATGCTCGTGTATGCAGAGCGCCAGCGCATCACACGCATCTTAGAAGGCGCTATCTTATCGAATATGTTTTTTGAGCCAAGCACTCGAACCCGAGTTTCTTTTGGCAGCGCCTTCAACTTGCTAGGAGGCGAAGTCCGCGAAACCACCGAAGTCCGAGCGTCTTCGCTAACCAAAGGCGAATCCCTAGAAGACACGGCTCGCGTGTTATCGGGTTATAGCGACGTCATCGTTATGCGGCATCCCCAAGAAGGGTCGGTCGCTGAGTTCGCCGCCGCCAGTCGCGTACCCGTCATCAATGGCGGTGACGGCAGCAACGAGCACCCCAGCCAAGCGCTGCTTGACTTGTACACCATCCGCAAAGAGATTCGCACCCGTGGGGCTGGTGTGGATGGCTTACGCATCGCTCTGGTTGGCGATCTAAAATACGGGCGCGCGGTGCACTCCCTATGCAAGCTGCTCGCACTTTACGACAATATTCATTTTTCGCTGGTTGCCCCACCCGGACTCAGCGCGCCACCGGCGGTGGTTAGCCTGCTCGAAGCCAAAGGTCACAAAGTCACCATTCACCACGAGCTAGAACGCGGCATTCACCATGTAGATATCGTGTACGTCACAAGGACCCAGGAAGAACGTTTTGCCAGCCAAGATGAAGCGGATCGCTATCGCGGTTTGTTTCAACTAAACCAAGCGGTCTACACGGCCAACTGCGAACCAAATACGGTGATCATGCACCCGCTACCTCGAGATTCACGTAGCGAAGCTCAAGAGCTCGCCAGCGATCTAGATGCCAACCCTAACTTGGCAATATTTCGCCAAGCAGACAACGGGGTATTGGTGCGTATGGCTTTGTTTGCGCTGGTCCTGGATGTGGCAGACCGGGTGGACGAATTTTCGAAGCCCGTACCTTGGCACAGCCATAGGTAACCTACCCAACCTAGGTTAGTCGCCGCACTTAGGCTTTAACTTTGGGCATCCGGGTTTTCCACTCTTTTGGAACGCTCTTGTAACCGCGGATGGCAGCCAGACATTTCGTTGCTTCACCCCAGGCTTTAACCGCGCCTAAGCGGGCAACCGAAAACTCTCGCACATGGGATTTACCATCCACTTGAACCTGAACGCGAAACGCAGGTGATGGACGTCTAACCAGGTTTATACCGCGCACGCCCGTGCTGTGCTTACGATGGGTGCCTGCTTCGCGGACACGCTTGCTGCGTGCTTTAGATTGCGCATCAGCCCACTTCTGGTCTAGCTCTTTTGCTTGGCGGTGTACTTCCTTTTGCTTAGCCTTGGTTAAGTTAATCAGGCTAAAGTATTCTTGCTCTAATTTGCCGTTGATACTTCGAGCAACTCGAAGCATCTGGCCTCCATTTAGTTCGTAAACCGCCACCAGGTGGACTCCTTTTTTTATCTACTCTACCGATTCCATTTCAGAGTTAAGCCTTGCGAGCCAACCTAAGGGTTGGCCTTAGGCTAACTTAAAGCAGTGCTTCGAGCTCCGGTAGTGCTTGGAACAGATCCGCCACTAAGCCGTAATCGGCTACCTGGAAGATCGGTGCGTCTTCATCCTTGTTTATAGCCACAATCACTTTGCTGTCTTTCATACCAGCAAGGTGTTGGATTGCGCCTGATATACCAACAGCAATATAAAGATCGGGCGCCACAATTTTACCCGTCTGCCCTACCTGCATATCGTTTGGAACAAAACCCGCATCTACCGCCGCGCGAGAGGCGCCAATAGCAGCACCAAGCTTGTCAGCAATCCCTTCCAACAGCTTGAAGTTATCGCCGCTTTGCATACCGCGACCGCCAGAGATGATGATGCTTGCAGCGGTGAGCTCTGGGCGTTCAGATTTGGCAATCTCTTCGCCAACAAACTCAGACAGACCAAGGTCATGCACTTTGTCGCAAGCTTCAATGGTTGCACTTCCACCTTCAGCGGCAACCGCGTCGTAAGCAGTACCGCGGACCGAGACAACTTTGATTGCATCGTTAGACTTAACCGTGGCAATACCGTTGCCCGCATAGATAGGCCGCTTGAAAGTATCAGGGCTATCCACGGCAACAATATCGGAAATTTGCGCAACGCCAAGGGCTGCGGCAACACGTGGTAAGTAGTTCTTACCGTTGGTGGTGTGCGTGGTGACCACGTGGCCATAACCTGCACCCAAATCCGCCACTAGAGCTGCGATGTTTTCTGCTAGCTGGTGCCCGTAAGCAGCGTTATCTGCATGGATGACTTTGCTAACGCCAGGATACTTAGCCGCTTGCTCAGCAACCGCTGCAGATCCGGCACCAGCCACCAGCAGATCAATATCACCACCTATCGCTGCCGCAGCAGCGACGGCCACACCGGTTGCCGCTTTGAGTTCAGCGTTGTCGTGTTCGGCAATTACTAAAATGCTCATGAGATCACCTTTGCTTCGTTCTTCAATTTGTCTACTAGGGCTTCAACAGAATCAACCGTGATGCCAGCTGCGCGCTCTGCTGGTGGATTGACGGCTACCACCTCAACGCTTGGTGTTAGATCCACACCTAACTCGTCTGCAGTAACCGTATCCAAAGACTTCTTTTTAGCCTTCATGATATTCGGAAGTGACGCATAACGGGGCTCGTTCAAACGCAGGTCGGTAGTCACAACGGCAGGCAGCGAGATTTTAATGGTTTGCAAACCACCATCGATTTCTCTCGTTACTTGAACCTTGCCGCCATCAATCGCCACTTCTGAAGCAAAGGTGCCTTGAGACATGCCCGTCAGCTGAGCAAACATTTGACCCGTTTGGCTGTTATCGCCATCGATGCTTTGCTTTCCGAAGATAACAAGCTCTGCTTCTTCTTTGGCTTGCAAGGCGGCCAACGCTTTTGCAATGCCAAGTGGTTGCACGTCTACATCCGTTTCAACCAAAATGGCACGGTCTGCGCCCAATGCTAGACAGGTGCGCAGCTGTTCTTGGCAGGCTGATGCACCGACACTAATAGCGACCACCTCGGTTGCAGTACCCGCTTCTTTGAGGCGTACCGCTTCCTCAATAGCAATTTCACAGAACGGGTTTACCGCCATTTTGACGTTGCTTAGATCAATACCAGAGTTATCCGGCTTAACCCGAACTTTGACGTTCGCATCAACCACGCGTTTTACAGGAACCAGAACTTTCATATATTCCTCAAAGATTACATTTCGAAAAAAAGCAATAGGTGCTGGGATATCCGGCTACAGACTCCCAACAGTTAAAGTAGGGCTAGCAAAGGGGCGCAATTCTCCATGTCAAACCTAAGCGGGTCAAGACAGGTTTACCTCGTGCTAACAAATCAGTGGCTTTTGAACAGCGCTAGACCAAGCGATTTAAGCAATACAAAGACGTCTCGTTTGGCCCCAGCGCGCCAGTTTACCTCAAATCAAGCTGGATCGAGCTAGACCAAACTGCCCAAATCGAATTTTTGGCCCTGGCTTTGGGCAAACAGGCGGTCATCAGCCACCGCATCCCGACTCAAGCAATGGTCGACCAAGCGGTAGTATGCCGGGCGACTAAGGCTGGCTAAGAGGTTGTCACGAACCCGAATATAGGGCCTAGCCGGATCACTTTGCAGGATAATTGGGTGCTCCTCCCCAGCAACAATGTGGTCCTCTACATTAGTGCTAAACAACAATTCGGGCTCTTCTTGGCTACCACCTACCTGCATATCCACCGCCACAAAGGGAGCATCCTCCACTTCGATAGCCAGACGTTCTGCAGGTGTAACCAGCGCATAGCCCTGCTCATCTTTGCGCAAGATGCCAGCAAACAAGACCACCAACTCGTGCCTTGCAATAACATCCCCCTCATGAAACCACTGCCCGTCGCTGGCAATACGGATATCGATGGTGCCATGACGCTCAGGCTGCCAGCTTGAGACCGGTGGTAACCGCTTATCTTGTTGAGCTTGTAGCAGCTCGTTGAATAGTGCTTGTACTTCTTGCATAGACGTATTGTACGGAAATTTGGACCGGCGCGGGGCTAACTATCTCCGCTAGCGACCAATGACGCCGCTAATGCGGAAAACGCTTTGGCAATTTGCCGTTCGTTGCTTGCACGACGCTGGCTGGCATCCACTCGCTGGCGCGACTTGCTCAGAAGCTGCAATAACATTGATCGATCAATTTCCACATCGGCTAGCGCCAAAACCTTGCCGTTGTTGCGGTCGCTCACCACAACCTGTGCCAAACCACGAACGGTTGGAGGCAAAGGTTCACTGGTATCAACCTGCAGCTTGTCGCGACGCCAAAACAAGGGGCTAGGCAGACGCTCAGCTAGGTTGCCTAAACGGCGCTTTGCGCCGGTTAACCGCGCCTTTGCGCCAGCTAGCGAATACCAAACACCCGTTTGCACCGGATGCTGCTCCGCAGACTCAACGCCAGCCGATAGGTGCAGCGTTGCGGCCGTCTCCTGCACCGTCGGGGTGACCAGAACCGGCTCTCTGTTGGGGGGCGGTTCCACATAAGGCCAACGCACAAACCACTCCAAACCATGGCTTAAGGCTTGCTGGCGTTGCGCTTTTGGGAAATGCATGGCAACCCCTTGGTGGGCGGCTACAGCCCAAGCTTCTGGGGCTTGGGTTGAATCAAACCGTATGAGAACCGGCGTGTGCGCGGGAAACCGCAACCGAGTATGAGAGTTTGCTTTGATCCCTGACTCGACCCCTAGCGCAACCAAGGGTGACTGGTGCATGCAGGCGTTGAGCAAGCACAAGCCTAGCAACACAAAAACCGAGCGATGCGTCGCTCGCCAACCCAACATCGGCCGCATAGGATTGCTAGTAAGGGAAAACTGAAGTTTGAACATCGGGCCTCCTGCCACGCTGCATACAAACCGCTGCGATGCGCAGCGCTCTAACTTCAGTATAGAAAACTTATCAGATAACTCTGGCTGAACCGCCCTAACCTAGCTTGCTAACCCCCAATAAACTTCATGACGGTGACCTCACCCTGAAAGCTTAAATCTTGTTTGTGGGTTAGTGCCGTAGAGAGCATGTCCTGCACTTGCACCAACGCTTGGGGCACTGGCAATGGCAAGATGGGTGTCATGTCTTGGTATGTAGAGTTCGATAAGCAGCCGTACAAATGACCGTTTGATGCGAGTCGCAAACGGGTGCAGGACCGACAAAACGGTGCAGATTCATTGGCGATAATGCCAAAATAACCTTGCCCCGGGATCTCATAGCGTATGGCGGTTGAATCGTAAGGCGCGTCAGCCTGAGCAAACTCGAATTCTTGACCGACAATCTCAAGCAACTCATCCAAGCCGATAAAGTCTTGCTGGTATTGGTTGCTGGTTTTTAGATGCCCCATGTTCATCAGCTCAATGAACCGAAGCTCAATGCCGCGCTCTAGACTAAACTTCAGCAACGGCAACACTTGGTCCATGTTGCTGCGCCGCATTGGCACCATGTTTATCTTCAGCTTCCAGTTGTTGGCCAGCAACAAATCGATACCTGCAAGCACCGTATTTAGGTCACCGCCGCGCGCGATCTTTGGGAAGGCATCCGCATCCAAAGTGTCCAGGCTGACATTCATACGTTTGAGACCGCTGCTCAGCAGCAAGTCTTGATAACGAGTGATCAGTTGGCCGTTGCTGGTCATGGCAACGTCTTGCAAGCCTAGCTCCATCACCCCCGGCAGAAAGTCCTCTAGCTTCGGTGACAGCAGCGGCTCACCTCCGGTGATCCGGAGCTTTTCTATGCCACCGGCATCGACCAGCAAACCCACGGCCTGCAACAGTTGCGCACTGGAAAGCTCATGCGCAGCGGCCTGCAAACGTTTACCGTTGGGTACGCAATAAGTGCAAGCGTAGTTACAGGCGGCCGTGAGGCTAACCCGTAAGTTGCGAAATTGGCGACCGTGTCTATCAACAATCATGCTTAAGTGGCTTGTTCCTTCGGTAGTGAATTTGAGCCGCGGGAACAGCTCGGTAGACTAATCAATGTTTCGTCAGCGGCTCAGTATGCCAGTTTCAGCGCGAGGTTGCGGAATGTGACCCAGTTCCTGGCAAGATTCTTAATCTCTGCTTTACTACAAGCATCAGTTAGCTCAACTCTCCCCCTAGAAGAGCTAGCCGATCGAGGGCCGCTTGCGGACCTCAATGTGTGACTCCTAATGGTACCCGCAAGGGTATTAGGCCCAGATCTCTCCCCCCGGAGTCTGGGCTTTTTTTTGTCCGGAGCCCCAACAGCTGAAGTTAACGAAGAAAAGCGACAAACTAGCGATGGCTTAATCGCTCACTGAGTTGCCCAACGAAGTCCTGCTGCCAAAAAATCAACTGCGAGCCTTTCACCAGCAACACATCCTGGGGTTGCAGCACCTTCGCTACCGCCTCCAGCACCTCGCTAGCAGCAGTTGAGCTTCGTATGTCAGCCCAGTGGCCTAGACATTGATCGACAGATAGACGCGTCGCTAGCGCTTGCATCGCCTCCCCCACCAGCCACACACCATCTAGCTGCTGACAATATTCCGCCAAACTGGCATGGGCTGCTGGAGATTCATCGCCAAGCTCCAACATTTCACCCAACAACGCATAACGCTTGGCGGTGTGTTGATCATCATCGACCAACGCCGCCAACGTGGCCCGCATGCTTTGGGGGTTGGCGTTATAGCTGTCATCAAGCAAGGTTCGGTCTTGAACGCGCAGCAGGCTGCCCCGCCCTTTGGGTACCAGGGAATCGGGGAGCTGCGTCGCTGGCGCTAAATCCATTCCCAAAGCGTGCAGCACCGCCAGCACAGCGCCTAGGGTTTGCGCGCGATGTTTGCCACCGCCAGGAACCCGTGCGCTCAGCGTTTGTCCGAAGACACGGTAGTTCGCGCGCGTCTCGTTGGCCCGTTGGGTCAAACCAAGCAGCTGAACTTGCGCCGCAGGGGTTTCACCAAAGCGAATCAGCTTAGCGCGAGCTTCAAGCGCGGGCGGTAGCACCACCAAATCGTTGATCACCAAGGTACCGTCGTTGGCCAGCCCTTCTGCAATGGCACACTTTTCTAGCCGCAAAGCATCAGCATCCGGAAAATTTCCAGCGTGAGCGGAGTGCACATTGAGCAGTACAGCAACCTGGGGCATCACTAGGCGGCTCAAGGGCCCGATCTCTCCTGGATGGTTAGTACCAATCTCAAACACACCGTACGCGCTGTGGATGGGCATAGTGGCCAAGCTCAACGGCACACCAAGATGGTTGTTGAAGCTACCTTGGCTTGCATGGGTGGCGTCGGCGTTGGTCGCCGCTCCTAAGGCCGCAGCCAACAAGGTTTTCGCCGTGGTTTTACCGCTACTACCGGTGATGGCAATCCGCTGCGCTTGAGACTGGTCGCGGCGATAAGCCGCCAACTGGCGAAGCCCGGCCAGGGTATCTGCCACGGCGAGCTGAGGCAGATCACGCGCCGCGCCGTCGTGGGTCAAGGCTGCTACAGCGCCGTTGGCTGCCGCTGCCTCGATAAACTGATGGCCGTCACGATCTGAACGCTGGCTAACGCTGTAACCTGGCCCCGGGTCCCCCGGTAGCGCGACAAACAAATCTTGGGCCTGCGCTTTGCGCGAATCAAAAGCAATGCCTTCAATGGCCGGCGTATCAACGCCTGACGCTTGAGGTGAACTCTCAAGGTTGAGTGCTTGTTGCAGGTCCTGCCAGAGCCACAATGGGGGCTGTCGAATCGCCAAGACGAATTTCCATTAGAATAAAGCGTGCGATGCTATACCGAATGCCGCATCTAATCCCAGTCGGCGCCGGCAAGGCCCAACGGGGTCCGACCAAGAGACAAGGAATCAAGAGCCTAACCATGAGCTACCCACCTTCTAACAACCCCGAACTTGAACCTTTACCTGGGCTTTTTTCTAAGCTCGGAAAAGGGTTAGAAAGCGTTCGCATGTGGTTCGCAAACATCGTTTTTTTACTCTTTCTTGTGTTTCTTGTAATTACCCTATCCCGAGGGTGCAGTAGCGTAGTCTTACCCAGTGATGCCGCGTTGATCCTGAACCCACAAGGCATAGTGGTAGAGGCCGCAACGGACATAGACCCGCTGCAAAGCTTGTTAAGTGGCACTGGTAGCATGGTGGAAACGGAGTTAGGCGCTCTGGTGCGCGCCGTCGATGAGGCCGCCCAAGACCCCAACATCAAGAGTCTGGTGCTACGCCTAGATGAATTGATGTGGATATCAACGGCTCACGCACAAACCTTGGGCGCTGCGATCCAACGCTTTCGCGCCCAAGGCAAAAGCACAGCCAGCTACGCCTACGCATACGGTCAACCACAGTACTTGCTAGCCAGCTTTGCAGAAGCGGTCTACCTACATCCTTTAGGTGAAACCTTGTTTACTGGAGTTTCTAAATACACTCTATATTACAAAGACTTACTAGATAAACTTAAAGTAAATGTTCATATATTTCGAGTCGGTACCTACAAATCTTTTGTAGAGCCCTACTTGCGCAACGACATGTCGGATCCGGATCGAGAAGCCAGCCTAGCCATGATTAGCGGCTTGTGGACAGCCTATACCGAAACCGTTGCACACAACCGCCAATTACCAATCGAATCCGTAGACGGCTACTTGCAGAATGTTGAGGCCCTGGTGGTAGCCAGCGGCGGCGACTTGGCCCGGGTTGCGTTGGAGGCCCAATTGGTTGATGAGTTGCTAACCGAAGACCAAGCCAGAGTGCGCCTGGGCGATTCCGTTGGATTCTTAGACGACGGCAGCATCAATGGTGTCGGCTACCTCGAGTACCTGAGCGCCAAGGGTTCAAGCGCGGATACCGGCGGTGACCAGTATGTCACCGTCATCACGGCCCAAGGCCAAATTATGATGCAAGACGGCATGCCGGGTGCAATGTCTGCGGACGCCATGTCCCATTTGATTCGGCAAGCAAAAGAAGATGCCCAAAGCGCCGCTTTGGTGTTACGGGTTGACTCACCCGGTGGTAGCGCCTTCGCTTCAGAGCTAATACGCCAAGAGTTGGAGCTGTATCAGCTTAGCGGTCGCCCTGTGGTCACCTCCATGGGCAATGTGGCGGCTTCCGGTGGCTATTGGATCGCGGCAACCAGTGACGCCATTATTGCTGAACCAACAACGATTACCGGCTCTATCGGCATTTTTGGGCAAATTCCAACCTTCGAGAAAACCTTAGCCATGGCAGGTGTACATAGTGACGGCTTGAGCACAGGCCCACTGATGGGTGGTGGCTCGCCACTCCATGGCATCAGCCCTACCTTAGCCAAGGTTATCCAACGCAATGTTGAGCAAGGCTACGAGCAATTCCTAAACCTAGTAGCCCGGGGTAGAGATATGCCGCTAGAAACCGTTAAGAGCGTCGCTGAAGGCCGGGTTTGGCTTGGCAGCAAAGCGTTAGAACTAGGCTTGGTTGATGCCACCGGCGGTCTTGTAGAGGCCATCGCGAAAGCCAAAGCGCTAGCCCAAGAGAAGTCTGAAACGCGTGATCTAGGCGTTAAACATCTCAAGCCCGCGTTGGACCCAAAACAGCAATTGCTGCGCATGTTGTTAGGCGGTAGCGGCATTGCCCAAATGCTGAACGAAGCGCGGCAACCCAACTCAGCCTATGATCGCCTGATGTTTGGCTTGAGCAAACAGGCCGGGACGCTAGAGCAATGGCTAAATGCCTTTGATGACCCGAGCCATCGTTATGTGCTTTGCACTGCCTGCAACAGCATTCAGGCACCCTAGCCTAGCAACCAAGGTGTCCATCGCAACAGCTGTTAGCGGGTCTTTAAAACAAGCGAAAGCGAGTTCGTGCAGCACTGCCGCTGCGGGATCGACGTACGGAGGTTCGACGCCGACGCATCCGTGAGTGCAGCTCACGGCGTTTGATGTCCAGGTACTCTTCTCGGCTAAGGTTAGGGTTACGCTGCCGGGCTTTATCACCCTTGCGATATTCACAGAAATCCTGGAACGCCTCAACTTCGTGCTTCAACTCGATAACGACCAGTTCGATCATGATGGCGTCATCGATGTATCCCAGCACAGGGATGTCATCTGGAATCATATCGTGCGGGTCGGCGAAATAGGCCAAAGCCGCCAGAACGTTTTGACGCTCCTTCTTCTCTAAGCGCCACTCGTCGTCATGGAGCATCGCAATCAACTGCTGAAGCGATGCAATTCGCTGCTTAACGAATGCCGGCACTTTTTGAGCGCTTACCTCGTCAATAACTTCTTGAGCTTTGGAGATCACCAAATCTTCTGGCGCATCTTTGGCTGTGGCCTGCGCTGCCTTCATGGCGGTCTTAAAAAAGCGTAGATCTTTGTCTTCAAGATCAAAGGTAATTCGCAATGGCATGTTGACTAGTTCTCCAAAGGTCCGATGTTTGGTGCGATATCTGGCCCTATCGTTGGGTCTTTTGGCGCCAGGCCGATATCTGGTTAGAGGTCACGCGGGTTCGTCCAGGCCAAACCCAGCTGCAGCCTAGGTAGGGACTATACCGGTTTTTTGTTGTTTTTAAACGTTGACCAATATTCGCCCGTCATTTGCTTAACCTCGCGTCGCATTAGCACAATGCCAACCAGGTTAGGCAGGGTCATCAGCGCAATGGTGACCGCCGAGATAAGCCAAATCAGCGAAGTATCCACAATAGTGGCCAGAAAAAAACCAAAGATATAGAGCAGGCGGTATGGCAGCACAGACCGGCTTCCAAAAAGGTAGGTCATCGCCCGGTCGCCGTAGTAAGACCAAGCCAGAGCGGTAGAGAAGGCAAACATAGCTAAGCCGATGCTAACAATGTGCTCCCCTAAGGTGCCCAAGAAACTCCGTTTGAATGCTTGAATGGTCAGCGGCACTGAATGCAGCAATGAACGCCCACTGAGCGAAGCAGAGCTTACGCCCAACTTGCCTTCAGTGACTGTCAGGGTGCCAGTAAATGGGGCACCGGCAGCGGTAGAGACCTGTACTGCCTCCGCAATCGAACGGTTATGGATCACCGTTGCTAGCAGCGGCTCCTGCAATTGCCCGTCAACGACCGAGAGCGGCCCGGTATACGGAAGCACTGTATAGGCGTCTGCCGGACCAGCCAGCGTCCGATTGTTTAAGTAAGCGCCCAAGGCGGCCCGCTGGGGCTCGCTGTCTTGCCTATACACACCAGCGACGATCTGCGTGTCTGTGGCACTAAACTCAGTCTGGAATTTTTCGTTCCACACCCCTGAACTTAAAATCACCATCCCGGTTAGCGTGCAAATGATTAAGGTGTCGATAAACGGCTCCAATATCGCCACCATACCCGCTGCGACAGGCTCCTCAGTTTTGGCTGCAGCGTGGGCAATGGGTGCTGAGCCCTGACCTGCCTCGTTAGAAAATAGACCGCGATTCACCCCGCGATTGAATGCATAAGCAAAAGAAGCACCCAAAAAGCCACCGGTGGCCGCTGAGCCGGTAAAGGCATCCGCAAACACCGATACAAACGCAGGCCCTAAATTTTCAATGTTGCTAAGGATCACAGCCAGCGCACCTACGGCATAGAGCACCCCCATGAGTGGCACCAACGCAGCGGCAACCTTAGCAATACGTGAAATGCCACCCAAGATCACCAAACCGAGCAACAGGGCAAACACCGCGCCAGAAGCAATTGGCGGCACAGCAAAGGAGGCTTCAAGCCCGGCGGCCATATTGTTGCTTTGTGGCAAGCTGCCCGTGCCGAAGCTGCTGATAACCGTAGCGGCAGCAAAAAACACAGCCAGCCATTTAAGTTTGAGGCCGTGCTCCATGTAATACATGGGACCGCCGGATACCGCACCTTTGTCATCTGTCTCCCGATATTTGTGGGAGACGCTGACCTCAACAAATTTGGTCGTCATGCCTAAAAATGCGGTCATCCACATCCAGAACAAGGCCGCCGGGCCACCCAGAAATATAGCGAATGCTACGCCACCAATATTACCTGTACCCACAGTGCCAGACAGCGCGGTTGCTAGTGCCTGAAAGTGGTTGGTGTCACCGGGCGCATCTTTCTTGGTATGACGTCCAAACAGAACGCCCCACGCATGAGAGAAGAAGCGGAGCTGTGGAAAACCTAGGTAGAGCGTAAAAAATAGTCCAACCCCAAGCAACACAATGGGGAAGTACCAGGCGGAGCCCAGCACGCTGTCGGCCAGGTTCAATAAGGTTTCTAGCATCGCTAACTCCGTTGCCTAATACGTGATTATGTGTCGAGCTTCTTATTGCAGCACGGGCTTAAGCAACTCATACAACAGGTTTTGCTCGATAACTCCCCGCAGCTTTTCTGCTCCAACACCAATCGCATAAGCGGCAACGTCTTCTCCAGCATGGGTTTCACTTCCCAGCGGCACAGTAGCACGCTGTTGATAGTCAGCGGCGGTAGTATCAACCTCGGTTAGGTCCGTGAGCGAGGCTTGGTAACCTGGACCATTGGCATAACCCAAAGTCGTATAGGGTTGCCCATTGGCATCAGGCAGTAGCTTACCGCCTGGTAATCGAACCTTACCCAAGATGGGATTGCCACGTTGTGGATAGCCACTGATGGTTAGCGTATGACTGTGATCTGCTGTGACCAAAATTAAGGTGTCAGCTAGATCTACCTGGCTGCGCGCTTGTTGCACCGCCGCATCAAATGCCAGGGTATCTTCTAGTGCTAAGTAGGCGCTGCCAGCATGGTGACCATGATCAATACGCCCGCCTTCCACCACCAAGTAGTAGCCTTTATCGCTGCCTTTGGCCAAACGCTCAATAGCCACTTGGGTTAGCTCAGCAAGCGATGGCTCACCCGCCTTATCTTTCGCTCGGTTCGCCTCCCACTGCATGTGCGATGGCTCAAACAAGGCCATCACCTGCTTTGTATCTGGGTCTAGCTTGGCAAAACCCTGGGTATTCCAGGCGTATTCACGACTCGGCGCTGCAGCCAACCACTGCTCAACCAAGTTGTTGCCATCACTACGTCGCCCAAGGGCCTTGTTGTATTCAGGATCCACCCAACCTTTGGGGAAAAAATTTGCCCGTCCTCCACCAAAGATCACATCCACACCATCACCGGCTTCAAATTCGACAAGCTGGCGCGCAATATCCCGACAACCGGCAGCAAGCCCTTCTGCCCCTACACCCGTATCATCTTCCCAATTACGATCAGCGCTATGCGCATAGTTTGCTGCTGGGGTGGCATGGGTAATTCTCGCGGTGCTCACCAGGCCCGTTGCCATGCCGGCTTGCTCCGCTTGCTCAAGCAAGGTGGGCAATGGGTTCGCCAACGCCGCAGCGCAATCGCCGCGTTTGGCATTAGCCGCAATGCTCAGCACACCCGCACGGGTTTTTTCACCGGTAACAATAGCGCTCATGGTGCCAGCGCTATCAGGCACCTGCATGTCGGTGTTGTAGGTTTTCACCAAGGCTACATTGGGAAACTTCTCAAAAGACAGGTTGTGCTCTTCTCCGGCAAGACCAAGTTTTTGGCCAGCGTAAATTCGGGCAGCCGTCACCGTGCTTACCCCCATGCCATCACCCAAGAACACAATCACATTGCGTGGTCGATCCGTCGACATTTTTTTTGCTGCCGCGCTTTGGGCTGAACTGGCCATTGCTTGCGCTGGAATTGCCTGCTTAGAGTCGGCAGAGATGGTGTTGCTGCAAGCGGCCAAGCCGAGCATGCCAAACAGTGCTATCGAGATACGTTGCAACATTAGGCTGCTGCCCCCACAGTCCGAGTCACGTCACGCATAGTCACAAATTCCTCAGCGGTGGTTGGGTGAATACCAACGGTTTGATCAAATTGTGTTTTGGTTAGCCCCGCTACCAGTGCAATGCCTAAGCCTTGCACAATTTCTCCTGCGTCTGGCCCCACCATATGCGCGCCAACCACTCGATCATCCTTAGCGCTGACCAAAAGCTTCATGTAGGTTCTTTCTTCGGACCCCGTCAACGTGTGCTTCATCGCCCGGAAGCTAGATTCAAACACATGCACCTGGCCATGCTCGGCAACCGCTTGCTCTTCGCTTAAACCTACGGTGCCAATGTTGGGTTGGCAGAACACGGCTGTAGCAATGTTGTTGTAGTTCATCGTGCGCTTAGGGTTGTCGGTAAACAAATTGTTGGCTAAGCACATGCCTTCATTGATAGCCACCGGGGTCAACTGCACCCGATCGATCACATCTCCCAGCGCATAGACGCTGGGAATATTGGTTTGGAAATACTCATCAACCACGATGGAACCGTTAGCCCGCATCTCCACGCCGGCTTTGTCCAAGCCAAGGTTCTGGGTATTGGCATGTCGACCGGTCGCGTACAACACTAGGTCGGTCTCTAAGGTTTCTCCATCTTTTAAATGGACCCGTTTGCGACCATTCTCATCATCGGTTAAGGCTTCAATGCTAGCGACATCCGTATTAAAGCGCAGATCGATGCCCTTCTTAGCAATTTCATCACGAACGAACTCGCGCACACCTTGGTCAAAGCCGCGCAAAAAGAGATCGCCGCGATACAGCAACGAGGTGTTGGCACCCAAACCGTGAAAAATACCGGCAAACTCAACCCCAATGTATCCACCACCGACAACTACGGCATCTTTAGGAAAAGTGTCTAAATGAAAGGCTTCGTTAGAGGTGATCGCCAGGTTGCTGCCAGGAAAATCAGGCTTGGTGGGCCAGCCGCCGGTAGCAATGAGTATATTTGCGCAGCTGTATTCCTTGCCATCAACGGCTACCCGATTGGCGTCCAGCAACTCGGCACGCCCCCAATGGGTGGTCACACCAGCGCCATCTAACAGGTTTCGATAAATGCCGTTAAGGCGCTCAATCTCTTGGGTCTTATTGTCTCTCAGGGTTGGCCAATCAAATTGACGCTCACCTACCTGCCACCCAAAGCCGCCGGCATCATGGAAATCCTCGGCGAAGTGGGAGCCGTATACAAAGAGCTTTTTCGGCACACAGCCCACGTTGACGCAGGTGCCGCCAAGATAGCGGTCCTCCGCCACAGCAACTTTGGCGCCGTAATTAGAGGCCATACGGGCAGCGCGGACGCCACCTGAGCCGGCACCGATAACAAATAAATCGTAGTCGTAGTTGGATTTGCTCACTGTTTCTTCCCCGTAGGTTCAATCTGGATTCGGCGCTCGCCTTTTCAAGCAGGGAGCCTAATTCATCAGCCTCGAATTGCAATGCTCATCCTTGGGCTTCTACACTAGCGACCGATTTTACTTCTTTAGGAAGCCTGCATGTCTACCAGTGACGCTACCAACGACAAGAATGCCCCCAATGGTAAAAAGCCCGCCCTAAGTGGCGCCCAGTCACTCGTTAAGACCCTGATAGCCAACGATGTGGACATTTGCTTCGCAAACCCAGGCACATCCGAGATGCACTTTGTGGCGGCGCTCGACACCGAACCGCAGATGCGCTGCGTGCTGGGTCTGTTTGAGGGGGTGGTCACCGGTGCTGCCGATGGCTACGGGCGCATGGCAGACAAACCCGCTTGTACCCTGCTTCACCTTGGCCCAGGCCTTGCCAACGGCTTAGCCAATCTCCACAACGCCCGGCGTGCGAACACGCCGGTGGTTAACATCGTTGGTGAGCATGCTACCTACCACCGAGAGCTAGATGCACCGCTCACCTCAGATATTGAGGGCTTCGCACGGCCTGTCTCCGGCTGGATCAAGACCAGCATGACCGCCACGGATGTGGCCGCAGATGGGGCCGCAGCGGTCACCGCATCACGGCAACCACCCGGGCAGGTTGCCACCCTGATACTACCCGCGGACACCGCTTGGAACGAAGCTGAAGCCGTTGTACCCGCAGCACCTATACCTACCCGAGCGCCGCACAGCGGCGATATTGATGGAATAACCAAGTTGCTTCTCAGCGATGCGAAATGCGCTTTCTTGGTCAACGGCCAAGTGGTCCGCGCGGCTGGCTTAGATATGCTCGGGCGCTTGCAGACGGCCACCGGCGCCGCCCTCTTTGGCGATACCTTCATTAGCCGTACTGAACGAGGTGCCGGGCGAGTCAACCTACCGCGCTTGCCTTATTTTGCGGAGCAAGCCCAAGAAGCCCTAGCGCCCTTCGAGCATTTAATCCTGGTCGAAACCAAAGCACCGGTAAGCTTCTTTGCCTACCCCGGTGTCCCTAGCGAGATTGCACCCGACAGTTGCACTTGCCATGTCCTATGCCTGCCCCATGAAGATGGCATTGGCGCGCTGGCTGCGTTGGTTGATGCTGTCGGTGCTGCAAAGGCAGATAACCAGGCGGCGGGCTTAGTTTTGCCCGGCGAACCCACCGGCGAGTTAACACCCGCCTCCATCGCCCAAAGCGTCGCCCACCTCATGCCGGAGAACGCGATTGTAGTCAACGAAGCCGCAACCTCTGGCTTTGCAATCCCGGGGCTCACCTATCAGGCTGCACCACACGATTGGCTTGAACTCACCGGTGGCGCTATTGGTATGGGTATCCCGGCATCCACCGGTGCGGCACTTGCTTGCCCTGATCGACGGGTGCTTAGCCTACAAGCAGATGGTTCGGGTATGTATACAGTGCAAGGATTGTGGACCCAAGCGCGAGAAAACCTAGACATTACTACGGTGATTTTTGCGAACCGTAAGTACGCTATCTTGCAGGTGGAGTTCATGCGTGTTGGTGCACACAATCCAGGCCGTAAGGCGATGGACATGCTGCAGTTAGACCGCCCGGACTTAGATTGGGTAGCGCTGGCAACCGGTATGGGGGTACCCGCGATACGGGTCACCGATGCGGAGTCGTTTAATCGAGCCTTAGCGCGTAGCTTTGCGACGCCAGGACCTTATGTTATTGAGGCTTGCTTAGGTTAGGTGCTACTAGCCTACCTTGACCGCCGCTGGGCCGCCGTTGAAAAACGGCGGCGTGGTTTTAGTCGTCCTGCAAATCAAAACGAAAACCGATTTCGTACAAAACATCGTCTGAGTCGAAGTTGTCTGCATCCACACCGTTAGCACCCAGGGTAAACGACAGGTTTGGATACATGCGATAACGAATGGCCGCATTCCATAGCAGGTCACTAGTGTCATCACCGTCGAACAACATACCCAGGCTTACTTCACCGTCAAATCTATCAGCCAATTTGGCACGAAAAGCAACCTGCGCATTGGCTGCGTCGTCGCCATAGTCTTCACTAAAGCTGCTGAGCTCTAAGTCGTATTGTAAGCGCGTGTAACCGGCGCTAACCAATGCCGAGGTTCGACTGCCTAAATTGAAAACACGCCCTACCGACAAATCGATACGGGTCTGAGATAACTCTAGATCTAGATCGTTATCTTTGAGTTGCAGCCGATTGGCTCGGCTCTGGACGACCCAATTTTTTGATATGTTGCCACTCACTTCACCAGCAAACCCTTTTGTTTTGCTATCGCTTGGTTGTTGATATCGCGCATCTATGTATTGCCAGGAAAAATTTTCTGCAAACGCCTTGGGGGCAAGGTTGGGGGCAATAAGAGTGGCAGCAATAACGCCAATTTTTAGCACTGTCCTGTGAGTCACCATGTCATCTCCGTATGAATGAGGCTGAGCTTGTTAGGCTAATCTGTTTAGTTGTCTTTAGCTTGGCGCCCTAACTCGGACGCCTTTGTTTGAATATTCGTTTTACAAATCCGGTTGCACAGCAGGCTGAGGCACGCCCAACAGCGCGGGTTACCTAGCTGGGTTCACAAAGGCCGAACTGGTGCAATAATCTGCACTTTCCCAGCTGTTGATCGGCGTTATCGTTGCGTTGCCACCAGCATCGACAATGAGGTCCAACACCGCCCAACAATCTGTTGCTTGACCCGGTGGCGGTAGGAAGACTTCAACCTGTCCACGCAAATTTAGTTCAACGCGCGCTGGCGAACTTTGAATACTGCCAGTACCCGAAAACCGATGGACCGCATAGCGATAGACACCGGCAAACGGGAAGTCTGGAATTGTAGTGACTTCTGGACCAAAGCTATTGGTGTCATCAACGTCTAGATCAATAGTTATGTTGTTAACCATAGCTGAGCGATTTGTGTAGTTAACCTGGAAGTCTTGGGTTTCATCAGCGGTAGAAAAACCATACAAACGGGTATCTAGGTCTGAAGGGTTTTCACCCCAAGTTAGGTTGATCGTTGAGCTGCCAGCGGAAGCTACGAGACACTCGGTCTCAGTACTATCTGCCGCCCCAGTTGTGATTTGGAGAGTATTACTTTGCAAACCATCGCCTGCGGTAATCAACAGATCCGAGTTTGGCTTCACGGGTATCGAGAACAAACCGTTGCTATCCGAGATAGCACGAGAAGCACCCAGGTAGGTAGCACCTGCAGCATCAACCCTAACGTTCGCAAAAGGTGCTCCGGAGCTGTTTTCAACGCAACCGTTGACCATCACTGGTACATAAGCTTGGTCAGCATTCCAAGTAGTAAAATGGCTAACGGACCCAGTGTAAACCTCTAGGCCACTAGCTAGCGTGGAGCGAGAGGCACTGCCTTGTTGTGTCCAATAACCCGTTATCGGATCGTAGTGGTACAACGGCGAGTTAATGGGAGCCGTTGTGAGGGCAGCGTTTGCAATGGGAATATTGACACTCACCAGCAATCCAGGCGCAAGATCAAGTACCTCACCAGCATTTCCGGTGAAAGTCACGCTAAGCGCGCCATAGCTTTCAATTGGCGCCGTTACACCGCCAGAATCAATGCTCAGGTAGTCCCCCGGCATTATTTCAAGGTCTAGGCTTGGATCAACAAACGTTACTTCCGTTGATACCACGCCACTGTAAACATCACCGTTAGCATCTACTAACGCATTGGCCGGGATGCTAAACAGTAGATCATTGCCCACGCTGACATCCGTTCCTATTGCGGCATCAAAGCTGGTCCCCAAGACATTGGGTTGCATAAGCATGCGTGCTAACCGGCCGGCAGGAACCACTGTGTTTTGAACAACCTTCGATTGCTCACCATAACCGTCCGGATCTGCGTTGATCATAATGCGGCCGTCAAAGGTCGGCACAACAAAGTCCAACACGCCCTCGCTATCTGAAACACCAACCAATGTCTCTTGGACACCTTGGACGTTCCAGGTCGCTGAGACATCAATATTAGGCAGCGGGTCGCCAGTCACAAAGTTTTCGACATTCACTCGAATGGTGTTCTGAGTGATACAGCTAATCTCAACACCAAAAATGTCATTTGATTGGTTCGAAAATTCAGTTGGGGTGTCGATCGTGCAGGTTTGGCTAATCGGTTGGCCGGTAATTTGTAGCTCAAGGCTTGTGTCGGACTCAAACGCCAGTGGTATCTCAAAGTTGGCCGTTGAAATGATTTGCGAACGATCGGACCAACTTAGCGTTAGGACACCTGTCAGGCCCTGAATGCTACCCGAGATCGACTTGAAATCTGGCGGCTGGGGCGTAGGCGAGAAGTCTTCAAGGCTATTGGAACCGCCGCCGCTACCACCACAACCGGCGATGACAAGGAGACCTAAGGACAGGAGTAATGACAATATTTTTGATGAGTTCAGCACAATTCTGGATTCCATTCCTGATTCAGCTTTAGCGACATTGCCTAGCAGAGGCGCGGTCTTCCGCAGAGAAGCGGCGAATACAATATTCATTGTCCAACAACGATCGGCGTTATTTGTTCGAGTGGTTCACAAACTTTGGAAAGCCGATGGCGTCGAATGGCACGAATTTTCGTTCAGCTAGTTGCCTTAAACAGCACGCAAATACTTGAGACAACAACGGTCTGTACGCAAAAAAGTGCATTATTTGCTGATAGGGCTTGATACTGGATATTCATCCAGCTAACCTGATCGACCCTGTATAAAAAGACAGTAGTTAGGAGTCGGCATGTCAGTATCAATGTCTTTGTTTGAAGCGTCACCTGAAGCAGCACCAGCAACGCTATCTAACCCTGCGGCTAATCATCTGGACACTAATCTAGACACGAATCTGGGCGCTAACCTGGGCACTAACCTAAAAGAGCAAGCACCCGAGCCCCTAGAAGCACTACTAAAGCACCCAGATCTCTGGCAAGCAGGGCAACTAGCACCGCTAGAACCTACCCTATCCAGTGGCTTCGCTTCGTTAGATGAAAACCTACCAGGCAACGGCTGGCCCCAAGCCGGCCTTGCTGAGTTTATGCTCAGCACTCAAGGCTTAGGTGAGTTACAACTATTGATTCCTTTGCTCAAACGACTAAGCGAAGAAGATCGTTGGATCGCTTGGGTTAACCCACCCTTCTTGCCTTACGCACCTGCATTAGCGGAGCAAGGCATTGATTTAAACAAGATTTTGCTCATTCATCCCAAAAATCACAAAGACGCATTGTGGGCCATGGAGTGCGCCAGCAAATCCGGAACTTGCAGCATTGTTTTGGGCTGGCTTGATGAGCAGCAGATAACAACAAAAGACACACGCCGCTTGCAATTGGCGGCCAAAACGGGGAATACCTTTAGCTGCTTGTTTAGACCAGAAGAAGCCGCTCAGCAGGCATCCATGGCTGAGCTACGTATCAGTTTAAAGCCCATCGCAGATAGCGAAAATCGAGTCACGGTAGCCATCGAAAAGCGCCGCCGCGGCTGGCCTGTTAACGATCTACCGGTGGACTTTAGCCATGCACCTTATGCCGCAACCAAGCAGCAAGAGGTCGTTGATGAGCAGCTAGATCTTTGGCGCGCTATGCGCCAAACGCTACAAAATACCGCCACCTTGCTTAGCCACAAACCAGATAGTTTTGATACTGACGTATCCGAGCAAGACTTGCCCCATGAAACCCTTTATGAACATGAGCAGGGTCATAAACCAGCATCTACGTTGCACTGAGCGGTATCAATGCTTTGGTTAGGCCTGCATTTTTTTGAGCTAGAGCTTGAGGTCTTTACACAGGCTTCAAGCAACACTATATCCGGTGATGAATCTCCTAATAAAGGCATCAATAACGGCATCAATAAAGGCATCAATAAAAGCACTAATAAAACGCAGGATAAAACTAACAGTAAGCAGAGCACCGAACACAACCCGGAACAAAAAGCAGAACAAAAAGCAGAACAAAACAGCAAACCTACCGTCATCTTGGCCAACAACAAGGTGGTATGCCGTAACCCCCAGGCAATACAAGCCGGCATATTGCCAGGGGCAACCTTAGCCACCGCTCACACCATCGCAACGGATTTAGTGCACCACCACCAAGACCCAGTACGCGATCACAACGCTCTAACCGCATTAGCAGAGAGCTTGTACCAACTAAGTTCGCACATCAGCATTCAGCCGCCTAACGGACTTATCTTAGAGGTGAGCCGCAGCCTCAAGTTGTTTCGCAGCAGCCATCGTTTACAAGCCAAAGCGGTTAAGCTTTGCGACAGCCTAGAACATAAAGTCTGCGCTCGGCTAGCCAACACCCCAGCAGCAGCTATGGCGCTTGCACGGTCAGGTGAAACACAGCTAGAGGAGGTAGCGTTAAATACCTTAGTTCAGCAACAACCCAGCCCTTTAGCCAAAAACCCCGCAGCTAATCGCAATGCTTTTACTGATACCTTGGTCGAACGCTGTCACAACATGGGCATCTACCAATTGGGCCCCTTGCTAGCCTTACCTACTCAAGAGTTAGGACGGCGCTTTGGCAAACCTTTGTTGCAACATTTACAGCAACTCACCGGAGAGCGTGCAGATCCGCAACGATTTATTGTGCCAACCCAGGAGTTTTCACAAGCCTTGCACCTACTAGATCCAGTTCGTAACAAGGGTGGGCTACGCTTCCCCATGCAGCGCCTAGCAACCCAACTGCAGCATTGGCTTATCGGTCGTGAGCTGGCAGTGCAACAGATCCGCTGGGCGTTCAACACCCATGACACCAATACAAAACAGCCCATCCTATTAGACATTAAATTTGCCAACCCACAGCGGATGAACACTGCGTTGCTTAGCATTACCCAACTCAAACTGGAGCGGCAAGACTTACCAGCCGACATTCTTAGCTTGAGCTTAACCGCGGTACAACTCCTGCCCTGGCAAGAGCAAAGCAAAGATTTGTTCCAATTGCTCAGCAAGAACAAAAGCTGCAACACGCGAAGCGATCTAGTGGATCAGCTCCGAGCGCGACTGGGTGACGACGTATGCGAAACCTTAACCGTACAAGATCAGCATCATCCACAATGGACACATCAGGCTCAGCGCGTTGAGCAAGCGGTTGCTAAGCGGCCGACTACAAAATCGACAACGTCACCAAAAGCAACCGGTCGTCTGAAAAAGTCACGACCCTTGTGGCTCCTGCCAGAACCGAAACCCTTGACAACAAAAAAAGCACAACAACCTGAACTGGTCTTGCTGCAAGGCCCCGAGCGAATTCGCACAGGCTGGTGGGAGGTGGGCATTTTTCGGGACTACTACGTAGCCCGCTTAGCTAACGGCGCCCATGGTTGGGTGTTTGTTGATGCGCAGCAACAATGGTATCTGCATGGCTACTTCAGCTAACTCTAAATCACCACCGCCCCCTTCTTATAAGGCTTCTTATGAAAACAAGACCCCTTATAAAAACAAAGCTAAGTTTGCCGAGCTTCATTGCGTCAGCAATTACAGTTTTTTGCGTGGCGCCTCACACCCTGAAGAGCTAGTACAAAGGGCCGCCGAGCTTGGTTATCAGGCGATTGCAATCACCGACGAATGTACGGTCTCTGGCGTGGTCAAAGCCCACATGGCGGCTAAGGAACACAACATTAAGCTAATTGTTGGAGCGGAGTTCCGCCTGCGCGCTAACAACAATCAATCCGCCGACCAAGAGATTGACCAAGCGATTGAACAGCCTATCGACTCGCTCAACACGGGTATTGAACACGCCGGAAGGTTGGTGTTGCTTGCACCACACCGAGAAGCTTACGGGCAGCTGTCAGCCTTCATCAGCAAATTGCGGCGACGCTCACCCAAAGGCGAGTATTACCTAGAGCCCAACGATTTACGCTGGGGACTGAACGATTGCTTAGCGCTATGGGTACCCAGTGACAACAACATCAGCATCTTGATGAGCTATGGCCGGATGCTACAAAGCCTGCTGCCAAATTTATGGTTGGCGTTAGAGTTGTTTCACGAAGACGTTGACCTAGACAAAACCGCCAACCTGCTGGCATTAGCCATTCGCCTAAAGCTCCCCATAGTGGCCAGCAACGATGTGCACATGCATCATCCCGGGCGTCAGCCGCTGCAAGATGTACTCTCCGCCATTAAGCACCGGGTCCAGGTATCTGAACTAGGTAATCTTGGTTTGCCCAACAGCGAACGGCACCTGCGCAGCATCGAACGCCTGCAATCTTTGTACCCCATTGAGATGTTAGAAGAAGCTGCTGCAATTGCCGAGCGCTGCCACTTTTCGATGTCACAACTGCGTTATGAGTACCCACAAGAGCTGGTGCCACCACACCTAACCCCAATGAGCTACTTGCGCCAACTCACCATGGCTGGCGCCAAGATACGTTGGCCCCATGGCATTCCTGCCGACACGCTTGAGCTGATCGAAAAAGAGCTAGGCTTAATCGCCCAGCTTGACTACGAGTATTTCTTTTTAACCGTGCAAGACATTGTGCAATTTGCCCGAGATCAAGGCATCTTGTGCCAAGGACGCGGCTCAGCGGCAAACTCCGCCGTTTGCTATTGCCTACATATCACCGAAGTTGACCCCTCACGCATGCATCTACTGTTCGAACGCTTTGTCTCCAAAGAGCGAGACGAGCCACCCGACATCGATGTGGATTTTGAGCACGAACGACGTGAGGAGGTTATTCAATATCTATATAAACGCTACGGCCGTGACCGAGCAGCATTAGCAGCAACCTTAATCACCTATCGACCCAAAAGCGCCGTACGCGATGTCGGCAAAGCGTTGGGCATGGATTTAGACCTGGTGGACCTACTCGCTAAATCGCTGGCTTGGTGGGATGACAAAGCGGCGCTAGGTGAACGGTTAGCTAGCGCCGGGCTAGACCCGCAAAGTCAGCTAGCACAACAGTTTGTTTACTTGATCAACGCCATCCTGGGTTTCCCACGACACTTATCTCAACATGTTGGCGGCTTTGTGATCTCACGCGGGCCATTAACCCAGTTGGTGCCCGTTGAAAATGCTTCAATGCCCGATCGCACGGTTATCCAATGGGACAAAAACGATCTTGAGGCCTTAGGCCTACTGAAAGTGGATGTTCTAGGTTTGGGTATGCTCACCGCTATCCGCAAAGCCTTCGATCACATCAACGCCCTTCCCACCTACGCAAAACGTTACTCACAGCCGCTCAGCATTGACCAGATACCAGCCGAAGACCCCAATACCTACGCCATGCTGCAAACGGGTGACAGCATTGGCGTGTTTCAAGTGGAGTCTCGCGCCCAAATGGCCATGCTACCAAGGCTTAAGCCCCAACATTTTTATGACCTTGTTGTTGAGGTGGCCATTGTCCGCCCAGGACCTATCCAGGGCGACATGGTGCATCCCTATTTACGCCGACGCCAAGGTTTGGAGCCCGTCACCTATCCCAGCGAGGCAGTGCGTCAGGTGCTCGAACGCACTCTGGGTATTCCTATCTTTCAAGAGCAAGTGATCGAGTTGGCTATGGTTGCCGCCGGTTTCAGCGCTGGCGAAGCAGATCAATTGCGGCGCGCTATGGCAGCCTGGAAGCGCCGGGGTGGGCTAGAGGTTTTTGAGCAAAAGCTGGTGGACGGCATGTTGGCACGCGGTCACGACAAAGATTTTGCCCAGCGAGTGTTTCAGCAAATCCAGGGGTTTGGCGAGTACGGTTTTCCCGAGTCTCATGCCGCCAGCTTTGCACTGCTGGTGTACATCTCAGCCTGGCTTAAATGCCATGAGCCTGCAGCCTTTTACTGCGGGTTGCTCAACAGCTTGCCAATGGGCTTTTACTCCGCCTCACAGCTCATACAAGATGCCAGGCGGCATAATATTGTTGTACTGCCGGCGGATGTTCAACACAGCGGCTGGGACTGCGAGCTCGACTGCACAAACTTAGAGCAAACAAAGCAAGCTGCCCCCAAACATGTCTCACAAGCTCAACTGCGCTTAGGTTTGCGCTTGGTCAAAGGTCTAGCCCAAAACACCGCCGATAGCATCGCCGAGCAAGCGCCCTTTCACGACATTGCAGACCTCAGCTTGCGAGCCGGACTTACGGATCAAAGCTTGCGCTTCTTGGCTAGAGCGGACGCCTTGCTTAGCTTGTCAGGTCATCGGTATCAAGCACATTGGGATGCCGCCGGAGTACAACGCCCGACGCAGCTGCAAGCCGTTGCCCAAAAGCCAGAGCGTTACCGTACCGACGTCACCCTAACCGCGCCTACGGTTGCAGAGGGTGTGATGGCAGATTACCAATATCTAGGGCTGTCGCTGCGCGCTCACCCGCTAGAGCTGTTGCGTAGCGCAGTGAACGACAAAGTGACCGCCAGCGCCGCTGGCCGAGGCACTTATATCAGCGATAGTCTAATCCATTGCCGCCAAGGGCAATTGGTTCGCGTAGCAGGTTTGGTGACCGGGCGACAACGCCCTAGCACAGCAACCGGCGTCTTGTTTGTCACGCTAGAAGACGAAACAGGCAACATGAACATTGTGGTTTGGAGCTCTGTTTTAGAACGCTATCGAGCAGAGCTGCTGCAAGGTCAATTGCTTATGATTAAAGGCGTAGTAGAACGAGCGAACGAGGTGATACATGTGGTTGCTGGTGTTGTAGAAAACTACTCAGAATTGCTGGGGTTGCTACAGGAGCCAGGAGAGTCGACCTTTAAATCGCGAAACTTTCGGTAGCTTCGCGGGTTGGGCCTAAGCGGGTTGGGCCTAAAGAGGTAAAAGAGGCAAGCGAGGGGCTAGAAGAACTAGCCTGTCTTTTTATCGTCGGAGCCTTTGGTGATCTTTTTATCACCAACCAAGCCCTCTAGCATCAATCGCACGTAGGCCAACTCCTCACGAAGTTGATCGATCGCTGGAGACAAGCTATGACCTAACCCATCAACCGCACGCTCAATAGAAGCCAGCCGTTGCTGGACATTGGCTTTATCGAACATGACTCGAGCCATGGTCTCTAACGGCTGACCGGGTGTTTTAAACACATCATTAGGCGCTACCGCCTCTTCGACGGGCTCAGCACCAGCAGCCGGACGGCCACCCCAAAATTCCGTCCCTATCTCTTGGGCTACGGCCTCAACCATCTCCGCCGTTAGCTCAGTTTTTTCTTCCAAAAACGCAAACAACAGCAAGCGGTCGCATAGGTTATTGATCCGGCGCGGAACCCCCTCGCAAAAATCGTAGATTGCGGGGTAGACCGACTCGTGGAAAGACGGGGTATTCTCCCATCCGACCGTATGCAAGCGGTGCTCTATGTAAGTTAGTGTTTCGTCTTCGCTGAGCGGGTTCAAATGATAAGTAGCAATGACCCGTTGCCTAAGCTGCTCAAAGCCCTCGGATAACAAGGTCGCACGAAACTCTTCCTGGCCCAATAAGAACACCTGCACCAAAGGTTTGCCGTCGAGTTGAAAGTTGGACAGCATGCGGAGTTCTTCTACCGACTTAGCAGGTAGGTTTTGTGCTTCGTCAACAATCAACAGAACACGGCGGCGTTCTCGGGCTTGCTGTACAAACAGGGCTTCTAAATCCCCTAACAAAGCCGCCTTGCTGCTTGCATGTGGTCGCAAGCCGAAGTTGGCAGCCACTAGCTTCAACAGATCGTCTTCGGCAAGCTGTGTGGTCACCAGCGTTGCAACCAACATCTCGCGAGGGTCTAACGTTTCTAACAACGTTTGTACTAGCGTCGTCTTACCCGTACCAACATCACCGGTGATGACAATAAAACCATCACCCTGGTTTAACCCATACTCTAAAAAGGACAATGCACGCTTGTGCTCTTTACTGGGAAAAAAGAATGAGGCATCTGGCGACAGCTGAAACGGCTTGCCACTAAACCCAAAGAACTCTTCGTACATTCCTATCGAATCCTTACGTTAAGATTGATGGCCGAGCGTTATTACCCAGCCCAACACAACGGCGTCATGCGTTGCGCTCATCATTGTGCTCATCATTGTGCTCATATTTGTGCGACTAATTGCCGGAGCTAGCTTGCGGCGCCACTTCATGCTCGCCGGTGTCGTTGCCGCTAGCGTTATCGCCATAACCATAGCCGTAACCGTACCCGTAACCATATCCAAAGATGCTGGTTTGGGTTGTCTTGTTGAGCAGCAGCGTAATGTTGTTGCAGCCTTCAAGCTCTTCGATTGCCCGTTGCACCGCTTCTCGCGGTGTGCGGTTGGCTTCGATGACCAATATAATTTGGTCCATATATTGGGCTAGAACGGATGCTTCTGTAGTCACCAGAATCGGTGGTGCATCGAACAACAAGGTTTGATTGGGTGCCCGCGCGTCGAGCGCTTGGATCAAGCGATCCATCATGTCACTTGCGTAGAGCTCACCGAGGTGTTCACTGTAAGTTCCCGCTGGCACAACGCTCAGTCGATTCACGCTCGTAGACAGCAAACCACGCGATGCAACTGAAGAATCAAGCAACACGTCACCCAAGCCAGTTCTGTCTCGCAAGTTTAGTAACCTGGACACATCACCTTTAGCGACATCACTGTCGATCAAGGTAACGCTGCCATCCACCTCTGCAGCTAAGCTCACTGCTAGGTTAAGCGATACATAAGTCTTGCCTTCTCCAGGCAAAGCGCTGGTGATCATGATGCGGTTTTTAGAACGAATAGGTTCGTCGTCTTTGCGGTCTCGCAAAGCTATGGCATTGTCTTTTTGTACACGCTGCAGCAACGGGCGCTTGATCCGCCGAAACTCGTTGGACTGCCTAGACTTGCCATTAGCGGCTGCTAGGTAACCCATTTCTTCCAGACCCTTCAAATCGATTTCCAACACTTCATCGGGCGCTGCAGGAAAGTTAAACGTTCTGAGTGCTGGGGAGCCAGAGGCGTGCGCTCGATGAGAAGCAAAAGAACCAGCTGAATCATCGGCAGTTTTGTTGCCTTGGTGTTCGCTGATCTCAGAATGCTGTGGCTGCTGGCCAGACGCTTGGTCATGGCTATGCTCTTGGCGGTAGATGCTACGATTCAGCGATTGCTGCTCTTCACCCCGCTCTGGGTTTGCCGCATTCGCCTTAGCTTTGGCAGCAAGCCGCTCGATAGTGCTGGATTCGCCATCGGACTTATCGCTACCTTGGTTTTTTCGGAGCGCCGCCATGCGCTCAGCCGCCTTCTCAATTGTACTCATGCTACTCAGTTACAAAATTCGATGGGCCATAGTAACGCCAAAAGGGCCTCTGAGGGGGTTATCGTTGTATTTTTGAGACCTCGAACCCCACAAAAGTCTCGACTCATTCTCTTGTGTGGCGAAGATCCAAATAGAAGCGACGTGATTGGGATGCGCTACTCACAAGGTCACAGTATCCGGCCTTCAAGTTGGGCATAATACGACGCGACCAAATAGGAACAAGGACTTCATCATGACGCAACCGGCACAGGATCTAGCTGACGTTTGCATAGGTATTATTGGCCTAGGCTATGTTGGGCTGCCTCTGGCGGTGGAATTTGGCAAAAAATATAGCACTGTAGGCTTTGATGTTAACGCCACTCGTATACAGCAGCTAACAGACGGCCTAGATACCACACTGGAAGTTGATGGCGAAGAGCTTAAATTGGCAACTAAGCTTGCTTATTCATGCGAGCTAGAGGCACTACGCAAATGTAATGTCTATATTGTTACCGTTCCGACCCCGATTGATGAATATAAGCGTCCCGACTTAACCCCCCTGCGCCGAGCCAGCGAAAGCATCGCCAAGGTCATTGCGCCGGGCGATTTGGTGATCTATGAATCGACCGTATTCCCAGGCGCAACCGAGGAAGTCTGTATTCCAGTTATTGAAAAAGCCTCTGGGTTGAAATACAACCAGGACTTTTGGGCAGGTTACAGCCCCGAACGCATCAACCCCGGTGACAAAGAGCACCGGGTGACCACCATCATGAAGGTGACCTCAGGCTCCACTCCAGAAGTGGCAGACCTAGTAGACAACCTCTATGGGTCGATCATCACCGCGGGCACCTACAAGGCAAGCACCATACGTGTCGCCGAGGCAGCCAAGGTCATCGAAAACACCCAACGCGACCTTAACATTGCGTTGATCAATGAGTTGGCCCTGATATTTGAGCAACTCGATATCGACACCATCGATGTTCTCGAAGCGGCGGGTACCAAATGGAACTTCTTGCCATTCCGACCAGGCTTGGTTGGCGGACACTGCATTGGTGTTGACCCTTATTACCTAACCTTCAAAGCACAAGAGATTGGCTACAATCCTGAGGTCATTTTGGCCGGTCGTCGTATCAACGACGAGATGGGGGCCAACATTGCTAACCGAATGGTTCGCTTGCTTGCGCAAAAACGCATTAACCTAGTGGATGCCAAAGTGCTGGTACTAGGGCTTGCCTTCAAAGAGAACTGCCCAGATATTCGGAACACCAAGGTGGTTGACGTCATTAGCGAGCTCGAAGCCTACAGCTTAGCGGTTGATGTCTACGACCCTTGGATTGATCCAAAAGAAGCGGAACACGAATACGGCATCACGCCGGTTGCACAGCCAAAACCTGGCACTTACGACGCGGTACTGCTCGCCGTTGCGCACAACCAGTTTATTGAGTTGGGTGGTGATGGTGTTCTTGAATTGTGCAAACCAAATCACGTTGTGTTTGATGTAAAAAATGCGCTTCCACGAAGCATAGTCACCAGTCGCCTTTAAGAGAAAAATATCATGAAAGTTCTAGTTACCGGCGCTGCCGGATTTATCGGATCCTTTACTAGCCACAAATTACTCGACCGCGGCGATGAAGTAATTGGGGTGGACAACCTCAATGACTACTACGATGTAAACTTAAAGCATGCAAGGTTAGCCCGACTAACCGATAAGCCGGGTTTTCACTTTGCCAAGATGGATATCGCGGACACCGCCGCGCTTGCCAAACTCTTCAAAGAGCACAAGCCTGATCGCGTTGTGCATCTAGCAGCCCAAGCTGGCGTTCGCTATTCGCTAGAAAATCCACAAGCCTATGTAGATGCCAACGTCACCGGCTTCCTCAACATCTTGGAAGCAGTCCGACACAACGGCACCGAGCACTTGGTCTATGCTTCCACAAGCTCCGTTTACGGCGCGCATACCAACATGCCCTTCTCGATTCACGAACCTGTAGATCACCCTGTAAGCTTGTACGCGGCAACCAAGAAAGCTAACGAGCTTATGGCGCACACCTACGCGCATTTGTTCAAAGTACCTTGCACCGGCTTACGCTTCTTTACGGTCTATGGTCCTTGGGGTCGACCCGACATGGCACTGTTTAAGTTCACCGACCTCATGATCAAAGGTGAACCCATTGACGTGTTTAACTACGGCAAACACAAACGCGATTTCACCTACGTAGGTGACATTGTTGAAGGCATTACGCGTGCCTTAGATATCGTGGCCACGCCAAGCCCGGACTGGGACTCTAGCAATCCAGACCCGGCAACTTCTGATGCGCCCTATCGCGTTTATAACATTGGCAGCAACAACCCAATGGACCTCTCGCGATACATTGAGGTGCTTGAAGAAACTTTGGGCATCAAAGCGGAACGCAACCTGCTACCTCTGCAACCTGGCGATGTACCTGACACCTATGCGGATGTAGACGACCTGATCCGTGATGTTGGCTACAAGCCTGACACACCCATCGAAACTGGTATTGCTGAGTTTGTGGCTTGGTACAAGACCTACTACAACATTGATGATGTAGCCCACAACCTACGTTAACGCGCCCAACGGATTGGAACGAGCCAGTGACAAAAGAGAAAACCCCAACCCCAAAGAAACCACAGTTGTTGATCACTGGGGGTGCCGGCTACATTGGTAGCCACATGTGTGTTGAAAGTTTGCAGGCCGGTTACGATGTGGTTGTCCTAGATAATCTATCCAACAGCAGCCCTAAGTCCTTGGCGGCGGTAGAGCGCATTACACAGAAGCAGTTGACCTTCATCGAAGGCGACATTCGTGACGATGCTAAGCTGAAAGAGGTTTTCTCTAAGCACCAGTTCGACGCCGTTGTCCACTTTGCCGGTCTAAAAGCCGTTGGCGAATCCAACAGCGAGCCGCTCAAGTACTACGACAACAACGTGCATGGCACCTTGAGATTACTAGAAGCCATGGCTGAGCATGATGTGAAGACCCTAGTCTTCAGTTCATCTGCAACTGTTTACGGTATGCCAGAGCAAATGCCGATCCGAGAAGACTTTCCAACAGGTGCTATCAACCCTTACGGCAAGACCAAACTCAATGTTGAGGTCATCTTGCAGGATCTGTACGCCTCAGACCCCAGCTGGCGTATTGGTATGCTGCGCTATTTTAATCCGGTTGGTGCTCATGCTTCCGGCGAGATTGGCGAAGACCCGAGCGATATCCCAAACAACCTCATGCCTTACGTCAGCCAAGTGGCCGTCGGACGGCTCAAAGAACTCAGCATCTTTGGCAATGACTACGATACCCACGACGGAACCGGCGTGCGCGACTACATCCACGTGGTGGACTTGGTTCAAGGTCATCTTAAAGCTCTGGAATTTTTGGCCACTAAGCCACAGCTCAGCGTACATAACCTGGGCACCGGCACTGGTTACAGCGTCTTAGACATTGTTCAGGCATTCGAGAAAGCCAGCGGCACCCCAATACCCTACAAGATGGCGCCTCGCCGAGAAGGCGATGCAGCCAAGTCCTACGCAGACCCCGCCAAAGCGAAAAACGAACTCGGCTGGACTGCACAATATGACCTCGAACGCATGTGCGCCGATGTTTGGCGTTGGCAGAGCCAACATCCAAACGGCTACAGCGAGTAACCAGTGCTAACGCGCACTAGTGCCTAGCAAAATCTAGTGGTAGCATGCGCGCTGCCGGAGGGGTGGCTGAGCGGTCGAAAGCACTGGTCTTGAAAACCAGCGACGGTTAATCCCGTCCCAGGGTTCGAATCCCTGCCCCTCCGCCATCCACATCCTCAACTTTGGGGGCGCGCTGGACCCAGCAGCACATGATTTTTTCCCTTGTCATCCACGGCACCGCACCAACCAGTTATGCAGCACATAGCGGTTTGAACTTTGCGCGCGCGGTAATTCAGGGTGGCCATAGTATCGCTCGCGTATTCTTCTATCACGATGCCGTGCGCATTGCCGACGGCAACGTAGTGCTACCTCAAGATGAAGTTAGCATTGCTGAACAATGGCGCGAGTTCGCCCAAGCGCACCAAGTTGAATTGAATCTGTGTATCGCCGCAGCGCTACGCCGGGGTGTACTCAACGAAGCAGAGCAACAGCGATATCAGCGCCCAAGCGCAAACAGCATGCCAGCGTTTGAGGTGGTCGGCTTAGGGCAGCTTATTGAGGCCAGCATTGTGGCTGATCGAGTAATCACCTTTGGGGCAAGCACATGAACGACAAAAGCTTGCTGATGCTAATGCGTCATGCACCCTACGCTGGCGCACGCGCTACTGAAGCGCTGGAAGCCGCTCTGGTAGGCGCTGTGTTTGACCTGCCCACCAGCCTACTGTTTCGTGACGACGGCGTGTGGCAGCTGCTACCAAACCAACAGGCGGACGCACTGGGCATTCGCACCCATAGCAACTTAATTAGCGCACTACCCCAGTACGACATCACCAATCTCTATGTTTGCAGCGAATCCTTAGCGGCGCGCCACTTGCACCAGGACCAACTGACCCAGGGTGTTACTCTAGTAAACCCTGCGGAGCAGCAGGCCCTAATTGCGCAGCACAGCATAGTGTTTAACGACTAGTGGATACCCTGCACCTCATCAGTAACCCCAAGGCACTGGCCGACTGCCTAAGGGTGGCCGGACCCAAAGATACCCTGGTGCTCTTGGAAGATGGCATTTATGCCATAGCCCAGCTAAAAAAAGCCGCACAAGCCAACCCTAGCCAACGTTTTTGGACCATCGCTGATGATGTCGCCACCCGGGGTGTGCCAGCCCAAGCTAGCGACATTGACTACCCAAAACTCGTGGAGCTGTGCACCGAACACCAACCTATCGCCACCTGGTGCTAGCTAGCATGGCAAGCTTTACCACCGATAATGACGGCTACTTGGTGGAGCTCGAGCTTTGGTCTGAAAGCGTTGCTGAGGCGCTAGCCGAGTCCCTTGGTATCAAGCTTACCCAAGAACATTGGCAAGTGATTAACTGCGCGCGCTACTTCTACCAAACTTACCAGCTGAGCCCCGTGATGCGCCCTATGGTCAATGCGCTAAAAGCCGATCATCCGCAGCTAGCAGATAGCCTCACTTTGATGCGTTTGTTTCCAAGCCCTGAGGATGCAAGCAAACCACCCACACCAAGCCCAACCAATGGCAGTCCAGCCAAACGGATCGCCTGCATTGCTGGCTTACCGCGCCCCACCAACTGCCTTTAAAGAGTCGGCATCTGCAAACGACCGGCAACCCGGTAACGGACTACCTCACCAACAATGATTAAGGTTGGCCCGCGTATTTCAGCACTAGCAACACGCTCCGGTAGATTCGCAACAGTGCCTACCACGGCCAACTGATCCTCCAAGGTGACCCGTTGCAATAAGGCTGCAGGCGTTGCTGCTGGCAAACCTTGGGCTTGTAGGTTTTGCATGATGTCGCTCAACCCTGGCAGGCCCATGTAGATGACCAAGGTTTGCCCTGGCTTTGCCAGCTCCGGCCAATCCATGTTGGTCCGATCGGAACTGCGGTGCCCGGTCACAAAACGAACGGATTGAGAAACGTTGCGATGGGTCAACGGGATACCTGCATAGCTCGCACCGCCAAGCGCTGCTGAGATACCGGGTACTACAGTAAAGTCGATCTCGTGATCCGCTAGCACTTGGATCTCTTCGCCGCCACGGCCAAAGATAAACGGGTCGCCGCCTTTCAGACGGACCACTTGCTTACCCGCCTGTGCCGCTGTTAACAGCAATGCGTTTATCTCATCTTGGCGAATGCCGGCAAAGGCGCGCTTTTTGCCAACGTAGACTTTTTCTGCATCGCGTCGAGCAAAATCGAGCAGCTCGGTGTTCGCAAGATTGTCGTAGAACACCACATCGGCGTTGCGAATCAGGCGTAGCCCTTTCAGCGTCATTAGCTCGGGATCACCCGGTCCAGCACCAACCAAGGCTACCGATCCTTTGCGCTCGATCGCCGGATCAACGCTAGCGGCAAGCTGCGCGGTAAACTCTGCTTCAGCGGCTTCCGTTTTCCCGCGCAACGCCATTTCTTGTAACGGGCTGGCGAGCAGGCGCTCCCAAAAATGTTGGCGCTCCTGAACCACAGGCAACGCAGCAGATACCTCACGCCGTTTGCTACCAATGAAGCTTGCTAAACGACCCAAAGATTGAGGCAAGCGATCTTCGATCCAACCACGCACAAGCCGCGCCAAGGTAGGTGAGCTACCACCGGTTGAGATCGCTACCAAAACGGGATCACGGTCAACAATGCTCGGGAAGATAGCGCTGCAAAGATCCGTTTGATCCACTACGTTGAGCCAGGTTTGCGTTGCCTCGCAAGCGTTAGCAATCCCTTGATGCAGCTGTCTATCAGCAGTGGCGGCAACCACCAACCAGCGGCCATCAAGATCTGTCGGCACATAACCTCGCTGCTCTAGCTGAAGCGTTGAAGGGTTGGCAGCAACCAAGGTTGCAACCTCGGGATGCACCTCAAGCGCTACAATCTGTACTTGAGCCTGGGCACGGACCAGGGTTTCCAGTTTGCGCAGCGCCACTTCGCCTGCGCCCACAAGCAACACCGGGCGCGACTTAAGATCCAAAAATTGCGGAAGATACTGCATAACGCCATTAACCTGAGTGAGCGATCTATCAAATAGACTTAAGCTAACGGGCCGAAAGATCGAGCTGTGTTGCACCACCCATGTACGACCGCAGCACGTCTGGAATCGCTAAGTTACCGTCACCATCCTGATAGTTTTCCATCACCGCAACCAATGTTCGCCCAACGGCTAAACCGGAACCGTTCAGGGTGTGCAGCAACTCGGGCTTTGCCTGTTTTTTCGCTCCAGGCTCTGGGGCCGGCCGATAGCGCGCCTGCAAGCGTCGAGCTTGAAAGTCGTGAGCATTGCTACAAGACGAGATCTCTCGGTACGCGGCTTGACCAGGCAGCCAGACTTCCAAGTCGTAGGTTTTGGCTGCTGAAAAGCCGAGGTCACCACCACAAAGCACCACCTTTCGATACGGCAGTTCAAGCCGACGTAAAATGCTCTCCGCATGATCCGTTAACTCTTCCAATGCTTGCCAGGAATCTTCTGGGCGCACCAACTGAACCAGCTCCACTTTTTCAAACTGATGCTGTCGAATGATGCCGCGCGTATCGCGGCCGTAGCTGCCCGCCTCGCTGCGAAAACAGGGGCTATGGCAAACGTGTTTGACGGGTACCTGAGCACCATCCAAAATTGTGTCTCGGTACACATTGGTTACCGGAACTTCTGCCGTTGGTGCGAGAAAATAGCCTTGATCAGTATCTAGACGAAACAAATCTTCTTCAAACTTAGGGAGTTGACCGGTGCCAAACAACGACTGGCGATTAACCACGTAGGGCACGTAGATCTCTTTGTAGCCATGCTCGTTGGCATGGGTATCCAACATAAACTGAGTTAAAGCGCGCTGCAGGCGTGCCAATTGCCCATGCACAACAACAAAACGGCTACCCGCAATTTGGCTCGCCGCATCAAAGTCCAAGCTGCCACCGCTGCCTAGGTCTACATGGTCGCGTGGCGTAAAGTTGAACTGAGGCTGATCTCCCCAACGGCCAACCTCCGCATTGTCGTCCTCGGTAGAACCTTCAGGCACCGAGTCGTGGGGAATATTGGGGATGGCGGCCAAAAAGGCGTCGTAGCGCTCTTGCAGGTCATTGAACTGCGCCTTGGCTGCGTCCAGCTTTGCACCTAACTCAGCAACACCGGACAGCAGCGCCTGCACGTCTTCGCCCGCCGCCTTCGCTTTGCCCACAGACTTTGAAACGGTGTTGCGTTCGTTTTGCAAGGTCTCGGTTAGCTGCTGTACCTCTCGGCGCTCAGCTTCTAGCGCATTAAAGGCAGGCACATCAAAGGCAAAGCCCTTAACCGCTAGCGCCGCAACCACCGCTTCCAGATCGTTGCGCAATAATTTGGTGTCCAACATGGTCTAGATTCCTAAGCTAGGGTTGCCAAGCTTTGCAAGCAGGCGACCAAGCCAAACTAGCAATAAGCAACTCAATATCGATAACACAAGGTAACTGATGGCGGCCACCCAGCGCTCACTTTCAAACATTCGTAACATCTCTAAGGAGAAGGTCGAAAAGGTGGTAAAACCACCAAGCACACCAACCAGCAAAAATGATCTTCCCCAATCTTCAAACCACTGAGCATTCGCCCATAAACCCCAAACCAAGCCGATACCCAAACATCCGACAGCGTTTGCCAGCAGCGTTGCCCAAGGAAAACGCATGGAGACATCACCGGCAATGGTCATACTGCCACCAATGCCCAGGCTTAGCCCGTAACGTATGCTGGCACCCAAAGCGCCACCTAGGGCAACCCATAACCAAGCTAAGCTCATCGGTTGCCTCCAGGCTTTGCGTTGCCATGCTCTGCGTCTAGCTGCGCTAAGCGTTCGAGCCGAGTTTTAATCTTCGCCTCCAGCCCTCGATTTACCGGTTGGTAGAAGCCCTGCGCTTCAAGCCCATCGGGCCAATAATTTTCTCCAGCCGCGTAGGCTTGCTCCTCGTCATGCGCATAGCGGTAGCCCTGACCATGCCCCAGTTCTTTGGCTAGCGACGTGGGCGCGTTCCGCAGGTGCGGCGGCACCGGCAAGCTACCGCTAGCAGCAACCGTGGCTCGCGCGGCGTTAGCGGCAACGTAAGCGGCATTACTTTTGGGCACGCTAGCGAGATACAGCACAGTTTGCGCCAAAGCCAACTCTCCTTCAGGTGATCCTAACCGCTCAAAAGCCTGCCAGGCATCCAGCGCTATCTGCATCGCTTTGGGGTCGGCGTTGCCTACCTCCTCACTCGCCATCCGTAGCAGCCGGCGCGCAATATATTCTCCTGGGCAGCCACCATCAAGCATACGGGTGAACCAATACAAAGCGGCATCTGGTGCGCTACCTCTAACCGCTTTATGCAACGCAGAAATTTGATCGTAAAACTCATCGCCACCTTTATCGAAACGGCGCTGCCGACTACCGGCGGCTTCATCCACCAAGGCCACCTCAATGGACGAATCCGTCAGCTGAGCGGCAATTTCAAGCAGGTTCAAGCAGCGTCGGCCATCACCGTCGGCAAAGGCAATGAGTCGCTCTCGAGCATCTGGAGTGCAGTTCACGGCCGGGTACTGTGCGAGCCCGCGATCGATCAGCAGACCCAAATCCGCATCGGTCAGGGCTTTAAGTAAATACACGGGCGCTCTAGACAACAGCGCTGAGTTGAGCTCAAAGCTAGGGTTTTCAGTGGTAGCACCAATAAAGACCACTGTGCCCGCCTCCACATGGGGTAAGAAGGCATCTTGTTGGGCTTTATTGAACCGATGCACCTCGTCGACAAATAAGACGGTAGCCTCACCGAATTGTTGACGTTGCTCCGCCTCGGCCACCGCCGCGCGTATGTCTTTCACGCCGCTTAATACCGCTGAAAGACTGATTAAGTGTAAGCCACAGTGCTGAGCCAGCAATTTGGCTAAGGTTGTTTTGCCACAGCCGGGAGGCCCCCACAGCACCATCGAATGCAGGGACTTTTGAGCTAGCAATTTGGCTAGTGGGCGCTGCTCACCCAACAGGTGTTGCTGACCAACAAATTGGTCCAGCGCAGCGGGTCGGAGCAAGGCGGCTAGGGGCTGTGTATCAACCTTCGATGACATCGATATCGGATGGTAGGTCCAGAACAAATTCAGCAGAGTCTACCACTGCTGGACGTTCTACCTCGCTAAATCGAATCTGGGTGAACTGGCCTAAATGGTCCAAGATGCCGAGTTGACGCAACTCATCGCCTTTGAAATGGAGGCGTATCTCGCTGTATAGCGAGTCTGCTAGGCGAGGCGTCAAGACAAACACATCATCATCTTGGTCGGTGCTGGCTGACAGCATGACCACATCGAAGTTACCCGTCAGCGCCACATCATCACTGGTTAGCAGGGCAACCGGGGTATCCTGCAATGCGTTAGCTAAAGGCTTAACAATGACCTGAGCTAGATCAGGATCGTAGACTTGAAGTTGCGCCTGGTTGGATACAATGTGCTGAGGATAAGGGGCCGCAACCGACCAATGAAAATTAGGACGCGCTAAGACTACCCGTCCACTCGAGCGCTCAACAATCTGCCCACGACCACCCTCCACCACTTGGGTAAAGTTAGCTGTGTAACGTTGCAAAGCCTGGAGCCGCTGATGCAGCGCTCGGTTCGCCGCGTGGTTTAGATCGGCCAGCTCAACCTCCGCCGGGGTTGGGCTAGAGGTTGGCGCTACACTCAGCGCTTGGTCCGCCTCAACAAAGGCTGATTGCAACATAAAAAACAACGTGGCTAGCACTGGCGCCAGCTTAATCATGCTTTGGCACCAATAACTCACGACTACCATTACTACCCATAGGGCTCACCAAACCGGCCATCTCCATTGCTTCGATCAAACGCGCTGCTCGGTTGTAGCCGATCCGCAGCTTGCGTTGCACAGACGAAATAGACGCGCGGCGAGATTCCAAGACAAACTCCACCGCTTCATCGTAGAGCGCATCTTCCTGCTCTGTATCTGAATTAGACTCTATTTGTAGAAAAGGTTCCTCATCGCCGCCGGTGAGTATCTCTTCTAGGTAGTTAGGCTCACTTCGCGATTTCCAGTCCGCGACAATTCGATGGACTTCATCATCGGAGACAAAGGCACCGTGAACACGCACGGGTAATGCGGTACCCGGCGGCAGGTACAGCATGTCGCCGTGCCCAAGCAATTGCTCTGCACCACCTTGATCCAAAATTGTCCGGGAATCGATTTTAGACGAGACCTGGAAGCTAATACGGGTGGGAACGTTGGCTTTAATTAAACCAGTGATGACGTCCACTGATGGTCGCTGGGTTGCCAACACCAAGTGAATGCCAGCGGCTCGCGCTTTTTGCGCAATACGTGCAATCAGCTGCTCAACTTTTTTACCAACAATCATCATCATGTCGGCGAACTCATCGATCACCACCACAATCAAGGGCAAAGGCTCTAGTGCCGGTGCCTCAGTGACGTTGTCTGTTGACCACAGCGGATCCGAAATAGGCTCGCCGTTCGCAGCGGCCTCTTTCACCTTTTTGTTAAAGCCCGCCAGGTTACGGACCCCTAACTTAGACATCACCCGGTAACGCCGCTCCATTTCTGCCACACACCAATTCAGGGCATGTGCCGCTTCTGTCATGTCGGTAACAACGGGCGTGAGCAAATGGGGAATGCCTTCGTAGATGGCAAGCTCCAACATCTTGGGGTCCACTAAAATCAAGCGCACCTCTTCGGGCGTCGCTTTGTACAAAATGCTCAGTAGCATCGCATTCACACCAACCGATTTACCGGCACCGGTGGTGCCTGCAACCAGCAAGTGCGGCATCTTTGCAATGTCGGCAATAATGGGTTGGCCCGCAATATCTTTACCCAACGCCAAGGTTAACGGCGATGGACTATCCAAGAAGGTCGGTGTTTCTAGCACCTCTTTGAGTCGAACCATTTCACGGTCCACATTCGGCACTTCGATACCGACCACGGATTTACCGGGGATAATTTCCACAATACGGACGCTGATAACGGCCAACGAGCGCGCCAGGTCTTTTGCCAACGAAGATATTTTTTGCGACTTAACGCCAGCCGCCGGTTGAATTTCGAAGCGTGTGACTACCGGTCCAGGTAATACAGTAACCACTTCAGCATCCACCCCAAAATCATTTAGCTTCAATTCCAGCAAACGTGACATCGCTTCCAGGGATTCGGTGCTGAAGCCTTTGTCTGGGTCATTAACGGGCTCATCTAGCAGCTCTAACTCAGGTAGAGCCGTACTATTGCCGGCCGAGGTTTTAAACAATGACCGTTGCGCCGGCATCGGTTTCGGTGGGATCAACGTGGGCTTGGTGGTGCTCTCAGCTTTTTTCTTAACCCCAGTCAACCCAGGAGCAATACGGTCCAGCATGCCTGCTCCGGATGCTTGAGCGCCCTCAGTTTGGTTGTTTGAGCCTTGCTCTATAACCACAGGTGCATTTTGACGCTTGGTGCTAAGGTGATCTTTTAGCGATGCTTCGCGCGCTTCACGCAGGCTGCGCTGCTGCGCCTGCTGTTCTTTTCTGGCTGCCCAAGCATCACGCTGCAACGCCCACCAACGAGTCACACTTAATCCCCAGCGATGGAGTAACCGTCCCAAGAATTCAGCAACTTCTAGCCAGGAAAAGCCCAGCGCCGCCTGCAGGCCAACCAGCAAACCGGTGACGCCCAACAAGGTCAAACCAACCCAGCCGAACACCGGGCCACCGTTGGTGACCAAGCCAGCGCCAATAACGCCACCGCCGCCAGCAGGCAGGCTACCACCAGGCGCTGTGTGCATTTGCACCAGCGCAGCCAAGCTGAAGATTACGGCCAGCCAACCCAATGCGCGCACCCCGGTAATCCACCCCGGTTGCTCCAGATCGCGTCCTTTAAAGAGCACCACACCAACTGCAATCAGTTGCAAGGGAATGAGATACGCCACATAGCCCAACAGATACAACCCAAGATCGGCGCACCAGGCGCCACTGCGTCCCACCCAATTGCTGACGTCTGTGTTGGAGCTGGCGTAACTGAATCCTGAGTCGTGCGGTGAGTAAGACAAGATCGCGAGCAGGTAAAATAAGGCAACGGCGCCTAAAGCAACCAGGGCAATTTCGCGAGTGGGCACAGAATGACTAGGTGCGGACTGACTGGACACGGGCTCTCCTGGGGCATCAAACCGCCCCGTTGCAACAAATTGAACCTCTACAAGATCGCTTGCAGAGACGCTATCCCAAGTGTCCTGCACTCTTGAATAACCTCAAGAGCGCCTTCCCCTGCACTCTCTTTGGAGTGCTAGAGGCGCAGTCTAACCAGTATCGAACCTCCTGCCAAATCACATTTATTTCAATCTGTTAGCACAGCTTCCTAATGCCTATTTGCTCTATGTACCGCCCCTGGGGCACAGCTAGCTTGAAGCCAGGCACCGCTGCTGTAGAATTGCCGACCCTCTTTAGACCAAAGGTAGCGCTCGCCTTATGCGACCAGACAAGAAGAAAGTAGTAGACGAAATCTGGGACGACGAGCGCATTCGCAGTTTTCTAGACAAAAAAGCGTTAGGGTCAGAATCAAACACCGATTTCAGCGCCCTGCTGTACGCTTACCGCAGCATGCGGGTAGAAGACTTCCAGCGCTTTCTAGAGCTCTTTGTTGAGCAAGGGCGAGACCTCAACGCCCTAAGCCGCAGTGGCGAGACCCTGCTTACTAGCATTGCAGCCCACCGTGTCAGCCCGCCATTCCAAGCAGCGCTGCGATCGGCGGGTGCAACCGGCTAGAGACCATGGGCGAGCAAGGTGTTGCCTTACCTTGGCTTGCGCCTACCCCGGTTGAGTTTCCAGACCCTGCGACCGCCCATGCCGAGCCGGATGGGTTGCTTGCTGCAGGCGGTGAACTCAGCCTACCTTGGCTGTTAGAAGCCTATAGCCAAGGCATATTCCCTTGGTTCAACGATGATGAAGAACCCATCCTCTGGTGGAGCCCAAACCCTCGCGGCGTGTTGATCCCAGGCCAGGTACACCTGTCCAGGAGTTTGCGTAAACGCCTAAAGCGCTGCGGTTTCACCCTCAGCATGGACACAGCGTTCTCCCAGGTTATCCATCAATGCGCCGCAATTCGAGCACGCACGGGAACTTGGATAACGCCCAATATGCAGCAAGCTTATCTTGACCTGCATGACCGGGGCTACGCACACAGCATCGAGATTTGGGACTCGCAGCACTTGGTTGGTGGGCTGTATGGCGTTAGCCTAGGGCAAATGTTCTTTGGCGAATCTATGTTCTCGTTGGCCGATGACGCGTCAAAAATGGCGTTGCACAGCTTGTCAGAACACAGTTTGCACTGGGGTTTCAGTTTGCTTGACTGCCAGATGATGACCGACCACCTTCACAGCATGGGGGCTATGCATTTGGCTCGCACTGAGTTTCTTGAGGCGCTACGACGCAATCGACAACAGCCAACCAAACGCGGCTCTTGGACGGATTCCATTCGCTACACCACCGCGGCAGAGCTAGGTAACGCCATCACGCAACGGCTAACCCAACCAGGCAACGAGCACAACGATCAGGGCGCATGGACATGACGGCCCGTGACGACATTGCAAACAACCAGTTTTTTGTGACGCCGCCTCACGCCTGTAGCTATCTAAGCAACCGCGAAGCCACCACCCTATTTCTGGACCCTAGGCAAACCATCTCTGGCCCCGGTTACCAACTACTCAGTGAAAACGGCTTTCGTCGCAGTGGCGGGCATTTGTACCGGCCACATTGCAAGCTGTGCTCAGCCTGTATGGCCACACGAATCCCAGTGATGGAGTTTGTACCCAAACGTCGGCAGCGCCGCACCTTAAAGCGCAATGCGGACCTGGTGGTTAGCCTTGCACAAGCAGAGTACACCCCCGAAATTTATGCGCTGTACGAGCGCTACATTAGCGCCCGGCATGGCGATGGCGATATGTACCCGCCCACGGTTGATCAGTTTCGTTCTTTTCTGTTGAGCCAATGGGCAGACACCTTCTTTTTGTGCACCTACCTTGGCACCGAGTTGGTGGCGGTGGCGGTCACCGATCGGCAACCCCGCGGCTTGTCAGCGATCTACACCTTTTTTGACCCGGATATGCAAGCACGCAGCCTTGGCGTCTTCAGCATATTGCAGCAACTTAAGCTCTGCGAGCGTTGGGCAGTGCCCTATCTATACCTGGGATACTGGATTCGAGACTCGGCCAAAATGAGCTACAAATTGGACTATCGACCGGTTGAAGTGCTGACCAACGAGCGCTGGGTGAAAATGACCTAACCATATGCAAATCCGGCCTCTTTGCCTTTCGAGCACTTCTCAGGCACTATCCGCGCCCTTAACTAACAACAGGATCAAAGACAGGCTGTCTATGGCGAAGGAAGAACAAATCGAGATGGAAGGCACGGTAGTCGATACCCTGCCGAACACCATGTTTCGAGTGGAACTGGAGAACGGCCACATGGTGACCGCTCACATTTCTGGCAAGATGCGAAAAAACTACATCCGCATCCTGACCGGCGACAAGGTCAAAGTAGAGCTTACGCCCTACGATCTGTCAAAAGGTCGCATTACCTTCAGGAAGTAACCAAACCTTCGCACTCAACGTGCAGGTCGTTGTCGACCACAGTGACCCGCACTACCCCGCCGCCCCGAGCTAGCTCGCCAAACAACACATCTTCCGCAAGTTGCCGCTTGATGCGCTCTTGGATGAGCCGCTGCATGGGACGCGCGCCCATCTTCTCGTCGTAGCCTTCACGCGCTAACCATTCGCGCGCCGCCTCATCTACTTCAATCTGGACCTTCTTGTCGTCCAACTGCTGCTGCAGCTCGGTGAGGAATTTATCCACAACGGTTTTGATCACATCAATGCCCAAAGCACCAAACTGAACAATGGAGTCCAAGCGGTTCCGAAACTCTGGCGTGAAGAGCTTCTTGATCGCTTCCATACCATCGCTGGTGTTGTCTTGCGCGGTAAAGCCAATGGACTCGCGGCTAATATCTTGTGCGCCAGCATTGGTCGTCATGATCAAGATGACGTTACGAAAATCTGCTTTGCGGCCATTGTTGTCCGTCAAGGTACCGTGGTCCATTACCTGCAACAGCAAGTTAAAGACTTCGGGGTGCGCCTTCTCGATCTCATCTAGCAACACAACCGAATGCGGATGTTTGGTGACTGCCTCGGTTAACAAGCCACCCTGATCAAAGCCAACGTATCCGGGGGGTGCACCGATCAAACGGGAAACCGTATGTCGCTCCATGTATTCCGACATGTCGTAGCGCAACAGCTCTACCCCCATGATGTTTGCCAACTGCTTGCAAACTTCGGTTTTACCAACGCCGGTTGGGCCAGCAAACAAGAAGCTACCTATGGGCTTCTCATCTGACTTAAGCCCAGCCCTTGAAAGCTTGATTGCCGAAGACATGGTGTCGATGGCTTCATCTTGGCCAAACACAACCATCTTGAGCTTGCTGTCTAAGTCACGCAGAGCCTCTTTGTCTGAGCTGGTGACTTGGCTAGAAGGGATTCGTGCAATCTTGGCAATCACTTGCTCGATGTCAGATGCGCCTATGCTTTTCTTACGCTTGCTGGCAGATAGCAACTGTTGCGCCGCACCCGCCTCATCAACCACATCAATGGCTTTGTCCGGCATAAAGCGGTCTGTGATGTACTTTGCCGCCAACTCCGATGCTGTGCGCAGCGCACGGTCGGTGTAACGCAAGTTGTAGTGCTCTTCGAATCGAGATTTCAAACCCTTTAGGATTTGATAGGTATCTTCGACATCAGGCTCGGGCACATCAATTTTTTGGAAACGACGCGACAATGCTCGGTCTTTGTCAAAGATACCGCGATACTCTTGATAGGTTGTGCTGCCCATGCAGCGCAGCTCCCCCGAGGTTAACAGCGGCTTCAACAGGTTAGAGGCGTCCATAACCCCACCGGAGGCTGCACCCGCACCGATAATGGTGTGGACTTCATCAATAAACAGCACTGCACCTTCGCGCTTTTTCAGCTCGCTTAGCACCATTTTAAAGCGCTTCTCGAAATCACCGCGATATTTTGTCCCCGCTAACAAGGCGCCTAAATCCAAGGAGAAGATACTGGCATCTTTAACAACGTCGGGTACTTGGCCATCCACGATGCGTTTAGCCAAACCTTCGGCGATGGCAGTTTTACCAACACCGGACTCACCCACCAGCAGCGGGTTATTTTTGCGTCGGCGGCACAGTACTTGAATGACTCGCTCTAGCTCTTCGTCACGGCCAATAAGCGGGTCAATGCGACCGTTACGCGCTTGCTCGTTTAGGTCGGTAGCAAAGGCTTCTAGCGCGCTTTGCTGTGCTGCCTCGCCAGTCGCGCCCTCTTCTTCACCTTCTGGCTGCGGGGCTTCTGGGCCTTCTCCAGGGCCAAAGACCTTGGAGATACCGTGCGCTATGTAGTTCACCACGTCGATGCGGGCGACATTTTGTTGCTTGAGGAAAAACACGGCCTGACTTTCTTGCTCACTAAAGATGGCCACCAGCACATTGCCGCCGGTCACCTCTTTGCGGCCTGAGGATTGCACGTGGAACACAGCGCGCTGCAACACCCGCTGAAACCCTAAAGTCGGCTGGGTTTCGCGGTCTGCATCACCCGCCGGGATTAGCGGCGTTGTTGAGCTGATGAATTCACCCAAATCTACCCGCAGGCGCTCAACATCCGCACCGATTTTTTGCAACACGTCTAAAGCGACAGCATTATCCAGCAGCGCCAAAAGTAGGTGCTCGACCGTCATAAATTCGTGGCGCTTTGATTTCGCTTCGCGAAACGCGTCGTTTAAAGTTGATTCTAAATCTTTGCTTAGCATAGTTGCTGCATCCGTAACGCTAGTCAGTCATCTCGACGGTGGACATCAAGGGATGATCATTCTCTTGAGCATATTGATTCACTTGCTCTGATTTAGTTTCCGCTAAATCACGAGGGAATATCCCTGCTACTGCATTGCCCTGTGTGTGCACGGCGAGCATCAGTTGTGTTGCCTTTTCACGACTCATCGCAAAAAAGGTTTCCAAGACATGCACAACAAACTCCATAGGGGTGTAGTCATCGTTCATGATCAACACCTTATACATGGGCGGTCGTGCTAGTTTCGGCTTACTTTCGGCGGTAGCCAGCCCGTCGCTGGGATCTCCGCTGAGCGGCTCCTCATCGTCGCTGAGCCGCCACTCAGCACTTTCGCGCTGACCAGAAATTCTTCGCATGGGATCAAACTCTTCCTTCACGTTCTACCTTCAAATTCTTGACGTAAAGCGTCAATTTTTTTGTACGCCTATATAGTCAAGCATACCTAGCCGATTTAATGAAATCATACCTTTAGGCATCGCTGCTGTCTGCGCACTGGTAGGCTGACAATTGGCACAACCAACCGGTCTGAGGGGAGCTAGAGGCTGACATCCAAGGTTGTCGTTCTTTCTACCCGTTTAGATATGGGGGCTCTAGTTTTACGATTCAAGGGCTTGACTCCACTCCAGAATGCGTGAAACTGTCAGCTGTTGTCTAACGAAGAAGTAACTTTGCATCTTGCAGGGCTACTAAACGTCAGCAGCTCGGCGGACAAATGGTCGCCGTAGTTTCGAAGCATCGCTAGCAAAGGTTGCTGAAGATTCAGAAACTAGGCAAAACACAGCATTAGACGCAAAGAATAGAACCTAAAACATCTGGCCTACTTTCTTTGGTTTGCTGTTGATGTCTAGCATGTTCAGAACGACGCACTCGGGTTGGGAGTGCACTAGCAATCCATTGCTAGCATGTGCCAGGCAGGATGCGTTGGCACGGTACGCCGAAGACGGAAACGGGGCATCAGCTGACAAGAACAAGTAACCTGCAGTTTAGGTTGCCTATCTAGTCGATTGAGGCCGTGAGCAGCGCAAGCTGAGGCGAGAGGAGTAAAGAATGGCAACAGGAAAGGTCAAGTGGTTTAACAATGCCAAGGGGTATGGGTTCATCTTGTCAGATGAGGGGGAGGAAGACTTATTCGCTCACTTTTCATCGATACAGATGGATGGGTACAAAACCCTAAAAGCCGGCCAAAGTGTTGGCTACGATTTAGTAGCAGGCCCCAAGGGTAATCATGCGGTCAACATCCGCGAGGCGGACGAGGCGACCGGTGAGGTTAAACCAGAAGCTCAAGGTCAAGATGCCCCAGCCCTAAAGCGAACGGATGAGCAGGACATCAGTGAGGATTCAACCGCCGATAGCATCGGCAATCACTAGCAGCGTAGAGGCAACGTAGCGATTAATCTGGTCCTGGGCTACCGCTGCCTTCAGAGCCGTCACTTGCCCAAGATTTCGCCCGTTTGTGGTCATCGGCTGTTGATTCAACCCAACGCTGAGCTCCAGAACCGTGGCGCTCTCGCTTCCAGAACACCGCGTCCGTCTTTAAGTAATCCATAATAAACTCGCAGGCAGCAAAGGCATCCGGTCGATGGCTTGAGGCCACCTGCACCAAAACAATCTGCTCGCTTGGGGTCAATGCACCCACTCGATGTATCACAACGGTGTCGAGCAAATCCCAGCGTTGTTGCGCACGCTCGATTAACGCATTGATGCTGCGCTCGGTCATGCCGGGGTAGTGCTCCAAAAATAGCTCGCTAACGCTATGGTCACCAAAATAATCTCGCACCAACCCAACAAAGCTCACCACCGCGCCGCAGGCTCCGGGGTGCTGCAACGCCAACCGGTTTAAGCCGGCTTGGTACTCAACCGCGATGTTGAAGTCTGCTTGCTCCACCCGAACCAAGGTTGTCACTGATCAGCCCCCGGTTACTGGTGGCAAAAAGGCCACTTCATCGCCAGGCCTTAGCTTGGTGGCCATCAACGCTTCAGGATCAACCAGGCTCTGATTAAGAGCAACACGGACCCCTTTAGCGGACAGAGCCTGCGCGGCTGCACCAAATTGAGCCTCTAAGCTAGCGAGCAAGGTACCAATATTGGATGGAACCGCTAGCTGACAACCGCCAGTGCCTAATTCATCCCGCAGCGATGCGAAGAACTTAACCTCAACGCTCATCGACCCGGCATCCTCAAGCTCTAACCCAAACGCCAGATTTACCACCGCGCTTTTCGAGCAAGCCCGTGTGCTCAATGGTCATCGAACGATCGACGGCCTTGCACATGTCGTAAACCGTAAGGGCCGCAACGCTCACGGCGGTCAACGCTTCCATCTCCACGCCGGTTGGACCTTTGACCCGACACTCCGCTTGAATCTCAAGGCAATCCTCAGCAATCCGTTTGAATTCAACTGACACCTTGCTTAGTGCTAGCGGGTGGCACAGGGGGATAAGGTCTGAGCAGCGTTTGGCGCCCTGGATCCCGGCAATTCTGGCCACGCTGAGCACGTCCCCTTTGGGCAGGTCTCCGGCAAAAATCAAGCTCAGCGTTGTTGTTGCCATGCGAACCTGGGCGCTGGCGCGAGCCACCCGAGCCGTATCAGCTTTGTTGGATACATCCACCATATTGGCTTCGCCGGCGGCATTGAGATGGGTAAGCGGGTTATCTTGAGTCATATTCACAGTATACACCCGTGATCTTCAGCTTGATGCACCGCAATATTGAGGATTGCGGTGCATTACTTGGTAAACTCTCCGCATTCACAGGCCACCCAACCATAAAACGACCCTGCCCAATGACCAACCCAGAAACCAAGCGAAGCTCAGCGGCCAAAGGAGCCAGTGTTGTTGTTGGCCTCTCAGGCGGCGTTGATTCGGCTGTGGCAGCATTGCTACTGCTGGAGCAAGGATTTCAGGTTAGCGGCTTATTCATGAAAAACTGGGATGAAGACGATGGCACGGATTACTGCACGGCCATCGCCGATCTGGCAGATGCGCAGCAAGTCGCAGCGCAACTGGGTATCGAATTGCACACCGCAAACTTTGCCGCCGAATATTGGGACAATGTGTTTGCTGAGTTTCTCGAGGAATATCAACGAGGACGCACACCAAACCCTGACATACTCTGTAATCGAGAAATCAAATTCAAACAGTTCGTCAACTATGCAGAACGATTAGGCGCAGACTACATCGCCACTGGCCACTACGCCCGGATGGACAGCACCGGCAGCCTCCGCAAAGCGGCTGATGCCAACAAAGATCAAACGTACTTTCTCCAGGCGGTCCCTCAACCGCAGCTAGCAAAATGCTTATTCCCGCTTGGCGAGCTCCATAAGCCAGCCGTCCGCCAGCTAGCGGCAAACGCAGGCTTTGCAAACCATGGCAAAAAAGACAGCACCGGCATTTGCTTTATTGGCGAGCGACGTTTCGAAGACTTTCTTGCACGCTACCTGCCCGCCAAACCCGGTCCGATCGTGGATGAGCACGGCAACAACCTAGGGCAACACCAAGGGCTGCAGTTTTACACCCTGGGTCAACGTCAAGGGTTAGGTATTGGTGGCCGCGCTGAACATCGTGAGGCCCCCTGGTTTGTGCTCGCTAAAGATTTGGCAACACAAACCTTGGTTGCCACCCAAAACGAAGATTTGCTCAACTCGGATTGGTTAGCAGCCAGTCAGCTCAACTGGCTGACCCAAACCGTGCCACAAGCAGGTACCCGCCTCCAGGCCAAAGTTCGCTATCGACAACCAGATCAAATGTGCCAACTTGTGGCACGCAAGGACGGCTTGCTGGGGGTTAACTTCGACCACCCGCAAAGAGCGATTACGCCTGGGCAGTACGTCTGCTTTTACGATGGCGAGCGATGTCTCGGTGGTGGCGTGATAGAGCGAGTTGGGACCAACGCAAACAAAGATGCAAAAAAGGTGGCTGTGGATGGCTGATCCAACCGGCCAAACGCCGAAGGTTAATCGCCACCAAGAGCGTGCGCTGGCATTAGGCGCGCTCATGTTCAGCGCATCTTTGGTCGATCGGGCCGCCCAGGGTGCAACGCTGCAACCAGAGCTTACCGACTATTTGCTCAAACCCGTCTTAGCTCGGGACAGCGAATCCGTCAGCCAATTGCTACCAGCCAACCAACAGCGACAGCAATTGCTAGCATCGGCAAAACAGCTCATACGCGGAGATGCTGAAAGCGTGCGCGTACTGGGTTATGTCGTAGAGCTCATCGAGCTGGCAAAACGCTTGGGCAACCACCCCGCTGCGGCGGAGACCTTAGGCAACCAACTAGATGCGTTGGATCATGCAGAGCCAGAACCGTTGGCACGAATTTACCAAGATAGCATTGGTGGCTTAGGGCGCCGAATCCAAGTCCGAGGTGATGCACAAGCGTTGCAAGATGAAAGTGTGGCGGCCAAGGTCCGGGCGTTACTGCTAGCCGGGGTACGCTACGCTTGGCTTTGGCATCAGCTAGGTGGGCGTCGCTGGCAGCTCATTATCCAGCGCAATCGAACGTTAATGGCGCTCACGGAACTAGAGCGGAGCACTTAGGGTCAAGGGCCAGCAAGGGCAACCGCCTACGCAAATTAGCTTCTAAAACTATCCATACCTAGCTATCTAAATCGTACGTACATAATTATTTTTTTCAGACCAATTAACGACGAGCCGTAATCATGAGTAAAACCACCAGCTCCACCCCTACCAGCAGCATGCTCGATCCGCTATTGGCCGTCAGTGCGGTAGATGGCCGCTATCGCGCAAAAACCGAAGCGCTAAGCACCATTGCGAGTGAATACGGCTTGCATCGTTTTCGCGTGCAAGCCGAGTGTGCTTGGTTTAGCGCCCTAGCAGCCTGCCCTGCTATCCCAGAGCTTGGACCCTTAACCGACGCTCAACAAGCCGCTCTTGACGCGGTCTCGACAACCTTTGATCCAGCGGCTGCGGCCAAAATTAAAGCGTTTGAAGCCACAACCAATCACGATGTGAAAGCCGTGGAGTACTTTGTCAAAGAGCAGATTGAAAACATTGAAGGGCTGGCTGACAAAGCTGAGTTTGTCCACTTTGCTTGCACCTCCGAGGATATCAACAACGTCGCCTACAGCTTAATGTTACAGCACGCTCGAGCTGATGTGCTCTTGCCAGGTATTGATGCGCTGCTAGATGCCATCGGCGAGCTGGCCGCTCCGCACATCAACCTGGCGATGCTATCGCGTACCCATGGCCAAGCGGCATCCCCCACAACACTAGGCAAAGAGTTGCAGAACGTCCGAGCCAGAATACTACGCCAACGCCAACAGCTCGCAGAACTGCCATTGCTGGCCAAGCTTAACGGCGCGGTTGGCAACTACAACGCACATCGCGTGGCTTATCCCGAAGTGGATTGGCCGGCATTCAGCGCACAAACCTTAACCGCGCTGGGTTTGACCCCTAACCCCTACACCACGCAAATCGAGCCCCACGACACCATCGCCGAGTTTGCCCACTGCATGATGCGTATCAATCAAATTGTGCTCGACTACGACAGAGACATTTGGTCATACATTGCCATTGAATACTTTGGGCAACGCGCGGTAGCCGGTGAGACAGGCTCATCTACCATGCCGCACAAGGTCAACCCCATCGACTTCGAAAACTCTGAAGGCAACCTAGGTATTGCCAATGCCCTGCTTGAACATTTGGCGAGCAAGCTCCCGGTATCAAGGTGGCAACGAGATCTGTCCGACTCAACCGTATTGCGCAATCTTGGTACAGCCCTAGGCCACTGTGTGATTGCCTATCAAGCCACCCTCAAAGGTATGTCCCGACTCAAAGTAAACGACAGCAAGATCACGGCGGACCTGGACAACAACTGGGAAGTCTTAGGGGAAGCCGTGCAAACCGTCATGCGCCGTTTTGGCATGGATCAACCCTATGAACGCTTAAAGGCAGCAACACGCGGCAAACGGCTGGACGCAGCCTCTTACGACCAACTGCTGGTCGATCTTGATCTACCGCCGGAAGCGTTAGCACTGCTAAGCGGTTTAACCCCGGCCACCTACGTAGGTCTAGCCCCCCAGCTCGCAAAGCAAGGTTAAGCCATGACCACGTCCGCCGAGAATGACGAAATTTTTGTTCTAACGGTTGCGTGGGACAAACGATCCCAAGAGCTGCGAGCCATACGCCACGCCGTTTTCGTTGAAGAGCAATCGGTATCTACTGAAGAAGAGTTTGATGGGCAAGATGAGCACTGCCTACATTTTTTGGCGGTAAACCAGGCCGGCGTGGCTTTAGGTTGCGCGCGTTTGCAAGCCAACGGCAAAGTGGAGCGAATGGCGGTACTAGAAAACGCTCGACACTTAGGTATTGGTCGTAAGTTGCTAACCAGCGTCATCGAATCTGCAACAACCAGCGGCTTAACCGAGCTTTATCTACACGCGCAACTGCACGCGGAACCCTTCTACCGACGTATGGGCTTCTTGCCCCAGGGCGAAACCTTTGTCGAAGCCAATATTGACCATGTGCGTATGACCTTGGCGCTTGCCATCCCTTTTTCACGCACAATCCAACCGCGCACCACAGCGACACCCACCACTAGACCCGAAGCACCAAAAGCCGCCGCGAGCACAACCCCTTTAGGGCAAACGAGCTTTAGTGGCCGCGAGGAAGCTTTGGCTGCCCTAGCCTTGTATGTAACAAAACCGCGGCGCACGCTGTATCTGTACAGTCAGCACCTAGATAACAGCTTGTTCGATAACGGCGACGTCATCGCCGGCCTATCGGCCTTTGTCCGCGCCGCGCCACCCAACCAGCTTAAAGTACTCATACACTCAAGCGAGCTGGCGGTCGCACGAGGGCACCGTCTGGTAGAGCTGGCACGTCGACTCGAAAGCAAGGTCGAGATTCGCCTGGTACCAACCGATATGGCCAGCGAAGATCGAACCTTTTTGTGTTGGGACAACGCAGGCTTCTGGCTACTCCCAGATTACTCAACCTACAACGGGCAAACCAACGATGCAGATCCGGTTCTGGCTAGTCGCCTAGCCGGTGACTTTGAGCGAACCTGGCAACGCAGCGTAAGCGATCCGGAGTTGCGATTGCTCGGGCTCTAAGGCACACCATGAAATTGCAGCTGAACTACGCGCAGACCCCCTACGCATTGTTTGCAAAGCTCAAAAGCAAAAACCATCCCGCCCTTCTGCACAGCGCTGACACAAGCAACCGCTTCGGTCGCTACGACTTGATGAGCGCAGACCCAGCCTACGCGGTGCAATGGGTCGGTGGTTATTTAACCCTAGGAGAACAACGGATCGCCACCGCGGATCCTCTGCAACTACTTGGTGAGCAGCAGCGTTGGTTCTGCCAGCAGCTCCAATCAACACCTGACACCACGCATGCACCCTTTAGCGCCGGTTTCATTGGCTATTTCGGCTACCCCCTACATCAAACCTTAGAACGCCAGCAACGCGCGCCAGCGGACCCCACCGGTTTACCCGACCTTCAAGGTGGCTTCTACGACTGGGCTATTGTCACAGATCATCAGCAACGCACAACCTGCTTAGTGACCGACACTGAGGCACGACAGCAGCAAGTACTGCGATGGCTTGAGGCAGAAACCATAGATGCTGTCGTTGAGGTTGAGCAGCCTGCGCAATCACCTGCCAACCCTCACTCCAATCCTCAGTTGCAAGCCAGCAGCCCCAACGATAGATACACCACAGCCTTTGCTAAGATCCAACGCTATCTGGCGGCTGGCGATTGCTACCAAGTCAATCTGGCGCAACATTTTAGCGCCCCATTTACCGGGGATTCGTGGCAGCTGTATCAACGTTGGTGCCAGCAACAAGGCGCTCCCTTTAATGCCTATTTGGATTTTAGCCTCCCAGGCGAAAAGCTTCAGGATCAAAGGGTCTTGCTTAGCCTTTCGCCAGAGCGATTTTTAGAAGTTGAAGGCCGAACGGCCACCGTTTGCCCAATCAAAGGCACAGCCCCGCGAGGTGCAGATGCCGCCCAAGATGCAGCGCTTGCCCAGCATCTCCAAGCAAGCGCCAAAGACATTGCAGAAAACCTCATGATCGTGGATCTACTCCGCAATGATCTTGGGCGTATTTGTGAAATCGGCAGCGTTGAGGTCAGCAACTTGTTTGAACTGCTCAAGTTCAGCAATGTGCAGCATTTGGTTAGCACCATCAAAGGCACGCTTGGGCCCGGTATTGGTGTCATGCAGGCCTTTAAAGCGTTATTCCCCAGCGGTTCTATTACCGGCGCCCCCAAAATTCGCGCCATCGATATCATCAACGAGTTAGAGCCCGTTGGACGCTCTGTATATTGCGGCTCTGTTGGTTACTGGGACCGAAGCGGGCGCTTCGACAGCAGCGTTGCCATTCGCACCGGGCTTATCTCTAAGGGTAAAGCCCACCTTTGGGGTGGCGGCGCCATTGTTGCTGACTCCCAGTGCGAGGCTGAGCTAAAGGAGATTCAACACAAGATTGGCCGCCTGTTGACAACCGAACTCAACTAGCTCGAGGAGGCAGCAGTTTCTAGTAGCCTCTGCAAATCTGCATAACTTTCCGCTTGGGCGTACTGTGGAAACTCTGCTTTAACCTTAGCTGGCGCGCAAAAGAAAAAGCCTTGGTCCGCCTCTTCTAACATGGCCGTGTCATTGTAGGAGTCGCCCGCTGCAAATACGCGATACCTCAGATCGTGAAAGGCTTTAACGCTGGCTCGCTTGGGATCAGGTTGGCGAAGTTGGTACCCAACCATACGATCATCCTCAACTACCAGTCGATGGCACAACAAGGTGGGCCAATCCAACTTGGCCATAAAAGGCATACCAAACTCGTAAAAAGTGTCGGAGATGATCGCCAGCTGAAAACGCGGCTGCAGCCAACGTACAAATTCGAGCGCACCAGGCAAGGGTTCTAACCCTTCAATGACTTGTGTGATGGTGCTCATGCGAACATCGTTTGCGGCCAGGACCCCTAACCGCATTTGCATCAACTCATCGTAGACGGGAATATCACGCGTGGTTTGCTGTAACTCTGCGATACCGGTGCGATCGGCAACCGCTTGCCAAACTTCTGGGATCAATACCCCTTCTAAATCCAAACAAACAATATCCAGGGGGTTCTCCTCGGTGGTGACTTGATGTTTTGCCAGTTAATGGTTGGTTGCTGAACACGCGATCTAACGACTTGCTAACGACTTGGTGGTGTTAGGCTCGCAAATAGCTTGTCGCGCGCAGCTTTGGTAGCACAGCCTACCGCCGCATCTACGGTGCGCTTATCTAGATGAGGCGCAAAGGCTTCGATAAATTCGTACATATACTTCCGCAAAAAAGTGCCGCGCCGAAAACCAATATGCGTCATGGATGAGGCAAACAGGTGCGATGCATCGATGCTAACCAACTCACGATCGAGCTCTGTGTCATACGCCATGCTGGCAATAATGCCGATACCCAAACCTAATCGAACGTAGGTCTTAATCACATCTGTATCCGTAGCCGTGAACACAACGTTCGCACTCAGACCGGCTTGCCCAAACGCGTCGTCCAGTTTAGAACGACCGGTAAAGCCAAACACATAAGTCACAATAGGCTGCTCGGCAATTTCTTGCAGCGTGATCTTGCCACCATCTTTATAACGTTTAGCTAGCGGGTGCTCCCGAGGCACAACCACAGAGCGGTGCCATCGATAGCATGGCATCATGACCAGATCGTTGAATAGCTCCAAACCTTCGGTAGCGATGGCGAAGTCCGCTTTACCTGTGGCTGCTAGCTCCGCAATTTGAGTTGGCGTGCCTTGATTCATGTGTAGCGCAACACCAGGATATTTCTTGCGAAACTCAGCAATAATCGGCGGCAACGCATAGCGTGCTTGGGTATGTGTTGTGGCTAGCGACAAGCTACCGTAGGTTTCATCTGAATATTCTTGGGCCATTTTTTTGATGGAATCGCTTTGGCGCAGGATATTGCCCGCCATCTCGATGATCTCTTGGCCTACTTCCGTCACGTGGGTTAAATGCTTACCACTGCGCGCGAAGATCTCTACTCCTAACTCATCTTCTAAGAGCCGGATCTGCTTGCTGATACCAGGCTGCGAAGTAAACAGGCTTTGCGCTGTTGCAGACACGTTGAGGTCATGGTGTGCAACCTCCCAGATATACTTCAGTTGTTGTAGCTTCATGCCTGACCTCGGTCCAAGTGAAAGCGCGGATAGTCACAGTGATAGTAACCCACCCGGAAGCTACCGCTGAACTTAAACCTGAACTGCGGCCAAGATCTACTGTTCATTCACTACTCCGTGGGGCACGTGACCAGCGGTAACAACATCCGCAGCCCGTTCGCAATTTTGGGTTTGATCATCAAAAAACACATCGGCGCCAAAGGCCTGCAAGAAAGCAGTCTTGTCCAGGCCACCCAAGAACAATGATTCATCCAGGCGAATGTCCCAAGCCCTCAGGGTGCGAATCACCCGTTCATGTGCGGGTGCGCTACGCGCGGTGACCAACGCGGTTCGTATGGGGCAACGGTCTTCTGGAAACTCTTGCTGCAGCATGTGTAGTGCATGCAAAAAACCCTGAAATGGACCACCGGCTAAAGGTCGCGATGCCCGTGCGGCCTCCGCAGAGGCAAAGGCATCTAGGCCTTGAGTTTGGTAAATACGCTCCGCTTCATCCGAAAACAACACCGAGTCACCATCAAAAGCCAAGCGCAGCTCAGAGGCGCTAGCCGCGGTGGTTTTGGCCGTATTCGGTGCTCCCGAGACGTTCGCCTGCCTTGGCATTAGCCGTGCCGCCGCGATCCCGTGCTCCAGCGCATTGGCAACGTCTTCGGCGTGGGTAGATAAAAACAGGTCGCAGGCAAAGGCCTGGATGTACTGATATGGGCTGCCACCGCCACAAAAAGCCGCACGGGTTATGTTGAGTTCGTGCGCCGCGATGGAGTTAAAGATTCGCAACCCAGTATCTGCAGAGTTACGCGATAGAAGAACGACCTCAACTCGAGGTTTATTAAGCAAGCTATTAATATCTAACAATTTTTTTATGAACGAGAAACCCTCGCCAGGTGCTAACACTTCATCTTCGTGCGCAATTTGATAACGCCGATAAGCCTCTAACCCCTCGTTCTCAAATACACGGTTACTGGCACTCAGATCAAACAACGCCCGAGACGAGATGGCTAGAATGAGTTGGGTATCCGGCATCAGGCGTCCAGGTCAGGAATTAGCTCGCTATGCAGCTTTATCAACATATCTTTGAGCTTCAATTTGCGTTTTTTCAGCCGTTGAATACGCATCGAGTCGTGATGCCCGGTATCCACCAAGTGCGCGATCACCTCATCTAAGTCTCGATGCTCAAGATCTAGCGACTCAATCCACCGCTTAATTTCCGCTTGTTCCACGCGCTTGAGACAACCTTGTGCTGAGTAAGTTAGACGGCCAAAGACACACTTCACGCCACCGACATGGCATCATAACGCGAAGTCACTGCTGATCAAGCGCGCCCAACATTTCAAGCAAAGCCTTGGGTTGCCTCGATAGAAAAATCTATGCTTCTAAAACTCCTAGTTACCGCCACCTTGATTGCCATAACCATCGTTTGGTGGCAGCGCCGCAAGCACCCAACCACGCCAAGCCAACCCAATGGAGACATGAGCCTAGCTCAGGCGTACGCAATTTTAGGCCTATCGGCCCCTTGCCAGCGAGCGGATGTTATCGCCAGTCACCGCAGGCTTATGGCCGGTGTACACCCAGATAAAGGTGGGTCGAACTATCTTGCAGCCCAGCTCAACGCAGCCAAAGAGCGCCTCCTGGCCGCACACCCAGACTAAATTGCCGCGCTGCGACCTTGCGCACAGAATCTCAGGCGCAAAAACCTATACTGGTTCACATGTCAGTAGCACTTATTCGAGCTGACCGTCGGGCCATACCAAGATTTCACGAATCAACCATACGCGTAACACTGCGTATTCCAGGCAAACTAGGGACTAGTTCAGGCCGGTTGATCGATTACAATCGCTACGGACTAGCCGTGTGCCTCGCTGGGTCTTCAGCGTTAATCACAGCCAAAACCTCATTGGTGGCACTAAGCTTCAATGTTGGCCGCTTTCACGTACGTAATGCGCTAGGTGTCATTCACAACCGCTACCGCAATGCCGAGAGTGATCGCCTTGGTATCCGCTTCCGCATTGATTCTCCTTCACAACTTGACGCCGCAGCAACACGTCAAACGCTAGGTGAGCTTGAGCAAGAACTGCAAAACCTAACGCTAGACGAAATCGTCACAGCAAACCGCAGTTGACGCTGGGCGGCACACCTTTAAACATTCGGTTTGACAGTGTTGATTGAGGTTTGAGCTAGCCAACCCTGGGAGGGGTTGTTTGGGGATTAACCCTTGCGAATTAGAACCTGCGCTTCTTCTTCTAACGCTAGCAAACGGCGAGCCCAGTTATCTAGCAGTAGAAAGTCTTGCTCGCTGATCTCAAAGGCACGAGCCACTTCCTGTAACAGACACTCTTCTTCAATTTCAAAAGCGCCATCTGCATAGCTCACCCGCAATAGGTTGATGATGGCAATCACCCGCGCCTCACGCGAAGCAAAGATATCGCCGATACCGGCCAGCTCTAGATATTCCGGTTCGATGCTGTCCGCCAGACCCATCTCACGCTTGAAGTCTTTGAGCATGCCCTCTTCATTGGGGTCCAACAGACCGTCGGACACCACTACGTTGTGCGCCAGGCCAAGCAAGGCCTCACGCTGCACCATCGTTAGATTAACCAGCCACACAATTGGCTCCGGCTAGCCCAGATTGGCGATTACAGTGTCAGCCAAGCTCGTTACCATGATCACAATGGACAACCAACCCCAGCCGATCAGCGCCTGCATGACCAGCGACTGCTCAAAAAAGTCTTCCAATAGATACCACATATTCTCTCCTGCGCCCGATGAGACGGGACTATCTTGTTGTTTAGCTAAACCCTCTACCCCTAAGTGTAATGCAAACCCCACCAGTTCCACAGCCACTAACCCAGAAAACCAACCTAGCTCGCATTTTGCGAGCGATTGCGGACACTTGACGGGCCTTGTTGGATAACCCACCATGCGTCTATGAGCGTTATGCACACACAGACCACCCTATCCGAGCCAACAGGCATCTGCCTGCAGGCCGGCATCGCTATTGCTGACACTGTTGTCAAGGTACCAGCGACTGAGATCTTTGGGTTTTGGTCTGCTTGGTATTTTACTTACCTGCATTAGCGCGCCTAGTAAATTAAGGCAGCGTTCAACGGCTGCCCCCGGAAACCCCGATCGGCAAGCCGAGCGGGGTTTTTTTTTTGGTTGCCAGCCGTCGGGCAGCCAACAATCACCTCAAGCTGCCGTTACCGGAACTTGATTAACCATGGAGAACACCAATGCAGGACCCTACCGCCGAGCCGATAGACAACATCAACGTCGAGGGGCATGAGGTGTTGTTAACGCCACAGGAGCTAAAACGTCAGCAGCCTCTGAGCCCAACGCTGGCCAAGCAAGTGGATGACTGCCGGGCTGCCGTCAATGCTGTGTTAACCGGTGCAGACCCTAGATTGCTTGTGGTGGTTGGGCCCTGCTCTATACACGATGCGCACGCGGCGCGAGAGTACGCAAAACGCCTGCAAAGGTTAGCTGGTGAAGTGGAAGACAACCTATTGCTGGTGATGCGGGCCTACTTTGAAAAACCCCGCACCACCGTGGGATGGAAGGGTTTGGTGAACGACCCTCATCTCGACGACAGCTTTGATGTGGCTGGTGGTCTACAACTAGCGCGCCAATTGTTGCTAGATATCACGGCATTGGGTTTACCCATCGCCACCGAAGCGCTAGACCCCATTGCTCCACAGTATCTGCAGGATTTGATCAGTTGGTCTGCGATTGGAGCACGCACCGCTGAATCACAAACCCACCGCGAAATGGCCTCGGGATTAAGCTGTGCTGTGGGTTTCAAAAATGGGACCGACGGTGATTTAGGTGTCGCCATCAATGCTCTAGGCTCGGTAGCAAGCGCACATCGCTTTCTCGGCATCTCTCAGGCCGGTGAAGTGGCCGTCATTCATACCCGTGGTAATCCTATGGCTCATATTGTTCTGCGCGGAGGCAGCAATGGCGCCAACTACAGCGCCGACCACATAACGGCAAGCGAGGCAGAACTGGCTAAGCTGCAATCACCACATCCGGCCAGTCGCAGCATTATGGTCGATTGCTCACACGCCAACTCCAGCAAAGATCACAACCGACAGGCCTTAGTTGCCAAAGATGTGGCTGGACAAATCGAAGCGGGAAACACAAGCATCGTCGGCTTGATGCTAGAAAGTCATTTGATTGCTGGCGCTCAATCTCTCAACAGCAGCGCAAAAGTTGAGCTGACCTACGGACAATCGGTAACGGATGCCTGTATCGGCTGGGAAGAAACAACGGAACTGCTACGCGAGCTAAACCAACGCTTAGCGCAACCGCTGCGTCGTCGGTCTAGCACCTTGGCATAGCGTTACTTGTAATAGGCGTTTTCGGTTACGGTGTGGTCGGTGGAGTCTTTGATAGCGGTCAGCTCGGGAATTTGTTCCAGCAAGGTCTTCTCGACACCGTTTTTCAAGGTCACATCAACCGCAGCGCAACCCTGGCAACCACCGCCAAACTCCAAGATGGCAACATTGTCCTCAACAATCTCTACCAGTGATACTTGTCCACCGTGAGAAGCTAAGCCTGGATTGATCTCGTTGTAGAGAACGTAGTTGATGCGATCTTCGATCGAGGCATCAGGGCCCACGTTGGGTGTCCGGGCATTTGGCGCTTTAATCGTGAGCTGCCCACCCATGCGGTCCTCTGCGTAGTCTACCTTCGCATCCACAAGGTAGCTTTCGCTACGTTTTTCGAACCAAGCCGTAAACTTGTCGTAAGCCACCGGGGTATCCCCCTCTTGCTCTTCGCCAGGGCGGCAATAGGCTATACAGGTCTCTGCATGCGGTGTGCCTGGCTGAGAAACAAAGATGCGAATGCCTATGCCCTCGCCCTCCTGGTTGCTCAGAAGTTCCGCTAAATACGTTTGTGCAGCTTCGGATATCTCGATCACGCGTCTATTTCCCACCAATTTAGTGGGAAATATTAACAATCTCTCTGCCCGGCCACAATGGCGCAGTATGTAAGCCCGCGATAAAGCCCGCTATATCCCAAAAACAGCACCAAAACGGCCCACAAATGCTTGTCTTAGCTATCCTTGAGTAACTTTCACTACCAGTCCCGCTTTCTTCATTTGAGGCCGTGCTAACGTCTAGTAGATACTCAACGGGTTAGCTGACACCACTGCAACTACAGCTAGACCAGTCGCCTTCACTACCCAATGCCAAGAATGGAAACGCAATCACCATGATCACCCAGTTACCCCAGCACTTAGTCCCGCTACAAGCTCAACTTGCCGAACGCGTGGTCATCTTGGATGGCGCCTACGGCACCTTGCTACAAGGGGAAAACTTGGTGGAGGAGGACTACCGCGCAAGCCTGCTGGCGGATCATGATCAGAGTTTTCCGCTGCGTGGCAACTACGACATTTTGAGTTTGACCCAACCCCAGCTAATCCAGCGCTGCCATGAGTCCTATCTTGCAGCAGGGGCGGAGATCATCAAAACCAATAGCTTCACCGCCACCACCATTGCGCAAGCAGATTACGCTCTTGAACCCATGGTTGCCCAGATGAACCAAGCGGCCGCCCGTATCGCACGAGCTGCTTGTGACAACTATGCAACTCCAGAACGCCCCCGCTATGTGGCCGGCGTCCTGGGACCAACCAATCGCACCGCCAGCTTGTCTCCCGATGTGAATGATCCGGGCTTTCGCAACGTGACCTTTGTTGAGCTGGTTGACAACTACGTTGTTGCTGCCGGTGCCTTGTTGGATGGCGGCGCGGACTTGATTTTAATTGAAACCGTGTTTGATACCTTAAACGCCAAAGCGGCAATCGTGGCGGTCAAACAGCTTGAAGTGACTCGAGGCCACCCCATCGGCTTGATGATCTCAGGCACCATCACCGACGCTAGCGGCAGAACGTTATCTGGCCAAACATGCGAAGCCTTCTGGACCTCCGTAGCTCATGCGCAACCGCTTTCGGTTGGCCTCAACTGCGCACTAGGGGCAGATCAGCTAAGGCCTTACGTTGAACAACTGTCACGCAGCGCCAATACCTGGGTCAGTGCACACCCAAATGCAGGTTTGCCGAATTCCTTTGGTGGCTACGATGAAACACCCGATACCATGGCCGTCATTCTTAAAGAGTTTGCAGACAGTGGTTTGGTCAATATCTTAGGTGGTTGTTGCGGTACCTCACCAGACCATATCCAGGCTATCCATGATGCCGTGCAGGGTCTGGCACCGCGCAAGATCAAAGCATCAAAACCCGCACTTTTGCTAAGCGGGTTAGAGCCTCTCAGCGTCAACGAAGATAGCTTGTTTGTGAACGTTGGGGAGCGAACTAATGTCACCGGGTCAGCGCGCTTTGCAAGGTTGATTCGCGAAGGCGATTACGATACCGCGCTAAGCGTTGCGCGCCAGCAAGTAGACAACGGCGCCCAGATCATCGACATCAACATGGACGAAGGCATGCTCGACAGCGAAGCTGCCATGGTTCGGTACCTAATGCTCATCGCTTCAGAGCCGGATATCGCCCGAGTTCCTATCATGGTTGACTCAAGCAAGTGGAGCATCATCGAAGCCGGGTTGCGCTGCATCCAGGGTAAAGCCATTGTTAACTCCATCAGCCTAAAAGAAGGTGAAGCAGCCTTCATCGAATCGGCGGAGCTGTGCAAGCAATATGGTGCGGCGGTTGTGGTGATGGCGTTTGACGAGGAGGGTCAAGCGGATACCTTTGAACGCAAAACAGAAATCTGTGCCCGCAGCTACAAGGTACTCACTGAGCAAGTAGGCTTTGCTCCCCAAGACATTATTTTTGATCCCAACATTTTTGCCATTGGTACTGGTATCGATGAGCACCGCAACTACGCGGTGGACTTCATCAATGCCTGCCAGTGGATCACCGACAACCTTCCCCACGCCAAGATTTCTGGCGGGGTCAGCAACGTGTCTTTCTCCTTTCGCGGCAACAACCCCATTCGTGAGGCCATCCATACCGTATTTTTGTACCACGCGATCAAAGCGGGGCTCACCATGGGCATCGTGAACGCGGGTCAATTGGGCATTTACTCCGACATACCCAAAGATCTGCTGGAACTGGTTGAAGACTTGGTCTTAAACCGCCGAGAAGATGCCACCGAACGTTTGCTGGATGCAGCTGAGCAGTTCAGCGGCAGTGGTCAGGTGGCCAAAGGACCGGATCTAAGCTGGCGCGAGCTACCGGTCGAAGAACGCATGTCGCATGCACTGGTAAAAGGCATCAACGAGTACATTGTTGAAGATACAGAAGAGGCACGACTGCTGGCCGACCGCCCTATCGAGGTGATTGAAGGACCATTGATGGACGGCATGAACGTGGTTGGAGACCTGTTTGGCTCTGGCCAGATGTTTTTACCCCAAGTGGTGAAAAGTGCCCGTGTAATGAAACAGGCCGTTGCCCACCTAATCCCGTTTATTGAGCTTGAGCAAGGTGGTGAGGTTGAAACCAAAGGCAAAATTGTCATGGCAACGGTTAAAGGCGACGTGCACGACATCGGCAAGAACATCGTTGGTGTGGTGCTCCAGTGCAACAACTACGAGATTATTGATCTTGGGGTTATGGTGCCGCTAGACAAAATTCTTAATACCGCACAAGAAGTGGGCGCAGATATCGTCGGGTTGTCTGGCCTGATCACCCCGTCGCTAGACGAGATGGTCTATGTCGCGGAAGAGATGCAACGTCGTGGCATGGATATCCCACTCTTGATTGGTGGCGCCACCACGTCTAAAGCTCATACTGCCGCACGCATTTGCCCAGCGTACAGCAACGGACCCACCATCTATGTCACCGATGCCTCTAGAAGTGTCGGCGTGGCTGGCACCTTAACTTCTGAGACGGGTTACTCCGAATATGCCGCTAAGATTAAGGCGGAGTACGATGTCATCCGCGAACGAACCGCCGCGCGAGCGCAAAACCGTAAGTACCTGACGCTTGAGCAGGCACGTGCCAACGCTGAAGAAGTTAACTTTGGTCAGTACACCCCGACAAAACCGCAGCAGCTTGGTGTGCAAGTACTCGATAATTATCCGATGAGCGAACTGGTGCCTTACATCGACTGGACACCATTCTTTATGACTTGGGAGTTGGCTGGCAAGTTCCCAGCCATCCTTGAAGACGAGGTAGTTGGCGAAAGCGCGCGTGACTTGTACAAAGATGCGTTGGCCATGCTCGACAAACTGGTCACAGACGAGCGCTTGCAGGCACATGCGGTGTTTGGGTTTTGGCCTTGCAATCGCGAAGGCACAGATGACATCGAGCTTTATGCAGATGAGACACGCAGCAAGACCATTACCCGGTTGTGCCATGTACGCCAGCAGCGCATGAAGCCAGAGGGCGAAGCCAACCTGTGTCTAGCAGACTTTATCGCCCCTAAGGGCACGCCAGACTATATTGGTGGTTTTGCGGTCACTGCCGGTGCGGGCATTGACGCGGTGCTTGCGGACTATCCAAACGATGACTACAACCAGATTTTGGTCAAAGCCCTAGCAGACCGCTTAGCAGAGGCCTTTGCTGAGCACCTGCACGAACGTGTGCGCAAGCAGTTCTGGGGTTACGCTGCAACCGAAGCGTTAGCGAACGACGAGTTGATCAAAGAAGGCTATCAAGGGATACGACCAGCGCCCGGCTACCCCGCTTGCCCAGAGCACAGCGAGAAAACAAAGTTGTTCGAGTTGCTACAGGTCACCAGCAATACTGGCATTGAGCTGACGGAGCAGTTTGCCATGCTTCCCGCCGCTGCGGTTAGCGGTTGGTACTTTGCGCACCCACAGGCGAAGTACTTTGGCGTTGGCCCCATTGATGAAGAGCAGCGGGATGACTACGCGGAGCGTCAGGGCATTAGCGTCGAGCGCGCAGGGCAATTGTTGCGCCCAAATCTAAATCGCTAGGAGGCCTGCGCCTAGCTAGCCACCTAGGTGCCAAAGGCTAAAAGGAAGAAGCTGCCAATTGGCGGCTTGGTCAAGCGCTCTAGAAATCGGGCTTCCAACCAGAAACAAAATGTATCGCAAAGGCGATGGCGGTGACGATGATTATCAGAATGCCCTTCGCGTCTGCGCGGGCATCACTGGCGGCCTGCGAATCGTGCTCTGAATCTAATGCAGTCTCGGCTGGGGATTGCGGGTTGCTCACTAAGGCGTCCTCTTTAAAAACGGGTACTGTAACACTGACTTGTTGGTTCAAATCGCGGCCGCAGTGTACCCAAGGCTTGCTTGAGGCTCAATCTGCACGGCCGCCGATTGCGACTTAAAGCCGCCCAACGCAATAATTTGACGGCTTCTACCCCGGCTGGCGGCACCAAATTGACCGATTCGTTCTAACCTTAGACCCTTCCAGACTTGGAGGCCCGGATACTCGATGCTACCCTGCCCCGCCTCCGGGAAAGCGAACCATCACCTTATGTATCAGTACAACAACTTCGACAAGCAGTTTGTTGCCGAACGTGTCTCCCAATACCGAGATCAAACCGAACGCTATTTGGCTGGGGAGCTCAGCGAAGACGAATTTTTGCAGCTACGGCTGCGCAATGGGCTCTATGTCCAACGCCTAGCGCCTATGCTACGTGTTGCCGTGCCTTACGGCACCCTGTCGAGCGCACAGCTGCGTGCCCTAGCTCGAGTCGCCCGGGACTACGACCGCGGTTATGGTCACCTGAGCACCCGCCAGAACATGCAATTTAACTGGCCTGAACTGGCTTCGGTGCCTGACATACTCGAAGACCTCGCCAAGGTTGAAATGCACGCTATCCAGACCAGCGGCAACTGCATTCGCAACGTGACCACAGACGAATACGCTGGCGTGGCGGCCGATGAAAGTGTGGATCCACGACCTTATTGCGAGATTATCCGCCAGTGGTCTACCGCCCATCCAGAGTTCGACTGGTTACCACGTAAATTTAAGATTGCAGTTACCGGCGCCAGCGATGATCGCGCTGCCGTTGATGTGCACGATATCGGTTTGCATGTGCGCCAGGTTGCCGGTGAGGTCGTGTTTGACGTAAAGGTCGGTGGTGGTCTAGGACGTACGCCCGTTATTGGCTCAACCATCAAAACTGATCTACCCGTGGCTGACCTTTTGACCTACCTAGAAGCGATCATGCGCGTATACAACCGGTACGGTCGTCGCGACAACAAATACAAAGCGCGAATCAAAATTTTGGTTCGCGCCCTCACCGCTGATAAATTTCGTGACCAGGTTAACGCCGAATGGGCAGAAATTTTAGGTTCGCAACGCGGCAAAGCAAGCCGGTTACCCACCAGCGAAGTGCAGCGCATGGAAACATTTTTTGCTCCGCCCGAGTACGCGGCGCTTGAAGATGCAACCAAGCTGCTCAGCAACCAGCGCATGGTTGAGCCAGAGTTTGATCGCTGGATGCGGCACAACGTCACTGCACACAAGCGCCCGGGTTACGCCGTTGTGGTGCTTTCTACCAAAGCTTTTGGCATTCCACCCGGCGATGTTACCGATGCCCAAATGGAGTTGGTTGCAGATTGGGCTGACCAGTTCGGCTTTGGCGATATTCGTATCAGCCATCAACAAAACTTTGTGCTTCCGGACGTACGCGCCGACGGTCTATTGGAACTGTGGCAACTCGCCAGTGCCAACGACCTGGCCAGCGCCAACGCCGGCCTGCTGACCGACATCATTTGCTGCCCGGGCGGCGACTACTGCTCGCTAGCCAACGCCAAATCCATCCCGGTTGCCGAGGCAATCCAAGACCACTTTGCTCAGTACGAAGATTTAGTAAACCTTGGTGACCTAGACCTCAACATCTCGGGGTGCATGAACGCCTGCGGCCACCACCATGTGGGGCACATTGGCATACTTGGCGTGGATAAAAAGGGGGAGGAGTTTTATCAAATCTCCCTTGGCGGGCATTCCGGTGATGCAGGCGCTGAAGCAAGCATCGGTAAAATTGTTGGGCCATCCGTATCTCGCAGCGAGGTCGTTGGGGTTATCGATGAGATTATTGATGTGTACCTAGCACAACGCTTGCCGCAATCAGGTTCCAGCGAGCAACCAGAATCTTTCCTCAACTGTTTTCGCCGAATTGGCATGGCACCCTTCAAGGAGCAAATTTATGCCGACGCTGAATAACCAAGGTGAGGTCATTAACGACGCTTGGTTTGTTTCCGAACAAGCCGCTGATGATGGCAAGCCAGGGGCAATGGTCCCGGCAGACCGCTGGCAACCAGACTCCGGTGCCGGTCTGTACTTAGGTGTGGATGCCGAGCCTGAAGCCACCTATAGCGCGGCCGCCTTTATCGGCATCGATTTTCCAGCCTTTAACGATGGTCGGGGCTTGTCGCTAGCGGTGCTGCTACGCGAACGCTTAGGGTTCACCGGCGAGTTGCGCGCACTAGGGGATGTCCACCCTGACATGCTCCATTACCTTCAACGCAGCGGGTTCACCAGCTTCGAACTCCCTGCTGAACGTAACCTGGCCACAGCTCAAGCAGCATTACAGCCGTACACCGCGTATTATCAAGGCAGTATCGCCGAACCAACCCCGGTATTTCGGCGCTAACCGCCAGCAGGAGCCGGCACTTTGGAAACCGGCATTGTTCATTCATTCTTCTTAATCTTTGCGGGGGCGGCCGTGTTGGCCACCGTAGCCCTCGCCACCCGTCAGCCGTTGCTCGTGGCCTATATCGTCTTAGGCGCATTGCTGGGACCCCATGGCTTGCAATGGGTAAGCGACGCGCGCTTGCTGTCCGAGATAGCTGAGGTTGGCATTATCTTCCTGCTCTTTTTGGTGGGGTTAGATCTAAAGCCAAGCCGACTCAAGAGTATGTTGGGTGAGGGGCTGCTGACCGGCATTGTCACCAGCCTGGTCTTTTTTGGTTTGGGCTTTGGGTTGCTTACAGCCTTCGGTTACACCCTGGCTGAGGCCATAGTATGCGGTGTTGCGGTGACCTTCAGCAGCACTATCCTTGGCATCAAACTGTTACCCACCACGGTTCTACATCACCGCCATGTCGGTGAGATTGTGGTGAGCTTACTGTTGATTCAGGATTTTATCGCGATTATTGCGTTGATCGCCTTCGCGGGCATTGGGGCATCGGTTGGCGCAACGCTAAGCAATCTTGGGGTCGCCCTGCTGATGTTGCCCTTGCTGATTGGCGGTGCCTTCGTGGGCGTTAAGTGGATAGTTACGCCGCTGTTGCGAAAGTTCGATGCCTTTCATGAGTTTATCTTTTTGGTCGCCATCGGCTGGTGCTTGGGCTTTGCTAGCCTCGCCCACTTTGCGGGTTTGTCGCTGGCCATTGGCGCCTTTGTCGCCGGTGTATCACTGGCCAATAGCCCCATAGCGCAGTACATCACGGAACACTTAAAGCCATTGCGTGATTTTTTCTTGGTGCTGTTTTTCTTTGGGGTTGGCGCCGGGTTGGATATAGAGCTCATGCTGAGCGTTGCTGTGCCAACCCTGGTGTTGGGTTTGCTCTTGGTGGCGGCAAAGCCCTTGGTGTTTGCCAAGCTTCTGCAATGGCAAGGGGAACCGAGCCAACAATCTTGGGAGGTTGGCTTTCGTCTCGGGCAAACCTCAGAGTTTTCGCTGCTGCTGAGCTACGTGGCGGTAACGGCAGGTTTGCTTGGCGAACATGCGGCCCATATTGTCCAAGGGGCCACGGTGCTCACCTTGTTGCTGAGCAGCTACTTGGTTATCTTTCGCTACCCAAGCCCTATTGCCATCAACCCCGAGTTAAGGCGAGATTAATGCCGCGTAACTAGCGTAACGACACCACGCCACGGCCAACCATTTTGCCAGCCAATATCTCGTCGATAGCGGCTGATACGTCGGTTAGCTCCAAAGAGCGCTTGAGCTCATGCAAGCGTGGCAGCTGCCAGCTAGACGCCAGCTTGTCCCAAATGCGCTGCTTCTCAGCCAGTGGCAGCTGGACCGAATCCACTCCAAGCAAATTCACATGACGCAAAATAAAGGGTAATACTGTTGCATCAAACTGGGGGGAGGCAACCAAACCACAAGCGGCTAAGCTACAGCCGTACCGCAGGCTCTTAAGGGCGTTGAACAGAAGGTCACCACCCACGGTGTCCACCACCCCACCATAAGTTTCCGCCAGCAGCGGCTTTTTGCCACCCTCTTGAAGTGCTTCACGAGGCAAAATTTCGCTCGCCCCAATGCGGGTCAAGAATTCGTGCTGCTCTGGCTTACCGCTCACCGCCGTGATGGTATAACCCAACGCCTTTAGCAGCATGATGGCCACTGAACCCACCCCGCCCGTTGCGCCGGTAACCAACACTGGGCCGCTTTGCGGTGTCATACCCGCGCTCTCAAGCTTATCTACACACAAAGCCGCCGTGACCCCGGCAGTACCCAACACCATGCTGTCTTCCATGCTCAGCGCTTCAGGTAACGCAACAACCCAATCTGCAGGCACACGTATTTGCTGGCCGTAGCCACCATCGGTACCCATGCCTAGATCAAAACCAATCACCACCACGGGATCACCGGTGCCGAAACGATCGCTATCGCTGCTCACCACAACACCACTAGCATCAATACCGGGGGTATGTGGGAAGTTGCGCGACACACCAGGGTTACCTGTTGCAGATAGCGCATCTTTATAATTTAACGACGAGTAGTGAACGTCGATCAGCACCTCGCCTGGGGGTAAATCTTGGGTATCGCGAGTCACGATACTACGCGTGAAACCGTCTTCACCTTTCTCTACCCGAAATGCTTGAAACTGACTCATTGTGTTACCTCAATATTTAGCTTAATCGATTCCACTGCCCAAGCTGCGCGCGAAAGCTGTCGAACGACCGCTCCAGCGATTTAGCCGTTTGCGCTACACGACCTAATAGCTTGTCTAACGGCTTCACTTGTTCAACCCAACGCACTTCGTAGACGCTGGCCGACTCGCAGGCTTTCACCAAATAGCTATCACTGGTGGATATCTCGTCGATCAGGTTTAGCGCCACCGCCTCTTGGCCGTACCATGTTTCGCCAGTGGCCACTTCGGCCACATCCACACTGGGCCTATGAGCCGTGATGTGTTGCTGAAAAAGCGCATGAGTATCGTCCAGCTCCTGTTGGAATTTAGCCTTACCTTCTTCAGTGTTTTCTCCGAGCATGGTTAACGTCCGCTTATATTTACCAGCGGTGACCAACTCAACGTCAACATCATTTTTCTTCAGCAAACGGTGCACGTTTGGCACTTGCGCTACTACCCCAATGGATCCGACCACCGCAAAGGGCGCAGCAACAATGCGGTTGGCAACCGCTGCCATCATATAGCCGCCGCTAGCGGCAACCTTGTCCACAACTACGGTTAGCGGAATTTCCTGCTCGGTGACTCGATGCAATTGAGATGCGGCAAGACCATAACCGTGCACCACCCCACCCGGGCTTTCTAAGCGCACGACCACTTCATCCTGGGTGCCAGCACTTGTGAGAACAGCGGTGATTTCTTTGCGCAGTTGGTCAACGCGCGACGCTTGCACATCCCCATCAAAGTCCAGCACAAACACACGCTTGTCTTTGGCTTGGCGAGATTCTGCTGACTTACTCTTATGCCTCTGCTTTTGCTCCAACTTGCTCTTGCGCTTTTCTTGCTTGGCTTCTAGCTTGGAGCGGCGCTTGTATTCATCTTCGCTCAGCAAGGCCGCTTGCAACTGATCTTTTTGATCGCGCAGCCGCTCGTTGTAATCGCTGACCCGCAGGTAGCCTCGCTCAGGATCGCTGCGTCGGGTACCCGCATTAGCTAGCGCCGACAGGATAATCAAAACAACCACCAAAATGGTCGCCGCCTGGGCTAAGAACAATAAAAACTGGTAGAGATATTCCATAGTGCATCACTTTTTTGGACGCGCTAATGTAGCCATCAGCAGCGTTCGCGTCCACCGCGATGTGCCAGCATATATTGCCAATATCCATGGGATCTTTAGGAGTAGCCAGCGTGGCCGGAAAACCCTCGTCAAAACCAACAACAGCTACCGGCTCAAGGCCAACAGGATCAGCCACCCAGCAAAGCAAGCTTGAGGTCGGTTTAACCGATGCCTCTAGCGTTAGAGCTTACCTGCAAGCCCGCATCAACCCCAGGGTGGTGAGCAGCCTTGATGCCAGGCTACGTTTAGCCTGGCCCGTCAACTCGCCTTTAGGCGCGCAAGACGCGGATCAGTTCAGCCTTTGCTTTGAGCTAGCTCAAGGGCAATTGGTGTGGCTAGATGAAAAGGAACCCACTCAAGCAACCTTTTGGTTTCGAGACGCTCAAGACGTTGGGCACCTGTTAAGCGGCAGTGACAGCGCCTATGCCGACTTCATGGAGCGGTTCATGGCCGCTCAGCTGAGTTCAGACGGCTACCTGCCCTGGGCATTTACACTGCTTAGCCTGTTCCGCGGAGGGTCAAGCTTGGCCACCCCTGACTAGGCCGCGCTATTAGCCACTAAGTTAAGGTGGCCAAAAAGTCATCGATTAGCCAACGAGAGATCGCCGTGGCTGGTGGAATATTCGGTAGTGCATCGGGCTTGAACCACTCCGCCTCGGCAATTTCTTCTGCCTGCAGGACAAATTCACCGGAGTCGTACTCTGCGTGAAACCCTAGCATCAGCGAGTTTGGGAAGGGCCAACTTTGGCTGCCCAAGTATTTAAGGTTTTTGACCTTAATACCCACTTCTTCAAACACTTCTCGGTGCACCGTTTGCTCTATGGATTCACCCGGCTCAACAAAACCAGCTAGGGTGCTGAACATCCCTTGGGGCCAAGCCGCATTGCGTGCCAACAGCATCTCGTCACCGCGATGCACCAATACAATGATGCTGGGTGACAGCCTTGGGTAAGCGATATGGCCGCAACCTTCACATTGCTTGGCTCGATCCGAGGCATGATCAACAGTAGCTTGACCACATCGCCCACAATGCTGATGCGTTTTATGCCAATCCACCAATTGGACAGCCCGCCCGCCCAGATAGAAAATTTCTGCATCCACACGCCCTAGCCAACCGCGCAGACCGCCTAAAGCATAACCCTCGGGCAACTTGCCGCTGGCCGCCACGGCATAGCAGGCGCGCCCTTGATACACCCCCATAAAGTGCTCATAAGCAATTTCTAGGTCTAACCAACGATATCCATCGCCATCAATGGGACGTAGTTGGCCATTTTCGGCCTGAGAAGCGATCTGTCCGTCAATGCAAACGAAATACCATGATCTATCCTTATCTATAGCATCTGGTGGTTGCACTAAAGATTCAAACTCGCTGGGATCACGTGGCCACATGTTATGCTTACTCGCTTTTGGGTAATGTTGAAACGACTTAATATACCAATACATGAACCGAAAAGATGGATCGGATACATGTGTCAAATATTTGAATTGAAACTTGCCTTAATCTTAACCGGAAACTAACGCACAGCAACCTGCTGGTAAACATTGACTTAGGACACTCGCCAACGAGTGGCCTTGAGAAATCGACACCACCGGTGACCAACTAGGAAGATCACTACATGCCACGCGCTACAGCAAACGCTTATTGGGACAACTTTCTGGGCAACGCGCCCGAGTGGTACAAGACCACAATCATCGCGTTTTTAGTCTTAAACCCTCTGCTTTTGGCCACTGTTGGTCCATTTGTCACTGGCTGGGTGCTGGTTATAGAGTTCATCTTCACCTTAGCCTTAGCGTTGCGCTGCTACCCCTTACAACCGGGCGGCTTGCTGGCTATCGAGGCGGTGCTGATTGGCATGACGAGTGCCGAGACCGTAAGGCTTGAAGTGTTTGGTGCCTTCCCTGTTATTTTGCTACTGATCTTTATGGTGGCCGGCATCTACTTCATGAAGGAGCTGTTGCTCTTCACTTTCACCAAGATTTTGCTCGGAATACGCTCAAAGATTGCTATTTCGCTACTGTTCAGCGCGGTAGCCGCCTTCCTCTCCGCCTTCTTAGATGCACTAACGGTGACGGCCGTCATTATCAGCGTGGCGGTCGGTTTTTACTCGGTTTACCACAAAGTGGCCTCGGGTAAAGGCTATCGCGACGAACACGAGCACGGCGGGGATGAGAGCATTGGTGACCACCATCGCACCGACCTAGAACAATTTCGTGGGTTCCTACGCAGCTTGTTGATGCACGGTGCCGTGGGTACTGCATTGGGTGGGGTGTGCACCACCGTAGGCGAGCCCCAAAACCTACTCATCGCGGGCCGTGCCGGCTGGGATTTTGTCGAGTTCTTCATGCGCATGGCACCGGTCACTATGCCGGTACTGGTTGTTGGCCTGGTGACTTGCATGCTGCTAGAAAAGTTTAAGTTCTTCGGCTACGGCGACCAGCTACCAGAACCGGTACGCGAGATCCTTAATGACTACGCCATCGCAGAAGCCGAAGAACGTACCAATCGCGATCGCGCTCGCCTAGTCATCCAGGCAATCGCTGCGCTTTGCTTGGTGTTCGCCCTGGCATTCCACGTTGCCGAGGTTGGCCTGATAGGGCTGATGGTGATCGTGTTGCAAACCGCCTTCAACGGCATCATTGATGAGCATCAAATTGGCCACGCATTCGAGGAGGCTTTGCCCTTCACCGCCCTACTGGTCGTCTTCTTTGCCATCGTTGGTGTCATTCACGATCAACACCTGTTTAGCCCGGTCATCGATTACGTGTTGAGCTTACCCTTGGATATGCAACCTGGCATGTTCTACGTCGCCAACGGCGTGCTGTCTGCTATCAGTGACAACGTCTTTGTCGCAACCGTCTATATCAATGAGGTGAAAGCGGCGCTGGATCAAGGCGTGATCACTAGAGAACATTTTGATGAGCTGGCTGTTGCCATCAACACCGGGACCAACATCCCCAGCGTTGCCACACCAAACGGCCAGGCCGCCTTCTTGTTCTTGCTCACCTCATCCATTGCGCCGCTGGTGCGTTTGTCTTACGGCCGTATGGTGATCATGGCCATGCCTTACACCATCACTATGGGTATCATGGGATTCATTGGCGTCCACTACATTCTATAAATAGGCACCCAGCAGAGAAGCGCCTAACAGAGAAGGACCCAACACAGAAGCACCCAACGCCCCTATAGGCTAAGAGGGCCTAACCACCCGCTGGTGAGCGCCAAAGCGCACCAGCGGACTCTTTATCGAGAATATCCAGCAACGCATCATGCAGCGCCAGCTCTTCGGCGTTTGGCACCACCACCTTTAAATTCGCCGGCGGCGTCCATTGCTGATCGCTAACCAGCTGTTCCAGCTCGCTTTCGCTTTGCGAACCACCATCAAACAACGCCGTTTGCCCGCCCGTCATTAGCAGATACACATCGGCCAGTATCTCTGCATCCAGCAAAGCGCCGTGTAACTGGCGTGACGAGTTGTCTACATCGTAGCGCCGGCACAGCGCATCCAAATTGTTTTTTTGCCCAGGGTGTTTGTGTCGAGCCATGGCTAGGGAATCTGCAATGGTGCACATCTTGTCGAGCTTGCAAGCCTTGGCATTGCTTGGCAGGCCTAACTCTGTTCGAGCGGTGGGTGGTAGCGCCCTAAGCTCATGCTCCAAAAAATTCACATCAAAGGGCGCGTTATGAATGACCAGCTCGGCACCTTGAATGAACTGCAGAAACTCACCAGCCACATCGCTAAAAAGTGGTTTGTCCGCAAGGAACTGGCGCGATAGGCCGTGCACCTCTTGGGCCCCGGCATCAATATCACGCTGGGGGTTGAGGTACTTATGATAGTGCCGCCCGGTTAGCCGTCGATCGATGATTTCAACGGCGCCTATCTCGATAACTTTGTGACCCTTCTCGGCTTCTAAGCCTGTGGTTTCGGTATCTAGAACCACTTGTCGCATAGGTTAACTTCCTTCGATAAGGCTTAACGCCCGTTAGCTGATGATCATTACTTGTCGGATTCGGTCTGATTCCAAGCATTCAATTTGGGGTAGGCCACGGGCGCTAGCTTGCCGCGCGGCAAGCTAGCATCGCGAAGCAATGGTCGCACAGACATGGCCTGCTTGGTGGCGCTCACAACAAATGAGGATGCAATAGGCGGTTGCAAGCGAGTCAGCCATTCCTGGGTTGCTAAACCCCGCGCACCGCTCCCACCACGACCAAGGTTATAGCCTGCAAAACGCACCGGGCAATTGAACTCAAACCCAAGCACCGCCAACCAATCCAACAAGCGCCGGTGTGAGATAAACCGCTCGCCCATCCCCGAATAACCACGGGTCATACCACGCGCTCGGCGCACTAGGTTGCCTAACCCCCATAAGCTCCATGGGTTAAAACCACAAAGCACCAAGCGGCCACCCGGCGCCAACACGCGGCTGGCCTCCCGCATGACCTGTCGTGGGTCATCTGCGCATTCCACCGCGTGGTGCAGCACCACGGCGTTCATTGACCCATTCGCTAGCGGCAGTTGTTGCGCCAGGGCCGCAAAATTCGTTAACTTGGCGTCGGGGCAGGATCCAGGTATTGCGGCATAGAAGCGGTTTCGAACCATGCACCGCCGCACATTTTCAGCAGCTAGGCTGTGGCAGCCTATCCATAGCAGACTATCGCCATGGAATCGACGTGCCTCTGCCGCCAACAATGGCTGTTGTTCAGCCAATAGGCGTTGGCCTGCTGGGCTGTCCCACCAGGAAGTTAACCGTTCTACTCTGCTGGATGCTGGAGTTGCCGCCACGTGTTTTTGGCCTCAATCGATAACCAATTAAAACAGATTCGCTGCTCGAAGAATCGCCTGAGCCAATTGTATCTGCTCGCAAGGCGTAAGTGTCGACCGGATGGCTCTCGCTTTGCCGCTCGGTGTTTTGGTAAATCCGACCTATACTTGCCTAAACGCTGTACGGCTTACCAACTTTTGCGAACGCGCTTAGCTCCCCAACACCCCGAGCCTATCTCTAAATCGTTGAGCCACCTGTACCTATGGCTCTTGCTAGGGGTCGGATTGATTCCCGCCGTTGGACTGGCCGCTGACTCAGGCGTCGCTGCAGCGCGCTGGGAACCCGTAGTGGGCTACGCAGGCACTCTGCTAAGCCAGGCTACACCGAACCTGAGCAACGCGACAGAGCGCTCCAGCGCGCAGCTAGCCCGACCTGCTGTCGCCACCACAGCCAATCGCGATCTTTGGCAGGAGCTACGCAACGGCTTTGTGATGCCGGACAGCTCGGAAAATCCGGTAGTACAACAAGAAATTTCGTTCCTAACGCGCAACTCTGGCATTTGGAAGCGTCGCGCCGAAGAGTTGGAGCGCTACTTACCTTACATACTAGAGCAAGTTCATCAGTTGGGGATGCCAACAGAACTTGCCCTCATCCCACTGGTGGAAAGTGGTCTGGATGTTTACGCCTTCTCCCCCGGCGGCGCTGCGGGCCTATGGCAGTTCATCCCACCAACCGCGGAGCGTTTCGGCTTAGATCGTAACTGGTGGTATGACGGTCGACGCGACCTGGTAGCCTCCACCGATGCCGCACTAGCCTACTTCAGCTTCTTGTACCAAACCTTTGACGATTGGCATTTAGTCATGGCTGGCTACAACGCCGGTGAAGGCTCGGTACGCCGAGCGATACGCAAGGCTGAAGCCAGCAACAAAAAAACCACTGACAAGTCTAGGGCCACGGGCACCGAATCCCTTTACTGGACCCTGCCCTTGCCCGGTGAGACCAAACGTTACGTTCCTCGGGTTCTGGCTTACGCTGAGATCATTCGCAACCCAGCACGCTACAACATTACGTTGCCTGAGATCAGTACCGAGGTGAAGTTCCAACGGGTCAGCATCGCAAGCCAGTTTGACCTGATGAAAGTCTCTAAAGTTCTAGCGCTTGACCTGCAAACCCTATACAGCTGGAACCCAGCGCTTAGCCAGTGGGCAACGCCACCGAAAGGTCCACACCGGTTGTTATTGCCTCCCGATATTCTGGATGCACAGCAACGGCTTGCAGCGGTACCCAAGAAGCAACGGCTCAACTGGCAACGACATGTCATCAAAAGTGGCGAGTCGTTGAGCGGCATAGCACGTAAATTTCAAACAGACGTCGCCAGCCTAAAGCGTGCCAACAGGTTGACGAGTTCGAATATACGCATTGGCCAGAAGCTATTGGTCCCCACCTCTGCGAGCGCGGTAACCGACTACCCTATCTCACGATTGCATAAAAATTCAGTACATCGGGTGGGTACGGGTGACTCACTGTGGAGCATCAGCAAAAAGTACAAAGTCAGCATCTCCGACTTGGTTCGCTGGAACGAGATCGCACCCAAAGAATTATTGCCCGTTGGCAAGGAGCTACGCATCTCCCCAAGCAGTCGGCGGGTGCTACGCAAAGTTCGCTACGCTGTTCGCCGGGGCGATTCACTTTCCCACATCGCCAATCGATTCAACGTTCGGCTCAGTGAGATTGCACAGTGGAACAAGTTAGATCAAGACGCCTACCTGCAGCCCGGCCAACCCTTGACTTTGTATGTCAACGTGACCGGTGGTGGCCAGTAGCGACCACCGGCTTTTGAGGATTAAAGCGTTGGCTAACCCGCTTCGGGTTTATCGATGCTGGCCGCATCTTCAAAGCTTGTGTACAAGCTAACAAAATCCAGCTGCGCGGCACGGTTATTTAAATAACTCTGCAGCCCCTGCCGTTCACGCTCGGTCATTGCGCCATAATCACCATCGCGCAGTGCGGTTACGGTAACAATGGCGTTACCACCGCTTGCTAACTCTGCACTACCAACAACCTTGGCGGTTGCGCTTGGCGGCGGCAGCGCAAACGCAGCGGTTACAATTTCTTGAGGCATGGTGACGCTGGTGCGTGGCACCGCATCCCCGGATTGCCAGGTGAGGTTGTAATCTTGGGCCACATCCACCACCGACTCACCGGCTTCAACCCGCGACAACGCACTTGCAAAAGCAAGGTTAGCAGCCGCTTGTGCTTTGTCCTGTCTTAACTGGGCTTCAATGTCTGATTGCACATCAGCCAACGGGCGCAGTTCAGGCTCATAGCGCTGCACTACCCGCGCAATCAAACCGCGCTCATCACCTAAGTCCAGTGCTGGCGTATTTTCATCACCTGTCAGCACTTTCTCTGCAAACACCGACGCACGAGTTGCTGCAACATCAAACGGCGCAGTGCCGCTGTTTTCAGCAACCCCCGTCACCGTGACGAGCGGCGCACCGATGGCCTCCACAACCCCATCAAGGCTATCTGGCTGCTCAAAGGCAATCCTATCCAGCTCGCGCAACTTGGCTGAGAAGTTGGCCCGTGCACGGCTCTCCTGTAGCGAAGCAACCAACTCTGCTTTGCGTTCTTCAAAGGTCGGTTGGGCGGCTTCTTGAACCGCCTCCAAACGAATCAGATGGTAGCCAAATGCCGATTTCACCGGTGCAGAAACCTCACCGGGTGCATTCAACGCCCACAGCGCCGCTTCAAATGCAGGATCAAAGACCCCTTGGCCAACCAGGCCAAGCTTGCCACCATCTCGCTTCGAGCCAGGATCTTCAGAAAGCTGTGTCGCCAACTCGGCAAAGTCTTCGCCGTTGTTGATCCGATCGGCTATCGCTTGAATCTGTGCAAGCGCGGCAGCTTCGTCGCGCTCATCGTTTATTTGCAACAGGATGTGTGAGCTATCGCGTTGCTCCGCAGCAACCGCCAACTCAAGCTCCGAGTTATAGGCCGTCAGCGCATCCTCATCGGTCACTGTGTACTCAGTCTGGTCACCCACCTGTAACAAGCTCTGCCAGCTAAACTCAACGTAGGCGACATCCAAGGTCTCAGCGGTCATGTAGGCACGCTGATTCTCTTGGTAGGCCTGCTCGACCTCGGCTGCGGTGACTTCGACCTGATCAGCAAAACTTGCACTGGTAAAACTTAGGTGGCCTATATCGCGAGTTTGACCAACCACGCTCGCCATCTGTCGCAACTCCCAATCAGGTAGCAGCGCGCTATCGGTGATTGCGCGATTCACTTGCTGAAGCAACAAGTTGCGTCGCGTCTCCGCAACAAAGCCCTGGGGGGTTTGATTGATATTTCTTACTAGCCGGCGGTACGTCCCTTCATCAAACTTACCGTCTAGCGCAAAGTTAGGGTCCTTCGCGATGGACAGCTTAGCCTGAGCTTCTGACACACCCATGCCTAGATCCGCGGCATTCTGTAGCAGCAGCTCTTGGGTTACCAAACGATTCACCACAGACGCTTGGAGTTGCTCTGCGTTGATTAGATTAGGGTCAAAGTTTTCACCGAACTGAGACGCTATACGCCGCACTTCAAGCTGCGCTTCTCGCTCAACCAATGCCCGGGGAATATCGACCCCGTTCACGCTCGCCATTTGGCTACTAGGCGCCAACAGGTTTATACCGCCAAACCCAAACACAGCCAGCACAAAAATAAGCAAGCCAACAATTAGCTTAAAGCCAAACCCACCGGTTTGATCACGCAGTTGTTGAAGCATGAAAACGAACTCCTGTGAACGCCTAGGTGTGTTGCCACCAGCGCCCTATAAAAAAGCGCACCACTTGCCGCGTTCGCCGCAATGGGTGCGCTCGATAATACGATTTGTTCCAGAGCCAGCACTAAAACCGAATTTAGCAACGAGTGTGGGTTAGGTTCTGGAAGGAACCACAATCGGCATGCGAAGACCGCAGCCTGTACGCAGTCGCCTCCTCACAGCACGCTACAAACGCCCTGCTTGGAAGCTATGCTCAGATCTAGCTAGCGCTAGTTCAGTGCCTCTTTCAGCGCTTTGCCTGGTTTGAAGGCCGGTACTTTGGCCGCTGATATTTGAATCTCCGCACCCGTTTGTGGGTTGCGGCCGACTCGCGCTGCACGCTCTCGTACAACAAATGTGCCAAAACCTACCAGTGATACAGGATCAGCGGCTTTCAAGGAATTGGTGATGGCTTCTAACACGGCGTCCAATGCACGACCGGCCGATGCCTTCGAAATATCCGATGCTTCGGCAATTTGGTCTACTAGCTCTGCTTTGTTCACGAAAAGTCCCTCTGCTTATGTTGTTAGGGTCACC